>NZ_BLZO01000158.1 GCF_014132355.1 Okeania sp. KiyG1
GAGAAAGTAAAGTGTGGATAGAATTATAAACATATACTGTATAACCGGATTCTATATAACGTAATAATCAGAGTTTTAAGCTATTGATTGTGAGGGTATTTAACCGGATTTGATATTATACCAATGCTACTGGATTTGATATTATATTACGTTTCATCAACGCACCCTACTGGACTTTGATTAGCAAACCCCAGCACAAAAAAACCCAGGCAAGTGTAACTACCTGGTTTTTTCATTTCAAAGCCGAACACTAGTTATAGCTATTTTATTGAGATCTGAACTTGCTTGACATACTCCCGACGTTGCCCATGGAGCGACAACGCGGGATTCTTCAGTCATAAAAAAAATGACCGCTGTTTTAACAGAGGTGATGTCCTCCCCCTGTGTTGACCTTGATAATAACATGCATATCTCCTAGCTTGTCAAGGGAGGGTATAGGAAGGTTTTATTTGTGGAGGTATCCGACTCTTAGCCCTGGCTTTCCCATCCCGACCCTCCCCTAATAGCTGCCGCACTTGCTCCGCCTTTTCCTGACAGAATGCTCCGCTTGCCATGTCGGCGACAGCCGTTAACGCAGTTATGCGAAGCGCAAAACGGGAGAGCGCGGGACTTCCCGCCAGGGAAGTTAAACAAGACGATCGCTCCATAACTACTGACATAAGTTAAGACTTATTCCATCAAGATTAGCACCATAACCATTAGCTGTCTCATTCAGATTATCAAAGCTGAGAACAGTTTCAGTGCTTTTCGCTTGCAAGTTGTAGGTTTTCACCTCCCATTCAGTATCACTGTCAAGCTTATCCAGTGCTTCCACTAATTCCGAACCCCAATTTACATTCAGTTTGTCATGTTCTGTCGTTGATTTGCCACTGCCTGCAAATCCAAAAGTTAGCTTGTAGATATCCCCTGGTTGGGTCGCTATTTTCTGAGAAATTTTAGTTGTGGCATTGTCACTATCTAGCTGCACCAATTGTGACCCATCGTAGGCTTGGAAGTATTTGTAGCCATCGTATACAAACAGATTATCGTTATAAACTATGATACCAGGCCCTTCCACTAATTCCCAATTATCCAATCCTTTCACAGGAGGAACTAATTTGGGATACGAACCATAAGGAGTTACAAAAACATAATCTTCTTCTTTAGGGGTTTTTGGTGTTTCAAAGCTGCCATTGATTACTAAGTTGTTCGGTGCTGTATTCTCACAAGTCTTGATATACTGATCTAGGTTGTTTAACCAAACTTTGTTGGGTTGATTATAATTGGCAACAAAAGCATCAAAGTCACCGTCTCCATCTACATCTCCTAAAGTTACACCTAAGCTAGTGACATTCCCCAAAGATTGCCCAGAGTCAGTGAATTTGCCACTACCATCGTTTAACCACACTTTGTTTGGCTGCTTATTCCTATTAGCAACAAAAGCATCCAGATCACCGTCTCCATCCACATCTGCTAAACTCGAACCATGGCTATAGAACCTCCCCAAAGATTGCCCAGAGTCAGTGAATTTGCCACTACCATCGTTGAACCACACTTTGTTTGGCTGATTAGCATCATTAGGAATAAAAGCATCCAGATCGCCATCTCCATCCAGATCTGCTAAACTCACATCCCAGCTTGCAGAATTCCCCAAAGATTGCCCAGAGTTAGTGAATTTGCCACTACCATCGTTGAACCACACTTTGTTTGGCTGATTATAATTAGCAACAAAAGCATCTAAATCACCGTCTCCATCTACATCTGCTAAACTTACACTTAAGCTCTTGGAATTCCCCAAAGATTGCCCAGAGTTAGTGAATTTGCCACTACCATCGTTTAACCACACTTTGTTTGGCTTACCTTGATTAGCAACAAAAGCATCAAGATCACCGTCTCCATCCACATCTGCTACACTTACATCTTGGCTACTGGAGTTCCCCAAAGCTTGGCCAGAGTCAGTGAATTTGCCACTACCATCGTTTAACCAAATTTTGTTTGGCTGATTACTCCAATTAGCAACAAAAGCATCCAGATCGCCATCTCCATCCAAATCTACTAAACTCACTCCTCTGCCCTGGGACCTCCCCAAAGATTGCCCAGAGTCAGTAAATTTGCCACTACCATCGTTGAACCACACTTTGTTTGGCTGATTACCCCAATTAGAAACAAAAGCATCCAGATCGCCATCTTCATCCAAATCTGCTAACCTCACACCGAACCTACTGGAATTACCCAAAGCTTGGCCAGAGTCAGTGAACTTAATCATCGGAGTAGCATTAACTGTTTGTATCGGTACAACAAACATCCCAATTGCCATTACCACTGCCACCACAACCTGAAAGTATTTCGCCAAAGTTTGTTTCAGTTGTGGCCAAGGATTAAATTCATCCTCTATTGTTTCGGCTACATTGTTTTTCTGTAGCCATCTTGAAAATGCCATGATCGAAATTAGTCTCCTTTGATATTGCAAGTTGAATAATTATACTTTGACATACTCCCGACGCTCCCCTACGGGAGAGCGCGGGATTCTTCAGCCAGAGAAAAACTGACCGCAGTTTTAACAGAAGTGATGCCCTCCTCCTGTGTTGATAACAATCCAACCCACCCCCATCCCCTCCCGGGAGGGGAGCAAGAGGGGTGGGTGAGTTATAGTCCCTATCTAGTTCCTGTCCACATCCAGGACAAGAATGCCAGCGCTCTGATAAGCTTTTAGGGACTTTGCTCAAACATTGCCAACAATGCTGAGATGTACCCTTTGGGTCTACTTTAATAACTCGCTTACCCAGTTTCCAAGCTACATATTCTAATACTTGAACAAACTGTCCAAACGCTGCATCTTGCAAAGACTTATTCAATCCTGACTTCGCAGATTGGCCGTTAGGTAAAAACTGACCATTACCTCCTAACTTGGCTTTACAACGTCGAACTAAATTAGCTATTTGCAGGTCTTCTAAAAATATCACCTGACAATCACGCTCACAAATGATAAGCTAATTTGAATTGCCAGTCTAATCTTTGCCTGGCTATCAGTTGGTGCAGTTTCGCTATCTTACGTTTGAGAATTTTCCAAGGTAGGATGTGCTTTGGCTTCTTAGCTAGTCTTGCTTGAAGCTTAGACAATCTATGTTCCGAGAGTCTGAAAAACTTAGGAACTTCTATGAACTCCCCATCGGACGTAACCGCATAGTAGAACAATCCCAAATCAATACCCTTTGAGTTTTGTTCGGTGGGTTGAATTTCTACACGCCTCAAAGGTACAGTCTTATCTTCGATGGTGAAACTGATATATAAACCATCTGCTTCACGGATTACTGTACCCGTCTTAACCTTGAAACCTTCTGGTATTGGGCGATTGTACACAAAAGGGACTAAACCAATTTTTGGCAAATTAACAAGGGCAACGACCGTTAGCATTTTTGACAATATTAGCATTTGATAACTGAGGATAGCTGAACGAGTTGTAATAGTGCTTTCCCTTATATTTTGGTCTACCACTGGTTTTGCCGTTCTTGTCAGGTTGGGTAAAGTTATCCATTGTTGTTTGCACACGCTGGACAATATCTTGCAAAACCTGGGAGTGCATAGACTTATACTCAGGAAATAGTTTTTTAGTCTGTGCTAAGTCTGCCAGTTGAACAGTTTCCCACACAACATAACCATTGACTATATTTGGGTGCTTATCTCCTTTCTTTGTTATCGGGTTACCATTGCTGTCTTTTTTTCTACCGTCGCGCGTTTGTACTCTAAATTCTGGAATATTTTGGTAAATCCGTTCTATAGGTACTACTGAAACATTAAGTGGACAAGCATTAACTGGTGTGCGCGTGGCTTCAAACCAGTTCAGTCTTTCAGCTAAACGGTAATTGTATTGCCTCCTAGCCATGGATAACCAATTAGCAATAATAACCGCTTGACTTTTACAGGGTTTTAGCTTGTACTTGTATTTCAATAGCATAGAGAATTGACTTCATGCATTATACATCTGTTATTATAATGACTGTATATATAATTGTCAACAACTATGGCTAAATAATTATGAAAAAGATTTTGTATAAGCGTGGTAGAGCCGTATCGGACATGAAAGCTCACTTAGTCTTGGTGACGAAATATAGAAAAAAAGTAATCAATCAGGAGATGCTCAAACGATTAGGAGAAATAGTAGACAACCTATGCACGATCGGGGGACTGCAAACTCATAGAATTCAATGGTGAACCCGACCATGTACATTTGTTATTTCAATACTACCCACAGTTAGAGCAACCATTGTTTGTAACTAATCTGAAATCTGTAACCAGCAGAATACTGAGAACTCTGTTCTCAGAACAAGTCAACCAGGTATATTTCAAAGCTGTCTTTTGGAGTGAGTCTTACTTTATTGCTAGCTGTGGTGGTGTCAGTGTTTCAGTGCTAAAGAAATATATAGAAAATCAGGACGAACCACATACATAACGCCCGGCTTTCCCATACGACGCTCCCCTAATAGCTGCCGCTAGGCTCCGCCAACGGGAGAGCGCGGGACTTCCCGCCGGGGGAGTTAAAATTCGTAGTTTTGCTCTACCTTTAGAGCAGAGCGATCGCCCTATTTTAGCTACTCAAGGCCATCGCTTACCGAAAAATTGTGGGTATGCGCCTCCCCTTTTAAGGGGATAATAAGCGGTCGAGGGATGGCGAGGTCTCCTCGCCATATCCAATCGACCAAGAGAAGAAAAATTTTCATGAATTTGTCAATCCTCTTCTTTCAAGGAGAGGTAATTATTCATTATTCATTATTAATTGTTGAACAGCTTTAGGAAAATCCTAGTACTGACATAAGTTAACGCTTACTCCATTGAGACGAGTACCAGCACCATTAGTTATGTCATTGAGGTTATCAAAGCTGAGAACAGTTTCAGTGCTTGTAGCTTCCAGGTTATAATGTGCGATTGTTTGGTTCTGGTAAAGCCCCCGCTGGTCCCCCATTCAACAAAAAGCGCAGCATCCTTTGGCTTCCCCCTTGGAAAGGGGGACGGGAGAGGGATTAATAAAGGGGGACTTTTAGAGTTTTATTCCCCCCAAAATTGGCTTGCTAGGGGGGCTTACATCATACCCAGAATCAGCAACGCCGAAAATCCTACTACTGACACAATTTAACGCTTACTCCATCCAGACGAGTACCACTACTATCAGCTATATCATCGAGATTATCAAAGCTGAGAACAGTTTCAGTACTTGTAGCTTCCAGGTTATAGGTTTTCACCTCCCATGTCTCACTGTCTACTTGATCAAATGCTTCAACTAATTCCGAACCCCAATATACATTTATTGTGTTATTTTCGGTTGCTTCGGAATCATCATTACCTTTAAATGCAAAAGTTAGCTTGTAGGTTTCTCCTTGTTGGGTAGAAATTGTCTGAGCAATTTTAGTCGTTGCATTTATACTATCCATATCCACAAATTGTGACCCATCGTAGGGACTGTCGATCAATCTGTTATCAAGTTCGATAAATGGCCCGGAAACTAGCTCCCAACCTTCGATCGCTCTTTCATAACTAGCACCATCAAGTGTTGGAATTTCTGGTGTTTCAAAGCTGCCATTGACGACTAAGTTGTTTGGTGCTACGTTGTCACAAAGGTTGACATACTCATCTAGGTTGTTTAACCAAACTTTGTTGGGCTGATTTCGATTAGTAACAAAAGCATCCAGATCGCTATCTCCATCGACATCCGCTAAACTTACATCTCTGCTATTGGAATCCCCCAAAGCTTGCTGTGAGTCAGTGAAATTGCCACTACCATCATTTAACCAAACTTTGTTAGGTTCACTTAAATTAGCAACAAAAGCATCAATATCACCATCTCCATCCACATCTCCTAAACTTATACCTCTGCTATTGGAATCCCCCAAATTTTGCCCAGAGTCAGTGAAATTGCCACTACCATCATTTAACCAAACTTTGTTTGGCTGATCAGAATTATTAGCAACAAAAGCATCAACATCACTATCTCCGTCCACATCCGCTAAACTCACACTTCTGCTCTTGGAATTCCCCAAATTTTGCCCAGAGTCAGTGAAATTGCCACTACCATCATTTAACCAAACTTTGTTTGGCTGCTCAAAATTAGCAACAAAAGCATCAACATCACTATCTCCATCCACATCTGCTAATTCCACATCATAGCTAGTGGTATTCCCCAAATTTTGCTGTGAGTCAATGAAATTGCCACTACTATCATTTAACCAAACTTTGTTTGGCTGCTCAGAATTAGCAACAAAAGCATCAACATCACTATCTCCATCCACATCTGCTAATTCCACATCATAGCTAGTTACATTCCCCAAAGCTTGCTGTGAGTCAATGAAATTGCCGCTACCATCATTTAACCAAACTTTGTTGGCCTGACTACCAGAATTAGCAACGAAAGCATCTAGATCGCCATCTCCATCCACATCTGCTAAACTCACATCTAAGCTATTGTAATTCCCCAAATTTTGCTCAGAGTCAGTGAAGTTGCCGTTACCATCATTTAACCAAACTTTGTTGGCCTGATCGCTAGTATTAGCAACAAAAGCATCTAGATCGCCATCTCCATCCACATCTGCTAAACTCACACTTATGCTATCGGAATTCCCCAAAGCTTGCCCAGAGTCAATAAACTCAATAGTCGGAGCAGCGTGGACTGTTGTTATTGGCATGACAAACATCGCAACTGCCATTACCACTGCCAGCACAACCTGAAAGCACTTACCCAAAGTTTGTTTCAGTTGTGGGGAAGAATTAAATTCATTCGCTATCGTAGTTTCGGCCACATTTGTTTTCTGTAGCCATCTTGAAAATGTCATAATCAAAATTAGTCTCCTTTGGTATTTTTGTGATCTACTGAAGAACATCACAATATGAAAAATTAATGTTTACTTCCTGCTACGGTAACACTCCGCAACTGGACTTCCATAGATATTGAAGGGTCTTGCTGTTCTTAGACACCTACAATAATCTATATAGATCTATGATTATCTGTTCTATTCCTGCTTCATCCTGGCAACGTCGGCGTTATCCAGTCCACAAGTTGTCACGATCTAACTGACCGCCTGAGCTAGATTTAAACTAGCATTTCCTAGGTCATGCTGCGCAAACAAATCTTGAACGCAGCTCAAATTTCAGTGTTCGCACTTAAACACTCTTACTATCCCTATGGCATTTCTGGCTCTTGCAGCCAGTTTAAATTACGGTCAAATAGATGCACTGCCATCACCATTATAAACAAAAATTATCTAGTGTCAAATTTAATCTCTTTTCCCTTCAGTAGTAGCTTGTCTAGACTAATTTTGTTAGTTGGCTAAAAGACAAAGTTTAATATTCAGGACTTACGCAGAAGCGCTATATGTAGAGCGAACAGCCGTTTGCTTGCGCATACTTCGCAGGTGCGCTTACTAGACTGACACAGCTTAAATAGTGTATTAGATGGGGGCGTTGCTGAATACTGGGATGATTTCGCCGCTACACGGGGACACGGCGACACGGGGACACGGGGACACGGGGACACTGGTGACACGGGACACGGTGACACGGGGACACGGGGACACGGTGACACGGGGACACGGATACACGGATACACGGATACACGGATACACGGATACACGGGGACACGGGGACACGGTGACACGGATACACGGGGACACGGATACACGGAGACAGGGTGACACGGATACACGGGGACACGGATACACGGATACACGGGAATTATGGTTTCTGCAGATTGCTTCACTGAGGAAATGTTTGGTTGGTTGCGATCGCAAGGTTTGAAGTGCAGCACAAACATCTCTTTTAACTTTTTGACTTTTAACTTTTAACTTTTAACTTTTAACTTTTGACTTTTGACTTTTGACTTTGCTCCACGGGGAAACGGGGACACGGGAATTATGGTTTCTGCAGATTGTTTCACTGAAAAAATGTTTGATTGGTTGCGATCGCAAGGTTTGAAGTGCAGCACAAACATCTTTTTAACTTTTGACTTTTAACTTTTGACTTTTAACTTTTAACTTTTGACTTTTGACTTTTAACTTTTAACTTTTGACTTTTGACTTTTAAATTTTGACTTACTTTCCATGGAACCCAAAAAATGCTATAGTAGAAAATTAAGCTAGGGGTGCCTAGATATTCAGGCTGAGAAATACCCTTAGAACCTGAGACTGGTTAATACCAGCGGAGGGAAGCTGTTTATTTGAGGAATGAATATATGCGGACAGAATGGATCGCCAAGCGTAGTGGACACAAAAACGTCTCTCAAATGCACTATGCTCGTCAGGGAATCATCACTGAAGAAATGGACTTTGTTGCCAAACGGGAAAATCTCCCTCCTGAGTTAGTCCGCTCAGAAGTAGCAAGGGGACGAATGATTATCCCTGCTAATATTAACCACATTAACCTCGAACCGATGTGTATTGGCATTGCTTCTCAGTGTAAAGTTAATGCTAATATTGGTGCCTCTCCTAACAGTTCTGATATTGAGAAGGAAGTTGATAAACTGAAGTTGTCTATTAAATACGGTGCAGATACCGTTATGGACTTATCTACAGGTGGCGGTAATTTGGATGAAATTAGAACTGCTATTATCAAAGCTTCACCAGTTCCTATCGGTACTGTACCTATTTACCAAGCTGTAGAAAGCGTTCATGGCAGAATTGAAAATTTAACTGCTGACGACTTTCTTCATATTATCGAAAAGCACGCTCAACAAGGGGTAGATTATCAAACTATCCATGCCGGAATTTTAATCGAACATCTACCTCTAGTCAGGAGTCGTATCACTGGTATAGTTTCCCGTGGCGGTGGAATTATTGCTAAGTGGATGCTACACCACCATAAGCAAAATCCTCTTTATACTCACTTTGATGACATCATCGAAATCTTCAAAAAATATGACGTTTCTTTTAGTTTAGGGGACTCTTTGCGACCTGGTTGTACTCACGATGCTACTGATGAAGCACAGTTGGCAGAATTAAAAACATTAGGTGAATTAACTCGCCGTGCTTGGGAACATGATGTGCAAGTTATGGTAGAGGGTCCTGGTCATGTACCAATGGATCAAATTCAGTTTAATGTGAAAAAACAAATGGAAGAGTGTTCAAGTCCTCCTTTGAATGTTTTGGAGCTAGATCCTTTAGCATCTAACGCCAAGGAAAAAATGGAAGAGTTTAATGTTGTAGGTCCAGCACCTTTCTATGTTTTGGGTCCGTTAGTAACAGATATTGCTCCTGGTTATGACCATATTACTTCTGCTATTGGTGCGGCAATGGCGGGTTGGTATGGTACAGCGATGTTGTGTTATGTTACTCCCAAAGAACATTTAGGTTTACCTGATGCTGAGGATGTGCGAAGTGGGTTAATTGCTTATAAAATTGCTGCCCATGCTGCGGATATTGGTCGTCGTCGTCCGGGAGCAAGAGATAGGGATGATGAACTTTCTGCTGCTCGTTACAACTTTGATTGGAACCGTCAATTTGAGTTATCTTTAGACCCAGACCGAGCTAAGGAATATCACGACGAAACTTTGCCTGCGGATATTTATAAAACTGCTGAATTCTGTTCTATGTGCGGACCAAAATTCTGTCCGATGCAGACGAAAGTTGATGCTGATGCTTTGACAGAATTAGAGAAGTTTTTGGCTAAAGAAAAGGAACCTGTAACTCAAAGTTAATAGCTATTATATTAACAGGACTTACGCAAATTCACCTTGAAAACGCGATATGTAGGGGCGAATGGCATTCGCCCTCACTTCTGGAGATGTCTATTGATTGAATTAAATGCCGTTGCTGAATTGAAGTATGAATGTGCGATTGTTTGGTTATGGTCAAGCCCCCGCGCATCCCCCAATTTTGGGGGACTTCTAGAGTTTTATCCCCCCAATTTTGGCTTGCTCGGGGGGCAAAATCATACTCAGAATCAGCAACGCTAATTAAATCAATCCAGCTCAAGAAGCATTTTGAGTCTTTCTAAAACTATGGCTTCTTGTTGACTAATTTTAGGTCCTGTACCAAATATTCCTTCTCCAGAAGCATTAGCTATTTGAGTAGCGATTTCATAGAGAAATTCTTTATATTCTTGAGCTTCTTTCGGAGTAGCTTTAAGATGAGCGATCGCGACTGCTGCTTGAATTTTTTCTTGTGCATCTTCCAGAAAGTCTGGAAAATTTACGGCATTTTCTATCTCATTTATTCGAGTTGTTTT
The DNA here is from genome assembly GCF_014132355.1 of Okeania sp. KiyG1. Lineage (GTDB taxonomy): Bacteria > Cyanobacteriota > Cyanobacteriia > Cyanobacteriales > Microcoleaceae > Okeania. The sequence goes on from NZ_BLZO01000158.1 coordinate 10,186, forward strand.
TTCTGCAATATCTACTAACAAATTTTGAATCAGTTGATTATCCTGATAATTTAACTTAGCGTGCTTAACTTCTTTGTTAAAAGTAAATACTTCTTTTACAGCCGAAAAAAGTGTAAATTCAGAGGCAATAATTATCATTGAAACTAAAGTAATTGCTTGTAATAATAACTGCCATTCTGAATTTGTATAATCTGCTTTAGTCGTCATTTTTCTGACTCATATTTTTCAGATTTTCTTGTAGCTCTGATATAGTAAATATTGACTCAAACTGAAGACCTTCTTTTTGATAAAGTTCTCGACCTCCTTGCTCTCTATCTACAAGGGCAAAAACCCGCTCCACTTGATAGCTTGCTTCTCGCAGTCGATTAACAGCTAGCATTGCTGAAGCTCCAGTTGTCACAACATCTTCCAAAACAACTACTCTAGCATTAGCTTCTAGTGAGGGTCCTTCTATATAAGCCATTGTGCCATGTCCTTTGGCCTCTTTTCGGATTATTAAAGCTGGTATTGGACGATTTTCATAAGCTGAGACTACACTAACAGCAGTAACTATTGGATCTGCACCTAAAGTTAAACCTGCTACACCTTGAGTATCTTCAGGTAACATGGACAAGAATAACCGTCCAGTTGCCAAAGCACCTTGGGGATGAAGAGTAACGTATTTACCATTGATGTAATAGGAGCTACGTTGTCCAGAAGATAAGATAAAATCCCCTTCGCGATAAGCTAACCGACACAACAAATTGAGTAATTCTTGTTTGATAGTGGTTAGATCGACAGTAGCTAAGGATAAAATTTGATTTGTCATACTTTTATGGCGCTATGCGCTAGGGAATAGGGAATAGGGAATAGGGAATAGGGAACAGTAGACTGTCAAAGGGTTTTCGGTGCTCAAATGCTCCGCTAACAGAATGAGGAAATGTCCTAACCTTAAATAGATTATCGTAGGTTTCTAAGAACGGCGCGAACATTTACAAATGCTCAAAGTTAATCAGAGATAACTTCTGACTTCTGACTTCTGACTTCTGACTTGCGCGTAGCGCTATATAATCTCACTGCTATAATACGAGCAACAAAGCCTTCATTAATTGATAATTGATAATGGATAATTGATAATTACCTCTGGTTAAAACCGCTCTTGATTGAATATAAGGAAATATTATTTCTTTATTTCCCCGATCAAGGGGAGGCTTTAAGGCGCGAATTATTTAATTATTAATTATTAATTATTAATTATTCGGTAATAACCTACAATAAATAATAAGGTATGGCCATGAATTGGAAAAGCCTTAGTGGCATAATGATTTTTTCAGCGATCGCGACTCTAACATCTGTCCAAATTGCTGAAGCGGGACATCAAGATCCTGTTCGTACATATCAACCTTTTGCAGAAGAGTTTAACGAAGCAAGTCAAAGATATTCTGGTAACTTTTTTGATAAAACAGAGTTTTTGAATCAAATAGGCCGTTATTTCGGTATTTTAAGGTTTCCTGATGAAGCTATTTCTGACGACTTACGCCTAGTCAATCAGCTTTATATAGAGGAACAAAGGCGACAGTTTTCTAGTACACCAGTTATTAGAACTCCTGATTTAGTTAATCCCTATAATTCATCAATAATGACAGCTCCTCCTTCTGATTCAATTCCTACTTTTGGTGGTAATTAGGTAAGCATTTCCTGCGGACTGCTGCGCAAACAGCCGTCAGCTATTAGCTAGCCTCCTCCGGAGGAACTGCGTTAACAGCTATTAATTTTGAGGAAGATAAAAGCAACCTTTGAAATTGAGTTTGAATAAAATTTACTGGCAAAGTCCTCTTCCTAAACCTTAGAAGTAATTACTCATTACTGATAGCTGAGTGCTAATAGCTGGTTGCGCAGCATTCCGCAGGAAATGCTTACATCCTATCCACTTTGAAGCAGAAGTAATTATTAATTATTAATTATTAATTATTAATTATTAATTGTTGAATAACCCCTAGGCGTAATCATCCAATTATTGTAAATACCTGTAGATTCATTACCAATCAAAATTACGGTCAACATATCAATAGAAAACTCCAATAATTTATCCAAACTTGTCAAGGTAATTTCCTCATTTTCTCGATAAACAGACCGGACAATTGCTACTGGAGTTTCCGGTTTACGATACTCTAAAAAGATATTCACAGCTTTAACTAATTGTTCTGTTCTTTTCTGGGATTTAGGATTATAAAGTGCCACAACAAAATCTGCCATTGCTACAGCATTTAAACGTTTTTCTATTACCTCCCAAGGTGTTAATAAATCGCTCAAACTAATAGCACAAAAATCGTGCATCAAAGGCGCACCAACTCTAGCAGCAGCAGATTGTAAAGCACTAACTCCAGGAAATACTTCTACCATGGGAATTTTGCCATCCCAACCTGTGGCTCGAAGTTGTTCTAAAACTAATCCTGCCATACCATAAATTCCACAATCTCCAGAAGAAACTACTGCGACATTTAAGCCAAAATTTGCCAATTCAATTGCTCTTTCTGCTCGTTCTTTTTCTTGAGTAATAGGTAGTTTTTCGATGATTTGTCCAGGATTTAATAAGGGTTTAATTAAGTCAATATAAAGAGAATAACCAATGACAACATCAGCATAACTAACAGCCATTTGAGCTGCGGGTGTCATCTGTTCTAATTTTCCTGGACCAGTGCCAATTAACAATAGTTTTCCAGTTCTTCCTGTATATTCTTTTTGAGATATAGCTACAGCAATAGTTGCTGCTCCTGGTTCGCCTTCTAGACGAAATATTTGTTTGCGGACTAATAAATTACTTTCATTAATTCCCTGAAAAGTTGAGGATAAATTGTCGGTATTTTCTTTTGATTCTGAATTAAGATGATCTTTTTCTTTTGAGTTTAATATCTCGCCGTCTACACGGTGTTTATAATTGGTTGGGGTTTGATTCCTCATCCACTTTTTACTTCTTACTTCTTCCTCTCTTGGTGCGCATTCCCTTGCGTCTGTCGCCGACGCGGGGTCGCACCGCTTCTTACTTCTTCCTTCTTCCTTCTTACTTTTGACTTTTGACTTTTGACTTTTGACTTCTCTTGTGACTTTTGACTTTTGACTTTTGACTTCTCTTGCCCCTAAAATTGCAGCAGCTTCAGCCACACTAGGAGTTCCTACTTCCTGAGCAACAATATTAGAAGGAGTCGGCACTTCAACACAGCTTAATAACTCTGAAGAAAAAGTCTGCAAAGGTAAATTTTGTTCCTGACAAAATTCTACTAACCCTATTTCATCAACTTTAATATTGATAGTGGCAATTCCAGCGATCGCTCCTTCAGCTAAATGATGAACTTGAAATACTTGTTGAACAGCAGTTGCAATTAATTTTTTAGAAGTACCTCTTTCACAACCAACCCCTATCCACAAAACTCGTGGATGCCATTGCACTTTCGGTAAATCTGAATCTGGAGCAAACTGGCGTTGAGTAAAACTAATCCAAATTCTGGCCTTGGGAGTAGGAGCAGAGCGATCGCCTATTTCTGGAAATCCAAATTCAAATGGATGATTCTGGGGTAGATGCTTTTGCCACAAGGTCGAACCCACTTCCTGAATTACTTGTACGGTTTCTCCTCTAGCAACTATTCCACTGACTTTATTCCAGTCACCTTCCCCGCGTCGCCAACCAAAAGGTTTACCCAAAATATCAATACCAGGTAATCCTAAATTATGGGATGCGCCTGTAATAATTGGGATGGCGTTCAGGAGGCGGGCGAGTACATTAGTTAGTTTATCGGCACCACCTTGATGTCCACCACATAAACTAATGACAAATTTACCTACTTCATCTATAACAACTACTGCTGGATCGTGATATTTATCTTTTAACAGTGGAGAGATTAAACGTACAACTGCACCACTGGCGAGACAGAAAACTATAGCACTATAGTTTTGCCAAATATTTGCTAGATGATTTTTCAGGGAGTCGGTGTAAATTTCGGCGTTAACTGTAGAATTTGTTGTGTGTTGACAAGACTCTGGTATCCACAGAGTTGCTCCCATTGTCTGGCAAATAGGTTGTAATAATTTTGTTGCTGTGGGAGTTGTGGCGATCGCTGCTATGGGTTGAAATTCTTGGCCAATTAAATTCATTTTTTAGGTATTTGAAATAGAAGCCATTTGTTATCTTGGCAAAGGTAGGGGTTTTTGGCAAAGGAATAATTTCAGCGATTTGTTGTCCAATTTTTGTCAAATTTTGTTGGCCAGTTAAAAAATCTAAAATTTTTATCACAAAAACATAGAAAAGAGTGTTGGGTTAACAATTTATAACAGTTGCCATTACTGTATTTGACATATCAAGATCTTAAAACATTAGACAACTTAAAATTTAGCTAGACTTACGAACCCATTCTTGCCCGCACTGCGGCATAGTAATAGACTGGGACTTGTTTGCCTAGCATGACCTAGGAAATGGGGCGATAAATATCAAAAATAGGGCGGTAGGACATTCCGTCCTTAAAGCACGCGCTTGCCCGACGGGATACCGGGGTTACGAAACGAGAAGCCCACACTATAGCGTCAGCGAGCGTGTGGGAGATGTCACACAAAGGTTCTTGAGTCCTATAACTGTTGTTTACTAACACCAAAAAATATAGACTCTCCTAGACGAACATCTACAAAATGTCTAGGATATGACACAATCGCGAAAAAAATTAGGAACCTATGTCAAAACTTGAAAAAAGGTCAAAGCTATCACAAATATGATTGACATCCCTAGACAAGGGATGCTAACTTTGATTTTAGTAATTGAATGTAAGTCCTAACAGTCATGGCTAAATCTCACGGTTCCTTAACAGGGATAGAAGCCAAAATTGAATATCATCCTGCATTTGAGGAACTAGGAGCATTGTATGAATCCTGGAAACGCTCTGCTATTAACTGGATGCAAACAGAAAAATTGTCAGAATCGGAAGTAGAAAAGCGTCTGATGAAAAAGTTTAACATTAAATGGGCTTATGCTGATTCAATTGCTACTGAAGCACGAACATGTTTAAACCAATTAAAAACAGCTAAAAAAACCTAATTTCTAAATTAGAGTTACAAATAAGCGCTAAAACAACTGCGACAAAAAACTCATCACTAAACTAGAAAAAACTTTAAAATTAGCAATAAAAAAGGTTTTCCACATATACAGGCTCAAAATAAATTTTGTCATAAATTGCTAGGTTTAAAGAGTAAAATCCAGAAAATAGCTAGTCTGAAACGAAAATTAAAGAAGTTAAAAAATACAGAACGTCTACATATTTGTTTTGGCTCACAGAAATTATTTAAAGCTCAACACAATTTAGCAGAAAACGGATATAAAACCCAAGATGAATGGAATGTAGATTGGAGAAAAAAACGCTCAGGCAGGTTTTTCTGTATAGGAAAATCTCAGCCAGGCTGTGGAACTATGATGAAAGTTTTCTCATTACAAGAGGATGGTAAATATCAACTACAAGTTCAACTACCTAGACCATTACAAGACAAATATGGTCAGAAAATTCTAACAGTATTTTCAGTTTCAAATAGGAATGGTAGATATAGAGCAACAGATTTAGATTATGCCATAAACAATTTCAAACCAATCACAATTTCTATTTTTCGTAGAGAACATAAACAAGACAATTGGTATGTACATCTTTCAACTTATGTACAAGAAATTCCAGTAGTTCATACTAAAAAAAATGGTTGTATAGGTATTGACTTTAATGCTGATTCAATTTCAGTTACTTATGTGAAGTGGGATGGGAATATTGAGTATTTAGAAGACATATCTAGAGAGTGGAAAAATCAAACTACAGGACAACGACAAGCATCTATCAGAAATATTGTTTGTCAAGCTGTTTTCTTAGCAGAATTTTTTGAATGTGCTATTGCTATTGAGTCTCTAGACTTTAGCAAAAAAAAGGCCAAGATGAGTGGATATTGTAAAGTTTATAATGAGATGCTTTCCAACTTATCTACTGGAATATTTAGAGAAACTTTAGAGTCACGTTGTAGAAGATTTGGGGTGGAATTAATTAAAGTAAATCCAGCTTTTACCAGCGTGATTGGGATGATTAATTATATGGCTAAATATGGCCTCAATAGTGGCACTGCTGCTGCTTTAGTAATTGGCCGTAGAGCGTTAAAGTTATCAGAAAAAATCCCCAAATGTTTGTTGAGACCAGAGGATGTCAACAAACATGATTGGAGTCATTGGAGACGAGTTGCTAGTTTTATTAAACTACATAGTATCCGGAGGACTCAACTTTTTCAGTGGAGGAAAGTCCTTGAGGGAATCCTAACCCATAGTTTGTGGGCGGAAACATCATGTCGGCGAAGACAAAACTTTCTTTGCGAGTACACATTGAAACAGGTGAGTAATGAAATCATTTGCAGTCACCGATGGCAAATGTCTAGTTTTGTCTAGTTTTCAAGAAGGTGCAATAATTATAGGTGCTTAATTTAAGACCCATAAATAACAAGGAGAAAAAAATGAAGCAAAAAACAAACACCATTATTTTAGAGATGGGCACAGCTAAAAGTAGAGATATCCGCGATTTGCACAGAGGTGAAGGTAAGATATTCAAGAACATAGCAAAAATGCTCAAACAACTGAAAGAATCAGGTGAAACCCCAGAAGATGCACAACCTATAATTATAATTGTCAGGAAAAAAGTAAAAGAAAGGATTTTTGACTAAGTAAGTAATCGAATTATCTAGCTCTTGCTATGGGGTGAGTTCAACAATTAATAATGAATAATTAATAATTAATTATTAATTATTCATTATTACCGAAATATTGCGGTTTAAAGCCTCCCCTTTTAAGGGGATAATAAATAAAAATTTTCATGATTAGTCAATCCGATCGTAAGCATTCCGCAGGAAGAGCTGACCGCTAGTAGCTGAATGCTTACGGGGGGTTTAATGAATATAGACTGTTTCAGCCAGCTTTTATAGTAAGTATAAATTCTGACTCAATTAGTAAAGCTTTTATCTAAAATTAAAAGCAATAGCTGATTGCTGAAGTCCGCAGTTCCGACCACAGGAGACTAGCTGACGGCTGTTTGCGCAGCATGACCTAAGAAATGCTTAAATCCTATCTGTTTTAAAGGAGAGTTCATTAATTGATAATTGATAATGGATAATTGATAATTACCTCTGGTTTTAACCGCTACGGAATTGAATATAAGGAAATATTATTTCTTTATTTCCCGATCAAGGGGAGGCTTCAAGGCGCGAATTATTTAATTATTAATTATTAATTATTAATTATTAATTATTCGGTAATTCTCAATTCGCGCATTCTAAATTCTTGAACTCTCCGATGCTATTTGCTAGTGCTACCCACTGCTGCACGCTTAAATCTTCTGCACGGACTTGAGGATTTACTTTTAACTTTTCTAGTAATGGGAAGAGGCGATCGCGTTCAATAACTGCCTTAAGATTATTCCTTAACATTTTCCGTTTACTAGCAAAACCTAATTTAACTAACATTTCCATTTGTTTCGGGTTATTTGCTTGGGGTTCTATTAATTGAGGGCGTAGTCGTATTACTGCTGAATCAACTTTTGGTGGGGGATAAAATGCTTTGGCAGGTACATCACAAATAAATTCACAGTTGGCTAAATATTGAATTTTTACTGATAGGGAACTATAAGCTTTTGAGTCTGGTCGAGCGCAGATTCTATCCGCTACTTCTTTTTGTAATAATAAGACGATTAAATCATAAGTATTAGCCACAGGTTGGGCAATTGTTCCTAATAGTTTTTCCAGGATTGGACCAGTAATATTGTAAGGTATATTCGCCACAACTTTATGAGGATTTTGGAAAGTAGGAAATTGTGCTAAATTTGTTTCTAAATTTAGGGATAAAATATCTCCTTGTAACAATAAAAAATTTTCTACTCCGCCAATTTTTTTGACTAACTTTTGACATAAATCTCTGTCAATTTCTACTGCAACAACTGAAGCTGCGAGGGGCAATAAACGATGAGTTAGAATACCTGTACCTGGTCCAATTTCTAAGACGCGATCGCTATCTGATAATTCCGCAGCTTGGACAATTTTATTGAGAGCTTTGTCACTCCTCAGCCAATGTTGAGCAAATCTTTTTCGAGGTTGAATAGTCATTTCAGTTATCAGTTATCAATTATTAGAAAAAAGGAAGGATCTAAGCAAAGAAATTATTTAATAGTTTATCACTGAAGGTTTGTATTGATGGAAAGTAGCGGATACGTCAGGACTTTTGGTGACAACAGAGTTTGCTGAAAACTTCAATCTTTCTGTCATATTAGTTTGCAATTACTTTAAGAACCATAAGTTAATTTAAACTATTTTTTTGCTGTTGTCAAAAAAATCTCAGGTAGTAGTGGATCGAGTGAGACCTGATACATTTTGTTCACCAATCAATATATAGAAATATAGAAGAGCAGGATGGCTATATTTAGAGACTATTCTTCAATAATTGATAATTGATAATTAATAATTGATAATTACTTCTCCCTTTTAGGGAGAGGATTGAATAAAAGGAAAATTAATTCATTGTTTATCCACGGCGAGTGAGAGAATTTTTACCTTAATTATTCGGTAAAGCAAATATTAATGTGAGTAGAGCAGGTTTTATCTTGCTAAAATCTCTACTATACTTATAAATAGATTAGGTATTAATAGGAGAGTCGCTGAAAATTTGCTTTACTTCCGACTAACTACATTATAGACAATTTTAGAGGTGAAAAATGGTACAGACAAAAAATAAACTTACACTAGAAGAGTTTCTCAAACTCCCACCAGGAGATGGAGATATTACTTATGAACTTATTGAAGGAGAAGCAACACCCAAAATGTCGCCAAAAAAATTTCACTCTAAGCTAACTCGTGCATTACTCTATTTAATAGATGAATGGTGCGAAGGAAAAGGAGAAATTTATCCAGAATTAGCAGTTAAATTAACAAAAAAAGGAAAAGACTGGATGCCTGTTCCAGAATTATTATATCTTGCTGCTGAACGTTTTCCTGAAGACTGGGAAGAAGATGTAGCTTGCTCTGTACCACCAAATTTAGTAATAGAAATAATTTCTCCTGGGCAAACATTTGGTCAACTCATGTCTAAAGCTAAAGATTATTTAGATGCAGGTGTATTAAGGGTGTGGGTTGTTGATAGTAAAGCCAGGAGTATTACAGTTTTTTATCCAGATGCACCGCCACAAACTTATATGGGAGAAATCCCACTGATAGATTCTTTATTTGAGGGATTAGAGTTAACTGCCGAACAAGTATTTAGCAAGGCTGGAATTACTAATAAAATGACTTCTATTTAATTAGATTATCAAGCGCTACGCGCAAGTCAAAAGCTAAAATTCAAAAATTATAAGTAATCTCTGACTGATATATTTCTTACTTCTTATTTCTTATTTCTTATTTCTTATTTCTTACTTCTTACTTTTGACTTTTGAGATGATTTCTTACTTCTTACTTTTGACTTTTGACTTTTGACTTTTAACTGTGGAATGTGGGTAACTTATAGTTGCCACATACATTATTAAGTTTTACTCATGCCTAGTGACATTAGGTTGAGCTTTTATTATAGAATAATAAATATCATCAGGACTTACGCAAAATAGCAAATTATACACTAGCTGTAGGGGCTAACGGCCGTTAGCCCCTACCAGATATGGTGGTATTGCGTAAGTCCTGATCATTAGTTTCTTCTCTTACTACAATTTTTTTTATACTCAGAAATGCCACTAGACTTACGAACATTTTTACAAGCGACGAATCCAGGAAGAACTTTATTTTTAAGAGATAATCCTGAAGAAGATAACAATTATTATATTGATTTTCTTCGGTGCGGGAGGTCAGATTATTGAGAATCTACGAGACAATATTACTTTGTTATCGCCGGATGAAGCGACTTGCGAATTATTTACTGGGCACATTGGATGTGGAAAATCTACAGAATTGCTAAGACTTAAAGCAGAGTTAGAGAGAGAAGGATTTCATGTTGTTTATTTTGACTCTGGAGAATATTTGGAATACCATGATGTGGATATTGCAGATATTTTATTAGCGATCGCTCATAGAGTAATAGAAAGTATTGAGCGACTAGAACTTGAAGAAGCTACAGGACTTGAAAGATTATTTCAAGGTGCAGTTAAAGTATTACAAAAGGAGTTTGAACTAGAAGAAGTTGAACTGAAACCTCAAATTCCTAATGCTCCTGATGTTGGAATTAAGGCGAATAAAAAAGGGATTTAGTCTTTCTTTTGGTATGGGTAAGATTACTGCTAAAGCAAAAGAAAGTTCTGAATTAAGGAAGAAGTTGAGGGAGTATATAGAGCCTCGAATTAGCAATACAATTGAAGCAATTAACCATGAAATTATAGAGCCTGCTATTGAGAAATTGCAACAGCAAGGTAAAAAAGGATTGGTGGTAATTATTGATAATTTGGATCGTATTGAAGATAATAAAAAACCTTGGGGAAGACCTCAACCAGAATATGTTTTTGTAGACCGGGGACAGCAGTTACGTCAGCTAAAATGTCATCTTGTTTATACTATTCCTTTATCGTTGCGATTTTCTAATGATTATGGATATCTAACTCAGAGGTTTTTAACAGATCCAAATGTATTGCCAATGGTTTCAATAAAGTTGCGTGATGGTAGTAATTATCAGGAAGGAATTGAATTACTTCAACAGATGGTTTTAGCAAGAGCTTTTCCCGAACTTGAGTCAAATAAACGTCTGGAAAAAATTACAGAACTTTTTGATAATTCTAAGACTTTAGAGCTTTTATGTTTTGTTAGTGGTGGTCATATTCGTAACTTGTTAAGGTTCCTATATGACTGTATTCGTCAGGAAAAGAAATTACCTCTTTCTAGTGAAACTTTGAAACAAGTAATTCAAAAAAAAGCGCGACCAAATGGTTTTGGCAATTGAACCTTATGAATGGGAATTATTGCGTCAAGTAGTTAAGTCTAAAAAAGTTACAGGAGATGATGGATATAAGATTTTAATTCGGAGTATGTTTGTTTATGAGTATTGTGATGCTGAAGGGTCTTGGTTTGATATTAATCCAATTTTAGAAGGTGCGGAAGAATTAAACAGGACTTAGGCAACATAAGAAAATATAGCAGTTTTCAGTAGGCGTGAGGTACATCGAACGATCCCCCTAAATCCCCCTTATCAAGGGGGACTTCCAGTTCCCCCCTTCTCAAGGGGGGTTAGGGGGGATCGCCAGAAATGCTATATAAACCATCTGTAGGGGCGAATGGCATTCGCCCCCCTATAAATAGCGTGTTGTCTAAGAAATTGCGTAAGTCCTATTAAAATTATGAATGAGTTAAATTTATCTTTTGAAAGTTCTGATAATGAGCGATCGCTTGAAGATATTGTATGGACTATTGAAATGTCTCAGGGAAGGAGCGGAAGAGTTAAACAGGAGTTAGGCAACATAAGAAAATATAGCAGTTTTCAGTAGGCGTGAGGTACATCGAACGATCCCCCTAAATCCCCCTTATCAAGGGGGACTTCCAATTCCCCCCTTCTCAAGGGGGGTTAGGGGGGATCGCCAGAACTGTACCTCACAAGAAAAGGGAAATGCTATATACACCATCTGTAGGGGCGAATGGCATTCGCCCCCATACAAATAGCGTGTTGTCTAAGAAATTACGTAAGTCCTATTAAAGTTATGAATGAATTAAATTTATCTTTTGAGAGTTCTGATAATGAGCGATCGCTTGAAGATATTGTATGGACAATTGAAATGTCTCAGGGAAGGAGCGGAAGAGTTAAACAGGAGTTAGGCAACATAAGAAAATATAGCAGTTTTCAGTAGGCGTGAGGTACATCGAACGATCCCCCTAAATCCCCCTTATCAAGGGGGACTTCCAATTCCCCCCTTTTTAAGGGGGGTTAGGGGGGATCGCCAGAACTGTACCTCACAAGAAAAGGGAAATGCTATATACACCATCTGTAGGGGCGAATGCCATTCGCCCCCATACAAATAGCGTGTTGTCTAAGAAATTGCGTAAGTCCTATTAAAGTTATGAATGAATTAAATTTATCTTTTGATAGTTCCGATAATGAGCGATCGCTTGAAGATATTGTATGGACTATTGAAATGTCTCAGGGACAGTTTTGTTTAATATTAGCTCTATGTGACTCAACTAAGTTGCGCGATAATATGGCACAAAAATTACAAGAAGTTTGTCCGAATATAGAAGAGATTGTTCTTAAGTCATCGGATACTTTAATCCATCCCCAACTTAAAGATATAAATAGTCAAAAACATCCACCAGCAATTATGGTTCGTGGTTTTGAGTCAGTTAAAAATATCGATCGAATGTTAACTTCTCTGAATCAAGTAAGAGAAGATTTGTGGAAGTCTTTTAAGTTTCCTGTAATTTTATGGATTAATGGGGAAATTGCAAAAAAAATGATTCGACTAACTCCAGATATTGAGAGTTGGGCAAGTATAACTAATTTTAGTAGTTTCTCTGGAAAAGAGATTGATTATCGACCAGAAAGGGTAGATAGATTTAATCATAATCAAGGTTCTGAAGATGACGATGGATTGAAGAATAATAATTTTTTAATTGGGTTGTTTTTGAGATTTTATTTTCTTCAGGACTTACGCAAAGAAACCGGGTTTTTAGGACTATATTAATCAGGTTTAAATATAAAGTTACGAGCTGTTTTTTATCAGAGTAAACTATCAGTTTTAATTGGATTTTCAAAATTAAATGGAAGGCTTCCTAGAACTCATCCGAAAAATTGCGATCGCTTCGACGTAAAATTATTGATTTACAAGAATTATAGTCTAATTTGGCCATTTAAGTTGTGTAAGTCCCGCTAGTTGCAAATAATTCTGGCCGAATAAAGTTATTGCTGGCTAGTTGCAAATAATTTGAGCTGAAGGGTGTTTTTATTTGCAGTTAATGTGAGCTGAAAATTGCCTTGTTTGCGAGCCGAGGCGTTTTTGTTTGCAACTACCGATCGCCTGAAGAGAACGGGGGTTGAGTAGCAATTGTGCAAAAAACCCCGTTAAGGTATTTACAATCGCTGTACCAATTAAACCTTCCTGAAAAAAGAGGTCTGAAACCCTTGAAAAATCGTTCTAAATTTCTGTACCAAATAAACTACAGTTTAACTGGTACGACCATTCATATACAAAACTTCACAAATTCTTATGGCTAGAACTAATTCATAGTAAGCATTTCAGCCTTAGCGTGGTTTTCTGTACGGTTGCTACTCAAACCCCTTTTACCAGCCGGGTGATTTTGGCTGGGTCTTTTTCTGGGTTCAGAACTCGGTAAGCGAGTATCAGCTTCATGAGGATCGCCTACCATAGTAAGTGCCGAAGAGCCGCTTTTTTCACGACACTATGAACAAAGGTCTATTGCCTCACATAACTCTTTAGATGCTTCTGATGTATCAGATAGGAAATCTGCCGCATCGCCAAATTGCTCGCACACATCATCAACAGAAACACCCAGTGCGATACACAGGCCATCTGCAAACGGATCTTCTGGTCCTCCTCCCACTGCATCACATTCAACACCAAACTCTGGAGCAATAACTGCACATGAATCACCGGCAACCAGTTCTAGCGTGTCACTCACTACGGCAGTGCATATATCACAAGAAATTGTTGGTTGATTGGTCTTGGCGCCACCGTTTCTAGACTGAACACCCCCCCATGTTGATGTATCCCAGAGAGATGTTCCGTTGGAAGCATAAATAACTAAATTTCCATCATCTTGCATTACTAAGAACGCACCTGGGTTTCCCTCAGTTTTAGAATCCCAATAGCCGACGTTATCAACATTGTACGCAACTAAGTTTCCATCCACCCCCTGCATAATGGTCTTCAGTGGAGGAGCTCCCTTTGTCAAGCCTCGAGATTCCTCAGTTTTGGAATCCCATAGAGATTTACGATTACTGACCACATAAAGGACTAAATTGCCATCAGTTTGTGAGCAAAACTTATATTCTCCGTTGGTGGAATAAAGACATTCACCACTATTAAGAGACTCATTAGGATGCAAAACGCCTCCAGGATGCAAAACGTCTCCTTCCAATGCAAAAGCTGGGCTAGAAAAAGTGACAACTGTTACCAGTAAAACTGATAAAAATGACAAAAAATTCTCAACATATTTCAAAATTTCTCCTTGATTAAAATTAGTAGTCCGGACACTTTTGGGAACGTGGATGTAAGGCTTACAGTGTTAGTCTTTGTCCGATAGAGCATTTTTTTGCAAGTTAACCCTGGGGCGGCATTAAAAAATAATGCGCCTTTTGCCGCAACTTTTGCCCTGTAGTCGTTCTGGGGTCCAAAAATATCCGAAGTATTGCCAACAAGTAGTTGTGCAAAATTATTTTGAGATTTTTGCAAGGGGGCGATCGCACAGGAAATTATGATTCTCCAGCCCTATCCTATAAGGCTTCAGGGATTTAATTATCCTAAATTGATGACCTCAGAAAATATCGAAATAATTTCGCCTATGTACTGGTGAGATGCGCCCGTAAAGGTTTTTGAAGCTGGGGTCTAAATACAATCATCCCGTGGATAAATCCCCAGTTAGTGTTGCACAATAACGGGATTGTGAAGTTTTTTATGAGTTAATTATGTTATGGCACAGCACAATCTGGAGTGTCAAGGGGTATTTGGAAAACTAGCAACCCCTCCAGAAGCTTCAAAGTCCCGCTGGGCTAGCGTCGCAATATATTTTTGGGGACTTTGTAAAGTTCTGTAACGAAACGCTGGAATGCAGACTTAGCGTTTCAAGAATGATGAAAACATCGACGTATTTACCGCTCATAAAGAGAGTTTGGGGTTTGTTTGGGCTTGAAATTTGCTAAAGTCCCGTTATTTTTCTCACCGCAAAAAATCAAATTTCTGACTTAGTAAGAGGTTACAATGTAGGGGCAAATGATTTTATTACTAAACCTTTTTCTAAAGGGGAATTATTAGCACGAATCAAAACTCATATTAGCTTAAAAAAGAAAAATCAGGAAGTTCAAGAGCAGCGTCTACGAGCTGAAATTGCTGAAATTGAAACATTAATTTCCTTATCTCAAGCTCGTCTATTATCTGATGATTGGTTAGGTTCTTTGGATGCTGTTGTTCAAGCGGGTAAAAAGTTACATAATGTGCAAGTTTTACCCGATCTGAAAATGAAAGTAACTTGCCAACTTAGACAAGTAGTTGACAACATCTCAGAGAAAAGTCGTTTCCAATTTCATACAGCTAAAGTTAACAAAATTATCTTTAGTCCAGATGGTCAAACTTTAGCCTCAGCTAGCAATGATGGTACAGTAAAACTCTGCCGATTAGATGATAATTCAATAGTTACTCTTGAAGGTCATAATAATCCAGTGACTAGCGTTGGTTTCAGTTTCGATAGTCAAATATTAGCTTCTGCAAGTCAAGACAATACAGTAAAACTCTGGAGATTAGATGGTACTGAACTAGGAACTTTTCAAAATAAGGGAAATAAAGTAATTTTTTCTCCTAATGAAAAAATATTAGCTTCAACTAGGGAAGGAACAATAAAGTTTTGGCAAATAGATGGTACGGAATTGCAAATTACCTCTGATTTAAAAGTAATAGAAGACTTAAGTTTTAGTTCATTGGAACAGATTTTAGTTTGTGCTACTGAAGAGGGTATTAAACTGTGTCAATTAAACAATCCTAATATACTAAGCATTCATTCCGATCAAGAGTGGGTAACAAATATTAGTTTTAGTTCTAATGGAAAAAGTTTAGTTTCTGCCAGTCAAGATGGTGTAATAAAACTCTGGCATTGCAATGATGGTAAATTAGAAGAACGGGAAAGTTTTCCAGCACATAAAGAGTCAATAACTAGCCTAATAATTAGTCCTAATGGCGATAAATTTGCCTCAAGCAGCGAAGATAGAACAGTTAAAATATGGGATTTACAAGGCAATATAATTAATACGTTTAGAGGTCACAGATACAAAATTACAAGTCTTTGTTTTCATCCCAATAATCAAATTCTAGCTTCTGCTGATAATAGTGGTGCAGTAAAATTATGGAGTTTAAGAGATAATAAATCACCAACTTTTTGTAATCATAAAAGCAAAATTACAAATGTTAAATTTAGTCCGGATGGTAAAACTCTTGCTTCTGCTGATGAGCATGGGAATATCAAATTCTGGCAAACAGATGGAACAGAACTTGAAAACCATCAAAATTATAAGAAAAAAATAACCGCTCTTAGTTTTCATCCAAATAGCAAAATTATTGCTTTCAGTGATGATGATGGTAATGTTGAATTTTTATCATTAAATAAGAGTGAAATACTAATACCTATACATCAAGATTTCGGAATTACTAGCTTAAATTATTTTGGTTCTGATGGTAAATTTATAGCCTTGACTCAAGAGAATGGTAGTCTTGAAATTTTTGACCAAGATGGTAACTCATTAGATTTCAAGAGACATGGCGATCGAATTATTTGTATGGATGTTAGTTCCAATAATCATACTTTAGCCACTGTTGGTGCAGATAATAAAATAAAAATCTGGGATTTCAAAGATAATAAACTATTAGAAAAATTCTCTTTTTCAACTAATAGTAGCCTGACTAAAATTAGCTTTAGTCCTGATGGAAAAATCCTTGCTTCAGCTAGTGAAGATTGTACTATCAAACTTTGGAATCTTAATGGTGAAGAATTAGCAATTTTCAAAGGACACAGCAAAACTATTACTAGCATCAGCTTTAGTCCCGACGGTCAAATTTTAGCCTCTGGTAGTAATGATAATACCATCAAATTGTGGAGTCTTATTAATAGGACTGAAATATATACATTACAAGAGCATACCCAAGCAATTACAAGTATAGATTTTAGTCCTGATGGTCAAACTTTAGCATCTGCGAGTAATGATAAGACAGTAATTCTGTGGAATTTGAATCTTGATGATTTACTACGTCGTGCTGATGAATGGTTACCTGAGCATTTAAACCTACATCCGCACGACAAAATTAAAGTCAAAAGTCAAAAGTCAAAAGTCAAAAGTAAGAATAAATTATAGTGGTCAATAGGAGTCCACGATTCAATAAGTATTTATGCTTAATGTTTAACTGAGGATTTGGCTCTTGATCGAGGTAAATGAAGATAATTTATATAGTATAAATACTTAAACAACCTCAGAATTTTATACTAATTTTTATGTTACACATTGAAGTGCGGAATGTAACATAATACATTTTGTCGTGCGGAATGTGGGATAAATACTTACTGAATCCTTTACTCCTATTGACCACTATAATTTTCTTCTTACTTCTTACTTCTTACTTCTTACTTCTTACTTCTTACTTCTTACTTCTTACTTTTGACTTTTGACTTTTGACTTTAATTTTGACTTTTGACTTCGCACAGGGCTATATTTCAGTAAAATGTTTAAATAATAAATGATGAATAAATTGATAGCGATCGCCTACTTTTTGTAATAATAAACGACTCACAGCATAATTGAGAAAACGACGATAATTCCAGGGAATATGCCCATTAAAAAATAGAATCATCCGTAGCACAAATTTTTTTAATCCCGGTAAACCAAATGCAATTCCAATAGCTACACCTCCCATAGCGCCACAAATTAACCCTAGATATAAATCTAAGTCGAAAATTAAAGTAAAAATAAACCCAAAAATAAACCCCCAAAATAACACACTAATCAAATTAACAATTAACTGATATGCCTGTAACTCGCCGTTAACATCTAACCAAGCTGGCCCTAGTTTTTCTATTGTAAATTCCTGAGTGTTATCTGCGGCCATTTGTTGTGCTAGCCATGCTAACCATCGTCTTGTATGTTCCGGCAGTGGCTCTCGGCCCCTAGAATACCAATTATAGTTATTCTCTCGTCCTAATTGACGACGAATATAAGCATTTAATAAATATTTTTCTCTTCCCTGTTGAGAACTAATTCTTCTCCAAGCAGCAATTAAAATTTCCTCATAAGCCAAAGTCATCATACTTAACATTAATGGTATTTCAGCTAAGTTTAATAACTCTGGTTCATCCTGAAGATAATGCCAAAGTTCTCTACTACGAGCTGCTAATAAATAATCTTGAATCTGACCCGTTGTTAAAGGCTGTAATAATACAGCAGCATTTAATTTAAACTTAGTCCGACAATTTTTATAAGTGGCAAAACTACTACAAATAACTAAGTCCTTTGGTTGCAAATATACTGATAATTTATTAATTTCTTCTAAACAATTTTTAGATAATTCTGGAGATACTCGATCAAATCCATCTATTAGAAGGGACAAATGTTGATTTTCTAGCCAATTTCTAATGACTTTTTTGGGGATCTTGTACTTAAATTTAATTTGATTAACTAACCAATCTAAAATATCCTGATTTTTATTTTGCCATGTCGAAAGGTCTAATAATACTGGGATTGATGTTTGTGGTTCTTTTTCCGCCCGAATTACTAGCTTTCTAGCTAATTCTAGTAAAGTTGTAGTTTTTCCACCCCCAGGATTTCCTAATATAAGTAATTTTCCTTTCATTTTGTCAAAAACTTGGATAATGCTTATTTTTGCTGGTAGTTGAAAACTAGGGCGCTTTCCTACTTTAACTTCTATATCCCAAGAACGTTTTAATTGTTGGGGGGGTCGCTGACGAACAAGATTAACTATCACTGCATGGTGTAGAGACTGCGATCGCAATTGCAGAACTTCTCTTTTAACTATGTTTAATATTTTATCGCGATTTCTTTGCACCTTCGTATATTTCTATTGTTAGATGATTTAGTTAGCTGTTATCTTAATACCGTTTCACGGAAGTCATGCATCGAGTGCTAATTGGCGAGGTCTCCTACGGGACACCTACTGTGCGGAAGTAATTCTGCACACAGCCCCTCCAGAATGTAAGACGCACATCTGACAGTCAAAAGTCAAAAGTCAAAAGAGCGTTAAAATATTAACAGCATATATCTGTCTGAATAGCTGATAGTGATACTTGTGATAAAAATGCAAATTAGCCAAGAAAGTGAACATAAAATCTAGTTTATAAAGGGGTGAAAATTATGTCATTCAACATAGGACAACTAATCGTTACAGGAATAACTGGCCTTGCTACTGCTACCTCTGTTGCTTATTTCACAATTCAGTCTGATTCGTCACAATTTACTACTAATTTTTTACAGACAGAAAAATTGAATAGCAACCTAGTTTCACTGGCTCCTAAACATCAACTAAAATCTTCATATTTAACTCCTAATTCCTCAAATTTAGTTAGTCAAAATTTTAGTCCAGTTGTGATTACACCACCAACATCGGGGTGTAAAATTAGTATGGCCATAGTAGACGACCCTGAGCCACCTCTGAATGTTCGTAGCAGTCCAGAAGTTAGAGAAGGCAATAAAGTTGCTCAACTTAACAATAATACCTTTGTTTCTGTCGCAGATGAAAAATATGGATGGCTACGAATTACTGAGCCAGTTATAGGTTGGGTTGCCAAGAACCGAACTCGTAGCACTTGTGCCAGAGTAGATAAGACTATTACTTTTTCCCCAGAAAGTGACACAGCTATTGTTAGAGGGGAGATGATTGGTACTGGTAGTCATAGCTATCGGGTCAGGATGCTCCAGGGTCAGACCATGACTATCAAAAATTCTGGGGATGTATTTCCGGCAATTATTAGTCCTGATGGCCAACTTATGGCAAGGGAACCTAATATTGAAGGTAATGAAAATAAATGGACACATACTATGCCTATCAGTGGAGTATATACTTTGGAATTCGATTCTAATTTCCGTGGATTTGAATATGAATTTTTAGTAGAAATTAAATAAAATAGTTCAAGAATTTAGAATGCGCGAATTTAGAATTTAGAATTACCTCTTCTTATAAATAAGAGGATTGGATCAAAGGATTTTTTTTCCTTTTTCCCCATGAATGGAGAGACTTTATACCTGAATTTTTCGGTAATAGGGAATTGATAAATATTTGCTACAAATAGCTAGGATATTTCTTAGGAGTCAACCCACCCCTAACCCCTCCCAGGAGCGGAGGGGAAGTCAGTCGGACCGAGTCACACGGGAATGGGTTTAATACCATTTTTTAGGGTGTAAATTATCTTTTTTGTCAAAGAGATGTCTGCTGCAAAGTCTTTTTACCGCTCTTACTATGCGTAACATTCTTTTTTTCAAATTGGTATAATACAGCGGTTTAATGATGAATAAACCACAATCATACTGACTCCTTACTCATTACTCATTACTCATTACTCATTACTCATTACTCATTACTCCTTACTCATTACTCCTACAACAGTTTTGTGGTCTACTCAACTGAAAAGCACTGTAGGGAACAGGGAACAGAGATTTGTAGCAAGTATTTATCAAACTGCTGTAATAATTATTGTTTTAGTAGGGTTTGATTGTCCTGTTCGGGTAATGGTGAAGACATATATTTTTTAATTTCTCCCCACACTCCCCACACCTCCCACACCTCCCACACCTCCCACACTCCCCATCCCCCCATCTCCCCATCTCCTCATCCCCCCATCTCCCCATCTCCCCACTCAATAAATGGGGATTTTAATTATAAATTCTGTGCCTTTTCCTAAAGCAGAAATACATTCTAATTTCCCCTTGTGATGTTCAACAATAACTTGATAGCTAATTGCTAAACCTAATCCTGTACCTTGACCCACTGGTTTTGTGGTATAGAAAGGGTCAAATATGTGCTTTTGTACTGCTTCACTCATACCCATGCCATTGTCAGCTATCCTAATTATTACTTGATTTTCTGTTTCTATCTCTGTAGTAATAGTAATTTGAGGAAGGGAATTGCTCGATTCTTTTCTCATTGGTTGTAATGCATCAATAGCATTACCAATAATATTCATAAATGTCTGATTTAGTTCCCCGGGATAGCATCTTACTTTGGGTAATTGACCGTAATTTTTAACAACTTTAATTTCCAATTCATGGAGTTTAGCTTTGAGATTATTTTGGAGAATCATCAGAGTAGAATCTATCCCTTCATGTATATCTACATTCTTTACTTCTGATTCATCAAGACGAGAAAAATTGCGTAAAGATTCTACAATTTTTTTAATTCGATTAGCTCCTATTTTCATAGAAGTTAGTATTTTGGGCAAATCTGCAACTAAAAAATCTAACTCTACTTCTTCTATAATATCTGTTACTTCTGGAACAGGTTCTGGATAATATTGCTGATATACTTGAATTACATTTAATAAGTTTTCAGCATATTCTTGAGTATGGTCTAGATTGCCATAAATAAAGTTGACTGGGTTATTAATTTCGTGAGCTATTCCTGCCACTAACTGTCCTAAAGAAGACATTTTTTCTGTTTGAATTAGTTGGGTTTGAGTCCGTTTTAATTTTTTTAAAGTTTGAGCGAGACGTTGATTTTTTTCGTTTAATTCTTGGGTGCGTTGCTCTACTTTTTGTTCTAAAGTATCGTAAAGCAAGGCATTTTCTAGGGAAATTGCTGCTTGGGTTGTAATCATTTCTAATAGTTGTATCCTTTCAGGTGTAAATGCTCCTTTGATTAAGTTGTTTTCTAAGTAGATAATACCGATGAATTTTCCTTGGTTGGCGATAGGAGTACATAATATAGATTGAGGTTGCTGTAGTTTAAAATATGGGTCATTTCTCCATGTTGCTTCTGTAGTTGCATCGTCTAATACCTGGAATTTTTGAGTTCGCCAGACATAGTTAATTAATGCTTGGGGTAACTCTTGAGTTGCTGAAATGGGTATGACCGGACGCTCAAAATTTTGTAAATACTGCTGAGGATCTACAACATGAGTTATTGCTTCTAGAATTAACTGCTGTTCTTTGAGTAGGATGAGAGCGCATTTTTGGGCACCAGCATTTTCCATCATCAGTCGAATTAATGTTGAGAGCAAGTTTTCGAGTTTTACTTCTCCAGACAGAGTTTGGTAAGCTTTGAGTACAGTTGATAGATCGAGGATGTTTTCCCTGTTAGTGCTTTGTATCTGGGAAGTTGCCAGGGAGTTGCTATTTTCTGAAGGTCTAAGAAAAACTGATGCTAGTAGTTGTGGGTAGCGTTTTTCTAAATCTGTGACTTTTGTTACTGCTCCCCAATTAACATATCCATAGTAAGCTTCTAACATATAGGTTTGGGCAATTTTTGTTTTACCCCACTCCAGATAAAATTTAGCACAGAGTTCATTTGCGAGAGCTACTTCTTGGATATATTTGTTTTCTGTGGCGAGGGCGATCGCTTGTTCGTAAGCTTCAATAGCTTCGAGTTTTTCTCCGAGTATTCTATGTTTTTCTGCTGCTATTAAATAATATTTGTGGGAGTGGTTTGCGGGTGCGTGTTGTGCCCAGAATTTGATTTTTGCCTCATTAGTATTGACCTCTTCTAGTATTTGCTTTTTTTCTGCAACTCCTGCTT
Source organism: Okeania sp. KiyG1 (assembly GCF_014132355.1). GTDB lineage: Bacteria > Cyanobacteriota > Cyanobacteriia > Cyanobacteriales > Microcoleaceae > Okeania. Next base: position 32,625 of record NZ_BLZO01000158.1, read on the forward strand.
CTGAGTAATAAGCTAATTTAGCTAGTGAGCTATAAAAGAAATATACAGGAAAATAAAATAACCCAGTTACACCGTTAACATATTCTCCTGCCAGAATTGCATAATCTTTTGAGTTTTGAAAATTTCCCAAGAAATAGGACAGAATTAATTTATTGAAGTAGATTTGAAATAAAGCATAGCGGTCGTTAATATTTTCATAGAAAGGAATAAATTTTGTCTCATTAAAAGCACTGCCTGATAATAATGTAGGATTTTCTGTATACCCAAGTAAATTCAGCACAGCTTGACGATAGATCTGATTATAGTAGTAGGCATTTTCTTGTTTTATTTGTTTTAGAGAATTGCTATAATTTGCTATTTCTGGTTCTAGTTTCTCTAGAGATATACCTGCTAAGTAAGAGTAACAACAATAATGATGAATACCATAAGCAGTAAACTCTAAATCTCCCGTTTCTAAACCAATTTTATAAGTTTCGAGCAAATGAGGAAAAGTTTCTTGAATATGGACTTTCCAATTTTCTATGCAATTGTAAACAATTTGAAATACTCTGGTTTTCTGGTCTTTACTATGAAATTTTTCTAGTAGCTCACAAGCAAGTATTCCAAACTTATATCCAGTATCAATATCTTGTTCTACACCACATAAAAGCAAACCATAAGTAGCACAACTAAAAGCAAATAATGGAGAAATTCCTGATTTGAGAGAGAGATTAATTTCTGCACATATAATTAGCGGTAGTAACTCTGGTTTTCCAAGAAATGTCAGAGTAATAATTGATGATAAAATCTGCATTGCTGCTAATTTTTGTTGGTCTTGCAACAATGGTAAATCAATCAATTCTGAAATATTTTTTCCTTTCAATTTTTCCTTAGTTGTTTGTAAGTATTCTTGAATATATGATTGAGTTGGATTTGCAGGAAAGCTAATACCAAGAAGTTCTAAAACAGATAAACCAATAGTTAAAGCTTCTTGCAGTTTACTCTGAGCTATGCCAGCTTGAATTTTAATTTCATAAACTTTGACTTTTTCCAGGAGCGTATTAGCTTTTTCTAATACAATATCAATCAACTTCTCCATTTCTTCAAATTCACCATTCAAGTAGGTAGCTTCTGCTACTTCTTCATATAGTGCAAGTGTGAGTTTATATTGAGTTGACCAACTATTTTTAGTTAGTAGATTTATCCCTGTATTAAAATAAGATATTGCTGTTTTATAAGCGGTAGATACTTTAGCCTTAATTCCCGCTTTTAAATTTAAACTTGCTAACTTTTCCCTAGCTTCTGCTTCTGTAATTAATTCCACACCATAATTAAGTTGATTGACAATTTCAAATATTTTTTCTTCTAGTTGGTCACTCGCCGTATTGTTTAACAGTAGCATCCCAATTTTTAGATGAATTTCTTGTTTTTTTTGTTCAGGAATTAGACTATAAGCTGCTTGTTGAACCCGGTCGTGGATAAAATGATAAATAGGTGTTTGTAAATCAGTTATTTCAGGAAAATTATCGTCGTTTTCTCCCTGATAAAATTTATAGATTTCATCCTCTGGCAATATCAATCCTTCTGCTAAAGCATCCCATAAACATAAAGCAGTTTCAGACAGAGATTTTTCTGATACAATAGATAGAGTTTTCAAATCAAAATGGTTACTAATACAAGCAGCTAATTGCAATATTTCCTGAGTTGAAGGGGGTAATTTTTGTATTTGGGCAGCCATTAATTCTATTACATCTCCCCTAGCTGCCAAATTTTTAATTTCTGGCAAATTGAACAACCATTTCTCCTGTCGATCGTGATAAAAAATTAATCCTTCTTTGTGCAAGGAATTGATAAATTGATTGCTAAAAAAAGGATTACCTTGAGTTTTTTGATAAATCTGTTCTGTAAGTAGCAGTGATTCCTGTGGAGAATAATTGACAGTATCAGCAACTAAATTATTGAGTGCTGACTGACTCAAAGGAGTGAGAATAATTTGATTAACAACAGCACCTATTTCTTTGATTTCCTCAACGGTCAAGAGCAAAGGATGCCCAGCACTTACTTCATTATCTCGATAAGCTCCTATCAGTAATAAATAGTTAATATCAATTTTTTCCATGACCAACTTCATCAACTTCAACGAAGCTAAATCTGCCCATTGTAAATCATCGAGAAATATTACTAAAGGATGTTCAGCTTGAGCAAATACAGAGATAAAGTTTGATAGTAATAAATTGAAGCGATTTTCTGCTGCACTTGGAGATAATTCCGTGGCTGGAGGTTGCTTGCCAATCAATAATTCTAATTCGGGAATTACATCAATTATAACCTGTGCTTCCTCTCCTAATACTTGCTGTAATTCAGTAGCGATCGCTTGTAACTTTTCTTCTGGTTCGCTTAAAATTTGCTTAATCAATTCTTGAAAAGCATTTAACCAAGCAGAAAAAGGAATATTTCGTTGAAATTGGTCAAACTTTCCAGAAATAAAATAACCTCGTTTCTTGAGAATAGGTTTGTGAATTTCATTAACTAATGCTGATTTCCCAATACCAGAAAATCCCCCGACCAACATCAACTCTATTTGAGATATATCTGGGTCACAAATACGGTAAAAAGTTGTTAATAATATCTCTATTTCTTGTTCTCGTCCATAAAGTTTTCAGGGATAATTAAGCAGTTGTTATTATCTTTTCTTCCTAAATCAAATAATGTAATTTTTCCACTATTTTCCCACTCAGACTGACATTTTTCTAAATCGTGACGTAATCCTATTGCTGTTTGATAACGCTCTTCTGGCATTTTAGCCATCAATTTCAGCACAATAGTATTAAGAGTTTCTGGTACTTTTGGATTTAGCTCAATTATCGATTGTGGTTGACGAGCAATATGAAAGTGAACTAACTCCATAGGATCTGTTGATTGAAAAGGCAGTCTTCCAGTTAATAATTCATAAAATGTAATCCCCAACGAATAAAAATCACTCCGATAATCAATACCTCGATTCATCCGCCCAGTTTGTTCGGGAGACATATA
>NZ_BLZO01000159.1 GCF_014132355.1 Okeania sp. KiyG1
GACCTGGTTTAGCTCCTTTATAACCAACGATCGCCCAACTACCTCCATATTCGAGATTACCTACCATTGTCGAACCAATAGAAGAACAAGCTTTTTTCATGTTCTGTTCTACTTCGGTGCCTGTATAAATCTTTGGTGGCTATGGCAACTATTTCTCCTGCTTGTAAGTCTTCGATGATTTCAACGAATCTATCTACCTCCTCTGGTATCCCAGGATTAAAACTACCAGAGCTTTTCACTTGCCCATCTTTGCTGTCTAATACTATAAGATTCCAGCCAGATTTATATCCTCCTTCTATAGCTAGAATTTTTCCGTTGAGGTGAATTTGTGCTTCTCCTCCTTGAGGGAGATAGTATGGTGCTGCTGCCAGTATTGATGGTTTTGATATAGCTTCTACTACAAAAGTTCCTATATCTTTTACTACTTCTACCTCTTGGGTGTAGCTACTGCCAGTTTCTAACCAAAACATAGATTCATGGGCAGTGCCTGGCTCATGGCCTTTTATACCTATGAGGGTGTATGCTTGGCCGACTTTCAGATTGTCTATTTCAGCGCTGCCTATGGTTTTAAAAGCGGCTTTGGCTTTATCTGTTAGAGGGGTAGATACGGCATCACCTTTGATTGCTAGAGCAACTATTTTCCCTTCTGGCAGGTGGTTAATGAAATCAGCAAAGATGTCGCTGTTGCCAATGGGAGTATCAAATCTGTTACAAAATAGTAGTTTACCTGTGATTTCATCGAATACGGCCACATTGATGCCCCGACTATAGCTGCCGAAGTTAATTTCTTGGCCATCGATAGAAATTTTGGCTTTGGGTTCTCCTGCTCCATAATATTTGGCTGTATAGCCACTGGATGTAGCGGTTATAGTGATTTTTTTTATTGTCATGTGATGTTTGCTTGATTAGTTTTTATTAGTTTATAGCAGTGCGCGCTGGTATATTTACAAATTGCAGAAACTACCCAATATTTCCCGATCGCCCTATCTCCCCAAATTCCTCTCCTGGCTCCCCTCCTGGGAGGGTGGGGGTGGGTTGGGGGAGGAGCCGGGGTGGGTCCCCACTTTCCCTTCCTGGGAGGGCTGTTTCATTCTCGATAGACACGGGGACACATCAGACAGGAAGACGCGGGGACGCGGAGACACGGGGACACGGGGATGGAGGCTTTTAATTTATGATATTAAGTTGACTTTTCAGCGTCGCTTAAATAACAAAAATTCCTTAATTGACCTTCAAGGATAATTGATAAATTTGACGTTTTTCCTGACTATTTTGTCAAAATTTCGCAAATTTTCCCCATCTGTCTATTCCCCTCTCTGTGTTTCGCCAGAATGAAACAGCTCTGCCCTCTACGGTCGGGGGAGGGGCTAGGGGTGGGTCTCCACCATAAGAATCTAATTACACTTTGATATGACTCCTGACTCCTAAGAAATAACCTATTTATTTATAGCAAATATTTATAATATTGGTATAACATATCTAATTTGCAGGAGAAAAATAATATGCTTAATGGACTATTATCAGAACAAGGAAAAGATGATATAGAGAAACTAAAATCATTTTTATAAAGTGGTATTTCCCTAATTCATTAACTGATGAAGCACAGGAGTTTTTTCGGGAAGTTGCTGCTCTCAAAACTCAAAGTGTAGAGGAAACTTTACAGGAGATGATGAGGGGTACGAAAAAATATCTGGAGGCAATTAATACAGAAATTGAATTTAAAAATGATATCCCTACAGATATAAATAAATATGTGGATAAAATAGAGAAATTGGCTGGTGGTATCGAGTCTTGTTGGGATATTTTTTCGGTGGAAACTCGGCACTATTTTGTGAATATAGCTTACGGTTTTACTAAGGCAAGTTCTCAATGTAACGGATGGCAAGGTTTGTTAATTAGATTCAGATTAATTTTGTCTTCCCTACAACAAAAAGAAGATTTATTTGCTAAGTATCAAAAGTCTTTTTTGCTAATTCCAAAAGCTGTAGATAGAGCAATTGAATTGAGAAAATCAAAATCGGCTTCTAAGTTATGGGAGAAAGGTCAATATTTATTAAATAAAGGCACAGAAATAGATAACTCAGAAAAGGGAATTTTATTACCATATTTGAAACATTTGGGGCGTATTCCTGAAGAGCAATTAGAGAAAAATAAACCTGCTATGGCTTGGGAAAAAGCCAGAATGGAAGAAATTAAAAGAAAGTACAATGGGGAAGATTTATCATTATGATTGTAATTTTAGATTCAGGAGTGCTTGGCTTACTTGCTAGTCCTATTCAGTTATCAGTTATCAGTTATCAGTTGTCAAAATCATATCTCTATAACTAATAATAAAAATATTGATGCTGATATGATTATTTCTGCCCAATGGAGTATTCTCTGTCAAGAAACTCCTGGTAGAGGAATATATGTTGCTACTACTAATATGAAACATTTGAAAATATTTGTGGGAGAATATGCTCAAAATTGGCGGGATATTAAATTTTAGTTTGAGAGGATAAATAGATTGGCGATCGCTCTAATATTAAAAGCTATCTTTTTGTTTATATTTAATTAGAAATTAATTGATGATTCCTGCAGCACAACAACTTCCCGATTTAACAGGAAAAACCAAATCATAAGCTCTCACTATTTTGTCAAATTATGGCTTTCAATTTCAAGCACAAACTAGGGGAGGATATGAAACTTTTGCTCATGTAGATGGTAGTATAATTCACATTAGACCTAATGGCAAAATAGTTCGCACAGGTCCAAAAATCAAAACTTCCCAAGGTAAACCTTATCGTCGTCGCTACGACCAAAATGGTGATAAAATTCAATTTATCCCCGGAGCAAATACACACAATACAGGAGAAAAATTAATTATATGACTGCAACTATTATTTCTAATTTAACTACTTTTTTAGAAGACTTAAAAAGTGCTGACTTAGTTGGTATTTCCATGATTCCTAAAAATCTTGGATTACGTCTTGATTTTACCTACGGTCCGGAAGTAGGGGATGTAGCGATCGAACTATATCAAATTATCCATCTTGTTCTTTCTCAACCTCTTAATTACGAGGATACAGATTACTGTTTTTGGGTGGGAGAAGTGAAACTTCAGCAGTTATCTGAAACAGTTGCCCAAGTCTTATCATCTTTATCTTATCCTTTCACTAATTCTCAAAATTTAACAACTCCATTAATCCAGTTTTATTTGGAAGGGGATATTTGTTTAGAAGCAATTTGTCAAAGTTATAAAATTTTTCAAGAATTTAGAGGAGAGTAATAATTAAATTGGTTAAATAGACTTATTTTAATTTTGACTTATGATTAGCGATCGCTCCCAATTGACACCAGTCCAAATATGTGTTAAAAAATAATTATAAATATCTATATAAATCTATATAATATGTATATTTTATGGAGCAGCAAATCACTTGTAAAGTAGAATCATTCTGGGATGCAGAAGCAATGGTTTGGGTAGCAACAAGTCCCGATGTTCCTGGATTAGCAACAGAAGCAGACACCATTGAAGCACTCAGTCAGAAACTCCGGGAAATGATTCCAGAATTAATGGTTTTGAACAATATAATTTCCTCTGATTATGTTGGGTATATTGAATTTCAACTAACCAGTCATCGAGAAGAACAAATCAAAGTAGCTTCCTAAAATGGCTTCATCACTAACTCCTACTAACTCCTAAATTAAAAAAAATTCTCACACAAGCAGGTTGCTATTTTGAGCGACAGGGTAAGGGAGACCATGAAATTTGGTATAGTGCAATGACAGAACACCGATTTGTAGTAGATAATTCTATTAAATCGCGCCATACAGCTAATGCCGTTTTAAAACAAGCAGGATTACCTAAGTTTTTCTAGTGGATAAAACCAAGAAAATTAAGAGTAGTTAGTAGGGTGCTGTGAGCGATCGCTCCTACGTTTTCATATTTATCAATAGATTTGTAATTACCCACTCATTCCTTCCAGAATATTAGGAAATTTGGCTAAAAGAAGATTTATACTGAACCCGATTACTATGCTTCAAGGGTTTTAAAATATTCTGAGACCAACGGTTCATCTACCAATATCTATAATGTTTCTGGGGGTTGCAATTATATAGTAACAATATCTACCCTGAGTCATAATAACCCGCTTTTAATTAGTAGCAAATATCAATTGTTCCTCATTTAACGTAGAAATTAAATCCGCTTCATAAGTTGTAGGTTGGGTTAAGCGGCAGCGCAACCCAACAAAAACGTTTATATGCTGGGTTATGTTGGGTTTATCTTGCGGATAAGCTGCGCTAACGTCACCTCAACCAAACCTACAGAGTACTAGACACGGATTATGTCACGGATACAGGGATGATTTTTTTTTGCTAAGTTTGGCGATCGCTCCCCATTGACACTACTCCAAATATGTGCTAAATTTCCTATATCATAGTGTATGATTAACCCCTTTTTTTGCCAGCTATGGACAGATAACTTAACATTACCATCCCAGAAGCAACAATGCAATTAATTGAGCAAACAATGCCTCAAGAAAATCTGGATCAATTAATTAATAAAGCTCTAAATTTTTACATCAATCAAAACTTATCAGAAAATCTCAAGGAAGAACTACGCATCGGAGCTATAGAAAGAGCAGAAGGTGACTTAAAGAATAATTTTCATTCCCAAGTCAACAAAACTCTGCATATAACTCCAGCATCAAAAGGTAGTGGATATCAAGAAATATCAATTAATCACGATTCAGTTATTGCTGATATACCTAATCAGAAATAGTCATAAGATTAGATTACAAAAACTCGACTTTTCCGATCATATCTTCAGATTCTAATACTTCCCAAATTAGAATTAACCCGCGTAAAATTTCACCAATTGAACGACTTCCCTTGATACAATAAGCAATTCCGCTATGTGAAAAACCAGCATAATGTAGTCGCAAAAAATCTCTATCCTGAGTAAAAATAACCCGATTTTGATTAGCAGCAAATATCAATTGTTCCTCATCTGACAGAGAAATTAAAAAAGTTTTAATTCAGTATTTCCAGCCTCTTGCTGAAGCCAGAGTTACTGATAACTGATAACTGATAACTGAAATGACTTTCTCTTAATTTTTTTGCCACTAAAGAAGGAGTTTCAGCTTGCTTTGCTCTAGCAAATTCTTCATCCTCCAAAATTTGCTGTCTAATCTCCTCTAAATGGTCGTGATAATAAGTCAGAGCAGCATAAACATCAGCTAAAGTAATACTAGGATATTGAGAGACAATTTCATCTGGTGAAAGACCCATTTTTTCATGGCAAATAACAATATCTTCTACTCTAATTCGATGTCCAGCAATTCGAGGTTTTCCACCACAAATTCCTGGAGTAATTTCAATATGTTCTGTAATTGTAGATGTTTTAGACATAACTAATTTTGGAATACAAATAATAGATATATTTTAAAAGACAAAAGTTTATTTAGCGAACTGAGGAAATTTATTTAAGTTTAGGATTCGACATCGTAAATATCTTCTTCTGGTTCGTTCCACTCTGAAAAACCTGTTTCTGCTAGTTCCATCATGGTGAGAGTTTCTAGTCTTTCCTCAAGGTCTTCTATGAGGATTATTTGTTCCTGAATAGGTAATTTAAATATCAGAGCTTTTATTTCTTCTATAGTCGGGTTTGGAGTCATTTTTAAGTACAATTATTATTTTGAAATGGTTGAATAGGCTTATTTGGATTTGAACATATTATTAGCGATCGCTCCCTAGTAGCTAGACACTGATTTTGGCACGGATGTACGGATTATTTTTGGGGTTGTTTTGGCGATCGCTTCTACTTTTTCATATATATCAAGATGTTTATAATTTACCTATTCGTTACTATTTATGCTGTGTAATAATATATTGTTTAAATACAGGATTAAGGTAAAATACAGATTGGTTTTCTAATTCTTTTTTCTCAATTAAGCTGCGCCTGCATAAAGATTTCATGGCGTCTAAAAAGTCTGATTTGGATAATTCACTATTGACAGGTCGCTGGCAAATATTTACGGATTCATTTTGAGTAGCCAACCAGTAAGTTACTTTTTTTTCTAATGGAGATAAGCGCTCGAAGTGAGATTCTAAAATTAATTCTAAGTCTCCTAAATAAATCTCATTTTGCTCGGCTAAAAACTGGGAAACTCTACCATTGTAAAATTCCTTTATTGTTGCAGCGATAATATTTAACCAAGTGGGATGACCTTGATAAATACTTATTAATTCTGACCAGTTTTCCTCATCTGTTAATTCTTTTACTTTTGCTGCCAAGATTTTTGTGGCTTCTGCTTTTTCTAATCTTTTCAGATGTAAAGTTTTTATTGGATGATTTTCTGTTTCTAAAATAGCGATTTCTCTGGGTTTTTCCCAACTGATGAGAATTAGACAACTTTGATGAGATGAAGTAGCAATTTGTTCAAAAAATCTGCTGTAGTTTTTATAGCCTGGTAAATAGTTACCTGCTAATTCACCGCTTTGAAAAATATTTTCTACATCATCAAGAATGACTAGGCAACGATAAGTATTAAAATTATCAATAATTGTGGATAATGGAGTCGTTTGGGATTTGGAAAAACATTTTTTAAGCTCGGTTTTTAGAGTTGAAAGTTGAGGAGCATCATCAAGGGTTTTCCAAATAATGTAGTCGAATTCTGTGTTAATTTCTTCCACAAGTTTAAGAATAAGGGCGCTTTTTCCAATTCCACTTAACCCGTATATTGTTATTAGATGGATGTTGCTTTCTAATATCCATTGTTTGAGGGTAGATATTTCTGATGTGTGATGAGAATTGCAAGTTAATTTCGGTGCGTCTTTTAGATTAATTATTGGGGATTTATTTTTGTTTTGAGGAGTGTCAAGAGAAGATGGCGATCGCGCTTGCGTATCTTTAATATTTTGTATGAATTGACCACAAATATTAATATCAATTTCTTGTAATAAACAGTCACCGGAAGAGGAAACTTGAGAAACACGGTATTTTTTCTCTACCTTATAACGAAAATTAGATTTATTCAGGTCTTCTCCTAAGTCTTTACGGAATTTTTTCCATAATTTAGCAGCTTTTTTTTTGACATCAGATTCACTGCAATGGAGTTCTTCAGCTATTTGCCAATATTTTTTTCCTTGCCAAGTACTTTCTAGTATTTTTTTCTGAACCTCTGAGAGATTTTTTCCTGTTTGATTAAATATCAAATTATCTGCCCAATTTAAGACATCTTCAAAACTGTTCATAGGTAGATACTAATAAATATTTAGTCCAGTATATGCTGTCAAATATACTTTTTCAACTAAATCTACTAAATGTACTAAATTAGTTCAAAGTAGTGAGAAAAATTGGGTACTAAATGTACTTATTCAGAGTGGGCAAAACTAAAATGACAAAATAAAATTAAAGTGCAAAACAAACTAAAAAAAAGGGTAGCAGTTAAAATATGGCAGCATGCTGTAAACAAGTAGCAACAAGAGAGGCACGTTCAGCTATTACTAAGTGGGCTATAGGATTTGGGGTAGTGGACTTGCTTCCACTTGCACACCTCGTAATGGATAAAGGTGCTATCTCACTGGTTATCGAAGTTGGATCTATCTTTGATGTTTACTTAGATAGAACCGAAGCCAAGGAGATAATTGAGACAGTTATGCCTGATTATCTTAATGGCCATAAGGTTGCTCATGGCATCCTTGATTTAATCCCTGGCGTTGGATGGAAAGCCAAGTCAATAGTAGGTATGATATCTACATTAGAATTTGGAGATATAGTAATAGATTACTTTAATGATTATTCAGATCTTCCAGACTAAAAAGGAAATTTTGCTAAAAGAAGATTTATACTCAACTGAGCGATCGCCCCTTTCCAAACCAAGCAGATTTGAGGAGCGATCACTATTAAACCAACACAACTTCACTCCCCAGCAAATTGTAAAACCGTATTATAGAGACTAACGCTAATCCGAAAATTATTTTCAGAAATCAACCGATCCAAAATTGGCTTAATTTCTAAAATCAAACCTTTTCTCTTAGCTTCCTGCAATACAGCTAACAACCCACTTATTTTCTTAACTCCTAACTCCAAAGCTACCCTTCTTCCTCTACGTTCATCTATCAGCAACAAATCTGCATCCAGTTCTAAAGCTAAAATAATTGCTTCTGCTTCTCCTATATCTAAATCAACCTGCAGCTCCTCAACTTCTTGGCGATTTTCAACTGTCCGATTTTCAATCCAATCTAAAGTTTGAACCTCAACCGTACCAGGTATTGCTCCAAAGAAGCCATTTCATCATAAACTGCTTGAGGAATAATGACGCGATCGTAAAGTTGATCAAGAAGTTCTAAAGCTCCCACTGCTGACAAATTAGTAATAGGTGAAGTATCACTGACAACGATCATAACCTACCCATTTCCTGCAAAGTTTTAATATCCTCTTCAAACTCCTCAACATCATAATGGATGCAAATACCGCGTTCAGCGATTTCCCGCTGAAACTCTAATAAATTAATTCCAGCTAAACGACGAGCTTTACCAATACTAATTTTATCTTGTTGAAATAACATAATGGCAATTTCTAACTTTAATTGTGCTTCAGACATTCTAGCTGCTCTCAGCACGTCATCAGGAATAACCACACTCATTTTTTTCTTACCTCCTTTTGATTCTGGAATAGTGCAAATAGACTGATATAGATTTTAACATATTATTGGCGATCGCTCCCTAGTAGCTAGACACTGATTATGGCACGGATGTACGGATTATTTTTGGGGTTGGAAGGAGCGATCGCTTTAAATTTACACAATTGCAAAACAGAAAATAGTGAAATTTTCCAATATAATAAACAGAACAGTTTATTTGAAAAGTAAATCTTCGATTTTTACAGTAATACTTCCTTGATCGTCAATATTATTAAAAGACTTGACTTTGATTTTATCATTATCGCTAAGTATAGTTGAACAGGTCAATAAATTTCTTTTTCCCTCAAAAATATCGTAAAAATTTTGTTCATTATCATTTTCTATATCTCCTTCTTTAATCTCATTTCTATCATAAAAAATTGCTCCTTTAAAATTGATCTTAATAGAAGACCGATTATAATATTTATCTGGGTTCCCATAATTATTCAAAGTCAATAACATATACATTCGATTCATACTATCCCTAAATTTATCGTGAATTTCATCGAAGGAACTGTTAATCACTTTTCCTGACTTAGTTTTTCTGGGTTGAAGGGATGATTTCATCTCAACCAGAATAATATTCAATGTATAACTATTACCTTCATATTTCTGTAAAACCAACAATGCTACTTCTGTAGTCTTGCCACTTGTTGATATTCCAGGAATTTGTTTTTCTAGATTGACTCTCCAAATTTTTTCTACTTTGAATTTTTCATTGGCATAATCTAATTCTGTAATCTTGACTTGTTTTAATTTAGCTGTTTTCTTTCTTTCTTCTATTTCTATGAACTCATTATCTAATAATATTTCTTCTATTAATCTTTCCTTGGCTAAAGCTTTCTGAAATTCGTTTCTAACTAGAAAAGGGTCTTTGACATTTTCCTCATTAATAATCAAAAATTTGTTTCTTGATTTACTCATCTTCCCTTTCTTTTAGATAGACGTAATCAGTTAATATTTTCCTGGTTTTATCTAGAGAATCTATTATGTCTCTAAAGTTTCTAAAGTAAACTCCATATTCATCAGCTTCATAGTCAATTATTCTGCTGCCGTCAAAAAAATAAACCCCAATTTCATCTTTTGAGATGGAGTTATCAGTATAGACATATCTGAGGTTATTTTCCTCAACTATTTTATCAACAAAATCGCTGCTATATTCATTTTTCAGCACATCAAGATAGATGTAGTTATTCACAGCATTAGCCAAAAGTGGACTGTGAGTTGTAACTAATACTTTATTATCTTTTTGGGTAGCAAACTGAATTAATAAATCAACTAATTTCACTTGATTTTCTGGATGTAAATTTTCTTCTGGTTCGTCGATCATTAGAAAATTATTGTTTTCAGCAGCCCAATATTTTAAATAGAGGTAAAGCAAAGTTAATTGATTTACAGAAGAAGAAGTTAAGTGCATCGGTAAATCTTGGTCTTCTTTTGCAAATCTAAAATAAAATTCTATTGGGGAGATACCTTCTAAACTTTTTAAGACTATGTTTCCTCCCATTATTTCTATCAGTTTTTCGATAATATTTTCATAATGTGCCACTATTTCTTCATTTGGATTTAGAGAATAAAGTTTTTGAAATATATGATTTATTGGTTCAGTGTAATATTTTTTAAAAATATTAATATTAATAGATTGAAGAGTTTCTACACTGATTTTAGTTCTCTTAGTTCTGAAATTTTCCTCAACTAAATCAACAAATTTTTTTGCACCTTCTTCAAGCCTCTTTCTATCTATATCATATATATACTTATAAAAAGTTGGATAGAATTGACGATTTGAAGGTAAAAAAAATGTTGGATTTTCATGGTCATAGTTTAGTAAAATAAGCATTATGTAGCGAATAAAATATATTTTAATATCTCGCTTTACTTCTTCCTCAAAATTATTTCTAGGAACAAAATCAAAAAACCTTCGGGCAAAGTTTTTGGTTCAATAGTTATTGATAAAGAATTTCTAGGTTTATTCATAACCAAATAATTTAATTCCTTATAATCTCCAACATTAACATTAAAATTATTTTGATACTGACGTTGCTCAAATTCTTCTAGCCCATCTAATTCAAATGATATCTCTATATTAGAAGCAAAAGATGTAGATTTAAAATTAAATATATTGGCAATTTCTTCTCGCATAAATAACTCATACTCTGACAAAATATTATTCACTAAATCTTCAGAAATATTAATCTCATCCTGAATTTTAATAGGAAAATTTTCTAGTTGAGTAGAACGAGCAAATTTATTAATTACTTCTGAATTAAAAATTGCCCACAACAGTTGAGAAATGTAAGTTTTTCCACTATTATTATGACCAATAAAAACGTAAAATTTTTTAGATAAATCAATAGTCTGAGTATTGTTACGAATTGGACCAAAATTTTTAACGAGTAACTTCATTTTATTTTTATCCTTGACCGTTATTTCAGTTATCAAAAATCCGATTATACTTGCCTAATTTACAATAATTTTATCAAAATTGGCGGGATATTAAATTTTAGTTTGAGAGGATAAATTATGAAGTATTACTTTCTTGCCGTACTCTAGGGGTAAGTTTAATTATAGTTCGTTCAATTTTTTCTTCTTCTGTTGCTGGATTAACTGAAATTACCTCTTGAAACCTTGCTGAGTACAGATTATCTATTGTTAATTCAATTCCTTGATTTTCCATATTTTCCCAATTCTCTTTTGATATTATTCCAGAATATAATTTCTTAGTGTCTAACTCTTCTATTGTCAGTTTTTTTGTTTTCTTATCAGCTAATGATAGCCTACCATTGATTTCATACTCTTCTGGTTCTTCCTCTTCCATTTTATTAATAAAATCAATAGTCTTGAGTATATCATCGTAGGCTAATATCACATGACCTCCAGCATTTTCATTTAAAGAACCCCAATCAAAATTAAAGTCTGATTTTATAGGAGCTAAATAAAATAAAAAATAACGATATTTAGAAGCTGCTCTTCTTTTTATCCTTAGTAAAGTTTGTTTTAATTCTGCTTTGTCTAACTGATTACTTAACCTCAACAATTCTAAAAATATTTGAGCAATTCTTTCTGGCAATGGTCTTTCTAAAATATTAAGTTGACCATTTTCTGCCATAGTAAGTTTGATGCCAAAAGAACCTTGGAAAGTTTCAAATATTGATAATTCTGTTTGGTCTAAAATTTCTTTTGCTATTTTTCCTTTTGTATAAGTATTAGTCAATTCATATTGACCAACTGCATCAAAAAATCTTGTAATGATATTAATATTTTCCCCATTTGTTTTGCTGATAACTCTCTCTTGTATTTCTCAAATATAAATTTAAACCTCAAACTCAATATTTCACAATTTTTTTGAATTGCTACTTGCTGAGGATTTTTAAGTCCGGCAATAATTTCTGATTTTGGGCGTTCTTCAACTACTTCTAATACTCTAAATACATCATACATTCTGGATGCAAAATCAGCCAATTCTTTTTTTAATGGCAATAAAACAGAATATTTTTTCTGATTCTTGGTAATAGCTAAAATATAAGCTTTATCACCAAGTTTATCCTCCTCTTTCCATCCATTATCTTGAAGATAGTTATAGACAAAAAGTGAGTCTAAATAATTAAATTCTAGAATTTCATTGTTAGAGACTGTCATAACTCTTCCCTGTTATTTATTTTTCCATAATTTTTGACAAATTATCTGGTGTAAACAATTTTTTGCGTGATAACTTAACAGTAACAGTTTCCTTATTTTTTGTAGAAGGCTCCCCTTTTAAAGATGCCCAGTAACCACACTTTCTCATTACACACTCTTCTTGAGATATGGTCATCCATTCAGTAAATTTATCCGGAACTAGCACTACTATTAAAATTAAAGGGACTGTACTTTCCCCTCTAAGGGTATCGTAATTTTTTCTAGGTAAACGAAAGTTAATAGTATCTGCTTCAATTTTACTTATATTATTTGATGAAGTACATTTAACTTGAGCATCCACTTTGGGAAATAAACTTAGTCCTATTTCTCCAGGAGATTCTATTGTTAGATCTATTCCTGCATTATCCATAGGTCTAGATTTTTCTTCTACCGAGTACCCAGCTACTGCTGCAACTGCTCTTATATAGGCATAACTAAAGTATTCTTTCCGTGAATTTATATCCATTAATATAAATATATTGGCATAACTAATTTAATAAAAGTGGGTATTGGACACTTTATAAATATAACCATAAAATATCAATGATTTATCCATGTTCCTTATTCCCTGTTTTCTGGAAATGTCTAGTGAAAATGGTTCACATATTGTAGGTTTTAAAACTGCTAAATAAATAATTTTTAGCTTAGGTATTAACCTATCTTAATCTACAAAAATCACCTAAACTACTAATACCATATTTGGATAATTTAGTAATAATAATGTAGGTTGGGTTAAGCGACAGCGCAACCCAACAAAAACGTTTATATACTGGGTTATGTTGGGTTTATCCTACGGATAAGCTGCGCTAACGTCACCTCAACCCAACCTACAAATAGTGGGCAAAAAATCTCACCCAAAATTTACTTCAACCCTTCAACTAACTGCTCCTTCGCACTCTCCAATGCTTCCTTCAATTTACTCGGATCGCGACCCCCTGCTTGCGCTAAATTCGGACGACCGCCGCCGCCTCCTCCACACATTTTCGCTATCCCACCAATAAATTTCCCTGCTTGCAAACCTTTACCATTCACAGACTTACTAAAAGCAGCAACTAAACTAACTTTCTCCCCAGAAGCAGCACCCAATACCACAGCACTCTCGCCCAACTTTTGTTGTAACCGTTCCGCAGCAGTTTTCAACGCCTCTGCATCAACACCAGGCATTTCCGCTACTAATATTTGAAACTCACCCACAGTCTCAGCGTCTCCTAACAACTGGTCGGACTTTGCCACTGCTAATTCACCTTTCAACGCTTCCAACTGTTTTTGCGACTCCTTCAACTCCTGCTGCAAATTACTCACCCGCTCCGATAACTCCTCCGGTTTTGCCTTGAAGCGATCGCTCAATTCTTTAACCACAGTATCCCGGACATTCAAATAATCTAAAACTGCCAGACCAGCAACTGCTTCTATACGGCGCACCCCAGAAGAAATACCAGCTTCAGAAATAATTTTAAACACCCCAATTTCTGCCGTATTATTCACATGAGTTCCCCCACATAATTCCATCGACACTCCCGGATAGTCAACCACCCGTACCACATCGCTATACTTTTCACCAAACATAGCAACAGCTCCTTTTGCCTTTGCTTCATCCAATGGCATTTCCGCAACCGTCGCCGGATGTGCTTCAGCTATCCAACTATTTACCTGAGCTTCCACTTGCTCTACTTCCTCCGGTTTCAACCCCCGGGGACAATTAAAATCAAATCGCAAACGGTCAAAAGATACTAACGAACCCGCTTGAGAAATAGACTGGTCTACCAGAGACCGCAAAGCAGCTTGTAATAAATGTGTTGCGGTATGGTTTGCTTGCGCTCTGCGACGACAAGCAGCATCTATTTGAGCATTCACCGTTATTCCTAACTGTAACGTACCCCTTTCCACGCGACCGAAATGTACAAAAATATTATTCTGCTTCTGTACATCTTCTATCCGCACAACCATATTATCCCCACTCAGATAACCACGATCGCCTATTTGACCTCCAGACTCAGCATAAAAAGGTGTTTGGTCAAGCACCACTTGTACTTGAGTACCCGCTTCCGCAGACTCAACCTGTTCCCCTTCAGCTACTAACGCCATTACTTGCGCTGAGGAAGTCAAATCTGTATATCCTAAAAATTCCGTTTTGTCAACATCCAATTTTACCCCACCTTCAGCAGTCAAGTCAATAGTTTCGTGAGCTGACTGAGAACGTTCTTGTGCCAGTTTCATTTCTTTTTCAAACATACTGACATCAACAGTTAAACCATTTTCCTCTGCTATTTCCTGAGTCAACTCCAGTGGAAAACCATAAGTGTCGTATAACTTAAAAGCATCTTCCCCAGAAATTTGTTTAGTTTTCTGAGTTTCCGGTTTTGCCATAATTTCCGCCAACAATTTTTCACCCCGCTCCAATGTTTCCAAGAAGCGAGACTCTTCCCGTTGCAACTCAGCTTTAATAGCAGTTTCCCTCTCCCGCAAATTAGGGTAAATATCCTCAGAAAGAGCGATCGCTTTCTCAGCAACTTTGGATGTAAATTCCCCAAAAATGCCAATCAAACGTCCGTGACGCACAACCCTGCGAATTAACCGTCGTAAAATATAACCCCTGCCAACATTAGATGCAGTGACACCATCGGCAATTAAATGAGCTACTGCTCGTACATGGTCGCCAATTACTTTCAGGGAAATTTTGGTTTTGTCATCACTTTTTTTGTAGTCGATACCAGCAATATCCGCAGCAGTTTTAATGATCGGAAAAATTAGGTCAGTTTCATAATTATTCGGCACTTTTTGTAATATTTGCGCCATTCTTTCCAACCCCATCCCGGTGTCAATATTTCTGTTTTGCAATGGCGTGAGATTTCCCTCTGCATCCCTGTTGTATTGCATGAATACGAGGTTATAAAATTCGATAAACCTGCTATCGTCTTCCAAGTCGATGTTATCATCCCCTAATTCTGGATGGAAGTCGTAATAAATTTCTGAACACGGACCGCACGGACCAGTCGGACCCGATGCCCAAAAATTATCCTCCTCATCCATCCGTTGAATGCGGTGTGCGGGAATGCCAATTTTGTCGCGCCAAATAGCAAATGCTTCATCATCTTCTCGGAACACACTGACAACCAAACGGTCTGGAGGTAAACCGAAAATTTTTGTGGAAAGTTCCCAAGCGTAGGCGATCGCTTCTGGTTTGAAATAGTCGCCAAAACTGAAATTACCTAACATCTCAAAAAAAGTGTGATGTCTGGCAGTACGACCAACATTTTCAATATCGTTAGTGCGGATACATTTTTGGGAAGTAGTAGCGCGGGGATATTTCCGGGGTTGTTGTCCGAGAAATATAGGTTTGAATGGTAACATTCCCGCAATAGTTAGTAAGACCGTGGGGTCTTCGGGAACTAGAGATGCACTGGGTAAAATATTGTGTTCCCGTTGTGCGTAAAAGTCGAGAAATGTCTGTCGAATTTCGTTACCTGTGAGTTTTTTTGGAGACATAACTAATTATAATGTTCGGTTTTCTTGTTTTACAGGACTTACGCAGGTCAACCCAGAAACCCGGTTTATCGTAGATATTTATTGTCAAAAACAATGATTTATCCTAGAAACCTGGTTTCTTTGCGTAAGTCTTATTTTAGTTTACAGTCTATTCAGGCAAAATTTTACCTGTTTAAATTTTAGGTGTTGGATATTTGTGGTTGGTTCAGCAATGCCAATTTATTTATCTATTACTTCAATGGATTTTTAAAAAGTTATAAAATATCTATTCTTCCTCTAATTCTTCCAAAAATACATCCTCATAAAGCATCTCAATGGGAAAGCTAAAATCTACAGAAGTTAAAGTTACTTCATCCCCTTCTCCATAATTATAAAGTTCCCAAACACCATTTTCATTAGGTCGAAAACACTCCACTGTCATCTCTCGTGCATCAATTAAAACGTATTCTTTTAAAGTAGAAATATTGCGATAATTTTTAAACTTTTACCCCTGTTAAAAGCTTCAGTTCCTGGAGATAAAACCTCCACAACTAAGCAAGGATGATAAATAACTTTAGTGGCACGTCGGTCTCTTTGATCGCAACTTACCATGACATCAGGATAATAAAAAGGTCCTTTTTCGGATACTCCCAGTTTGACATCTGCCATTAATACTTTACACCCTTTACCCCGCAGATGATTTTTTAAAGCCGCTGCCAAATTAAGACTAACCTCATTATGAGGAATAGTTCCCCCAGTCATGGCAAAGACTTGACCGTTCATATATTCATATTTTATCGGTTGTTTCTCCTCCCAGTCAAGGTATTCTTGGGGGGTCATGTGAGTTGGTTTAGGAACTGCTACCATTGTTTTTCTCCTGGTAATTGAGGTTTCGATCTCATTTTAACATATTGGGGAACAGAGTTCTATTGATATTGTTTTCTGGCAAGTAGATTCAGCGATCGCTATTTTTGCTAGTGGGAGCGATCGCTCCTATTGTAATTACTTAGGAACTTCTAAGAAATAAATTATCCCAAAACTATCCAAAGTCAATATCTGTTTGATTACGACTTTAACTGTTGATGGCAGGTAGTAGATCAAGGAACGAAAGCGATCGCTTCTAGTAGCAAAGGTATTGACTATTTTCAGAGTATTAGGCACTGTCAGCTTTCTGGTTTGGCCGTTAAACAGTTTGCTGAGGATGTCCTTGTCTATACCCGTAGACCTGGCCAGATCAGCATTGCTACTGTTTCAAAGCCATTCCCGACTTCTTATTAATTGGAGGTCTTTTGCCAGAATAGTTAAAAAATCTTAATTAATTTATTTTTATAGTTTTTATGAGAGATTCTTATAAAAGAAATCTCAATGGGGTTAACCAACGGTTTGTAAATTGTTGCAAACAAACAAATTTGAGATTTAGTGCAAAAGCAGAACGCATCTCCTAGATTTTTACTTGATTTAACGCTTCCTGTCAATTTTATGGACTATTTACTATGAGTTTTCGCAACTATTGTCAATTTAAAGGTAAAGCCAAGTATTTTTCTAGTCTGGCTTTAACTTTGGTTTCACTTTTAGCTACTGCTGAAACTGCAGCTAGTTTCACTTTTACCAGGATTGCCGATAACAACCCCAACATAAACAACGGTTTCAGCAGCTTTGGTCAGGGGTTTTCTACCACCTGGAGCAGTAGTAACTGGTATGGTTCAGGTCAGAACAACTCTGGAGCCAGGGGACTCGCAATTAATGAGAAAGGAGAAGTAGCCTTTTTTAGTAATCTAAAGGCTGGCGGCACGAGTCTGCTGATCAACAACACTAAACCTAACTTCCTCAACGGAAGCAGTAAAGTCGTTGCTACAACTGGTGAACCTCAGCTTACCGGTTTTGGTCAGGGACTCTCCCTCAACGAGAAAGGAGAAGTAGCCTTTTTCGGAAATTTGGCTAATGGCGCACAAGAAATTCTGGTTGGTAATGGCAATAATACCAACCGCAGAACTATTGCTAGCACCAACGACCAATACAGCAGTTTCGCCCAAGGAGTATCTCTTAACAATAAAAAACAGGTGGCATTTTATGCTGATTTGGATGCAGGTGGTTCAGAAATCTTTAAAAGCAACGGCGTTCAGACCACCCAAATTACAAATTGCTCCAATAATGTAGGCGGAGCCGAATGCCCAGTCACTAATAACAGACCTTCCATCAACAACAAGGGAACGGTTGCCTTTGCAGGCGTGAATGGCATTTTCAGCAGTAAAGATGGGAATATCATCAATAACATCATGTCTGATCCTGCCACTTTCAAGGCTGGGCGATACCATGACGTTAGTATCAATAACGACAATAGAGTAGTTTACCGAACTGGGTTGAATAATGGGGCAAGCGCTGCTATCTTGAGCAGCAGCAACACAAATACCAATATAATTGCAGGTAACACTCCTCCCATTCATAGTGTTTCCCGGAGTCCTGCCATTAATGACAATGGAGAGGTCGCCTTTATTGGTGAGTGGAATCGTTACAGGAGCTTTGGCATTTTCACTGGTATGCCAGACTACCTCTCCCCCAAGTATAATGGGAATATCGCTCTAGCATGGCAAGATATGCTGGCAAATGATAAGGTGATTATGACTGGCGATACTCTCTTTGGTTCTACAGTGACGGCTCTTTCGATCGATCGGGAAAGCATGAATAACAATGGTCAGATTGTCTTCTGGGCCCGGCTTGCTAACGGTATCCAGGGCATATATCGTGCCGAACCTGAAGCAGGTGAAGCCCAAGCTAATCCGCTGCTGCCAGATGTAGTTCACGATCCTCTAGGAGAGGAGGGACCGATTTACCAGTTTATTAATCAGCAAGGACGTCGGTGGTTTGATCCGCCCTCTGCTACTGGCTTCAACTTCGAGATGACTGGCGATTCTTTGTTTACAGAGATTCTGAGTTTACCTGGCGGTTTTGATGCTCCTTTTACTGTTTCAATCGGGGATATAGTTGTTGGCGAGTTCACTGGAGGTGACAGCATAGACTTTGTTTCCCTACTCGGTACAGGGGTTAAAGAGTTTAGCGTTACAGGAATCAATGTCGATCCAACCGATCCTACTGTTTTTCCAATAAAACTTGATTTTGATACCG
>NZ_BLZO01000160.1 GCF_014132355.1 Okeania sp. KiyG1
GAGTAGAGCGATCGTTTTTGTTAATCTTACTAATTATCCAAATTTTCGGACTTCTGACATCATATCAAATCCGATTGAATACTTATTATATAGTTATATATAGTCATTCCAATTAAGATTGAGACAAGGGTTTCTTGCCTTGAAAGAGTTTCAGCTAAAAAAGTGTTCCAGTCTTATTCAGAATGACTATAGTTGAGAGTAGGGGAGTGTGGGAGTGGGGGAGTAGGGGAGATTAAATAGACATCTCCAATCATCAAAAATAAAATCAATTATCGTACAGAAATTATCAATTATTTCCCTCTACTCTCTACTCCTTATTTTGCTGGAGATGTCTATTATACTACTGCAATACAGTCAATTTCTACAAGTACATCTTTGGGTAAGCGAGCAACTTCGACACAAGCGCGAACAGGAGCGTTTTCTGGGTCGAAGTATTTGGCATAGACGGTGTTAACTGTGGCAAAGTCGTTCATGTCTTTGAGGAAAACAGTGGTTTTGACAACATTTGACCAAGTAGCTCCTGCTGCGGTGAGGATAGCTTCAAGGTTTGTCATTACTTGTTCTGTTTGTTTGGTTATGTCGTCGGTGTAGACTATTTGATTGATTCTAGTGTCGATCGCTATTTGACCGGAGACGAAAATCATTTGACCTGTGGCAGCGATCGCTTGATTATATGGGCCAACTGGTTCTGGTGCTTTGTCGGTTTTGATAATTTTGCGGGTTGTCATATTTTGATTTGTTGTTTCTTTTGTTGGTTGATTATCGGTGGGTATTTCGGCTTTAGTAAATTTTCTCCCGTCAGGCATTATAGTATCAGTAAAGTCTGCATCTTTTATGTTCCATAAATAAGTTTTAGCACCAGATAAATTTGCTTTACTAAGATTAGCTCCTTCTAAATCTGCCCTGATTAAATTTGCTCCTTGTAAATTTGCCCTTTCTAAATTAACTCCTTTGAGAGAAGCGAAATTAAAATTAGCATTACTTAGGTCTGACTTTCTCAAATTTGCATTATCTAATTTAGCGAGAATAAAATTAGCATATTTAAAATCTCCTTTACTCAACTCTGCTTCTTGAAGTTCTGCTCTACTAAAATCTGATTCTGTGCATTTTGCACAGACTAGCTTGGTATTTTTTAAATATGAATGACTTAAGTTTGTTCGTCGAACATCAGCATAGCTTAAATTTATCTCATTCAAGTCTGCATCTGAGAGATTTGCTTCCACAATATTCGCCTTAAATAAATTTGCTTGACTCAAGTCTGCTCCCGAAAGCTTTGCACTATTTAAGTTAGCTTCTGTCAGATTTGTTTGACTTAAATCTGCCTTTGATAAATCTGCCTTAGCGAAGCTGACTCCAGTTACATCTTTTCCTTCAAGGTCTATTCCCATGAGTTGTTTTGACTTGAAGTCTCTTTCTCCTGCTTCATATTTTTCTAGGAGTTCTTTAGTATCCATAATTTACCTCTTGATTAATTTTTTCCTATTTTACTATGATTGGCATTTAATAATTTATCGATCAATTAATTTACTATCTAGAAGGTATGGATAAAATAATTTTAAAAATGATATTAGAGTATCCAATATTAGTATTTTCAACGGGTTAAGGTGGATAGAAATTTTATTGGCCGATATTTTTAAATTTTCCCCACCTTTTTCCTACGGAATACTTTTTATGTCCTCAATATTAATACAGTTGTACACCAGCAAAACTTACCCTGCAAAAGAAGCACAAATTGAATATTTTATCGATAAACTTCCTCTAAATTATCTATAAATAAAATTCTTAATCCCTCGCGTAACATATTTTTCAACTTAACCTCAAAATTTAACTACTAACTAACAGCAAAAATCCCTTAATTAATTGTCATAATTATTGTTTTATTGTAAGAATTCAGCTATCAGCAATTAGTAATAAATAATTAGTGATAAAGTTTTGTATAGAGACTTTGGCAGTAACTTTTTATTCTTTTTAAATTTCAAAGGTTGCTTTTACGCAGACCCAAAATTAATAGCTGATAGCTAATGGCTGTTTGCACAGCATTCCGGAGGAAATGCTTACATCTTATTAACATTTTTTTACTATTGATAAAATATAACTTGAGTAGCAAGTCATGAAAAATCTAGAGATTTAAAATTTTAATAAAAACAATTGTGCAGTATTGCAAATTCCACATCACTATATAATATTATAGATATAAATATCGATAAAAATTAACCACCATGAGACTGCCAAAAATTACCACTATTACCCTGTTAATAATTGCCGGATTAACTACACCAATTCTAGCAGAAAATGCCAATGATATCCGAAAATTTTTAGACAACCCATCAGCAGTTTGTCAAGGATGCGACCTCAGTGGAGCTGACCTTAGTAATATCAGACGACGAGGTGCAAAACTAAGACAAGCTAACTTAACAAATGCCGACTTAAGCAAAAGTAATTTTACTGGTTCTTACTTTACTTGTGCTGACTTAGCTGATGCTAACCTGCAAAATACTAACCTTCAATGGTCTAATTTAGTGGATGCTAATCTCCGTGGAGTTGACCTCAGAGGTGCTGACCTCAGCAAGACTGATTTAAGTGGTGCTATTTTCGAGGGTGCTTTAACAGAAGGAGTAATATTAGAAGGAGCAAAAATGCCTGATGGAGCTACTATTTATGATGGTCGTGGTTTAGAATCATTTCAGCCTAGACCAATTTTATCTCAAGCACGAGTTCAATGTCTGGGAGACCAAAAATAATCTTATATCATTTCTCAAAAACTTTTCAACTTGGCTATTGAGCAGGGGAGTAGGGAAGTAGGGGAGTAGGAGAGTGGAGGAGAAGTAAATATAAGAATAATTAACATTAACTTAGTTAAAATCAGCAAAAAATTATTATACCTATGTTAATTACTTAATAACTGAAGTGTTGCCTAAGTAGAGCATTAATGCATGGAAATTGGTATTAAATGTTGAAATTAAGTTGAAGAATAAAGCCTCACACTCTCGATATAAAATAACTTCAAATTATGATTAATTAGTTTGGAGTTAGGTCTGGAGAGAGTGAATTGTTTATAGTGTAATGAATGGTTAAATGATTTTATATTATAGGCTTTGTGAGAATTCCCTATTCCTCTCCCCGACCTAAAATTTCTTTGTTTTTTATCTTTTATTTTGCGGGTTTAATACCCCACCGTCAATGGGAGTGCTTAAAATTGCTTGGGGTTTGTAGACAAGGAGTGCCGTGTCGAAAACTATCCATAAGCAATTTTTCCTTCTGCCTTCTTAAATTTTACCTAATAATTAATCTTGAAAGTTTCTAGGCATCAAGAAAAAAAAATCATTTGAATTAATCCTCTAATTTTTAAGAGAGGTAATTATGAATAATAGTTATTAATTGTTGAATTATATCTGAAAATATGTCTATTGATTCCTCAAAATCTGCTGATAATTTTGTAGTTAATTACAATAATATTACGGCAGCAGCTCATCGTTTATCATCAGTTGCTCATCGCACCCCTGTAATAACTTCAACAACTGTAAATAAACTCACTAAATGTCAAGTATTTTTCAAATGTGAAAATTTTCAACGTACAGGTTCATTCAAATTTAGAGGAGCTTACAACGCTCTTTCTCAACTATCAGAAACTCAAAAAAAATCGGGAGTCTTAACCTATTCTTCGGGAAATCATGCTCAAGCGATCGCCTTAGCAGGAAAATTATTAAATATTCCCACAACTATAGTTATGCCTGACAACGCTCCACAAGTAAAAAAAACAGCTACTCGTGGTTATGGAGCAGAGATAATTTTCTATGATGTCAATGAAATAAATAGAGAAAAATTAGCTCAAAAAATTGCTCAAGAAAAAGGTTCAATCGTTATTCCTCCTTATGACCATGCTGATATTATTGCCGGACAAGGTACAACAGCTTTAGAATTAACTGAAGAAGTAGGAAATTTAGATTTACTATTAGTATGTTGTGGTGGAGGTGGTTTACTTTCCGGTTGCGCGATCGCCACTAAAAATTTATTACAAAACTGTCGAGTTCTTGGCGTAGAGCCGAAAAATGCCGATGATGCAACTCGGTCTTTTTATTCTCAAACTCTACAAACAATATCTAATCCTAATACTATTGCTGATGGTGCTAGAACACCTTATTTAGGAAAGTTAAATTTCCCATT
This sequence comes from Okeania sp. KiyG1, assembly GCF_014132355.1. GTDB lineage: Bacteria > Cyanobacteriota > Cyanobacteriia > Cyanobacteriales > Microcoleaceae > Okeania. Next base: position 4,165 of record NZ_BLZO01000160.1, read on the forward strand.
AATTTTGAATTATGTTGATGATATGGTGACAGTTTCAGAGGAAGAAATTTTAAGAACAATGTATTTTATGTGGGAGAGAATGAAATTAGTAATAGAACCCACTGGAACATTAGCAGCAGCAGCTTTGTTAGAAGGAATTGTTAAAGTTTCTGATGCGAGAGTAGGGGTAATTATTAGTGGAGGAAATGTAGATTTAAAACAGGTAGGAGAATTGTTTAATAGGATTTAGGTTTTAGGGTGTGAGGGATGGAAACGGAAAATAAATTTCATCATTTAGCCAAAATGTGAGACTCCCTCTCTATTTTAGAGAAGCATCATATTCAGACCATGCTGACTCGGTACTTGGACTTGGATTTGAACTTGGACTTACTCATTCTCATATCAAATCCGGTAGCATCGGTGTAATTAGATGGGGAGATGGGGAGATGGGGGACCCACCCCTAACCACTCCTGGGAGGGGTTAGGGGTGGGTCCCCACACTTCCCACACTCTCCCTATATTTTTAAATAGATCCACTCAGGGGTTCTATATTGGTCTAGGTTTGTTGTGCTACGCACTGCATATTTTTACCCTATTTGCTATCTTTGTGCAACAAAGCCGCTTTATAACTAAAAAAATTCCCAAAAAGCTTGTTATATAAGGATTGTAGCTATTGGTAGCTAAAATGCCTTGGAATTATTGCTCTGTCTAGGTTGGAGCGATTTTTTCCCTCTAAAGTCACGTTGTAGAAGATTTGGAGTGGAATTAATCAAAGTTAATCCGGTTTTTACTAGCCTAATTGGAATGATTAATCATAAAGCTAAATACGGCCTCAATAGTGGCACTGCTGGTAACAAGACTTTATAGGAGATAACTCATGGGCATTAATTATGACGTTCCATATTTTAATCAAGAGAATAACGATATTGAGGGTTGGCGATCGTGTGGCGCTACAAGTGCTGCAATGTGTCTAAAATACTTTGGGGTTCCTGATTTAGGACCTATGCCACAGTATGAAGATGATGTTAAACAACGTTTTGATAGACTGGGAATATCACATACGACTCCAGGTGGAATTAAGAGCTTAATAGAGGGTTTAGGATTGAGAAATAATCTCACAATGAGAGGAAGTCTTTCAGACATTACTCGCGCTCTAGATGCTGGAGAAATCTGTATATTACATGGTTTTTGGACAGAACCTGGTCATATTTTAGTCATACGTGGCTATAATGACAACGGTGATTTTTTTGTAAATGATCCACATGGAGAATGGTTTTACGAAGGCTATCGTGTAAATTCAAGATGGGAAGAAGATAACAAAGGTGAAAATCAGCGATACAGTCGGAGACTAATATCCTCTGCTGGAAATGCATGGTCTTTGCGCCAAGCTCTAGATTTTTATGATACTTGGGGCAATGATCAGATCGAATCTACTGCAACAATGTGGCTGCATAGAATTTCTAGATAGATCCAGGTGTGTCAAATTAGAAAGTCTCTAAAAATTTGGCGTTGTCAGAAAAGAGGATGATTGAGAGAATGATCGAGTCTACAATTCAATCAAGGAAAAAGGCTATTTCGCTATAATTCATCTTTTCATCTGACAACGCCAAAAATTCCTCTAATTTAAACAACAATATTCCACAAGTAGGTCTAATTTCCGGGCAAGCATTAATACCTGTAGCCTTGAATGTTCAGTACAAACAAGGCTACTGTGCAGAACTGCCACCATCCGATCATAGATTTAGATGCTATTACAATGGAGGTTAAAAAATGAAACGTGGCGAACTTGGAGCAAGTCTTAATTTGGAAATAGAACTCATCCCAGATGGGCGGCCAAATCGCCCTGGAGTTCCAATTACCATCAAGAAAATCACCGTGCATAACACCTCAAACACAGGTAGAGGAGCAGATGCTGCAAGTCATTCAAATTGGGTAAGAAATACAGGATATTATGAGATTAATGGTAAGCGAAATTATGTTTCTTGGCATTATACTGTTGATGATCACAGAGTCATAAAACAGCTACCTATTTCAGAAATGGGTTGGCATGCAGGACGCCGAGGTAACTCTTTAAGTATAGGCATTGAAATCTGTATGCATCAAGGTATCGATCAGGAAACTGCGTTTGATAGAGCATCTCGACTCATCGCTGTTCTTTTATACGATCTAAACCTTGCTATTGAAGATGTTGTCACCCATAAGTATTGGACGGGAAAAAATTGTCCTGTCCTGTTACTCCAAGGGCAAAAATGGGAAGAATTCAAAAATAAAATTCGTAGCTATTTAGAGGGGATGATTCAGGATTCTGAAGATCCTGCTGATCAAGATGTGTAAAGCTTTTTTGCCATTGATGAAAAGAGCTAAAGAATAGTCTGATCAGATTCCCATTTCCTGCGTAAACGCTACGCGAACAGAATGTAATATCAAATCCGGTTAAACAGTTATAAATTAGTTAAGTCTTTAGTCAGGAGTCAGAAGTCAGGAGGAGAGAAAATCACAAAGATTTAGTAGTTATAAGGATTGGAGAATTTTTTTATGTCCAATTCCCTCGGATTTGATATAAGACGCAGTACCAGACAGTCAAAAGTCAAAAAAGTTAGTCAACCTTCTTCCTTTTTCCCTGTTCTTTCTTCCTTCGAGTTAAATTCTCGGTCTAATACCATAATAACGATACTGCAAATAATCTCGGAGAATACGGTCGTGGTCAAAACAGAGGTTTTGAGGAATTTGCCAAGATTCAAACAAAGCTAAATTTTTGGCATCATCAGCTGCTTTTGCTTCTCCAGTAGCAGTAGCAATAAATACAACACTCATGGTGTGTTGACGAGGGTCGCGACTAGGGTCAGAATAAACATAAAATTGTTCGATTAATTCTACTTCTAAACTCGTCTCTTCCTTTGCTTCTCGTCGCGCTGCTGTTTCAACAGATTCTCCATAGTCAACAAACCCACCAGGAATTGCCCAACCAAAAGGTTCATTTTGGCGTTCTATCAGTACAATAGGTCGCCCCGGTCGGTTAGTTAATTCAATAATAATGTCAACGGTGGGAGTTGGGTTACGATATGTCATGTTAATTTTTGAGAAACAATCATTTTGAATTTTATCTGCCTAAATACCAATTGCCAAGGAACTTTATGTTTAAATTAGACACTTAATAATATTAAAAACTTAGTAATATACTTGATTTTTATGGTCTAATTAGTATTAGAAAAATTCCTAAAAATAATGTTATTTTTATTGAAAACTTCAGTTATTAAGTAATAATAGTTAATTAATCAGGACTTACCCATAACTAACACATATAGTTAATGGCCGTTCACACCTAAAAATGGTGTATAATTTCGTCTTTTGTGTAAGTCCTGTTAATGTTTTTAGCAATTATTTATATATTGCTCCTACTGCCTACTCCCTCCTCTTAAAAAATGTAGCAAAAATCCATGAAATTTGATATTTAGATGAAAAAATGTTACAAAACTGTGATTTATAGGGAAAAGAAAACAGGAATTTATAGCAAAAATTTATCCAAATGATATACTAGATAAGTATAGAGAAGAGGAATTAAAACCTTGCACTCAAGACATTCACAAAAAATAATAAAATAAATAGTGCTAGGTACATAGAAATAAATTTCTCTTCTCCTAATGACAAAAGAGAAAGACTTTTTTTCCAGTCAAGGAGGTATTTCTATGTCTACTCTAATCTATACTGAGCAAAAGTATATTCTCATCCATACTGAGCAAAAAAAATCTCAGCATCTCAAACCAAACAAGCATTTAAAAAAAAGAGCAAAAATCAAAGCTATAAAAATGAAGAAAATTTAGTAGATGAATATTGTCACAAATCAAAGCCTGAATCTTTTCATGATTTACTGATGCGATTTATTTATGGATTTATCATTCCTCTGTAATTGTTGAGATTTTTCTTGAGCAAATTCCCGGCTTTTTTGACTAGCCAAAATAATTTTCCGCAGCTTTCTTTTAAGCTAATATCATGTTCTGTAGCATCGGTATTAGAGATATTCAGAAAAGAGGGAATAGGGAATAGAGAATAGGGGGAAAGAACTGATAATTTATGTACAATAATTGATTTTGTTTTTGATTTTTGGAGATGTCTATTGTATAGCAAAGGTAAGGAAGAAGGAGGAATCTTAAGAGTAAGAAAAAACTTACAGGACTTACACATAACCACCACTTATGGTAGGGGTTAACGGCCATTAATCCCCTACAAATGGTGTATAATTTTGTCTTTTGCGTAAGTCCTGTTAATATAACTGATAACTGAAATCACCCTATTCCTGCATTCCTTCGTAGAGTAGTCTTGCCCACAAACGGATACCGTCGCTTTGTTTTAGTTCTGCGTAAGACGCAGGGGACGTTTACCAATTTCTTGTAGATCGGAAAATAGTTTCGGGTGAAACTGACAAGTAAAAGAACGCCTAATTTGCTTGGTTTCAAAATCTTTGTAGTTGATACAAGTACAAAAGCATTCCGTTAAAATTTCACCTCCCCTTCGCGATCGCCAATTTCTTTATCCTCATTACGAACTACAGCGAATTGTGGGTCGTTCCACCCTTGAGCAATTACTCTACCATCCCGTTTGACAATTGGTAAGTCTTCTTTAGGCGTGTCACGCCACTACTAAGAAAATATTAAAATCAGGACTTATATAATATAATGTCCGCTTAATTAGTGATAAAAAACTTTCTTCTTCTCTTCGTTGTTTTTTCCTACTGACTCCTGACTCCTGACTCCTCCGTCGTTTATTTATAAGTGTTCATTCGGACATGATATTACGCATGAGGTACGAAAAACTAGGATTTGAGATTGCTTTCCTGTGGGTCGCAATGACGAAAATAGGTTGCGGGTGCGTAAGTCCTAAGAATAATTTTAGGTTAAATCCGAATTTAACCTAAAATTATTAATGATTTACGGGCATCCCAGTAATATAATGATAAAATTTATTTTTAGTTAAATTTGTAATTTAGATAATTATGCGAACCTATTATTGCGGCCAACTAAATAGTAATAATATTGAAGAAACTGTAAACCTCTGTGGATGGGTAGACCGTCGTCGGGATCATGGGGGGGTAATTTTTTTAGACTTGCGCGATCGCACGGGTATTGTCCAAATTGTGAGTGACCCAGAGCGTACTCCTGACTCATATCAAATAGCTGGAGATATTCGCAATGAATATGTTGTGCAAATTACAGGTCGAGTTAGTCGTCGCCCTGAAGAGTCTCTCAATTCCAAACTTCCTACTGGCGAAGTTGAAATTTATGCCGATGACATTAAACTGTTGAATGGTTTAGGGAAACAATTACCATTTCAAGTTTCCACTGCTGAAACAGAATCTGTCCGGGAAGAGTTGCGACTCAAATATCGCTACTTAGATTTGAGAAGGGAGCGCATGACTCAAAATTTGCAATTACGCCATGAAGTTATCAAAGCCATCCGTCGTTTCCTGGAAGACGAACAAAATTTCATTGAAGTCGAAACTCCCATTCTCACTCGCTCTACTCCAGAAGGAGCGCGGGATTATCTTGTTCCCAGTCGCGTTCATGCAGGGGAGTGGTTTGCCCTACCCCAGTCTCCCCAACTTTTCAAACAAATGTTAATGGTTTCTGGTTTTGACCGTTATTATCAAATTGCTCGTTGTTTTCGGGATGAAGATTTGCGAGCGGATAGACAACCAGAGTTTACTCAGTTAGATATGGAAATGAGTTTCATGTCTCAGGAGGAAATTATTCAATTAAATGAGAAGTTGGTAGGATATATTTTTGAGAAAGTCAAAGGTGTAGATTTACCTCTACCATTTCCTCGGTTGACTTATGCAGAAGCAATGGATCGTTACGGCAGCGATAAACCAGATATTCGGTTTGGCTTAGAATTGGTAAATGTCTCTGACTTAGTAAAAGATTCTGGTTTCAAAGTATTTTCTGGAGCGGTTGCTGCTGGTGGGATAGTGAAAGTGTTGCCTATTCCTGGAGGTAACGATGCTATCTCCAATGTAAGAATTAAACCGGGTGGTGATTTGTTTAAAGAAGCGAGTGAAGCAGGAGCTAAAGGTTTAGCTTATATTCGTGTTAAAGAGGGTGGTAAAATTGACACTATTGGGGCTATCAAAGATAACCTCACAGACGAACAAAAACAGGAGTTGTTACAACGCACGGGTGCAAAACCGGGTCATTTGTTATTATTCGCTGCGGATGATGCAAATACTGTGAATAAAACTTTAGACCGTTTGCGGTTAGTGGTAGGTGAAGAGTTAGGGTTAATTGACCGCAATAAAATTAGTTTATTGTGGGTGACAGATTTTCCTATGTTTGAATGGAATGAGGATGAAAAACGTTTGGAAGCTTTACATCACCCATTTACTGCACCTCACCCAGATGATATTAATGACTTGAAAACGGCACGAGCGCAGGCTTATGATTTGGTTTTTAATGGTTATGAAATCGGCGGTGGTAGTCTGCGGATATATCAACGAGACGTACAGGAAAAAGTGTTTGAGGCTATTGGTTTATCTGATGAGGAAGCTGATAGTAAGTTCGGCTTTTTGTTAGAAGCTTTTGAATATGGCACTCCCCCTCATGGCGGTATTGCTTATGGTTTAGATAGGTTGGTGATGTTGTTAGCTGGTGAAGAGTCAATTCGAGACGTAATTGCATTTCCGAAGACTCAGCAGGCTAAATGTTTGTTGACAAATGCACCGTCTGAAGTTGATAAAAAGCAATTGAAAGAATTACACGTTAGTTCAATTTCTAAACCAAAGTCTTAGTTATAGCAAAAGGCAGCGAGAGCTGTTTGCGTAGCATGACAAACAGAAAGGCAGAATTTTGCTTCTGAGCATTCTGCCGTTTCAGGTTTTCTGTAAATTATTACCTTTTTGACTACCGCTATAACCTTAATTCAACAGTTTCAAGTTCTGCTGAAAAAAGAAGTCTAACAACTACAACTAAACTACTTAACCATATTGACGTTTTACATTTTTATAACTTCGTCTAGCTGCAAAAGGTTTAAACTGAGTATCCACAAACTGCACAGGCTCGTATGTCTCAATCCACAAATGCGCTCCACAATCCAAGGGTTCATAAGGCCGATAAACTATACGACAGGGACCCTCAATAATCATCTGATAACCCAAATCGTTACGATTTCTCTGCTTCAAGCAGACTACTGGTATTAATTGGTCAGGAGTCATTAGAGGATCGTGTCTGATTCGATCTCCATTTTTTCTAATTCTATGTTGATTAACATGAACTATGGTCGGCTTCTTTCGCTTGTGATGACACCAAACACCTTTCGGACCTCTTTTGCCCGGTATGACTACAGGCATTTTCCCATAAAGAGGTATTTGCCAAAATCCTTTATGCTTATAAGCACCTTTAATTCTTTTTTGAGAAAGCAAGACTCTCACTCGTTGACAACAGATACCTAGTAAAAAAGCTGCTTCTCTAGTTGTGATAATAGTCATTTTTACTCTAGCACTATAGTTTTTACTATAATCAAATTATATCTATCTATATATTATTTACGGAGGTAAATAATAATGTTATATTTGCTACTGTTGAGAAAAAAATATGGGACTTCTGCATAGTAATGGCAGATGGGAATTGAACTAGGTTAAGGTTGGCCCACTTAACTCAGTTTCTTATTGTTGGAATGATCGGATAAATATTTTTAGATTTATGAGAAATATTGATAATTTAACTATTCATCGTTTCCGTGGTTTGCGAGATTTGATATTGGAAGATTTAGGTCAAATAAATGTATTAGTTGGTGTTAATAATTCAGGCAAAACAAGTGTTTTAGAAGCAATTTCTACTTACTGTAATCCTTTAGATATTTTGGAATGGATAAATACTGCTTGGCGACGGGAAATTAAATCTTCCCGCAAATCAAAATTAGAATCTCTTAAGTGGTTATTTCCTCAAAATAGTGAAAATAATCCAGATAATTTTTATCAAGGAGAAACTTTTGTTTCTGGTAGTGGTAATTCTTTTGTTTATGGTAATAGTTTTGGTGCAGTAGAATCAAAAGCAACTTATGAAGAATTTGAACAAATCTGGGGTGCTACAGAAAATAGTAATGAAGAATATGATCGAGAAAATCAGGTTGATGAGATAGATACTGATAATAATGAAATTCAACGTGGTGCAAATTTAAGACTAGAAGTAACTACAGAACAAAAAGTAAATACAATAGATGAAGAAAAACAGCGTTCTAGTTATAAGCGTGACCGAGAATCAAGAGAATTTATAATAATGGAAAATGAAGGATTACTGAATCGTGCTAAAAGTTCAACAATTAAGTTATCAGTTAATACGATAACCCCTATTTCTCATAAAATTGAACCTTTGCCTAAACTTTTTACACAGACAACTTTCCAAGGTTTTAAGCAAGAGGTAATTGAATTAATTTCAATGATGGATTCAGAAATTATTGATTTAGAAATTCTCGACCCCACAGGTAAAAATTCTCGCCTTTATATAATTCATAAAACATTAGGTATTACTCCTATAAGTGCTTTTGGTGATGGTGTTCGTCGGTTGTTATTTATAGCTTTAACTATCGCAAAATTAAAAGATGGAATTTTACTAATAGATGAACTAGAAACAGCGATTCATACAGAAGCTTTACTACCTTCATTTTCTTGGTTAGTTAAGTGGTGTCGAAAGATGAATGTACAATTATTTGCTACTACCCATAGTCTAGAAACTGTTGATGCAATATTAGCAGCTAGTGAATCAGAAAATGATTTAGTTTTATATCGCTTAGAACAACAAAAGACTCAAACTCAAGCAGTTAGACTTGACCAAAAAAGATTGGGTAGATTGCGAGAAGAATTAGGTCAGGAGGTGAGATGGTAAAATATGCAATTATTGGCGTAGAGGGGCCTCAAGACCAAGCAATAGTAGGAAAGTTATTAAAGCTTTTAGGTTTGAAAAAATTTGACGGGTCAGTATCAAATTTAGACTCTTTCTGGAAGAAATTTATTCCTACTTATCCGAAAAAAGGAAACTTTTACAAACGATTAGATATGCCTTCTATTCTATTTACTGATAGTTTATCAGTAGCTATCTATGTTGGTGAAGGTAGTAATCTTGTGAAAAATTTAGATGATATTTTATCTAATAATTCTCAATATAGAAAAGATATAGCAGCATTTGGAATTATTGCTGATGCGGATAAAAAAAATCCTGAAGATGTAGTGGCAGAATATTATAGTAACTTCTGTAAATACTTCCCGAATTTTCCTAATCAGCCTGGTTTTGTAGATATAAATATTCCCAGAACAGGTATTTATGTATTACCAGATAATATTTCTCAGGGAGTTTTAGATATTATGTTATGTGAATGTGGAAAAATAGCTTATCCAGAATATATGGAAAGAGCTAAATCATATCTAGCAGACTTTTCTGAACAAGAACAAAAATCTCTGAAATGGAAGCCATTCGATCAAGAAAAAGCTTTAGTAGCCACAGTAGTTAGTGTTTTAAAACCAGGAAAAACAAACACAGTTAGCATCGCAGATAATAATTGGGTGAGTGATAAAACACTTCTTGAAGTAGCAGCATTAAAAAAACTCAAAACATTTTTAATAGAACTTTTAGAAATAACTAATACTACTAACTAAAATATTAGATTTTGAAAAAATTTAAGATTAGCTGTATGATTACGACCCCAACTCAGAGTTGCATCTGAAACCTTGGAAAAAAACAGTAGTATTATCATAAAAATACCAAGAAAAAGGAAATAAATCTAATGAGAGAAACTTCCCAACCTGTTGTAAACAAAGTAGCCATCATTGGTGCCGGTCCAGGTGGTCTAGCAACAGCGATCGCTCTGAGAAAAAAAGGTATTGATGCCCATGTGTACGAGCGAGCCAAGGAATTCCGTCCAGTAGGGGCAGGTTTAGGTTTACAGGTCAATGGTTTGAAATGTCTGGATGCGATTCAACCAGGCATAGTTGATATACTAAAACGTTCAGGTTGTCAAGTTCAAAGAGTGACTGTGAAAACAAGTACTGGAGAAACTATCCGGACGAGCGAAAGTACCATGACAGAAAAATACGGACAACCTCTGTTAATTATCTGGTGGTGGCGTTTGCAACAGATTCTTGCATCTGTACTTTCTCCAGAAGTCATTCACCTGAATCATTGTTGCACTGGCTTTGAGCAAAATGAAAACACCGTCATCACCCACTTTGAGAATGGAAAAACAGTCCAAGCTGACTTGCTCATTGGAGCTGATGGGTTAAACTCTGCCGTCAGACAAACATTAATAGGCGATGGGCAACCTCGATATGTTGGTAGTATGTCTTGGCGTGCTGTCATTGAGAATAACAACGATCTACTACTACCACCAAATGAAGTAACCTTAATGAAAGGAGCATTGACTTAATCAGAGAATAACGATATAATAAGTTAAAAAACATACTTTTAGGCAGGCTGCACTCACCCATACATGAAATCCATGATTAACAAAGCTAAAACTTAATAATAAACAGAAGACTCTGATGGCTCAACACGCTGGCTATTCACGCTGGTGTTATAACTGGGGTAAAAGGTTTGTGGAATGCTGCATATATTGATGGCTATAAACCAAATGCTTCCTGCGGAATGCTGCGCAAACGTAAGTTGAGAGAGGTTTTTACTAATCACACCAAACCCCTCTACCCCTGGATGAAAAACTTGTCATCTAAAGTTTATCAATATGCTTTTATTAACTTGGGTGAAGCATTTAAAAGGTTCTTCCAAGGGTTGGGTAAACGCCCACGGTTTAAGAAGAAAGGTAAACATGATTCCTTTCCTTCGGAATGCTACGCAAACACAATAGAAAACCAGTGGAAAACCAATAGAATTAAATGGTTGGTGTCATAAATTACCTTTTATTGGTTGGGTCAAAACTTATGAACCAATTGAAGCAACAACTCAAAAAATAACTATTAGCAGACAAGCTGGTGATTGGTACTTAAGTTTAGCTTTTGAATTTACTCCTACTCCCACACCCAAAACAACTAATGTCGTAGGTGTAGATTTAGGAGTAAAAACCTTAGCAACTTTAAGTGATGGGAAAGTATTTGAAAGCGTAAATTCATACCGTAAGTTTGAAGCGAAGCTTTCGAGACTACAATATCTAAACCGTAATAAAATTATTGGCTCTGCTAATTGGAGAAAAGCACAACTAAAGATAGCTAGGCTCCATAGACGAGTGGCGAACATCCGCAAAGATGCACTTCATAAATTGACAACATATCTAGCTAAAAACCACAGCGCTGTTGCTCAAGCGAAGATTTGAACGTCAGCGGTATGTTAGCCAATCATAAGCTAGCCAAATCAGTTAGCAGATAGTGCTTTTATGAGTTTAGAAGACAGCTAGAATACAAGTGTCAATGGTACGACTGTGAATTAGTAGTAGTTGATAGATTTTTTCCATCTTCTAAGACTTGTTCTAGTTGTGGTCATGTACAGGATATGACGAGTGAACATCAGAACGTATGAATGCCCAGAATGCGGTCTATCAATAGACCGAGACTTGTTTGCGGAGCATTCCGTAGGAAATGCCTCAATTAATTTGAGAAAGCGAGTGCTAATTGATGAGGTCTCCTCAGAATGTAAGACGCACTCAAGAGATGCGGTCAGCTTGACCGTTGATGCCTGTGAACGGAGTGCTGCCAACAGTTCCGGTGGAAGCAGGAAGTAAACATTAAAATGTTATTTATTATGACGTTTTATATCGGTTTTATGAAGCAGATGCAGCTCATCCGATGACACCAGCAGCAGGTCAAGGAGCTAATACTACTTTTGAAGATGCTTACGAACTTACTGAGTGTTTGAGCAATTTCCCAGACATTGAAACTGCCCTTGCTAACTACGACAACCGTCGTATCCAACGCACAGCAATGATTAAAACCCGTAGTGCTGAGGGAGAAAAAGGCTATTATCGACCTACTCAGCAAACAAACCAACAGCCACAGAATAATTTGAATGACTTTCGACATTGGGTGTATAGTTATGACCCAAACTCAGAGTCCCGTCTGAAACCTTGGCAAGAAACTTTCAATAATTGATAATGGATAATTGATAATTACCTCTCCCTAAAAGGAAGAGGATTGAATAAAAGGAAAATTAATTCATTGTTTCTCCTTTAAAGGAGAGGCTTTAAACCTTAATTATTCGGTAACGATATAACTAATTGGAGAAACTGATAATGCTAATGACTATTCGCGCCTTTTATCGAGCTACCAAAGTTGAGAAAGCTCAACCTCCCTACGATACGATTCACTTAAAAGTCTTCTACCCTGCCAAAATGTCAGGTAGTGACCAAGAACAAAATCAGGGTATGGTGCCTGCTGACCCCCAACAAGCTCCTTTTCCAATAGTGATTCTATTCAGTGGCATTAACTGCAACCCCGAACTTTACAAATGGCTCGCTATCGATCTAGCCCAACGAGGAATGTTAGTAGTAACATTTGCCTGGATTGCAGAAAACTTACCTGGTTTTATTTCTCTGACTCCAGGCGTTGATATTGCCATGTTAGCCCCCAATACCTATGGCACAGCTCCCACAGCTTCAGCTTTACCAGCACTTCTAACAGAGTTAGAACGCATTAACTCAGAAGGTATCTTAGCAGGTATGCTTGACCTGCAAAAAATTATTTTGGGAGGACATTCTGCTGGTGCCAGGGTGGCAATAGAAAGCGCTAGTCCTCGCTTTTTTCCTCAAGTTGTAGCCTCCTTCGGCTATGGCGTACATACGGCAGCAGGTAAAATGATGGGATATGAAGCAGGTACAATTTTACCCCTGCCTGACTCCCTACCACTACTGTTAATGGGGGGGACTTGCGATGGAGTGATTGCTAATAGCAGTCACCGTTATGGTACGGTTTGGGAAGAAGCCACAACTCCAGTATCCCGGACATTTCAGGAAGCAATTTCTGGGGGTCGAAATGACAGCTATCTGATGTTAATAGAGGGAGCAAATCACTTTTCTTTTACCGATCCATTTGACCCCACAACAGGTAGACCTTTTCTCGACTTCCCTGCAACAGGGCCAGAAGATGAAATTCGTTCTCTGATGGCAGAAACAATAGGTTTATTTATTGATGCTCACCTTCGTCATCAGCCAAAAGCATTTGATGCACTGAAGCAACTGCTTAATAATGCTAATCCCTTAATTAAATCATTTGAACGCAAATAATATCCGATTTGAACGGGTAAACTAGAATGGATATACAGCAGATTCCGGCGTTGTTGAAAAGAGGTATGATATCTTGTCTGGATAAGAGCATAAACAAAAAACTTTCTTCTTCTACTACTGTTTCTTCTTCTTTCAAACCTCCTGACTCGGTCCTCCTGACTTCCCCTCCCCTCCTGGGAGGGGCTAGGGGTGGGTTGGGAGGGTTAGGGGTGGGTTGACTCCTAAATAATTAGGATTAATATCATACACGCGCTTCACCAACGCCCAGATTCCTTGCATAAGAAGTACAGAGATTAGCAGTTGAATGAATGCAAGTGCGGGCATCTTGCCCGCGATGGGTGTACCTCATAACGCGCGGAAACTGCTGTAACTCCTGACTCCTGACTCCTAAGAAATATCCTAGCTAGGGCTTGCTGATTAAAGATCGCGGGCATTGACTGATATTGGTTTGAGGCAATTTATGTCTGGAAAAAGTATGAGCTTTTCAGAAGTCCTATGTGAAAAAAGTGAGCTTTTTTGGCTTTTGCTACCCGAAAAATCACTGTGACTATTGTTTTGGCCACTGACTCTGTAATTCGCATTTATTCTACGTTCGCCCCTACTCCCTACTCCCTTTTTCCCCTCCACGGTCGGGGTTAGGGGTGGGTCCCTACTCCCTACAAAGAGCAAAAAGACTTTATGAGCGCAAACCCTAGCTATTTGTAGCAAAAATTTATCAATTTGATATCAGCCTTCAGAAGCCTCCAAAATACTAACCAATTCTGAAATCTCTGTAATAGATTTTATTGCTGTATCTGCCACTAAATTATGGGCATTGGTAGTAGGATGTATGTCATCAAAGAATAAAAAATCATCGGGGTTAATTGCTCCAGAAGCTAAGAAATTATCTGTGACATTCGTAAAGCCAAAATCAGTAGGGTTAGCAATAATATTGTCAAAGATAGTCCTAAAATCAGGGCTAATAATATTGATATTCGGGTCTTGCTCTAATATTTGGGAAGCTGCTGCTAACCCACTATTGTGACCGTCACTTAATAAGCTTAATCCCTGTTGTAGTTGAGGCGGTAAACTCTGTCCGAATGGAGTCAAACCTAGATCTGGTAAATTTGGCAACAGAAAATTTCTTGCTCCAATGCTTGCTAGCTTATTTACTGCCACTGACAAATTACCCACACTTGACTGCACACCTTCGGTGCTACCCCCTAAATAATCATTTGCACCGGCCCACACTACATACAAAGCATCAGGGTCAGTTTCTGGAGTATCTGCAATAAAATTGTCAATTTGTGTCTGCAGTCCAATTAACAGTGGGGGAGTACCCTCTGGCAATAGATTATTGGTATTATTCACAAATCCTGTGGTGGCTCCATTTACTGCAAAATTGAGACTGGGGTTAGATGTTAACTCTAATTGTGGTGCAAGAGTTTCTATCCATAGAGGGCCGTTACTAATGCGACCTTCAAAGTAGGGAGGACTGGGTGGTAACAGACCGCCAGTAGCAACAAAAGCATTGCCTGTATCAGACAAACTATCACCAAACACATAGATATCGCTGAATAACGAACGTGGCAACCGTCCTTCAAATTGACCAAAATTGATGAAGTGTTCTGTTGCTGTGAGTGAGGTAGTTACTAATGCTTCACCAACATCTGGGTAACGGTCTAGATAAAAACTGGTGTCTAATAAAGCACTAGGGTCGCGTTGTTCAAATTGACCAAAATTGATCAAGTGTTCTGTAGGTGTCAAAGCATTTTGTTCTACAGCAGTAGCAACTCCAGGGTTAGTAGCAAGATAGAAATCAGTATTGAAAATAGCGTTGGGGTCGCGACTTTCAAATTGACCAAACCTAATAAAATGGAAAAAGCCATCACTGACTGTGCCATTGGCGACTGCTTCAGCCACTTCTGGGTAAGTTTCTAAATAGAATTGTTCATCAAATAGTTCGTTGATAGTTAATGCCATTTCAGTTATCAGTTATCAGTTATCAGTTATCAGTACCTCTAGCTGTTTGCGCAGCATGACCTAGGAAAGCAAAGCGTATAAGTAGTCAGCTTTTTAGTATTTATGCAGCGTTTTCCGTTGTTATGAGGTACAAAATTTTAGGTTTGAGGGAACAGGGAACAGCGGTGCGACCCCGCGTCGGCGTCAGACGCAAGCGGTCAGACCCGCGTCGCCGTCAGCTCGCTTGCGGAATGCTGACCAAGAGAGGGAACGCGCACTCCTGTGAGGGAAAAGGGAACAGGGAACAGGGAACAGAAAAGAATAAAAACGACTGTACCTCATAGCTTCGGAAACTGCTGTAAGTAGGCTTGAGAAAGTTTATCCCAAATTTTCTTCGGAAATATTGTTAATAAGAATATGGATTATCACATCAGATAACCCATCCTAAATACCATAAAAAACTTATTTATGTACTTACCGAATAATTAATAATTAATAATTAATAATTAAATAATTCAGCTTTATTAGCCTCCCCTTTCCAGGGAAAATAAAGAAATAATATTTCCTTATGTTCAATCCTCT
>NZ_BLZO01000161.1 GCF_014132355.1 Okeania sp. KiyG1
TTTCCATTGGGTCATTGCTATGGAAGGGAAGCTGTTTAGTGAGCATTTGATAGAAGGTGACACCCAAGGAGTAGAAGTCACTGCGATAGTCTATGCAGCGGTTCATGCGTCCAGTTTGTTCTGGAGATATATAAGCTAGAGTGCCTTCTATATAATTTGGGTTGATGATGCTCTGAGTTTCTGTTTCTAGACGGGTGGCAATGCTGAAGTCGATGATTTTTGTTTTTGTGTGGTGGTTTGGATCAGGATGTTGTGGGGTTTAATATCTTTGTGGATGATTTGTTGTTGATGTATTTTATCTAGGGTTTCACTAAGTTGGATGGCTATATTGAGAAATTGGAAAATTGCGATCGATGAGTCTGTTATATATTGTTTGAGAGATAGGGAGTTGAAGTATTCGAGGACGAGGATGAGGCGATATTCTTGGTGGATCAGGTCTATGGATTTGACAATTCCTTCAAAGTTGAGGTTTTTGAGGATATTGTATTCATGTCTAATACGCGCAATTTCTTCTGGAGCTGGGTATTCAGAAGTTTGCGTTTTGAGGACAACTCGGGTAGAATCAGACTGACGTAATGCCCTATATAATATGTTATTGTTGCCTTGGTATAAGGTTTGTAAATTTGAATAGCCAGGGAGAGTTAGCATAGTTTTTATTTTTTGGAGATTGTTCAGCAAGAACATTGAAAGGTAGGGGAGAAAAAAAGAGTGAATTATGTCTAGTAGTCTAGTACCTAAAAAGTACTAATGTTAAGTTTATTTTAATTTTATTTCATCAACTTGTCGATCGTCAAGAAAAAATCTCAGATAGAGAAAGAAATCAGTAATGAAAGATGCTTCAATAATTGATAATTGATAATGGATAATTGATAATTACCTCTCCCTAAAAGGAAGAGGATTGAATCAAAGGAAAATTTTTTCTCTCTTGGTCGATTGGATATGGCGAGGTTTCCTCGCCATCCCTCGACCGCTTGTTTCTCCTTAAAAGGAGAGGCTTTAAACCTTAATTATTCGGTAAAATTTTGCCTCTATTACACCATAAATACTATTTTATGCATCAGTAAATATATCGTTTTATGTTAAATATAGCAATCAGGAATGAGTTGTGAGAATTGAGATATTCCTTAAAAGTATAGAATATAGCAATTATTATATTCATATGATATGTTTTTTTCGTATCTGCTCAATAAATGGGGGCGGACTATCAGTTTAGGAATGATTTTACGCCATTTGAGGCTTGCCATTTACAGATTTACCCCGGATTATTGAGCGGTTACTTTTTTTTCTTCTTCTCTGTTCCCAGATCCCAGATCCCAGATCCGGTGTTCCCTAAAAGTTTTCAATATCTCACAACTCAAATCATATTGCTATATTAAGACTTTGAAAAAACATATATACCCGCATCTTTAATAGTGATATCAAATCCGTTTAATTGGACATAATTCTTCAATCGTCATAACTACGCTCATCTTTATAATTATTTCTCCTCCTGACTCCTGACTCCTGACTTCCAGCCGTTTTGCTAGGGCACAACTTTCCTATCTTTCCCCCTACTCCCTACTCCCTACTCCCTACTCCCTACTCCCTCATTTGGTGGAGATGTCTACTTCTTCAAGGCTAATTGACTAGGCACGATATAATCCAAGAGTTATCATTTTTGAAGCCTACCTTTATCTGATAGAAAAACGAGAGTAAGATTAACTTGGATGCTTATGAATGTACAGATTATTTCAATCTGTCTAAATTATGCGAAATTAATATGTTTACAAACAGGGTGATAGATGGTCGCTATCGGGAAAAGCGAGAATGGTTAACGGTTATTCTAAAAATGCGATATTCGGTCATTCCAGCTATTATTTTGCGGGTGACATTTTGCGGATTTTTTGGCTTTTTAATTTCTTTACTTGACTATTTTAATTTTCCTGTGACTTTGCCGACTAAAAGTAGTATTGTTCCTAGTTTAGTCTTGGGTTTACTATTAGTTTTTAGAACAAATACGGCTTATGAAAGATTCTGGCAAGGTCGGCAATTGTGGGGGAAAATAGTGAATACAGTTCGTAATTTTGCCCGACAAATTTGGGTTTCTGTTGAAGAAAATGAACCAGCAGACAGAAAAGTAAAAGAGGAAATAATCAGGTTATTAGTAGCCTTTGCTATCGCTGGTAAATTATATTTGCGTGGTCAGAGTGTAAATAGAGAATTAGAGGGATATATGCCTAAAAAGTGGTATGAAAAGCTCAAAACAATGAATCATCCTCCTATTCATATTGCTTTTTGGATTAGTGATTATCTCCAGTATCAATATGAACGTGGTTGTATTAATCCTTATCAACTTACTGCTATGTTTAAAATGTTGGATAGAATGGTTGAAGCATTAACTGGTTGTGAGGGAATTTTAAATACACCAATTCCTTTAGCATATTCAATTCATCTGAGGCAATTATTGTTAATTTATTGTTTGTCATTACCTTTTCAAATAGTTAATGAGTTTCATTTTTGGACTGGTGTAGTAGTTGCCTTAATCAGTTTTACAGTATTTGGAATTGAAGAAATTGCTCTAGAAATAGAAAATCCTTTCGGTTACGATCCTAATGATTTACCTTTAGATGCTATTTGTATTGCAATGCACCGCAATATTGAAGATTTAATTACTTTAGCGCCTAGTGCAGCTACGCGGAAGTTAAAAGTCAAAAGTTAAAATTCAAAAGTCAATCATTTTTGATTTGTAATTGTTTTAGGATTTTGTAACCAGTTATTTCCGCCATCTTGCAGTAGTGTTAGACATTGGAAGCGGACGCCTTTTAATTTAGAATCCCATCATTTTTTTAAAAGCGTTCAGCGGTAAGCTTTGTGCGGAAAGCGGAGCATTCCGTCAGGAAAAGCTTTTTTTTATGTACAAAATTATACATATTTAATTTGTGTTTTGTGGTAAAAGCGATCGCTATTAATTATGTTTCATAATTTTGCCTAAATTGCAACAAAAGAAAAAGTTATGTTAAGATTTACAAAATACAGTTATAGATAGAGTTAATAGCGCTCTAAATCCAGAGTGGCTGAGGATTGTATCTATCTCTGTTTTGCAGAGATGGCTTTAATGCTATAGCAGGGAACGAGTTGGTTTTTGACAGAGATTGATGATGAACCTGAGACAGAGAAAATTTGGTTGTGCGTCAAGAAAGTGTGGTTCGTGTGGGGAGGGTGGACCCACCCCTAACCCCTCCTGGGAGGGGAATGTGGGGAGGGTGGACCCACCCTAACCCCTCCTGGGAGGGGAATTTGGGGAGGGTGGGGAGACGTCCGAAAGTAGGAGGAATAATTCTACCTGTATCTTTTCCTAACTTTTTGGTCCAAGAAGCTTAAATATTTGCACCCCCTTCGCGACAAAAATGCGCTAAACCTTTATATCTCAGTGCTTTTAGATTAGATTCGCACTTTTGCAAACCTTACTTATCCCACACATTACGCGCTCTGCACAACCGAAAATTTTTTGCTACTGTTCTCTGTTCTCTGTTCTCTGTTCTCTGTTCTCTGTTCCCTGCTATATATCTGCTTAATTTTAATATCCGCAATAATTTATGACTTTCACTCATCAAATCAAATGATTAACAATATTAATTTGACCTTGAGTTTACGGAGATTAGCTACAATTGTAGCTGTATCAATTTTGACATTAACTCTAATATCTGCCTTGTCTGGAGCATTGCTAGCGTTTAATTATCAACCCACCGCAGGTGGTGCTTACAAATCTCTAGAAATGATTACCAGTGAAGTTCCTTTCGGATGGATAATTCGAGATTTACACAATTATGCTGGTAACAGTATCATTATACTCGGCTTAATTCAAATAGTAATTATGTTTTTAAGTCGGCAGTTTCGCTCTGGTTGGTTGATTGCTTGGATGAGTGGAATTTTCCTTGTTTTAGTGGCAATTGGTTTGGGTTGGACAGCGATGATTCTTGACTGGTCTCAAGAAGGTTTTTGGAGATTTTCTATAGAATTATCTACTGTGGAAACTATTCCTTTAATTGGTTCTTTACTACGATATATTTTAACGGGTGGTAATGGTATTAGTACTATGACTGTATTGCGTCAGTACAGCTTACATAGTTATTTTTTACCTATACCAGCGATCGCTTTAGCATTTACTCATTTAGGTGGTTTGATTTGGCAGTTAGTTCAAGACAACAAAAATCAATTAGATAATAATGAACAGCAGGAAACAGGACAAGGTTTTAATCCTTCAGCATCATAGATAAAATTAGCACAAAACTATTCCCGGAAAAAAAAGAGTAATTCAATCATTTCTATTCATCTCTCCAGATTGATTTCTGGAGAGATTTTTCTGTTGGAATAGGAATTGCTGGTTGCTTTGATATAGCAAGCAAGAAGTAATGGTGGGCAAAACTTTCTTCATTTTAAGATTTATCATCTATCTCTTTCCTAAACAAACCTTTATTTGCTGTATAATTAGTCCTATTGTGAGAACTTATAGATGAAAATCTTTGATATAAAAGAGAGCTTAATATAATTGTTTTTCTGACGTTGGTTTTAGATAATTTACTACGATCCTCATTTTTATTTATTCAAAAAAAATATTATCATACTATGATTAATAGTATAAGTATTATAAAAAATGGGAAAAAGTTTGGCCAATATATAAATTTTTTTGACATTGATAAAAAATATTGAACATAGATGATTTACTATATGGTAAAGGATAAAAAATTGATTGAAAAAATTAGTAAACAAGATGGAAAAGAATAAAATTGATATCGCAGTTATTTATGAGCAGGCACTTGCTCGTTACCAATGGGCAGATTATTATGGGGCGATCGCTGATTATACGACAGTGATAGAGATTGAATCAAATAATGCAGAGCTTTACTACCATAGAGGTATTGCTAAACATCAAATAGAAGATTATCAAGGTGCAATTTTTGACTATAGCGAAGCGATTAGAATTAATCCCAGTAATAGTGATTTCTATAATAATCGTGGTTTAGCACTTTCTCAAATGGGGTATCATACCGAAGCGACCGCTGACTTAGATGAAGCACTCCGACTTAATCCTAATGATGCTGATAGTTATTACAATAGAGGTTTTGTATATGAAGCAATGGCAGATTATGAAAAAGCTATTGCCTCATACACAGAAACACTAAAAATAAATCCTGATTATAATGAAGCTAATCAAAAACTAGAGTATCTGTTTTCTCTGCTTGAGAGTCAGAACGCAGTAGTAGCAGAAGAAACAGCAGCAGTAGCAGAAGAAACAACAGCAGTAGCAGAAGAAACAACAGCAGTAACAGAAGAAACAACAGCAGTAACAGAAGAAACAACAGCAGTAACAGAAGAAACAACAGTAGTAGCAGAAGAAACAACAGCAGTAACAGAAGAAACAACAGCAGTAGCAGAAGAAACAACAGCAGTAGCAGAAGAAACAACAGCAGTAACAGAAGAAACAACAGCAGTAGCAGAAGAAACAACAGCAGTAGCAGAAGAAACAACAGCAGTAGCAGAAGAAACAACAGCAGTAGCAGAAGAAACAACAGCAGTAACAGAAGAAACAACAGCAGTAGCAGAAGAAACAACAGCAGTAATAGAAGAAACA
Source organism: Okeania sp. KiyG1 (assembly GCF_014132355.1). Lineage (GTDB taxonomy): Bacteria > Cyanobacteriota > Cyanobacteriia > Cyanobacteriales > Microcoleaceae > Okeania. Next base: position 5,612 of record NZ_BLZO01000161.1, read on the forward strand.
ACAGCAGTAACAGAAGAAACAACAGCAGTAGCAGAAGAAACAACAGCAGTAACAGAAGAAACAACAGTAGTAGCACCACAGACTGAGATTGAGGAGGAGATTTCTCCACCAGTTGTAGTAGAGGAGACTTTACCACAGAAACCAGAAACAGAAGTGGAGACTAAGAAATCTCCTAATTCAGCTAAACCACCTATGAAAAGCGTGTTACATCGCTATTTGCAGAAAGGTCGAACGGTAAATAAGACTTCAACAAAGAAACAAAAAAATGATGTGGAGACCAATAAATCTCCAGATGTATCTGTGGAGGAGACTACAGCAAAAATACCACGGACAGATATAGAAAAGGAAAAATCTCCAGATGTATCTGTGGAGGAAACTATAGTAGAAATACCACGGACTCAGACCAATAAATCTCCAGATGTATCTGTGGAGGAGACTACAGCAAAAATACCACGGACAGAGATAGAAAAGGAAAAATCTCCAGATGTATCTGTGGAGGAAACTATAGTAGAAATACCACGGACTCAGACCAATAAATCTCCAGATGTATCTGTGGAGGAGACTACAGCAAAAATACCACGGACAGATATAGAAAAGGAAAAATCTCCAGATGTATCTGTGGAGGAAACTATAGTAGAAATACCACGGACTCAGACCAATAAATCTCCAGATGTATCTGTGGAGGAGACTACAGCAAAAATACCACAGACAGAGATAGAAAAGGAAAAATCTCCAGATGTATCTGTGGAGGAAACTATAGCAGAAAGACCACAGACAGAGATAGAAAAGGAAAAATCTCCAGAAACATCAGACATCTCCGATAATTCATCTAACTCCCTTGTGAATAATTTGTTAAATCGTTATTTACGGAGAGATCGATCGGTAGAGGAGACTTTACCACAGACATCAGAAACAGAAGTGGAGCAGTCAACACCAGTATCTGTAGAGGAACCACAGACACCAGAAACAAAAGTAGAGCAGTCAACACCAGTATCTGTAGAGGAACCACAGACACCAGAAACAAAAGTAGAGCAGTCAACACCAGTATCTGTAGAGGAACCACAGACATCAGAAACAAAAGTGGAGCAGTCAACACCAGTGTCTGTAGAGGAACCACAGACACCAGAAACAGAAGTGGAGCAGTCAACACCAGCAATTTTGAAGGATGTTTTACCCCTGACACCAAAAAATGATGTTTCTAATTTTAAAGATAGTGATGCTCGCTACAAGCAAAAAGAAGTTCTGCCTCAAGAACAAGATCCTCAAGAAACTATCGCTAATTTAACTGAAGCACTTCGACTTAATCCAGCCGATATTTACTACAACAGAGGTAAAGCACAGTCTCAAATAGGAAATTATCAGGAGGCGATCGCCGATCTGAGTGAAGCACTCACATTGAATCTCAATCCAGATCAAACTTATACCAGTTATAATGAAAGAGGTATTGCTTATTCACATTTAGAAGATTATCAGAAGGCACTTGCTGATTTTACTATTGCGATTAACATGGGTCATAGCGGTCCTGACGCTTGGCACAACCGAGGAAATCTTCACTCTATCATGGGCAATTATGAGGAGGCGATCGCCGATCTGACTACAGTGATAAAATCTCATCCAAAAGATGCTGATGCCTATAATAATCGAGGTATTTGTCTTTATGAAATGAAGGATGTTCATGGGGCAGTCTCTGATTTTACTGAGGCAATTAAGATTAATCAGAATTATGCAGATGCTTATATTAATCGAGGCATTTCTAGTTATGAAATAGGGGATTATCAGCAGGCAATAGATGATTATACAGAAGCAATTAGACTGGAACCAACATATGCTAAAATTTATAATTCCCTTGGACGAAAGTTAGATCGTTATTTACAGAGAGGTGGATCGGTAGAAGAGACTTTATCACAGACATCAGATAATGAGATGGAAACACCTGCAGAAGCAGTTTTGAAGGATGTTTTGCCCCTGGCACCAAAGATTGATGCTCGCTACAAGCAAACACAAATTCTGCCTCAAGAAAAAGGTCCTCAAGAAACTATCGCTAATTTAACTGAAGCACTTCAACTTAATCCAGCCGATATTTACTACAACAGAGGTAAAGCACAGTCTCAAATAGGAAATTATCGGGAGGCGATCGCCGATCTGAGTGAAGCACTCACATTGAATCTCGATCCAGATCGAACTTATTCCAGTTATAATGAAAGAGCTGTTGCTTATTCACATTTAGAAGATTATCAGAAGGCACTTGCTGATTTTACTATTGCTATTAACATGGACCCTAGCAATCCTAACGCTTGTCACAACCGAGGAAGTCTTCACTCTGTTATGGGAAATTATGAGGAGGCGATCGCAGATTTTACGACAGTTATCAAATCTCAACCCAAAGATGCTGATGCCTATAATAATCGAGGTATTTGTCTTTATGAAATGAAGGATTTTTATGGGGCGATTTCTGATTTTACTGAGGCAATTAAGATTAATCAAAATTATGCAGATGCTTATAATAATCGAGGCATTTCTAATTATGAAATAGGGGATTATCAGCAGGCAATAGATGATTATACAGAAGCAATTAAGCTTGAACCAAAAGATGCTAAAACTTATTATAATCGTGGTATTCTTCTTTACTTTACCAAAAAATATCAAGAGGCAATAGATGACTTTAACAAAGCAGCCGAACTTTATCAACAGCAAGGAAAAAAAGAGGATTATCAGGAAGTGATGAAAATGATTAGAAAATTAAAGAATTAAAGAATATTGAGGAGTCAGGAGTCAGGAGTCAGGAGGGAAGAAGAAGGAGTTTCAGGGTATTAAGTAGGAGAAAGTTTTTTGTCATGCTATTATCCGGATATAACATAATACTCTATTAGGAGCGTTGCTGATTCTGGGTATGATGCAAGCCCCCCTAGCCCCCCAAAATTGGGGGGAATAAAACTCTAAAAGTCCCCCTTAATCCCCCTCCTGTCCCCCTGTGTAATCCCCCTCCCGTCCCCCTTGGAAAGGGGGAGGCTAGATGTTGCTTCGCTTTTTGTTGAATGGGGGAAGCCAGAAGATGCTTCGCTTTTGAACGATGGGAAGCCAGAGGATGCTGCGCTTTTTGTTGAATGGGGGATGCGCGGGGGCGAAGGCGAGAACCAAACAATCGCACATTCATACTTCAATTCAGCAACGCCCTATTATATCAAATCCGGTTGAATACTTATTATATGAGATGGGGAGATGGGGAGATGGGGGATGGGGAGATTTAAGGCGAGAAAGTGTGGATAGAATTATAAACATATACTGTATAATCGGATTCTATATTAGGAGTAAATATTTATACTAATAGACATCTCCGATAATAAAAAATCAAATAAATTATCGCACATAAAAAATCAATTCTTTCCCCCTACTACTCCCTACTCCCTCTTTTCCGGAGAGGTCTAATGAGTTAAATATTTTTATCCAAAACAAAATGCAATTTAACACTTTTGTCTCATCTCTCAATGATTTAAAACGGTGTGCTAACGCTCCTAAATTACAAGAGGTTTTATTAGAACCTACATTACTTGCCAAACAAGGGCAACTTTCACAAGAAAAATTACTGTTGTTAGCATCAACAGCAGTAGAGTTTGGTTTGCGCCCCGTGTTGGTGTGGGATATTCTGATGCCAGAACAGGTGATGAATGGAATTTGCGAGCAACTAACTCAGTGGGATCTTAGCAAGTTTGAGGCAATTCGGGTTTGCGATCCAGGTGCGGCCTGGTGGCTGAAAATTCATTATCCAACTATAGCGCTACAATTTGTTGTGGAAACAGGTAATCACAATTTAGAAGCGTTACGGGGTTGGTGCGATATTTTTTCTGATTCTTTGGAACGTTTAATACTATCCATTGAACTGCCAGAACAAAAACTTATTGAATATTGCCAAACTCTTCCTATCGGTTGCGAAGTTTTGGGAGTGGGGCAAATTTTGTTGTTTTATTCGCCACGTTCCCTACTATCTCCACATTTATTAAATTCTGAGTCTAAGGAAAAAGTACGTCTGCAAACTACAGTGTCATCGGAAGATAGCAATAACCGACCTTTCCCTACTTTGGAAACGGTGCATGGTACGTTTATGTTTTTGGATAAAGACCAGTTTATTCTGGATAAACTCGATCGCTTACAGGAAGTTGGTTTGCATACTGTCTGTTTGGACTTGCGACATTTGGGGAAAGGTGCTGATGTAGCAGTAGATGTTGAGCAAATTTGTAGTCAGATTTTAACTGACCCCATTTCTTTGCGCAAAAATTGGCCAAGACCTACGCGATCGCCTTTTTTTAATGCCAACCGTACTACTTCTATATTTTCTCGGATGAAGTCTAAGCATAAGTTAATTCAGTATCGACAAGAAGTTGGTTTAGCAGAGGTTTTAGCAGGAGAGAGTGGGAATTATGTTGTGTTTCATTCTTTGCGTTCTTTTGCTGTTTCTCAAGTGGAGAAAATAATTGTACCTACTGGGGAAGAAATAGAGATTCCAGAAGACATAGTATTTCGTAACTTAAATGGTGAGGTAATTGAGTCATGCGATCGCGAACAAATTATCATTACAGACTGGATAAAAAAAGCTATGCCAGGTTCGTTATTGTTGGGGAAAAATTGGGAGTAGGGGAGTGGGGGAGTGGGGGAGTAGGGGAGTGGGGACTGAGGACTGACTACGGATGCCAAAAGCACATACCGCCTGCAAAGATACTATAGCAGTCGCCAATATAGTTAGGGCATCGGGTAATTATGATTATTTATGACGCGAGCAAGATGCTCGCACTAATTGTCAAACATAAACCTGGCAGTTGCTATAAATGGGTTCTATAAATACGGGACACAAAATAACAACTACAAGTATTATAGGGACATTCCATAGAAAGTCCCTACAGTGGTCTAACAATAATGGAACTGTATAACCAAATTTGATATTATTTACCGAAAAATTAAGGTATAAAGCCTCTCCATTCATGGAGAAAAAAGCGGTCGAGGGATGGCGAGGAAACCTGCGCCATATCCAATCGACCAAGAGAAGAAAAAAATTCCTTTTAACCCAATCCTATCCATTTTCAAGGAGAGGTAATTCTAAATTCTAAATTCTAAATTCTAAATTCTAAATTCTAAATTCTAAATTCTAAATTCTAAATTCTAAATTCTAAATTCTTGAAGCTCTAATTAAAACTCCTGGTTCTTTCTGTATAGGCAAAATATCTAAGGTGTCAGTTTGAGAGCAATATTTGAGGTCTTCATAACATTCTAAGCGTTGGAGGCGTTTGCCATGACTGGCAGAATTTAATAGTTCATATAATTTTTGCTCCCACTGAAGATAGAGGGATATTGCGCCAAATACTTCATCATTTCCTACAGTTTCATCTGGGAGAGAATTAGTTTCTGTAATTAGAGTATGAGCGATCGCTCCTGCACAGACTGTATCTTCCAATGAATAACTACCTTCCCACCCAGACCCCAAGATCCAAATAGTTTCTGGTTTGTTGGTTTTGAGATATTCAACTACGGAGCGACGGTTGACAAGTGCTGCTGCTAGGACAACTTTAGCATTTTGAATGCGCTGAAGACAACGAGTGCCATTAGTAGTAGTCATAAATAAGCGTTTATCTTTGACTGCTTCTGAAGTAAAGTTGAGGGGTGAGTTGCCTTCATCACAACCTTCTACTTTTTTGCCTCCTCTTTCTCCTACACGAATGCGTTTGTCAGCAGGCCATTTTTCGCTGACTGCCATTAATTCTTGAACGTCGCTAAATACTTGTACTGCTTCTGCACCTGCATTTAATGCTGTGGCCATTGTTGTTGTAGCTCTGAGGACATCAACCGCGATCGCGCAGTCTGGCATATTTTCGGTGGGGGTTTCTTCGGGAGTGTGGTAGATGAATATTTTCACGATTAAATTCCTCAAATATTAACTATAATTATTTATAGCGCGTAGTGCTAGGCAATAGGGAATAAGAGAGAGCAAGAGGAACAATTCCCTTCTCTTCTCCCCCCTTTGAAAGCTATGCTTTATAAACATCTTTCTTAATATAAAACTTGACAAAAATATCATTTGATGTATTAGAGTCTGAAAGCTCCTAGTGTCGTTGTGATCGCAACAACAAAAAACAACTTTTAGGAGTACACAAGTTAGTCAAGTTGTCAAAGCTTGTAAAACCAACAAAATGCTCGTAAGCTTTTGATAATAGGCATTATCCACTTATGTAAAGAATTTTGCTTATAATCGATAGCTTTGAAAGGGGGGTAGGGGGGATGGCCTTTCCTGATAACATCAAAAAAGTGGCGTTTTTACCCCCTGCATTATCAGGTAGATGTTCACACGCCACTTTATTCAATTAATTTATTGACCTAGAGCGAGAAAAAACTAGGCTTCGCTCTCAATGTAAATGAACAATAAACCCATAACTACAATTGGCATTAACCAGGTAACTACAGGAATTAAAATCCAAGGTAAGTAAGATGCTGCATAAGAACCAGTCATTTCAAATTCTCCTTAAATTACACTATTTCAAAGTAGGTGATTATTTGATTTAATCAAAATTTTACTTGTTTTTGGCAAAATTTGACTGTAATTATTTCACCCATTAAAGCCAGACGTAAATGTAAAAATCAGATTTACATCTTCAATTATTTAAGAGGTATTTAGTTATTAACTAAACCACGGAAAATAGAGTCTACAACTTCAAAGTTTTCTAGTAGGAAAAATGCCACAACGGCACCACCCATTGCACCAATGAAGAAACCACCAGTAAATTGACTCCAACCTTCAGAAGTCTTTAATGGGTCTGCTCCTTCAGGACTTTCTCCTTGAAAGGAAACTAGGCCATAAGCAGATAGACAAATGGTGGCAATTAGAACTAGAGCGATCGCGGAAATTAGTCCACCTAAGTTAGCAACTGCAGAATCCCGTAATGGACCGAGTTTTGTCCAAGGACCAACGATAAAATAACCGTGGGCCATACCTACTTCTAGGCCCCGTAGAATTGGAGATAGACCTTGACGGTAGATAGGTAGATTACCGATAAATGCTCTGGTAAAGTCAGAATCACTGATGGGAGTAGATAAATGACCAACGAAAGGGTCTCCGTTATAGGGTTGAACAAATCCTGTATCTGTAGCTTCTGGCATACTTAATTCTTTCCTCTGAGTAGGAGTTCAAAAATCTTTAGAAGATATTAAGCTCATATTTTACGAGGTCGGTGCATTCTATTCTCAAAATTGGTTTTCAACTTTAAAAAATTAATCTAATCTAGTTATTTTTAATATTTTTTGATTTTTATTTATTAAATATGGCTTGCTGATTAAACCTAAAAGTATTTATAGCAGGACTTACGCAGAACCGCGATATCTAGTAGGGGCGAATGGCATTCGCCCCCTACTGATACCGTATTGTCTAAGAATTTGCGTAAGTCCTGTATAGATAAAGGTAAGTGCCTTTTTAAGTATCAAAAAGTGGGAGGTATTAGGTGGTAATGGTTCAAAAATTTAGGATTTTGGTCAATAGTTGGGCCGAAAAATCATTCTGACAATTCTTACTCCTACCTCCTCTAACTCCTGTTTTCCCCTCCAGGGAGGGGCTAGGGTGGGTTTTCCCCTCCAGGGAGGGGTTAGGGGTGGGTTTTCCCCTCCAGGGAGGGGTTATGGGTGGGTTGTCTCCTCCCCTTACCAAAAGACTTCCATAAGCAAACCCTAAATATGGCTACGATACAATAGCGCTAGTCTTTTTGGAGAGACCCCAAGTAGATAAGCAATAATAACTATTTGATTAATTAAAGTAGTTTTGAGTATTCCTAATTTTTGCCACCGACGGCCAGAGGTGAATACTGGAGCTGGTACAATTGCTATTTGTCCTCTTTTTTTTAACTGTCGTATCAATTCAAAATCTTCCATAATTGGTATTTCTGGGAAACCACCAATTTCTTGAAAAATTTTGGCAGGGAGAAAAATTCCTTGGTCTCCATAAGGCATTTGCAAATAACGCGACCGCCAATTTACCATTCTTTCAACTATTCGTAAACCTTTTGTTGTTCCTCTAATACTTAGTTCAAAAGCACCTGCAATAATTTTTGGTTTGACCAATATCTCTTCCAACATTCGGTCAAAATTTGAAGGTAAAAGAGTATCTCCATGTAAAAATAAAAGAATTTTTCCCCTTGCTATTTTTGCTCCACAATTCATCTGAGTAGCACGACCAGGAACAGAAGAAATAATTTGGATATTTAAACATTTAATCAGCTCAATTGTTCCATCATTACTACCACCATCAACAACTATTATTTCTATATTTTTATCTTTTGCCGTTTGAGCTGTTGAAATTGTTTGTGTAATCGTATTAACTTCATTTAAAACAGGAATAATAATCGAAATATTGGTCATTTCAGTTATCAGTTATCAGTTATCAGTTATTAGTACCGACTGCTATTTGCGCAGCATGACTTAGGAAAGCAGGGGTAATAAAATACTGAAGTTTATTTTTTTTCATCGGCTTCATCGGCGTTGCTGATTCTGGGTATGATGCAAGCCCCCCTAACCCCCCAATTTTGGGGGGAATAAAACTCTAAAAGTCCCCCATTTTTGGGGGATTTAGGGGGCTTGAGCAGTTATCAGTTATCAGTTATCAGTTATCAGTACCGACCGCTTTTTGCCCAGCATGACTTAGGAAAGCAGGGGTAGTAAAATACTGAAGTTTATTTTTTTTCATCGGCGTTGCTGATTTTGGGTATGATGCAGAGCTACCCTAACCCCCCAATTTTGGGGGGAATAAAACTCTAAAAGTCCCCCTTAATCTCCCTCCCGTCCCCCGCAGGATCGGGGGAAGCCAGAGGATGCTGCGCTTTTTGTTGAATGGGGGACCAGCGGGGGCTTGAGCAGAACCAAACAATCGCACATTCATACTTCAATTCAGCAACGCCTTTTTATCACTATTTAAGCGAATTAAATTTAAAATTTAATGATAATTAAATGTGTATTAGTTAATTTTAAACTGTAAATTTTCTAAATCTTCTGGACGGTCAACATCAGAAAGCTTAGGTAAATAGTCAATTACTAACTTCAAATTTTGAGCGATCGCTACAGTTTTTGACAATACTTCAGACGTTCCCCAATTAATTCCTTGAAATAATTCTGGAGTAATTTTTCTCAGACCAATTAAATAATAACCTCCATCTGTTGCGGGACCAATTATTACATCAGATTGAGTCAGTTTAGTAAAAGCTTGTAAAATAATTTCAGGAGTCAAACTAGGGCAATCTATACCAATAATAATAGCAGATTTCATCCCTTGATTAAAAGCAGATTGAAACGCTCTTGCCATACGTTCCCCTAAATCCCCCATACCTTGTTCTTGATATTTTAAATCTGACCCTAACCAATTTTTCATTAATTGTAAATCGCCACCTACAAATCTAACTTCAACAGATAATGAAATTAAATTCAATAACTTATTAGCTTTTTTTACAGTTGTTTCAGTCATCTGACATTGCAAATTTGCTGCACCTTCAGGTCCCAAAGCAGGTATTAATCGTGTTTTGGTTTTTCCTGGTTCTGGATAGCGAGTAAAAATAATTAGTTGTTGATGTTCCATAGTGATACAATATAAGCTAGATTTAAATCTATTTTTGAGAATAAATTTGAGTTCAATTCTACAACAAATAAGTAAACAAAACTTTAGTATAGTTATTCACTATGTCATTTCAGTTATCAGTTATCAGTTATCAGTACCTCTAGCTGTTTGCGCAGCATGACCTAGAAAAGCCTTATGCTTGACATAAGAAATATTCCCTTTTCTCTTGGTCAATTCGATATGGTAGACCGCTTTTTATACCCTTAAAAGGAGAGGCTATTGACAAAAAAAAATCGGTAAAAAAAACGATTAGATAGATTAGATTTAGCAAATAGCAGCTAATATTTAAAGTATTCCAAATATTTCTATTCAGCAATTAACAATTAATAATTACCTCTTCTTAAAATGGATAGGATTGACTAAAAGGATTTTTTTTTATTTTATCCCCTTAAAAGGAAGCCTTCAAGGCGTGAATTGTTGAATGAATAATTATTAACTATCAGCTCTTAATTATTCATTATTCATTATTCATTATTCATTACTCGGTAATTCAGAGAAAATAATATTGGCAAAACAAAACAAAAATGACAGATAATCTAGAAAAATTGAGCAAAATTGCCATTGTTGGAGATGTTCACGATCAATGGGAACCAGAAGATGAAATAGCCCTCAAATATCTAGGGGTTGACTTAGTACTATTTGTGGGAGATTTTGGTAATGAAGCAGTAGAGGTTGTAGAAGCGATCGCTGCTATTGATATTCCTAAAGCAGCAGTTTTTGGTAATCACGATGCTTGGTATACCGCAACAGAATGGGGCAGAAAAAAATGCCCTTATGACCAAACTCAAGAAGATAGAGTGCAGCAACAAATAGATTTATTTGGAGAAGCTCATGTAGGTTATGGAAAGCGAGATTTTCCAGAGTTAGACTTGACAGTTATTGGCACTCGTCCTTTCAGTTGGGGAGGTCCAGAATGGAAATATCAAGATTTTTATCGGGAAAGATTTGGGGTCAATAGTTTTGAGGAATCTACTAATTTAATAGTGAAGGCTGTGGAGAATGCAGTATGCCAAAATATAATTTTTCTTGGTCATAATGGGCCTACTGGTTTAGGAGATGCCCCCGAAGACCCAGTGGGACGTGACTGGCCACCGAGAGGAGGAGATTTCGGCGACCCTGATTTTAGGGATGCCATTGTCAAATCTCGGCAATTGGGCAAGAAGATTCCCTTAGTGACTTTTGGTCATATGCACCATAGATTACGACATACTCAGGAAAGGTTGCGTAAGCGTTTTGATGTAGACAGCGAAGGGACATTATATTTGAATGCAGCAAGTGTGCCACGCATCATGGAAATTGATGGCCATAAAAAACGGAATTTCTCAATTGTATCTATGAAGGCAGGTATGATATCTCAAGCTGCTTTGGTTTGGGTTGGCCATGATTTTACAGTAGTTTCTGAAGAAATTTTATATTCCCCATCAAAATCTGTTGTTGAGTCTGTACAAGTGCTATAATAAATAAATGTCAAAATAGTTATAGCAGTCGAAGCAAAGTTTAGGACATTCCTAAATGCTCAAACCCAGTCAGAGATTACTTCTGACTTCTAATTTGCGTTTAGGGCTATAAAGTCTCCCTACTCTTGACTTTTGACCTTTAACTTTTGACTTTTAACTTTTGACTTTTGACTTATTAATGGAGAGGTGGCAGAGTGGTCGAATGCGCTCGACTTGAAATCGAGTGAGGGTCAAACCTCCGTGGGTTCGAATCCCACCCTCTCCGTTTTTTTTTCTAACTTTAGGCGATAAGAAAGGATATTTGATCGGCTCCTACACATTTAATCGGAAACTGCTGTAAGAGTTAAACTATCGTGAAAATTATTAACTCGGAACAATCTTATACTTTCAGTAAAATCTTTGAACTCAAAATTGAACCTAAAGATTTAGCGAATTATTTCGGTTATTCCTTTGCCAGAACAAAGTTGAATTTACCTCAATATCAGGGAGATTTAGATAGAGTTAAGCAATTAAAAGAACGTATTGAGGAAATTTTACCTTATGCTTCTTTATCTAGTGAAGCAGCTAGGAGAGAAATTTTGATTTCACCTTTAATTTTCGATTTGGTTTATTATACTAAATCTGAAATTTTTATTGAATATTATATTAAAGTTAATGAACAGTTACAAGGATATTTAGATTACTTTTTAGAGAGGGCAAATGATTTATTGGTCATTGAAGCGAAAAAAGAGAATTTAGATTATGGAATGACTCAGCTTATTGCTGAATTAATTGCTTTAGAGCAATGGCAAGAAAACAAGGAACAAAACTATCTAATTGGTGCTGTAACAACAGGAAAAATTTGGGAGTTTGCCCGCTTAAATCGCGATCGAAAACAAGTTGAACAAGGTTTAGAAAGTTATCGTGTTCCTGAAGATATTGAACCTTTAATGGGAATTTTAGTCCAAGCATTATCTTAAAAGGAAGGAACAGAGAATATTTTTGATTTTTGCATTTTCCCAAGAATCACATTTTAATTAACATAAAAAAACAATGCCTAACATCACAATAAACCTACCCGATGAAATATTTTCTTCCCGTCGCCTACCACCAAAAGAATTTGTTGAAGATTTACGACTAGCTGCTGCTATTTACTGGTATCAAAAAGGAGAAATTTCTCAAGAAAAAGCAGCCCAAATTGCTGGAATTAATTGCCGAGATTTTCTGCAAGCACTTGCCCGCGAACAAGTAGATGTTTTTAATGTTGATTTTAATGATTTACAAGCAGAATTAAATCGTGGCTAATTTTCCTGTTATTAATACTTCCCCATTAATTTTTTAACCAAAAGTAATTGGCTGAAATTGTTACAACAAATTTTTGATTCAACAATTATTGTTCCCCAAGCAGTCCAGTAGGGTGCGTTAATGAAATGTAACGCACCGCATATTCTATTTATGGTGCGTTAATAGAATGTAATGCACCGCCTATTTCATCTATTCATGGTGCGTTACGCTGTCGCTAACACACCCTACTTGACTCTACTGGACTCAATAATTTATTGGGCTATAGACTTCTAGTCTGCTGTTAAGTCCAGTAGGGTGCGTTAATGAAATGTAACGCACCGCCTATTCTATTTATGGTGCGTTAATAAAATGTAATGCACCGCCTATTTCATCTATTCATGGTGCGTTACGCTGTCGCTAACACACCCTACTTGACTCTACTGGACTCAATAATTTATTGGGCTATAGACTTCTAGTCTGCTGTTAAGTCCAGTAGGGTGCGTTAATGAAATGTAACGCACCGCCTATTCTATTTATGGTACGTTAATAAAATGTAATGCACCGCCTATTTCATCTATTCATGGTGCGTTACGCTGTCGCTAACACACCCTACTTGACTACTTGAATCTACTGGACTCAATAATTTATTGGGCTATAGACTTCTAGTCTGCTGTCAAGAACGCAACATCAAAAGTAATGGAGCAGGTTAATAATTTATCTGAATTAATATCAGATTTTCCTGCCCCTAAACTACTCATTTAAACCTGGGTTTAGCCATCAAAATCGAAATCTACATCGCTGTCGTCACTACCATCAGCATTTTCTGCTGCATTGAGAGCTGCACCAGTCAATTTCCTGGCTATATAACCAGCTTCTTCGCCGCCAACTTCTGTAACTACAGCTCCTACTACCGAACTAGCTGCCCAATTAAATAAAGAAGTAAGTACATTCATTAGATTATTCCTCAAATTGAACGATATTTTTTTCAGGATACCTGCCTCAATTTATGAGATGAGACTGGTATTAATTAGGTTAAGAGGCAATGGATTTTATGGATTTTTTATCTGTTAAAATTAATCTCCAAAAAGTTATCTACCTCTGGCATTAAGTCGTCATTATCACTGTTTGTTTCATCAACACCACAAGACTTTTGCTGGAAAAGACTATAATGGTGAAAATTATTGTGGTGAATATGACTTGGATGATAGAAAATTTCGCGGTCAAAATTAAATTCTGGTGGCATAATACCCCAAGTGTTTTTGACTGAAATTAGAGGTTTTCTTCTTTGCCTCATGTTCTTAATATTAGAGTAAATAACTCGCCTTGGAAATGCCAATATGTCAGTCTTGCTCTGATTCTAAATGTCTTACAATTATGTAAACTAAATCTGGCTGAATTTCTTGTCCTTCACTAATTAATTGACGGGCTAATATTGCTCCTAATTTTCTGATTGGTTCGGGTGGCTGTGTATGTTCATAGCGATAAAAATGACGTAGAGATACGCCTACCATTTTGGCAGCTTTTTCGTTGGTTATACCAAAAACAACTAATGCTTTGGGATTGAGATATTCAGCTTCCATAATTTGAGCAATTAAATCTTCTTTTGCCATGATTTGTTGAGACATTTTGACCTCGTAAAAAAGTAGAGCATTTCTCTGTTGGATGAGGTACACCTATGATCCCCCTAAATCCCCCTTAGAAAGGGGGACTTTGAAGTTTCCCCCTTTTTTTCAGAAGAGTTTTGAAGTTCTCCTTTTTTCCAGAAGAGTTTTGAAGTTCCCCTTTTCCAGAAGAGTTTTGAAGTTCCCCTTTTCCAGAAGAGTTTTGAAGTTCCCCTTTTCCAGAAGAGTTTTGAAGTTCTCCTTTTTCCAGAAGAGTTTTGAAGTCCCCCCCTTTTCAAGGGGGGTTAGGGGGGATCGAATAATCGAATATCTGTACCTCACAGATTTAAAGAATTGCTATATGACTTTTTGTCTGTATGAATTTAATAAGTCAATTGAAACTTAGGGGATATACCCCGAAGCAAGGGTTTTGAGAAATTCCTGAAAGTATTGCTATAATTGACAAAACCTAACTTCGGGGAATAAAAAGTTTGGGGATTCCCCTAAGTTTCTTTCTTAAGGAAGTTGTGGATATGCCGAGAAAATCTAAAGGACCAAAAACTAAAGAAAGGGCTAAGTTTTTATTGGAGGCTTTATTAGCTTTTGTTAATCAGGAATTAACAGATTTATCTGGTGTCGAAATAGAAGCAAACTGGCAGGGTAAAGATGCCGATCTATTTGTCAAAACTGAACTGAAATATTTGGAAAGTCTGACCGAAAAATACAAAAATAATAGTCAAAAGTTGACTAAAGAAGAAATTAGAGAAGTGCTCAAACAACTGGAAGAATTTTTACAGATTTTGGATGATAAACGGGAAAAAACTCAGGGTGCATCAGAATGGAAGTTTGTGCTGAAGTTGTGGAGTACAGATAAGCAAAGAAATTTAGAAATTTTAGACCGAGAGTGGGAGAAACGTAAGTCAAATTCTGGGGATGAGAAACTAACTAAGTCTGATGCTATCTTTCAAACTAAAAAATACTATATTCCTGGGGAGGAATATTTAAAAAATAAGGTTTTTGTGGGTAGGGAAAATGAACTTGCCGAACTCCACAAATTGCTAAAAAGTCATCAAAAGGTTGCTGTTGCTTCTGTTTCGGGAATGGGGGGTGTGGGTAAAACGGAACTTTCCCGTCGATACGCTCTTGCTCATAAGTCTGCTTACCCTGGTGGTATCTGTTGGTTGGAAGTACCTGCGGAGAATGTCGGTATTCAGATACTCAGGTTTGCTCGGAATAATCTCGGACTTACTCTACCGAAGGAGGAAGATTTAGATTTAGAGGGAAGGTTGCGCTACTGTTGGCAAAATTGGTCTGAGGGGGAGGCGTTACTTATTTATAATGATGTGACTGACTACAAATCTCAGGTAAAGCCTTTTTTGCCTCCTGACTTGTCTCGGTTTCGGGTACTGCTGACGACTCGTAAACATTTTGGTTCGGCATTTCGGGAGTTGCGTCTGGATGTGTTGAAACCTTTGGCGGCCATGGAGTTGTTAAAATTTATATTGGGTAGAGAAAGGGTTTTGCAGGAACCTTGGAAGGCAAGGGAGTTGGTGAAATGGTTGGGTTATTTGCCTCTGGCGATCGAATTGGTGGGGCGGTATTTGGATGAGTATTGGGAGTCTTTGAATAGGGATAATTTGGCTTTGACAAAAATGCTCCAGCGTTTACAGAGAAAGAGTCTGGAACATAAAGCGATGGAGGCTAATGAGTTGATTAATTATCCTCATGGTGTGGCAGAGGCGATCGCTTTGAGTTGGGATAGGTTGGATGAGAATACTCAAGTAATAGGTTTGAGGTTGGGGTTGTATGCTTTGGCTCCTTTTCGTTTGTCGTTGGATGGGATAGAGGATGATGAGGAGTTGGAGGTTTGGGAAATTGCTATTGGGGATTTGGAAAATCTGCATTTGTTGAAGGGTGTTGAGTCTGGGGTTTATAGTTTGCATCCTTTGGTGCGGGAATTTTTGCAGATGAGATTGAGAGAATATTCAGAGGCGGATGAGTTGAAGCGTGGTTTTGTTGTGACGGCTTTGGAGGCGACAAGGAAAATTCCCCAGAATATTACACTGGAGCAAGTTGAGGAAATTGAGGTAAATATTCCCCATATTGAGGAAGTGGCAGAACATTTGACTGAGTATTTGAGTGATGGTAATTTAATTGTTCCTTTTATTAGGTTAGGTAGATTTTATGAAGGTCAAGGATTTTATCCACAAGCACAACCTTGGTTAGAGAGATGTAGAGAAATAGTAGAAAAACGGCTAGATAAAAATAATCCTGATATTGCGACTGTCTATAACAATTTGGCAGGTTTATATGAATCTCAAGGAAGATATTCAGAAGCTGAACCTTTGTACCAACAAGCTATAGAAATAGACAAAATTTCCCTACCCGAAAATCATCCATCTCTTGCCAGAGACCTCAACAACTTGGCAAATTTATATTATTTTCAAGGAAGATATTCCGAAGCTGAACCTTTGTTCCAACAAGCTATAGAAATAGTCAAAATAGCTCTACCATCAAATCATCCATCCCTTGCCACCCACCTCCACAACTTGGCAAGTTTATATGAAGATCAAGGGAGATATTCAGAAGCTGAACCTTTATACTTAGAAGCTATAGAAATAGACAAAATTTCCCTACCATCAAATCATCCATCCCTTGCCACCCACCTCAACAACTTGGCAAATTTATATTATTTTCAAGGAAGATATTCCGAAGCTGAACCTTTATACTTAGAAGCTATAAAAATAGACAAAAAAGCCCTACCATCAAATCATCCATCCCTTGCCACCCACCTCAACAACTTGGCAAGTTTATATGAAGATCAAGGGAGATATTCAGAAGCTGAACCTTTGTACTTAGAAGCTATAAAAATAGACAAAATTTCCCTACCCG
>NZ_BLZO01000162.1 GCF_014132355.1 Okeania sp. KiyG1
ACCGACACAATCTTATTCCAGTCAACCGAGAGCGGTACTCGCCGAGAAACAATCACCGAAATCCTAGAAGAAGGTGAATATTTAGTGCGAGTTTACAGCGAAGGTCTAGACAAAACACGATATCGTTTAGGTTTAAGAGCAGACGAAATCACAGAAGAAAAAGACAGTATTGACACGGCCAAAAATTTGGGTATTCTCAGCCCACAAGAGATTACAGAACTCGACGAAATTGGTTTTGGTAGTGGTGTTTCACGAGACAAACTAGACTATTATAAATTTAGTCTGGAAGCAGAAAGTGAAGTATTCCTAACATTAGACCAACTCAAAAGAAACGCAGACGTAGAAATCCTAGACAGTGATGGTAGCAGCCTTCTATATCAGTCTACTAATGGAGGAAGACAGCAGGAAAAAATCTCTGAAACCTTAGAAGCAGGTGACTACTACATCAAGGTATTACCTAAAGGCAGCGCCAAAACCGATTATCGACTCGGTATCAGTGCCAATGAAATAATTAACGAAGACGACGACAGCAAACCAGGAGTCGATTTAGGTGTACTAACTCCAGTCAATGACCTAGCAAGACGGGAAAGTATTGGTCGCGGTCAAGGTAATCGCAGGGATGTCAACGATTACTACAACTTCACTGTAACCTCAGAAAATCAAGTTAGCCTGACTCTAGATGACCTCAAAGCTAATGCTGACATTGAACTCTACACATCAGATGATGAACTTATCTGGCGTGGAGAAAACCGCGGTCGTCAAGCGGAAGTCTTCGAGGACACCTTATTTCCAGGAAATTATACAGTACGGGTTTTCCCCAAAGGCAACGCACGCACAGATTACCAACTAGGAATTACAGCTCAGTTCCCTTATGTTGATGATTATGCTAATGCTGATGAAGCTTTTGATTTTGGAGAAGTGACTGTTGACACCGAAAGGGTTCTTAATGAGATTGGCCGAACTTATAGATCGCAGTCTGGTCGTGACGAACAAGACTGGTTTCGGTTTGAGCTATCTGAGGAATCTAATGTAAATATCGATCTGCGTCAGTTGCGAGCAAATGTTGATTTAACCTTATATGAAGATGACGGTACATCACTCCTGGACAACTCGAGAAACACAGGTCGTAAAGCGGAAAATATTAATCAAACCTTGGATGCTGGTGAATATTATGTGAAAGTACAGCCAAAAGGAGGAGCGCGCAGTAACTATCAAATAGCTATTAGTGCAGAAGGGTTGATAGAAGAACCGCAAGAGTTTGAAATTGGGAATCTCAGTGAACTCGAAACATACTCCAATAACGACCGGATTGGTTTTACTCAGAGTGGTGTACGCAACGAAAGAGATCGTTATTTCTTTAGCTTGAGTGAAGAAGGTCGGGTAGATGTGACTCTCGATCAATTGCGTGGTAATGCTAACTTGCGTGTATTGGATAGTCAGGGTTCCCTGATGTTTGATTCCCGCAACCCCGGTCGCGCTAATGAGGAAGTAGGGGAGGAGTTAGAAGCAGGAGATTATATTTTAGAAGTGTTCCCGCAAAATGCTGCTAGGACTTCTTATCAATTGAGTGTTGATTTTACCTCCGGTATAGATGATGGTAATGATACCTTACCTGGTGAGATTATTGGCGAACTGACTCAAGAGGAGGTCATAGAATCTGAGATTGGTTTTTCTAATAACGAAGACGGTCGCGACCAAAATGACTATTATACATTTACGCTTAGTGAAGAAAAATTAGTTGATATCAGCTTAAATGACCTCAGAGCTAACGCCAATGTGGAGTTACGAAATAGTTCTGGTGGTTTGATTAACAGGTCTAATAATGGAGGTCGTCAAGGTGAAAGTATTACTGAAGAATTGGATGCAGGGGAGTACAGTATTCGTGTCTATCCTCAAGGTGGTGCTCGCACTGACTATACCTTGACTGTAAACCCCTTAGATGTGTCAGGAGATTCTGATGGAACTCCACCAGGTGAAGACATTGGTACACTGGGCAGTTTCAATGTAGATGACCGGATTGGTTTCAGTGAAGGCGGTAGTCGCGACCAAGCTGACTATCGTAAGTTTACTCTGGAAGAAGATAGCGAGTTTAGTTTGAACTTGACTAATTTGCGACAAAATGCTGATGTAGAGTTGTACGATATTGATGGCACTCTGCTGAAACGTTCAGCTAAAGGCGGTAGGAATAATGAGGCAATCAATCTAGATTTAGAAGCTGGAGAGTATTATGTAGGGGTGTTGCCAAAAGGTTCCGCACGCACAGCTTATGATTTGAATATGAGTGCTTCTCCCATTCCAGATGCTCCCGGTACTGGTGACCTCGGTACTCTTGATTCTACTTCTGACCCCTTGACTGGAGGCGGTGTATTGATCGCTAGTAGCAGCAGCGAAGCAAATTATACTTTTGAGTTAGCTGAAACTGATTTTGTTACTGTGACTCTTGATGATTTGAGAAGAAATGCTAATCTGGAGCTATATGGTAGTGATGGAAGACAACTATTAGGTAGTTCTAGTAACTCTGGTACTGACGCTGAGGAAATAGAAGTTTTCCTCGAAGCAGATACTTACTTGGTCAGGGTTTTAGGTCAAGGTCAAGCAACCAGTTTTGACTTGAGTGTTGCTTTGGGTTAACAATACAGCGGTTTTCATTCGTAGGGGGGAATGACCATTCGATTTAGGGCGTTAGCGGAGCTTTGCGTCAGCAAATGCCATTTGCCCCTACATAGTAGGGGTAGGTTGGGTTGAGGAACCGAAACCCAACATCGGTTTACTATTGTTGGGTTTATCCTACGGATAAGCTACGCTAACACTATCGTTCTACCCAACCTACATTTTTTACTACATTAGTAGGGGTAGGTTGGGTTGAGGAACCAAAACTAAATCAATGGAGGGCGAATTCCAATCAATTGAGGGCGAATGCCATTCGCCCCTACATAGTAGGGGTAGGTTGGGTTGAGGAACCGAAACCCAACATCGGTTTACTATTGTTGGGTTTATCCTACGGATAAGCTACGCTAACACTATCGTTCTACCCAACCTACATTTTTTACTACATTAGTAGGGGTAGGTTGGGTTGAGGAACCAAAACTAAATCAATGGAGCGCGAATTCCAATCAATTGAGGGCGAATGCCAATCAATTGAGGGCGAATGCCATTCGCCCCTACATCTGCCGTTTTCAAGGGAGTTGCATGGGTAAGTCCTGTTGTGGTTAATTTAATATTTACTATTATGGATTACCTATCCTGAGCCAAATCCTGATGGTAACTTTAAGAATGCTACTAACTTAGGAAGACTGGTGTTGCTGAATCAGGGTATGAATTTTAGGAGTTAGGAGTCACCTCCTCAAAAGCTGTAGGGGCGTTTGCGGAGCATGACCTTAGGAAATGGCATTCGCCCGTAAGCCGTCATCTGGCGTTTTCAAGGGAGTTCCATGGGTAAGTCCTGTTTATAATTTCAATAATTTCAATAATTTAATATTTACCGAAAAATTGTGGTTTAAAGCCTCCCCTCGATCGCAGCGGGGATAATAAATAAAAATTGTCCTTTGAATCAATCCTCTTCTTTTCAAAGAGAGGTAATTCTAAATTCTAAATTCTAAATTCTAAATTCTTGAATATGATGAATGACCCAATCGATAATGATTTACCAACTATACCATCGGAGCAAATATTTCCTGATTTATCATTAGATTTTTTTCAACCTGGAACTAATGAAATACAATCTGGACCTATAGAGGATACGTTCGATGGTTTGGGAAATATTACTCATAATTTTCTAGGTGAGGTAGATCTAAATATAGATGATGATGTAGATATAGACATCGATCTTGCTGGAGGCGATCGAGACCCGATAACAGGTGAAGTAGATCGAGAAAATAGTGCTTCACAAGTAGAAAATTATGAAAATTCAACCGTAAATTTGAGTCAAGCTCAAAATACACAAATTGAGAGTAGCAGAAGAATTGCTGCTATTAACAATAACGATTTACCTAAAATATCTATCAGAGATACCCAAATTACGGAAGGAAATCGAGGACAAAAACAAGCACGATTTACTGTTACTTTGGACAGTGAAACAGATGAAAATGTTAAGGTAAACTTTACCACAGTTAATGATACTGCTAAAGCAGGGTCAGACTACAAGAGAACTAGAGGTACTCTGAATTTTAGACCAGGGCAAACCAAAAAGATTATTTCAGTGCCGATATTAGGAGATACTTTAGATGAAAATAATGAAAAATTCCAAGTTGTATTGAGCAGACCAAGAAATGCCAAATTAGGGGATAAAAGAGCGATCGGAAATATCAAAGATAATGATGATTCTGATAGTAACATCGACGATAGCAAACCAGGAGTCGATCTAGGTGTACTTACTCCCAGCAATGAAATAATAAAACGGGACAATATTGGTCGCGGTCAAGGTAGTCGCAGGGATATCAACGATTACTACAACTTCACTGTCACTTCAGAAAATCAAGTTACCCTGACTCTAGATAACCTCAAAGCTAATGCTGACATTGAACTCTACACATCAGATGATGAACTTATCTGGCGTGGAAAAAAAAGCGGTCGTCAAGTGGAAGAATTCACTGACAATTTATCTCCAGGAGATTATACAGTGCGTGTTTTCCCCAAAGGCAACGCACGCACAGATTACCAACTAGGAATTACAGCTCAGTCCCCTTATGTTGATGATTATACTAATCCTGATGAAGCTTTTGATTTTGGAAAAGTGGGTGTTAACACCAAAAGGCGTAGTGATGATGTTGGCCGAAATTATACATCAAGGTCTCGTGACCAACAAGACTGGTTCCGGTTTGAGCTATCTGAGGAATCTAATGTAAATATCGATCTACGTCAGTTGCGACAAAATATTGATTTAGTCTTATATGAAGATGACAGTAGAACACTACTGGACGATTCGAGAAAAACAGGTCGTGAATCGGAAAATATTAATCAAACTCTTCCTGCTGGTGAATATTATGTGAAAGTACAGCCAAAAGGAGGAGCGCGTAGTAACTATCAAATAGCTATTAATGCAGAAGGAGTGGGAGGAAAAGCGGAAAAGTTTAATATTGGGAATCTCAGTCAACTCGAAACATACTCCAATAACGATGATATTGGTTTTACTCAGAGTGGTGTACGCAACGAGATAGATCGTTATTCTTTTAGCTTGAGTGAAGAAGGTCAGGTAGATGTGATTCTCGACCAATTGAGTGCAAATGCCAACTTGCGTGTATTGGATAGTCGTGGTTCCCTGATGTTTGATTCCCGCAACCGGGGTCGTGATACTGAGGAAGTAGTGGAGGAGTTGCCAGCAGGAGATTATATTTTAGAAGTGTTCCCGCAGAATGCTGCTAAGACTTCTTACCAACTGAGTGTTGAGTTTACACCTAATATAATATGGTAGTGATGGAAAACTTAAGGAATGGCGGGAGGAAGCTAATCGATTGAGGGCGTTAGCGGAGCTTGACGTTAGTCAATGCCATTCGCCCCTACATATGGGATTTTCAAGGTAAATTTGCGTAATATCATGTTCGCTGGGGCGCGTTTTTGTAAACCCAAGAGTGAATATCTACAGGAAATTTAAGTTTTTTTTCTTGCTCTTACAGCGTTTTTAATTTCAGTAGATCACAGTAGGGGCGAATGGCATTCGCCCTTACAGGGTTTTGGTTATGACGAACGTGGTTTATCAATCTGAAAAGCGCTGTAAGTCTTCCTGCCTGTTGCCTGTTGCCTGTTGCCTGCGCACAGCGCTATATCAGGAACGGGCAAGATGCCCATTCCACAAAACTAACAAATAATATCATGTCCGGTAGCATCGGTCTTGTATAGCAAAGGTAAGGAAGAAGGAAGAAGGAAGAGGGAAGAAGGAAGAGGGAAGAGGGAAGAGGGAAGAGGGAAGAGGGAGGTAAGGCTACCCTCGCAAGAAAAAACCTAAATTTCCTGTAGATATTCACCCTTGGGTTTACACAAACGATATAAACGGACATGATATAAATATCTAAATAAATAATTTAATAATTACTATTATGGATGACCAAATCGATAATTATTCACAAAGCATACCATCGGAGCAAATATTCCCTGATTCATCATTAGATTTTTTTCAGCAGTCAGGATCTACCTCCCTACTTCCGCTAGAAGAGGAACTGCCAGAATTGGAGGAGATACCCATCAGTGATATCGAACCGGATGTAGAAAACTTCTTACCTTTGTCAGAGGAACCTATCGAATCACTTTTAGTAACTTCAGATGATGCAGTTCAAAGGGAAGAAGAAACTGCTAACGATAATACTGATATTCTTACAGGTGTAGCAGAAGGAGAACCTAATATTCCCCTGGTAGCAACTAGGAAGGCCGCCAGAACAAACTCAGGAAATAATGCTAAAAATGCCATCAACTTGGGCAAAGTAGGAGACGATCCAATTAACCGCAATGACGATATTGGTTTTAACTCTGGTGGAACTAAAGACAGGAACGACTACTACAAATTTACCGTCACAGGGAAAGAAAATGACGTCAGTGTAGTGGTTGACGGTCTTAAAGGTAATGCCAACGTCCAATTACTGGATACAAATGGTAAGGATGTTTTATTCAAATCCACAGAAAAAGGTAGAAAGACAGAAACCATTGATGCGGAGTTGGACAAGGGTACTTATTACTTGCGAGTTTATCCTCAAGGCAATGCTAAAACTAAGTATGGTCTGAGTATTAGTGCAGAGGAAATACTCCAAGACCCCGATAGTCAGCCAAGTGGGGCGACTAATTTAGGACCGTTAGGTAAGAAGAAAAAGAGAGTTAATGATGAAATAGGTTTTAGGAGAGCAGGTACTAGGGACAATAGCGACTTCTATGAATTTGCTTTAACTGAGGAGTTCAACGATTTTAATATTGTGTTGGACGGTCTGAAAGACAATGCTAATATCACACTGTTCGATGAAGATGGTAAGACAATTATTAACCAGTCTCGGGCAAAAGGTAAGAGTAAGGAAACAATTGACGGGGTATTAGAAGCGGGTACTTATTATCTGAAAGTAGAACCCCAGGGAAATGCTCGGACTAAATATCAGTTAAGTTTTGATTCGGATAAAATTAATGACCCCGATGGAAATCGAAATCGGGCACAAGAGATTAAAATCGGTAAAAAGCCAAAGAAAATTAGGGATGAAGTAGGTTTTGAGGTCGGTGGTAGACGAGACCAAAGGGATTACTATGAGTTTACCTTGAACAAGGATAGCGAAGTTAATCTGGCTATAGATGGTCTTAACCAAAATGTGGATTTGCAACTTTTAGGCGATAAAGGTAATTTGCTCTACAGTTCCTCTAATAAGGGTAAAGATATTGAGCAAATTAATACCATTTTAGATAAGGGCAAATATTACGCTTTGATTGAGCCATTCGGTAGCGATCGCTCGGAATATACCCTTTCTTTAGATGTGGATAGTAACATCAAAGACCCCGACGCTCAATTACCAGGAAATAATCTGGGCAAACTCAAGGCAAAACCTATTACTGAAAGAGACAAAATTGGTTTCAAGGAAAAAGGTTTTGTCGATACCAGCGACTTTTGGAGATTTGAGTTAACTAAGGAGACTGACTTAGCCATTACCTTAGACCGGTTGAGTCAAAATGCTGACTTAGAACTTTACGACAAAGATGGAACTACTCTGATTTTTTCTTCTAAAGAAAAGGGGAAAAAGCCAGAAGAAATTAGTGCCATCTTAGACAAAGGTATTTATTATATCAAAGTTACACCGAAAAATGGCAGCCGGACTAACTATGAATTGAGTTTGGAGGGTAATCCTAAAATTGCCGAAACAGACGACGCTTTGCCAGGCAAATCTTTGGGAGAATTGTCAGGAGAAACAGTTACCCAGAGAGATAAGATAGGTTTTAAACCTTCTGGCAATGTCCGGGACTTTGAAGATTTTTACAACTTTAGTTTGGCGGAAGAAAGTAGCATTAATATTACTCTGGATGGTTTGAGTGCCAATGCTACCTTAAGTTTACTGGCAACTGACGGGCAAGAAATAGAAGTTTCTGACAACAAAGGTAGTAAGGATGAAACTATCAACCGATCTTTGACCCCTGGAAATTATTATATTGGAGTCGGAGCAGAAGGTAATGCTAAAACCAACTACGATTTGGGAGTAACAGCTAATGTCCGGAAGGATGACTTTAATAATCGTAAGAATGCCAGACAATTAGGTACTCTTAACTTGCAAGACCAGGTGAGAGAAAAAGACAGCATAGGTTTTGCCCAAGGTGGCCTTCGAGACACAATAGATTATTACAGTTTTACCCTGACTGAACCAAGCGATGTGATTTTGACTCTGGATGGTTTGGATCGAAATGCGAATTTGTTATTGCTGGATGAAAATGACCAGCTTGCTGATTCTACTCTCAAAGGTGTCAAAGCTGAAAGAATAGAGAAGAAGTTAAAAGCAGGAACTTATTATGCCGCTATTGTCCCGGTTGGTGGTGCTAGAACTGATTACCAATTAAGTTTGGATGCTGTACAGAAAACTGTAGATTTGTCAAGTTTGAGGTTTAACGCCCTGGATATCCAAGATGGATTGAAGGCTGGGGAAAAGGTCAAGGTTAATTATCAGGTTAATAATATTGGTAATACTAAGGCTGATGACTTTAAAGTTGGGTTCTATTTGTCCAAAGATGAGGGTATAGACAGTGGGGATTTCCTGTTGGACACTGTTGATATTAAGTCCCTTTCTGGAGGCCAGAATACTAGAAAGACCAAGGAATTGACTTTGCCTGATGGAGGGGATAATTTCTGGCAGGGTTCTGGGGACTACTATTTGGGGATGATAGTGGATAGTCAGAATGATGTTACTGAAGAGAATGAATTGAATAATACCAGCAGTAAGAGGGTTGGGATTGAGATTTCTAGCGATTTAAAGTTGAGGGGTTTTGATGTGCAACAGGAAACTGTTAATCCTGGGCAAAAGTTTGATGCTGATGTAACGGTTCAAAATATTGGCGGTAAAATTGATGATGATTTCCAGGTAGGGTTTTATCTGTCGTCGGATAATGAAATTACTACCAGTGATACTTTCATCGGTTCTGAAAAGATTGCATCTTTGGGCGGTAACGAAACTACTACTATCAGTAAGCAGTTGACTTTGCCAGAGAACAGCATCAATGGCCAAAAAAGATACTTTGTGGGAGCGATCGCTGATTACGAAAATGCATTGATTGAAGTAAACGAGACTAATAATATTAGTCAAGAAAGAGTTTCCCTGAGTCAGGTACCGGAGGATAATGCAGGTAACGAACTGAATAAAGCTCGAAATGTTGGTGTTGTCGGTAATAAGACTAAGAAGTTTTCTGACTGGATAGGTGATTTCTATGGAGTCTCGGAAGATACCCACGACTATTACAAGATCGAAGTTGATGGTAGAAGCAATCTCAATCTGACTCTCAATGGTTTGGATGCTAATGCTGACCTCTATTTGTATGATGAGGACGGAAATTTTCTAGAACAGTCTATTAACACGGGAAATAAAAAAGAAGAAATTTCTCGTAAATTATTACCAGGTAATTATTACGCTCTAGTTTGGGAGGATGATGGTGGCAATACAACCTACGACTTAGAAATGTCAGCACCACTATTAAAATACCCAGTGGAGCAAATTACTGGTTGGAACCGCGATACTGCTCTAGACTTGGGTGCAGTTGGTACTACTGCTATCAAGAAAACTGAGTATGTGGGCAACCCCCACGGGTTTACAGATGACCTGAATGATTTCTACCAGTTTGAAGTAGAGGGTGATAGCAGCGTTAAAATTGATTTGACGGGATTGAATGGAAATGCCGATCTATATCTTTATAACAGTGAAAGTAGTAGTAGCATCGCCAGGTCAGAGACACTGCAAAAAATTGATGAAGGTATTGTCAAGAATTTAACTCCGGGAACTTATTTTATTGAGGTTCAAAGTGTTAACAATGCCGAAACTACCTACGATTTGCAGATAGTCGGAACCCCACTGCCAAATAATGGTGCTGGAGGAAATCCTGACTTAGCATTGGATTTAGAAAATCCATTAGGTGGTGCAACTGTTAACGATTGGGTTGGAGATATTGATGGAATTGACTATTATAGGTTCACTCTCAGTGAAAATAGTACGGTCGATCTGAGTTTGACAGGAATGAGCGATAATGCCAATATTGAGCTTTTCAATAACAAGCAAGAACGTGTCTCCTCTTCTTCGGTAACTGGTAATGGGGATGAAGCGATCGCTGTTAACTTAACTTCTGGCGATTATTTCATTGAAGTTGAGCGTAGCAGTGGAGTCGTAGGTACTCCCTACAATTTGGAAGTCTCAGCTACTTCCCGTGCAGAAGATTTGGTAGGGAACGACTTGGAGACAGCAAAAGATATTGGAGCTTTAACAACTTTCAACCAGACAGAATGGGTGGGTAACTTCGATGTCAGCGACTACTACAAGTTTAGCGTTGCTGAGGATAGCACCGTTAACCTTAATCTGACGGGAATGAATAGCAACGGTCAACTTTACCTGTACGACAGTGAAGGAGAGCAAATTACTGTTTCAGTTAACGAAAGTAATGCTGACGAAGCTATTACCACTAACTTGAATCCTGGTACTTATTATGCTGGAGTATTGAACTCGGGTAACCGTTCAACTGCCACAAATGTTGACTACACTTTCAGTGCATCAGCGACAGGGATACCAGACTCTGGCGGTAACACTCTAGAGACAGCAGAGGATATGGGTGACATTACTGCTGCCAAGACATTCAGTAATTGGGTAGGCAACGTCGATTTCAACGATTACTACAAATTTACCTTAACTGAAGATAGTGATGTTAATTTCAGTCTGACAGGAATGGATGGCAATGGTGAACTTTATCTTTACGATAGTGAGGGAGAACAAATTACAAGTTCTACAAATGATAGCAATACTGATGAAGCTATTATCACTAACTTAGATCCTGGTACATATTATGTGGGTGTGTGGCGCTATAAAGCTCGGTTCGGAAGCGAGGAAGCAACTAGCGTTAACTACAATTTGACAGCATCAGCAACTGCTATTGCTGACTCTGGAGGAAATACCCTAGAAACAGCAGAGGATATGGGTGACATAACTACTGCCAAGACATTCAGTAATTGGGTAGGTAGTGCCGATCCTGACGATTACTACAAATTCACTATAGCTGGGGATAGCACCGTCAACCTGAATCTCACAGGAATGAATGACAATGGTCAACTTTATCTTTATGACAGCGAGGGAGAACAAATTACAAGTTCCACCAATGATAGCAATACAGATGAAGCGATCGCTCTCAACTTAAACCAGGGTACATATTATACTCGCGTGTTGCGCTATAAACCTAGGTGGTCTGGCAATGAAGCAACTAGCGTTAACTACAATTTAACCGCATCCGCAACCCTTCTTCCAGATTCTACTGGTAGCGAATTTAATACTGCGCGGGATTTGGGTATTGTCAGCACCCCTCAAACCATTAGTGACTGGGTGGGCGACCTCCAATACAATGACTACTATAAATTCAGCCTTGCCCAAAATAGCTCAATCAACCTCAAACTAGGAGGTTTGACTGCCAACACAGGTCTCTACTTGTACGATCGCAATGAGGAACTAATAGCAAGTTCCGACAATGACGACAACGCCGACGAATCTATAATCTCTAATTTGACAGGTGGTGAAACCTATTACGTTTTTGTTGACGGACGCTCTCCATCTTCTGGTGGTGGTGACACCTCTTATAACTTGGATTTATTACCCACCCCACTGACATACTCCCCAGCTAATATCGTCGGTAACACCGAAGCTCGAACCAAGGATATCGGGGATCTGGGAGCAACCCAAACCTTTACCGATTTTGTCGGGAATCAGTACTTAGGTCGTGACAAGAACGACTACTACCAGTTTACCTTGACTGAGACTAGCACCGTCAACCTAAATCTCAGTGGAATGACTGCGGATGCAGATTTAGTGTTGCTGAATAGCGAATCTTCCCAAATAACTGAATCTAGTCAGCTTACCAATGTTAACGAAGCGATTACCCGTAACCTGGTAGCGGGTACTTACATTGCTCAAGTCAAGAGCATTGATAATGCCAATACAGGTTATAACTTACAACTGTCAGCAACTCCTCATCCAGATGCTGCGGGAGAAACTTTTGCCACAGCACGACAGATAGGAACTTTAGCAGCACCTCAAACTTTTAACGACTGGATTGGAAATGTTGACGAAAGTGATTACTATCAGTTCACCATAGATGCGGTCAGCACAGTCAACATTAACTTAGGAGGAATGACAGGGAATGGGAATATTGAACTATTCGACCTCAACCAAAATAGCTTGTACTCTTCTCGAAATACTGGGAATGAAGATGATGTAATTGTGGCAGATTTAAACCCTGGTACTTACTTAGTTGAAGTAGAGAATGACAGCGGTAACTTTGGCACTAACTACAACTTGCAACTGTCTCCAACTGTCCGGGTGGATAATGCTGGTGGTTCAGATGCACCCCTAGACTTGGGAGCGTTGACTACAGCTAGTGCTAGCAACTGGGTATCTCCAGGAATAGACAACGAAGATTACTACAAGTTCTCAATAGCTCAGAATAGTACAGTCAATTTGAACTTGACTAATTTGACTGATGAGATCGGTTTCAAGCTTTATGACAGCAGTTTAGAAGAAATTGCCTCTGCTTCTAATGACAGTAATACTGAGACAGCGATCGCTAAAAACCTTACTCCAGGAACTTACTTTGTTGAGGTAAGTAACTTATATGACAACGGCACTGAATATAACTTTACAGCATCAGCTACCGCCATACCAGATAATGCTGGCAATACCTTTGATGCAGCACGGGATATTGGTGCCCTCAGCACTACTCAAACCTTCAGTGATTGGACAGGAACCCTCCTAGACCGTCACGACTACTACAAGTTTAACCTCGCCCAAAATAGCGCCGTCACTCTCAATATGACAGGTCTAGGTGCCAACACTGACCTCTACTTGTACGATAGTAACGAAAACGAGATTGTTAGTTCGACTAACACCGATACTGCTAACGAATCTATTACCCTCAACTTAGGATCTGGTACTTATTACGCTTTAGCTTGGCAGTCTAGTGGCGATACCAACTATAACTTGGATTTAACCGCCACCCCACTGACATATTCTCCAATTAATACAGTCGGCAACACCGAAGCTCAAACCAAGAATATCGGAGCTTTGACTACTGCCCAAACATTTACCGATTTTGTCGGCAATCAATACATTGCTCGCGACAAGGAAGACTTCTACCAATTCACCCTTGCGGAAGATAGCACCGTTAACCTCGGTCTCAGTGGTTTGACCGCTAATGCTGACCTAGTGTTGCGCAACAGCGAGTATACCTGGATAACTGATTCTACCAAGTTATCGAATATTGACGAAGCTATTACTAGCACCCTAGCAGCAGGAACTTACATCGTGGAAGTAGAAAGTATTGGCGATGCTAACACTGGTTATAACTTGCAACTGTCGGCAGTACCGCATCCAGATGCAGCAGGAAATACCTTTGACACAGCACGACAAGTGGGAGCTTTAGCAGGAGTTCAAACCTTCAGCGACTGGGTGGGTAATATTGATAGTTCTGATTACTATCAGTTCACCCTCAATTCTAAACGTACTGTTGACATCGACATCTCCGGTTTGAGTGATGTGACTTCTCTGTATCTTTATAATTCCTCTGGTAACACGTTTAGTTATGATGCTAATGGGGATTATCAGGGTTCTTCCTATATTTGGCAAATTGACTCTGGTGAGACGGGTTCCATGTCTTGGATTTTAAACCCAGGTGTCTATTTTGTTGGGGTGTTTGACTATAGTTCTTGGAGCGGATTAGGTACTAACTACAACTTGAATTTGTCTGCAAGTTAAGCAGTAATATCATGTTGCGATAACAAACTTTCTGTGTTGCTGATTCTGGGTATGATTTTGCCCCCCTAACCCCCCAATTTTGGGGGGAATAAAACTCTAAAATCCCCTTTTAATCCTCCTCCCGTCCCTCTGTTTTATCCCCCTCCCGTCCCTCTTGGAAAGGGGGATGCCAGATGTACAGGGTAAATGGTGAAAATCATGTAGTGCGGGCATCTTGCCCGCTTCGGGGTGTACCTCATAGAGTCGCAAAATGCTATAATAATAAATAATTTAATAATTACTATTATGGATGAACAGATCGATAATTATTCACTAAGTATACCGTCGGAGCAAATATTCCCTGATTCATTATTGGATTTTTTTCAACCTACAACTAATGAAATACAATCTGGATCTATAGAGGATACGTTCGATGGTTTGGAAAATATTACTAATAATTTTCTAGGTGAGGTAGATATAAACATAGGTGATGATGTAGATATAGACATCAACCTTACTGGAGGCGATCGAGACCCGATAACAGGTGAAGTCGATGGAGAAAATAGTGGTTCATTAGATGGAGAGAGCGATGAGGTGGTTGAAGTTAATTATACAACTGCCAACAGTAGTGCCACAGCAGGGTCAAACTACCAGAGAACTAAAAGTACTCTTACTTCCCAACCCGATGAAACACAAAAGGCGATCGAGACTCCTATTTTCGGAGATAAAATAGTTGAAAATAATGAAAATTCAACCGTAAATTTGAGTCAAACTCAAAATACACAAATTGAGAATAGCAAAAGAATTGCTGCTATTAAAGATAACAATTTAGCTAAAATATCTATCAGTAATACTCAAATTACAGAAGGAAATAAAGGGCAAAAACAAGCACGATTTACTGTTACTATGGACAGTGAGATAGATGAAAATGTTAAAGTAAACTTTACCACCGTCAATGATACCGCAAAAGCAGGGTTAGACTACAAGAGAACTAAAGGTACTCTGAATTTTAGACCAGGGCAAACCAAAAAGATTATTTCAGTTCCCATATTAGGAGATACTTTAATTGAAAATAATGAAAAATTCCAAGTTGTATTGAGCAAACCAAAAAATGCCAATATTGATGATAACAAAGGAATTGCTACTATTAAAAATAACGATTTCGCTAAAATATCGATCGGTAATACCCAAATTACAGAAGGAAATGAAGGGCAAAAACAAGCACGATTTACTGTTACTATGGACAGTGAGATAGATGAAAATGTTAAAGTAAACTTTACCACAGTCAATGATACCGCAAAAGCAGGGTTAGACTACAAGAGAACTAAAGGTACTCTGAATTTTAGACCAGGGCAAACCAAAAGATTATTTCAGTTCCCATATTAGGAGATACTTTAGATGAAAATAATGAAAAATTCCAAGTTGTATTGAGCAAACCCAAAAATGCCAAATTAGGGGATAAAAAAGCGATCGGAAATATCAAAGATAATGATAATTCTGATGGTAACTTTGAGAATGCTAGTAACTTAGGAAGACTTAACGGCAAATTTATCAATACTGACGAAATTGGGTATGTAGAAGCAGGGGAAAGAGATACTAAAGATTTTTATCGTTTTAGACTTCCCGATGAAGGAAAATTGAGAGTAGTTTTAGATGAGTTGCTTGATGATGCGAATATTCGTTTGTATGGAGATGATCGAACTTTAATCTCCACATCAACCAAGAAAGGAACAACTCCAGAAAAAATTGTGCAAACATTAGACCCTGGTGTTTATTATTTAGAAGTTAGTCCTTTTGCTGGCGATCGTACTGACTACAGACTAGAATTAAAGTTTATTCCACCCCCTGATATAATCAAACCTCAAGGGTCTATCACAGTTAACTCTCCCAACAAAGGCAATACCTTAGAACCTGGAGAAAGCCACAGGATAACTTGGAATGACAACATCAGCGAGAATGTCAAACTAGAATTATACAAAAGAGGTTCCTTCCACAGCGTTATTGACAGTTCCACCCCAAGTGATGGCTCTTATCGTTGGACAGTACCCACATCTATTACTGATGGCAGCGACTATAAGGTAAAAATTACCAGTGTCAGTGA
>NZ_BLZO01000163.1 GCF_014132355.1 Okeania sp. KiyG1
GGCAATGATACTAATGTAGATGCAGAAGTACAAGTGTTTGATTCTACAGGAATTCCAATTTCTCCCCCATTATTCGACCTTTCCAATCCTGGATACGTTATTTACCAAGCTAACCAAGCAGGTACTTTCTATGTTGGTATTAGTGGTAGTGGTAACAGTGGTTATGACCCCAATATAGAAGGCAGTGGTTTTGCTGGAACTCCAGGAAAATATGACTTGACTATTGAAACTATTGGTCGTCAGATGGGAGGTACTCAAAGTAAATTGTATTTTAGTCGAGATGCTGCTTTCAACGATGAAGGTTTGTACATTTTAGATACAAGCACAGGTAATCCTACTCTTGTTGGTACTAACGGCGATAATGTGAGTGGGAATGTTGGTCTAGCTCCCAGTGACTCCTCAAGTTTCCTTTATGGCAGCGAATTCAACAATTTATTAAAAATAAATGCTGATGGTAGCGTTGCTAATTCAACTGGTATTGGAAATCTTAATACTAATACTAATGGACTAGCATACGATGCTTCCAGAAACATTCTCTATGGAACAGATGGTTCAAATTTTTATACTGTCAATCAAAGTACGGGCAATCCAATTTCTGACCTTAGTTTGTCTCCTACGTCTTTGTCAGGATTAGCCTTTGGTAATGGAGGAGTGTATGGTTTAGGTGATAGCCAAGATTTGCTATTTTATGACCCCAGTAATGATAATTGGTCTGTTATTGGAGATACCGGAATATCATCATGGCAAGATGCAGGATTAGCTTTTGATGCTGAGAAAAATGTACTGTATGCTAAACGATATAACGATACCTTACTTTATGAGATAGATGTATCAACGGCACAAACCACAAGTATTGGCGATACGGGATTTTTAGACGGTGGTGGTTTAGCATTAGTGAATGATGATGTCTACGAAGAACCGAACGATACTATAGCGCAAGCGACCAACACAGGATTAACCCTGAACAACGACGGTACTTTCAGCTTCTTTGGTGAAATCGGCGATAACACTAATGTTCTGCCAGAAGATGATGTAGACTTCTTTAAATTTGACTTAGGGTTGGGAGAAAGAGTTCGTATACCGCAAAATATAGAATTATTAGATGAAAATGGTAATTTTATCGCCAATGCAGAAGTAGAACTGTTTGATGAAACAGGAATACCATTTCCGACGACTCTTAACTTACTACCTACTGGTAGTGGTAACAACAACATTTACGAAGCTAACGAAGCAGGTACTTTTTACCTTGGTATTAGCAGTGGTTTTGGTTCCGCTGCAGGTAACTACGGTTTCACTATCGAAACTATTGGTCGGGAGATGGGAGGTACTGGAACTATAGCACCTCAACTGTACTTTAGTTCAGACTCTCCTGATGGAGATTTGTACAGTCTCAATAGAACCACAGGTAATGCAACTCCTATTAGCACTAATCCTAATTTCATAGGGATAAGGACGCGTGGTCTAGCTCCCAGCGACTCTTCAGGTCTCCTCTATGGCAGCGATAACAGCTTATTCAAAATAAATGCTAATGGTACTGTTGTTAATCAAATTGGTAATAGCTTTTTGAATTATGAGGGACTAGCATACGATGCTTCCAGAGATATTCTCTATGGAATAAATGGCAGTAGTTTCTATAGCATCAACCCCAATACAGGAGAAGAATTTAACCTTAGCTCCCCTTTCAGTTCTCTAGAGGGATTAGCCTTTGGTAACGGAGGAGTATATGGGTTAGGTTCCAGTCAAGATTTGATGTTCTACAACCCCAATGCTAACAATTGGTCTACTATTGGAGATACGGGAATCTCATCATGGAATAATGTAGGATTAGCTTTTGATACAGAAAAAAATGTATTGTATGCTAAACGAGATGGCGATACTTTACTTTACGAGATAGATGCTTCAACAGCACAAACTCAGAGTATTGGGGATACAGGAGTAGTAGACGGTGGTGGTTTAGCATTAGTTGATCGGGTCTCTAAAGGTAAATTGTACTTTACTGCAGATAGTTTTGGAGATTTGTACACTCTCAATACAACCACAGGTAATGCTAATCGTGTTAGCACTAATAGTAATTTTATAGGGATGCGTGGTCTAGCTCCCGGGGAATCCTCAAGTTTCCTCTATGGTGGTAGTAACGAGTTATTCAAAATCAATGCTGATGGTAGTGTTGCCAATCAAATTGGTGATAACTTTTTGAATTATGACGGACTAGCATACGATGCTTCCAAAGATATTCTCTATGGAACAGATGGCGGTGGTTTCTATAGCATCAACCCCAATACAGGAGAAGAAATTTCTAACCTTAGTTCCTCTAATGTAGACGGATTAGCTTTTGGTAACGGAGGAGTATATGGTTTAGGTTCCAGTCAAGATTTGATGTTCTACGACCCCAATGCTGATAGTTGGTTTACTATTGGAGATACGGGAATCTCATCATGGACTAATGTAGGATTAGCCTTTGATGCAGCGAAAAATGTATTGTATGCTAAACGAGATGGCGACACTTTACTTTACGAGATAGATGCTTCAACAGCAGAAGTGACAGTAATTGGCGATACTGGAATAGAATATGGTGGTGGTTTGGCATTTGTTAATGAAGACTTTTTTGAAGAAGTAAATGATACCAGGGAACGAGCAACTCAGACCGGACTTACCCGTGATAACCACGGTATTTTCAGCTATGTTGGTGAAATCGGCGATAATACTAATCTGCGACGAGAAGATGATGTAGATTTGTTTGAGATACACCTAGACCTGGGAGAAACAGTCCGTTTACCAGACAGGGTAGAAATAATAGATGAAGAAGGTTTTCCTGTGGGAGATGCAGTAGTGCAACTGTTTGATGCTACAGGAAATACTTTGAGCTTATTGCCAGAACTACCTGGTTATAATTCTTTTGCTGTTATTGAAGAAAACCAAGCAGGTACTTTTTATGTAGGTATTAGCGGTACTGGAAATGCAAATTACGACCTGAATGTAGAAGGTAGTGGTTCTGGTTCTGTAGCAGGTAGCTACGGTATAACTATTGAAACTATCGGTCGTGAAATGGGCAAAATTGAGAGTAACCGCTTGTTTGCATTCAAGGATGACGGTTCTGATGAAATAGTTGAGTTAAACCCTGAAACAGGAGCCGAAATTAATAGTTTCTCAGCTCCCGAAACATTTTCATCAGGAAGTCAAGGTTTAGCTTTTGACGGTGACAGTTTATTCTTGGTTGGGCAAAATAACAGTAATGTTAATACCGAACTATGGGAACTAGACCCAGATACAGGAGCAGTCAGGGATAACGACCCCATCTTTGATTCAGGTAGTTTTGAGGGTTTAGCAGTTCTGGAAGGAAAGGTTTATATATTAGACTCTTCGGACAGAGATATTCTAGAGTTCGATCCTGTAATAGATCAAATTACTAATACTTTAGATATTGATGGAATTAATAACTTGTTCTCAATGTCGCTAGATGGAGGACTAGCTGGAATTACAGAACCTAACGCCTTACTAGCAACTACAACTGATGGATTTTCAGGAGAACTTTTAGAAATAAATCCGACAACAGGTTTAATTACCAATTCTTTCCCTATCCCTGATACTAATGGAGTTGCTGTTGTTGATAACGAGATTTATGTAAGCGATAACAGTTCATTTCCTCCTAGTATAGCAATACTTAACCGTGCTGGTACATTACAACGGAGTATTGACTTAAATTATCCGATATCAGGACTAGCAGGTGACGATATAGGTTCGATTCTTTTTGAAGAACCAAACGATACTCTAACACGAGCAACTTACACCGGACTCACCCTAACCAACCCAGGTACATACACATATTCTGGTGAAATTGGTGATAACACAAATCTGTTGCAACCAGATGATGTAGATTTATTTAAGTTTGACTTGGATGTAGGAGAGACAGTTCGTTTACCAGCAACTATAGAGTTGTTAGATGAAAGCGGCAATCCTATGTTCGCTAATGCTGAGGTACAACTGTTTGATTCTACAGGAACTTCTATATCATTATCTCCCGATCCAGACCCTAACTATGTTTTCTATGAAGCAGTGGAAATAGGTACGTTCTACGTTGGTATTAGTGGTAATGGCAATACGAATTACAATCCCAATATTGAAGGTAGTGGTACTGGTTTTATAGCAGGTAACTATGACTTAACTATTGAAACTACAGGTTCTCGAACTGGGGACGAACCTAATGATATTCGAGCTGAAGCAATAGACACTGGTTTAACTCTAACTAACTCAGGAATATTCAACTATTCAGGAGAAATAGGAGACAATACCAACCTATCACCAGAAAACGATGTAGATTTATTCAAGTTTGACATCGATATTGGGGAAGTGGTGAAGTTCCCTCAATTCATTGATTTAGTAGATGAAAATGGAGTAGTTAATATCAATCCTGCTCAAGTCAAACTATTTGATGATGATGGGAATGAATTGTTTGGATTTATAGACCCCGATGACCCTAACTTCAACAATTATCGTGCAGAGAATGGTGCAGAAACTCTTTATATTGGTGTGAGTGGTTCAAGTACATTTTATGACCCAAGCAATGATACTGGTGGTAGTGGTGGTTCTCCTGACCAAGTAGGAAATTATAATTTAACCATTGAAACTGTGGGTCGGACTTTGGGAGATGATGAAACTAATGATATTTTAGCTGAAGCAGTAGATACAGGTTTAACTCTGACCAACTCAGGAGTATTTAACTATTCAGGAGAAATTGGTGATAACGTAAATGTTTTACCAGAAAATGACGTAGATTTGTTTAAGTTTGACCTGGATATTGGGGAAGAGGTAAAGTTCTCTCAATTCATTGAGTTGAGCAATGAAAATGGATTCACTAATCCTGCTCAAGTCAAACTATTTGATGATGATGGGAATGAATTGTTTGGATTTATAGACCC
>NZ_BLZO01000164.1 GCF_014132355.1 Okeania sp. KiyG1
ATGACCCTAACTTCAACAATTATCGTGCAGAGAATGGTGCAGAAACTCTTTATATTGGTGTGAGTGGTTCAAGTACATTTTATGACCCAAGTACTGATACTGTTGGTAGTGATGGTTTCTCCTGGGCAAGTGGGTAGTTATGATTTAACCATTGAAACTGTGGGTCGGACTTTAGGAGTAGATGAAACTAACGATATACTAGCAGAAGCAATAGATACTGGTTTAAATTTAACTAACTCAGGAATCTTCAACTATTCAGGAGAAATAGGAGATAACACTAACCTATTACCAGAAAACGATGTAGATTTATTCAAGTTGGAGCTCGATATTGGAGAACAGGTGAAATTCTCTGAGAATATTGACCTGTTAGATGAGAATGGAAATCCCATCCCTAGTGGTCGAGTTCAATTGTTTGATGCTAATGGTTTGTTCTTGTCTACAGAACAAGACCCAGAAAGTCCAGATTTTGATGACAGAATTTACCGTGCTGAAAATGAACCGGAAACTCTATATATTGGTGTGAGTGGTTTTGGTACATTTTATGACCCAAGTACTGATACTGTTGGTAGTGATGGTTTCCCTTGGGAAGTGGGTAGTTATGATTTAACCATTGAAACTGTGGGTCGGACTTTAGGAGTAGATGAAACTAACGATATACTAGCAGAAGCAATAGATACTGGTTTAAATTTAACTAACTCAGGAATCTTCAACTATTCAGGAGAAATAGGAGATAACACTAACCTATTACCAGAAAACGATGTAGATTTATTCAAGTTGGAGCTCGATATTGGAGAACAGGTGAAATTCTCTGAGAATATTGACCTGTTAGATGAGAATGGAAATCCCATCCCTAGTGGTCGAGTTCAATTGTTTGATGCTAATGGTTTGTTCTTGTCTACAGAACAAGACCCAGAAAGTCCAGATTTTGATGACAGAATTTACCGTGCTGAAAATGAACCGGAAACTCTATATATTGGTGTGAGTGGTTTTGGTACATTTTATGACCCAAGTACTGATACTGTTGGTAGTGATGGTTTCCCTTGGGAAGTGGGTAGTTATGATTTAACCATTGAAACTGTGGGTCGGACTTTAGGAGTAGATGAAACTAACGATATACTAGCAGAAGCAATAGATACTGGTTTAAATTTAACTAACTCAGGAATCTTCAACTATTCAGGAGAAATAGGAGATAACACTAACCTATTACCAGAAAACGATGTAGATTTATTCAAGTTGGAGCTCGATATTGGAGAACAGGTGAAATTCTCTGAGAATATTGACCTGTTAGATGAGAATGGAAATCCCATCCCTAGTGGTCGAGTTCAATTGTTTGATGCTAATGGTTTGTTCTTGTCTACAGAACAAGACCCAGAAAGTCCAGATTTTGATGACAGAATTTACCGTGCTGAAAATGAACCGGAAACTCTATATATTGGTGTGAGTGGTTTTGGTACATTTTATGACCCAAGTACTGATACTGTTGGTAGTGATGGTTTCCCTTGGGAAGTGGGTAGTTATGATTTAACCATTGAAACTGTGGGTCGGACTTTAGGAGTAGATGAAACTAACGATATACTAGCAGAAGCAATAGATACTGGTTTAAATTTAACTAACTCAGGAATCTTCAACTATTCAGGAGAAATAGGAGATAACACTAACCTATTACCAGAAAACGATGTAGATTTATTCAAGTTGGAGCTCGATATTGGAGAACAGGTGAAATTCTCTGAGAATATTGACCTGTTAGATGAGAATGGAAATCCCATCCCTAGTGGTCGAGTTCAATTGTTTGATGCTAATGGTTTGTTCTTGTCTACAGAACAAGACCCAGAAAGTCCAGATTTTGATGACAGAATTTACCGTGCTGAAAATGAACCGGAAACTCTATATATTGGTGTGAGTGGTTTTGGTACATTTTATGACCCAAGTACTGATACTGTTGGTAGTGATGGTTTCCCTTGGGAAGTGGGTAGTTATGATTTAACCATTGAAACTGTGGGTCGGACTTTAGGAGTAGATGAAACTAACGATATACTAGCAGAAGCAATAGATACTGGTTTAAATTTAACTAACTCAGGAATCTTCAACTATTCAGGAGAAATAGGAGATAACACTAACCTATTACCAGAAAACGATGTAGATTTATTCAAGTTGGAGCTCGATATTGGAGAACAGGTGAAATTCTCTGAGAATATTGACCTGTTAGATGAGAATGGAAATCCCATCCCTAGTGGTCGAGTTCAATTGTTTGATGCTAATGGTTTGTTCTTGTCTACAGAACAAGACCCAGAAAGTCCAGATTTTGATGACAGAATTTACCGTGCTGAAAATGAACCGGAAACTCTATATATTGGTGTGAGTGGTTTTGGTACATTTTATGACCCAAGTACTGATACTGTTGGTAGTGATGGTTTCCCTTGGGAAGTGGGTAGTTATGATTTAACCATTGAAACTGTGGGTCGGACTTTAGGAGTAGATGAAACTAACGATATACTAGCAGAAGCAATAGATACTGGTTTAAATTTAACTAACTCAGGAATCTTCAACTATTCAGGAGAAATAGGAGA
The DNA here is from genome assembly GCF_014132355.1 of Okeania sp. KiyG1. Taxonomy (GTDB): domain Bacteria; phylum Cyanobacteriota; class Cyanobacteriia; order Cyanobacteriales; family Microcoleaceae; genus Okeania. The sequence goes on from NZ_BLZO01000164.1 coordinate 2,568, forward strand.
TAACACTAACCTATTACCAGAAAACGATGTAGATTTATTCAAGTTGGAGCTCGATATTGGAGAACAGGTGAAATTCTCTGAGAATATTGACCTGTTAGATGAGAATGGAAATCCCATCCCTAGTGGTCGAGTTCAATTGTTTGATGCTAATGGTTTGTTCTTGTCTACAGAACAAGACCCAGAAAGTCCAGATTTTGATGACAGAATTTACCGTGCTGAAAATGAACCGGAAACTCTATATATTGGTGTGAGTGGTTTTGGTACATTTTATGACCCAAGTACTGATACTGTTGGTAGTGATGGTTTCCCTTGGGAAGTGGGTAGTTATGATTTAACCATTGAAACTGTGGGTCGGACTTTAGGAGTAGATGAAACTAACGATATACTAGCAGAAGCAATAGATACTGGTTTAAATTTAACTAACTCAGGAATCTTCAACTATTCAGGAGAAATAGGAGATAACACTAACCTATTACCAGAAAACGATGTAGATTTATTCAAGTTGGAGCTCGATATTGGAGAACAGGTGAAATTCTCCGAGAATATTGACCTGTTAGATGAAAATGGAAATCCCATCCCTAGTGGTCGAGTTCAATTGTTTGATGCTAATGGTTTGTTCTTGTCTACAGAACAAGACCCAGAAAGTCCAGATTTTGATGACAGAATTTACCGTGCTGAAAATGAACCGGAAACTCTATATATTGGTGTGAGTGGTTTTGGTACATTTTATGACCCAAGTACTGATACTGTTGGTAGTGATGGTTTCCCTTGGGAAGTGGGTAGTTATGATTTAACCATTGAAACTGTGGGTCGGACTTTAGGAGTAGATGAAACTAACGATATACTAGCAGAAGCAATAGATACTGGTTTAAATTTAACTAACTCAGGAATCTTCAACTATTCAGGAGAAATAGGAGATAACACTAACCTATTACCAGAAAACGATGTAGATTTATTCAAGTTGGAGCTCGATATTGGAGAACAGGTGAAATTCTCCGAGAATATTGACCTGTTAGATGAAAATGGAAATCCCATCCCTAGTGGTCGAGTTCAATTGTTTGATGCTAATGGTTTGTTCTTGTCTACAGAACAAGACCCAGAAAGTCCAGATTTTGATGACAGAATTTACCGTGCTGAAAATGAACCGGAAACTCTATATATTGGTGTGAGTGGTTTTGGTACATTTTATGACCCAAGTACTGATACTGTTGGTAGTGATGGTTTCCCTTGGGAAGTGGGTAGTTATGATTTAACCATTGAAACTGTGGGTCGGACTTTAGGAGTAGATGAAACTAACGATATACTAGCAGAAGCAATAGATACTGGTTTAAATTTAACTAACTCAGGAATCTTCAACTATTCAGGAGAAATAGGAGATAACACTAACCTATTACCAGAAAACGATGTAGATTTATTCAAGTTGGAGCTCGATATTGGAGAACAGGTGAAATTCTCTGAGAATATTGACCTGTTAGATGAGAATGGATTCCCCATTGCTCCAGGTCGAGTGCAGCTATTTAATGCTGATGGTATGACATTGTTTGGAGAGTCAGACCCAGATGGTTCTAGTTTTGACAGAATTTACCGTGCTGAATTTGAACCGGAAACTCTATATATTGGTGTGAGTGGTATCAACACATTTTATGACCCCAGCACTGATACTGTTGGTAATGGTGGTTTCTCTAATGAAGTGGGAACTTATAATTTAACGATTGAAACTGTGGATCGGACTTTGGGTGCTGATGAAACTAACGATATTTTAGCTGAAGCAATAGATACGGGATTAAATTTAACTAACTCAGGAGTATTCAACTATTCAGGAGAAATAGGAGATAATACCAACCTCTTACCAGAAAATGATGTAGATTTATTTAAGTTTGAGCTGGATATTGGGGAACAGGTGAAATTCTCTGAGGAAATTGAGCTGTTAGATGAAAATGGCAATCCCATTGCTCCAGGTCGAGTGCAGCTATTTAATGCTGATGGTATGACATTGTTTGGAGAGTCAGACCCAGATGGTTCTATTTTTGACAGAATTTACCGTGCTGAATTTGAACCGGAAACTCTATATATTGGTGTGAGTGGTTCAATGACAAGTTATGACCCTAGCACTGATACTGTTGGTGATGGTGGTATGGTTGACCAAGTGGGTAGTTATGATTTAACTATTGAAACTAACGACCCTCCCACATTAGATTTAGACGGTAACGACAGCAGTGGAGCCACAGGTAACGACTACACAACAACCTTCATAGAAGGAGGAAATGCAGTTGCCATAGGAGATAACGGTGACGTTGTGATTACAGACGTAGACGACACAAATATAGAGTCAGCCACAATCACATTAACCAACCGACCAGACGGAGATACAGTAGAAAGCTTATCAGTCAACAGCACACTACCAACTGGAATAACAGCCAGTAGCTATGACAGTGCCACAGGAACAATCACACTAACAGGTAGTGCTACACTAGCAGATTATCAGACTGCTATAGCTCAAATAGAATACAACAACAGCTCAACAAATCCCAACACCAACGCTCGTAGCGTCACAGTAGTGGTAAATGATGGGGATAGCGATAGCAACACAGCTACAACAACAATTAATATCATAGCCACAAACAGCGCTCCTGTAGTCAATAGCAACGCCATCACTGTAGATGAGGCCAGTCAAAATACAGGATTAGGACTAACAGCTCCCACGGACGCAGATGGAGACCCATTGACCATCACCGTCACCGGACTGCCCACATTAGGCCAAGTTACCAAAGCAGACGGTACAGTAGTTAATAATGGGGACACATTAACATCAGAGGAACTACAAGGACTCCTCTACGATGCTCCTGCTGACTACGATGGAACAAAAGATCCTGGAGATTTCACCTATAATGTCGGCGACGGTACAACAAATGTATCTGGTAGCACAGACATAACTATAACCACAGTCAACGAGCCGCCTGTAGCCGAAAACGACAGCGCTAGTACCAACAGAGGAGAAGCAGTCACCTTCAGCATTACCAGCAATGACTCAGATACAGACGACACCCTAGACCTAACTACAGTAGACCTAGACCCTAGTACACCTGAACGAGACACTAGCATAACTGTACCAGGAGAAGGCGGCTATACAGTTGATGATGCTGGGAATGTTACCTTTACCCCTGAAGCTGGTTTCACTGGTGTTACTACTCCCATTACATACACTATTCAAGATAACTTGGGAGCAGTTTCCAACGAAGCCAATATTTCCATAGAAGTCACTGAGATAGGAAATCTAGAAAACGATAGTACTTCCACACCACCCAACACCCCAGTCACATTCAGCATCAGTGACAACGATGAAAATGTAGACCCCTCTACTATAGACCTAGACACAGAAACCCCAGGAATACAGAAAAACATCACAGTCCCAGGAGAAGGAACATTTGCCGTAGATGATGACGGGAACGTCACCTTTACCCCATTAGCAGGTTTTGAAGGAGAAGCATCCATTCCTTATACTGCTAATGACAACCAAGGCAACCCCTTAGAACCCGCAGACATAACTGTAACTGTGGCTCCCATACCAGAATTAACAGATGACACAGCAAACACACCACCCAACACCCCAGTCACATTCAGCATCAGTGACAACGATGAAAATGTAGACCCCTCTACTATAGACCTAGACACAGAAACCCCAGGAATACAGAAAAACATCACAGTCCCAGGAGAAGGAACATTTGCCGTAGATGATGACGGGAACGTCACCTTTACCCCATTAGCAGGTTTTGAAGGAGAAGCATCCATTCCTTATACTGCTAATGACAACCAAGGCAACCCCTTAGAACCCGCAGACATAACTGTAACTGTGGCTCCCATACCAGAATTAACAGATGACACAGCAAACACACCACCCAACACCCCAGTCACATTCAGCATCAGTGACAACGATGAAAATGTAGACCCCTCTACTATAGACCTAGACACAGAAACCCCAGGAATACAGAAAAACATCACAGTCCCAGGAGAAGGAACATTTGCCGTAGATGATGACGGGAACGTCACCTTTACCCCATTAGCAGGTTTTGAAGGAGAAGCATCCATTCCTTATACTGCTAATGACAACCAAGGCAACCCCTTAGAACCCGCAGACATAACTGTAACTGTGGCTCCCATACCAGAATTAACAGATGACACAGCAAACACACCACCCAACACCCCAGTCACATTCAGCATCAGTGACAACGATGAAAATGTAGACCCCTCTACTATAGACCTAGACACAGAAACCCCAGGAATACAGAAAAACATCACAGTCCCAGGAGAAGGAACATTTGCCGTAGATGATGACGGGAACGTCACCTTTACCCCATTAGCAGGTTTTGAAGGAGAAGCATCCATTCCTTATACTGCTGATGACACTGAGGGCAACTCTTTAGAACCCGCAGACATAACTGTAACTGTGGAACCCGTACCAGAATTAACAGATGACACAGCAAACACAGCTCCTAATACTCCAGTCACATTCAGCATCATCGAAAACGATGAAAATGTAGACCCCTCTACTATAGACCTAGATCCAGAAACCCCAGGAATACAGAACAACTATCACAGTCCCAGGAGAAGGAACATTTGCCGTAGATGATGACGGGAACCTCACCTTTACCCCATTAGCAGGTTTTGAAGGAGAAGCATCCATTCCTTATACTGCTGATGACAACCAAGGCAACCCTTTAGAACCCGCAGACATAACTGTAACTGTGGCTCCCATACCAGAATTAACAGATGACACAGCAAACACAGCTCCTAACACCCCAGTCACATTCAGCATCAGCGACAACGATGAAAATGTAGATGTCACCACCATCGACCTGGACCCAGAAACCCCAGGAATACAGAAAAACATCACAGTCCCAGGAGAAGGAACATTTGCCGTAGATGATGACGGGAACGTCACCTTTACCCCAGTGGAAGGTTTTGAGGGTGAGTCATCTATTCCTTATACTGCTGATGACACCTCTGGCAACTCTTTAGAACCCGCAGACATAACTGTAACTGTGGCTGCCATACCAGAATTAACAGATGACACAGCAAACACACCACCCAACACCCCAGTCACATTCAATATCAGCGACAACGATGAAAATGTAGATGTCACCACCATCGACCTGGACCCAGAAACCCCAGGAATACAGAAAAACATCACAGTCCCAGGAGAAAGTACATTTGCCGTAGATGATGACGGGAACGTCACCTTTACCCCAGTGGAAGGTTTTGAGGGTGAGTCATCTATTCCTTATACTGCTGATGACACCTCTGGCAACTCTTTAGAACCCGCAGACATAACTGTAACTGTGGAACCCATACCAGAATTAACAGATGACACAGCAAACACAGCTCCTAATACCCCAGTCACATTCAATATCAGCGACAACGATGAAAATTTAGACCCCTCTACTATAGACCTAGACCCAGAAACCCCAGGAATACAGAACACTATCACAGTCCCAGGAGAAGGAACATTTGCCGTAGATGATGACGGGAACCTCACCTTTACCCCATTAGCAGGTTTTGAAGGAGAAGCATCCATTCCTTATACTGCTAATGACAACCAAGGCAACCCCTTAGAACCCGCAGACATAACTGTAACTGTGGAACCCGTACCAGAATTAACAGATGACACAGCAAACACAGCTCCTAATACTCCAGTCACATTCAGCATCATCGAAAACGATGAAAATGTAGACCCCTCTACTATAGACCTAGACCCAGAAACCCCAGGAATACAGAAAAACATCACAGTACCAGGAGAAGGAACATTTGCCGTAGATGATGACGGGAACCTCACCTTTACCCCATTAGCAGGTTTTGAAGGAGAAGCATCCATTCCTTATACTGCTGATGACAACCAAGGCAACCCCTTAGAACCCGCAGACATAACTGTAACTGTAGCTCCCATACCAGAATTAACAGATGACACAGCAAACACAGCTCCTAATACTCCAGTCACATTCAGCATCATCGAAAACGATGAAAACATCGACCCAGCAACGATAGACCTAGACCCAGAAACCCCAGGAATACAGAACACTATCACAGTCCCAGGAGAAGGAACATTTGCCGTAGATGATGACGGGAACCTCACCTTTACCCCATTAGCAGGTTTTGAGGGTGAGTCATCCATTCCTTATGCTGCTGAGGACAATGAGGGCAACTCTTTAGAACCCGCAGACATAACTGTAAATGTAGCTCCCATACCAGAATTAACAGATGACACAGCAAACACAGCTCCTAATACTCCAGTCACATTCAGCATCATCGAAAACGATGAAAACATCGACCCAGCAACGATAGACCTAGACCCAGAAACCCCAGGAATACAGAACACTATCACAGTACCAGGAGAAGGAACATTTACAGTAGATGATGACGGGAACGTAACCTTTACCCCAGTAGATGGTTTTGAGGGTGAGTCATCCATTCCTTATGCTGCTGAGGACAATGAGGGCAACTCTTTAGAACCCGCAGACATAACTGTAAATGTAGCTCCCATACCAGAATTAACAGATGACACAGCAAACACAGCTCCTAATACTCCAGTCACATTCAGCATCATCGAAAACGATGAAAACATCGACCCAGCAACGATAGACCTAGACCCAGAAACCCCAGGAATACAGAACACTATCACAGTACCAGGAGAAGGAACATTTACAGTAGATGATGACGGGAACGTAACCTTTACCCCAGTAGATGGTTTTGAGGGTGAGTCATCCATTCCTTATGCTGCTGAGGACAATGAGGGCAACTCTTTAGAACCCGCAGACATAACTGTAAATGTAGCTCCCATACCAGAATTAACAGATGACACAGCAAACACAGCTCCTAATACTCCAGTCACATTCAGCATCAGCGACAACGATGAAAATGTAGATGTCACCACCATCGACCTGGACATAGACACCCCAGGAATACAGAAAACAATCACAGTCCCAGGAGAAGGTACATTTGCCGTAGATGATGACGGGAACGTAACCTTTACCCCAGTAGATGGTTTTGAAGGAGAAGCATCCATTCCTTATACTGCTGATGACACTGAGGGCAACTCTTTAGAACCCGCAGACATAACTGTAAATGTAGCTCCTGTACCAGAATTAACAGATGACACAGCAACCACCCCTCCCAACACCCCAGTCACATTCAGCATCAGCGACAACGATGAAAATGTAGATGTCACCACCATAGACCTAGACCCAGAAACCCCAGGAATACAAAAAAACATCACAGTCCCAGGAGAAGGAACATTTGCCGTAGATGATGACGGGAACGTCACCTTTACCCCAGTAGATGGTTTTGAAGGAGAAGCATCTATTCCTTATGGTGCTGATGACACTGAGGGCAACTCTTTAGATCCCGCAGACATAACTGTAACTGTGGAACCCATAGTGGAGAGTAGCGAACCAGTTCGGTTTGATTTTGATGGAGATGGCAAAGCTGATATTCTGTGGCGAGACCAAGAAACCGGAAAAAATCGGATGTGGTTGATGGATGGTACCACCAGGAGGGACCGTGGTGCAATTCCTACCTGGAACAATGATTTTGAAGTGGCAGGAGTAGCAGATTTTGATGGAGATGGCAAAGCTGATATTCTGTGGCGAGACCAAGAAACCGGAAAAAATCGGATGTGGTTGATGGATGGTACCACCAGGAGCGACCGTGGTGCAATTCCTACCTGGAGCACTGATTTTGAAGTGGCAGGAGTAGCAGACTTTGATGGAGATGGCAAAGCTGATATTCTGTGGCGAGACCAAGAAACCGGAAAAAATCGGATGTGGTTGATGGATGGTACCAACAGGAGCGACCGTGGTGCAATTCCTACCTGGAGCACTGATTTTGAAGTGGCAGGAGTAGCAGACTTTGATGGAGATGGCAAAGCTGATATTCTGTGGCGAGACCAAGAAACCGGAAAAATCGGATGTGGTTGATGGATGGTACCAACAGGAGCGACCGTGGTGCAATTCCTACTTGGAGCAGTGATTTTGAAGTGGCAGGAGTAGCAGACTTTGATGGAGATGGCAAAGCTGATATTCTGTGGCGAGACCAAGAAACCGGAAAAAATCGGATGTGGTTGATGGATGGTACCAACAGGAGCGACCGTGGTGCAATTCCTACCTGGAACAATGATTTTGAAGTGGCAGTAGTAGCAGACTTTGATGGAGATAGCAAAGCTGATATTCTGTGGCGAGACCAAGAAACCGGAAAAAATCGGATGTGGTTGATGGATGGTATCAACAGGAGCGACCGTGGTGCAATTCCTACCTGGAACACTGATTTTGAAGTAGTCTCAACTGATATTTGATTTTAATATAATGTTCGGATAATCAGCGATAGAACTCCGTTCCGCTTACGCGACCACAAAGTTGTTGTTTGTAGTAGGGCTGAAACCCTATCTATCTTATTGCTCAAACCCTACTACGAACTTTAATTATGGTTTGCTGAAAACATCTTTTTGCTGGGGTAGGAGACAGGAGACAACCCACCCCTCGCCCCTCCCAGGAGGGGAGGGGAAAACAGGAGACAGGAGAAATGGGAATTTAGAAGAGGTAGAAGCTAAGTTTTGTCTGTTGATTTTTCTGCCCAACTATGCGCCTAAAATACTAACTTTTTGAGCATGAAGAGCTGAAAACCAGGTACTTTGTCAATGCCCAAAAAAGCATAAAGTTTTTATATGTCAATGCTTTTAGATTTAATCAACAAGCCCTAATTAGCAAACCCTAATTACAGGATAAATCAATGTTAACAGTTAATTTTTAGACAATAGTTTTTTTATTCCCAGATCGATATTAATTTTAGGCTCAAAGCCCAATTCATTTTTAACTAAACTAGCATCAGACCATGAATGTCTAATATCTCCTACTCTAGGTGGATGAAACTCTGGCTGGATTTCATAACCTATTTGAATGGCGATCGCCTCCAACAATTTTAATAAACTCAAACCTTTGCCAGTACCAACATTAAAAGCTCTATGGTTAGCTATTATTTCAGAAGAAGCAGTAGAAGCCAAAAAATTAGCCTTAGCTACATCTTCTACATAGATAAAATCCCTCGTCTGAAGTCCATCTCCATAAACTTTGGGTCTTTGCTGGCGATGATAACAATCTAAAAATTTGGGAATAACCGCAGCATAGTCAGAATCAGATTTTTGCCCTGGACCGTATACATTAAAATATCTCAAACAAACTGTTTCTAGTCCATAGGATTGATAAAAACTTTCGGCCCAAGCTTCAGCAGTTAACTTGCTGGCAGCATAGGGAGATTTTGGCATTGGCAAATCAGTTTCTTTTAGTGGGGGTTGATTGCGATCGCCATAAACAGCACAACTAGAAGATATAACTACCCTAGAAACATCTGACTTAAGAGCAGCGGACAATACATTTAGGGTTCCCTCAGCATTAATCTCATAAGTAAGGCGGGGATTATTTACTGATTTTGGCACAGAAACTAAGGCCGCTAGATGAAATATGGAATCTACTCCCTCCATAGCTACAACTAAGGCATCGAAATTCCTGACATCTGATTCAATTACCTCAATTTCTGACTGGATGGATGCCAAATTTTTCCAGCTACCAGAAGAAAGGTTATCGTAAACCTTGGCATCTACTCCATTGTTCAACAGAAACCGAACAAGATGAGAACCAATAAATCCTTCTCCACCTGTAACTAGCACTTTTTTCATAAGTTTTGGGTAACAATCTTTTGCCTACAGACCTCAAGCTTCCTGGGGTTATTAGGATCGCTTCGCTTAACTATCCATACATCGCTTAACCCTAAACGATCTAAAGAGCGATTGATTACAGTAATAGTGTTGTTATCTTGTTCCTTTTCATAAAGCAAAGAAGTATTTTTTCCATGTATCCGTCGAGAATATGTCACCTTGTTAATATGATGAAAAGAGCAAACCTCGCTTAACTTCATGTACATATCATAATCGACCGCATTAAACAAATCTTCAGCAAATCCTTCAGTCTTCATCCAGTCCCTCTTTCTAAACATTCGGAAATGATGAATGATCATATTAATCATCAGTTTCTCCCGGGAAAATTCAGGCCAGTTGTATTCTGGTTTAACATAATTTCCATACTTATCAATTCTTTCACAACAGCTATAGACGCAACCAACATCATACTTGTCTAAATATTTAACCATAGTCTCCACTGCATCTGGTTTGAGCATATCATCAGAATCAAGTTGACCAATGTACATACCCCTACACATTTTTACTGCAGTATTAGAAGCTTTCCCTATCCCACCATTAGGTTGAGAAACCCACCTAACGCGAGGATTTTCTGAGTAGTTTTCCTCCAAAACTTCCAGGGTTCGATCCGTGGAACCATCATCACAAATACAAACTTCTAAATCTGTGTAGGTTTGATTGAGAACGCTATCAACAGTATGCTTAATAAACTGCTCAACATTATAAGCAGGAATGTAAATCGAAACTTTAGGCACTTCATAAATTTCACCTAGTCGATATTTGCGATACCAACCAGCAGGACATTTTTGTTCTAATAATTTTTGAGTAATTTGTTTTCCAGTTATGCGGTCAGTTTCATTACTACCACCTGGTGGTTCTTGATGTAAATCAATTGCGGTTAATACTGGAATGAAATAATAGCCAGCATTATAAACTCGATACCCAAATTCAATATCTTCGCAACCCCATTCTTGAAAATCTTCATCATACCAACCTACTTTGTGAATAATATTTTTTGAATAAGCAACGTGACCGGAAGCAAATGCTCGAAAAGGATACTTTTCTTTCTTTAAGTTATCAGTTTGTTCATATATTCTAAAGCGCCAGTCTATGGTAGCTTTATTTTTAATATCGCTCTTAAACATGACGTTTTCAGTTACAATATCTTCTAATCCTAAAGCAATATTAATATCCTCAAAAATTTCGTCATCTGTAATTGCATCTGTATTTACAAATCTCCGATGAGCCATTAAAACAGCTTTGTCAGTTACATGAAGATATTTCATCAATTCTTCAACAAACTGGGGTTCTGGAATCAAGTCACAATCTAAAAGAATTAAATGTTCGTGTTTAGAGGTGCGTATTCCCAGGTTACGAACTGCACATAAACGATACCCTTGGTCTTGCTGTCGGACATGAATTAATTCTAAATATTTCTCATATTTTAAAATTACTTCTTCCACACCATCTGTACTACCATCATCAGCTACAATTACTTCTATTAAATGCTTGGGATAAGTTTGATGAGTAATGGCAGCCAAAGTCTTAGCCAAAATTGCCTTGCGATTATAGGTAGGAATAATCATCGAAACAGGAAGTTTATAAGGTTTTTTACTCTCCACAAATTCCTTAACTTTCTCTTCTATAAAAGAATAGTCGTTTCCTTCTCCCACAATGGAAGGAATTACAAAATTATCGGGAATACCTTCTACTTTTTTAACTGTTTTCGTGTTTTCTTGCTCTTTTAAAGCTTTTTGGAGGTTTGCTTCAATTTCAGGTAACTTTTGATTGAGCTTGAGGACACGGTTATAGAGCTTAATTTCTTCTTCTAAATCTCCCTTTTCTTTTAATAGGTTTCCCAGTTTTCCGTAAACTTTCCATAAATCTTGCTTTAGTTCTAATGCTCTTTGATAACAGGAAATAGCTCCTTCTATTTTTCCTTCTAAAACTAGCTTATCTCCCAAGTTATAACAAGTTTCAACTGGATTATCTTTTAAATTTTTTACCAATAATTTATATTCTTGAGCTTCATCTACCCGGTCCTGTTTTTCCAGCAAATCAGCTAACTTTTGATAAGTATCTATATTATGTGGTTGAATTTCAGCAGCGTAAAAATAAGAAGCAATCGCCCGGTCTAGATTTCCTTGTCGTATCAGAGTATTTCCTAAATTATAAGCAGACCAAAAAAAGTGAGGATTAATATTAATTGCTTGGCAATAACAAGCAACAGCATCATCCAATTTTCCTTGCTTTTGCAGTACATCTCCTAAGCTATGATGAACTTGCCAAAAATTATGTTGCAGTTCTAGTGCTTGGCGATAATTATTAGCAGATTCTTCTAGTTTACCTTCTTTTAATAACTGGTCTCCTAAATCACGATAATCTTGAGCAGAATTAAGTTTTATTTCTTGCTCTTTTTGATTCTTTTGCTGAGTTTTTTTCTGGAACTAATTTAGCTAAATTTTGTTGAATATCAAGGGGATTAGATTGAATTTGTATCGCTTTTTGATAAGCAGCAATTGCCTCATTCTTTTTTTCCTATATTTTCCAGGATTTCACCTAACTTTTGATGATAATCCCATCTATGAGGAGAAATTTTAATTGCATAACGGTAACTAACAATTGCTCCTTCAAAATTTTGCTGCTTAACTAAAATATTAGCCAAAAAGATATGACCTTCAACTTCTTTGGAGTTACTGGCGATCGCATTTTTACAAAAAACAATTGCCTGGGAAAAATTACCTTTTCTTTCCCAAACTTTTGCTAGTTGTAAGTTAACCCGATAATCATCTGGAATAATTTCAAGTATCTTGTAGTAATTTTGAATATTATCTGGTTCTTTTTCTATTTTATCGCGATATAAATTAACCAATTTTTCCAATTTAATTCTTTTTTGATAATGTAGCGCATCTGCTAATTTTGTATGAATTCCGACTAACTCTGGCTGTAAATTAATTGCTTTCAGATAAGCATTGATAGCTTCTTCCCAATCTTTCAACTTAACTAAAACATCTCCCAATTTATAATAACCCCAAGGAAAATCAGGATTCAATTCAACAGCCTGATGATAAGCACGAACTGCTTCTTCCCAATTTTCTAACTTAACTAATACATCCCCTAAATTATTATAAGACCAACAAAAATCAGACTTTAATTCTATCGATTTATTATAAGCACTAACAGCTTCTTCCCAATTTTCTAACTTAACTAATACATCTCCCAATCTATAATAACCCCAATGAAAATCAGGACTCAACTCAATAGCCCGACGATAAGCACTAACAGCTTCTTCCCACTTCTCTAACTTAACTAATACATCCCCCAAATTATTATAAGACCAACAAAAATCAGACTTTAATTCTATCGATCTATTATAAGCAGCAACTGCCTCTTCTAACTCCTCTTTTTCCTGCAATAAATCACCTAATTTATGATGCACTTCCCATAATTCCGGCTGCATTTCAACAGCTCTTCTGTAAACCCTTATTGCCTCTTCTTTCTCTCCTTTTTCTACCAAAGCATCACCTAAAAAGTGGTAAGCATCTGCAAAATTTTGTTCTCTGTCAATTGCTTGACGATAAGCAGCGATCGCCTCTTTCCATTCTCCCTTTTTTGCTAAAATTTTACCTAAGTTGAAATAAGTTTTTGCCTGGTTAACATTTTTTGTTTGTTGTTGCGTGGGCGAGACAAAATTTGTTGGAGTTTCCTGCATTATCTACCCCTGTCTGATATATCTACCTCAATAATATTTTGCCATAGGTGGGGCGATCGGACAGTAGTTATACAAATATCAAAAACTTTTCTATGTTTCCTTGAGTAGGGGAGTAGGGGTGCTTACAAGTTAATAAATTTTATAATTCTGTGCCACCTCACATAAAATTGGTATAATACCAAGTTGATAAATATTTGCTACAAATAGCCAGGATATTTCTTAGGAGTCAGGAGTCGTATGGGAATGGCTTTAATACCATTTTTTAGGGCGTAAATTATCTTTTTTGTCAAAGGGACATCTCCTGCATTTGTCTTTTTATTGATCTTACTATTCGTAACATTCTTTTTTCAAATCAAATTGGTATAACACCTACAACCTAACAACTAATACTACCATTTATCAAAAAGAATGCTATGTATGATTGGGTGGAGACCCACCCCTCGCCCCTCCCCGACCGTGGAGGGGAAGTGTGGGAAGTGTGGGAGGTGAGGGGAGGGGTTATAAAGTAGGAAAAATCTATACTAACTGACTAATAATTGTCAAAAAAAGACTTTTAATCTTGGTAAATATTTGACTGTTGAAGTCTAACTGAAGTATAGCATTGCTTTTGGGAATTAGTATAATACCTAATTATTTGCACTCTCACATAAAATTGGTATAAAGTATTCGCTGTCAAAGAAACTTTTTGATATTTTTGAACCAACCAATGATACAACCAATTGATTATCTTTCTCCTGATGTACCCCTTAAAAAATTAGATAATTAATTTTATAACAAGTATTTTTACTTATTTACTTTTTTTTTAATACTATCAGGCACGCTAATTAAAATATTTTGCCGATCGAGGATGGGGTTAATAGGCGATCGCTCTAATAATAATATTTATTAGAATAAAGTTTTTACCTCGATCCCCTATCCTATTAGCCTCCAAACCTAGCCAAGTCTCTTAATTCTATTTGGAATCCACCTCAATGCTAAGTAAATTAGTCCCAAGTAAACTGTAGCTATTAGTAAAATGTAAAACCCCTCAAAGTCAATCATTATGGATACTCCCTAGATGTAATTTTTTTCTCTCTAATACTCTTATTATTACTCTAATTATAGATAATGACATCCCCTAATTTAGTATCTCAATAGGGTGAAACCTGGAACTACCAGTTGGGTTAATCCGATGCCATCAACCATCTCTCGCCTGTTTCTTAACAAAATGCACCCTAGTATACATTCCCAATTTTTATTGGTAATTTGTATCATATACTAATCCTAACATAAATCATTTTTTTCAGAAACATACTGCTAAAGTTTTTCTACAAATATCTAAAATATAACTAAATAAAGACTTTAAAAATATAAATTATAAACAAAAGTTATATATTTGAGTGTTAATGTAGAGAATTCGATCTTATGTATTCAGCTATGAGGATTTTTTATGATATTTTTTTCAAACGCATTTTCATCAGCTCAAATATAATTGCCAAATAACTAGACTTCACCTTAATATCTGAAAGAAGTTGAGTTGATATTAATTCAAATAAATGCAAACAGAAGTAAGATTGAGAGTAGCAGTATTGGGGTTATTCGTCGCAGACAATCAAGTTTTGTTGTTGCATCAAATGACAGACCCAGAACCTAATTGTTGGGACTTACCAGGAGGGGGACTGCAACCACAAGAGACGCTGATGGAGGGACTAAGGCGGGAAATTAGAGAAGAAACAGGAATTACTGATTTTCAAGTAGAGCGACTGCTAACAATAGCAGAGAATTTTTTTCCTCAAGGAGAGGGGAAGGTACTTCATAGTTTAAATATTATCTATCAATGTCGGGTGGAACCAAAACCAACTAATCTTAGTAGCGACGATCCAGAAGTCGGACCTTTGGGTATTCAGTGGTTGGCGATCGCAACTCTGACACCACAGATGTGTTCAAATAGAGCTTGGGCCGCATTACAGGAAGCAGGTTTGGTGTCAACTTGAGGAGATGTTTTTTTTGGCGTTGGTAATTGCTCAAGAATTTAGAATGCGCGAATTTAGAATGCGCGAATTACCTCTCCTTGAAAAGAAGAGGATTGACGAACAGGAAAATTTTTATTTATTATCCCCTTAAAAGGGGAGGCTTTAAACCACAATATTTCGGTAAGATGATTTTCTATTTTCTACTAGGGGTGATACCAATTACTTAGGGTTTGCGCTTCACTAGTCTTTTTTAAGGAGTAGAGGACCCACCCCTCGCCCCTCCCCTCCCTGGAGGGGAAAAGGGGAGTAGGGTAGGGACGTTGCATAAGGGCGTCCGTACGGGAGTATTTTTTTGCCCAACTCTCGCCCAAAATACGCTCCATGCATGAGCATGAAGGGCTGAAAATCAAGGTATTTCAGACCTAAAAAGTCTAAAACCTTTACCTGTAAATGCTTTGAGATTTATGAGCGCAAGCCCTACTTACTTTTGTAAAATGTTTCGAGATATCAGAAACAGATTACTCTTAAAGTTTCATCTCTTGATTTACCAACGCTTTTTTTTGATCAGGACTTACGCTGAATAGAAAACAGATAGCAGGGAGTAGGAGAATATAAGAGCCTATCCCACTATTTTTAATAGGCTTATTTGCTTAAGTAAAATGTATCTGAAAAGCTTAATTTTCCGTTTTTAGCTCTCAAAATATTTAGGGTTTTTAGCCAAAATTTTATTACTGGGATAGGTTCAAATGTTGGAAAAAAGAGAAAATAAAGATTAAATACTTGCAATATCTGTGAAAATCAAAGTTTGATATTATAGGCATGAAATACAGATTAAGATGTATAGCAAGCAACAAACAATAGTAGGCAATGTCTTTCCTACCTAGTCTAAGATTAATCATCAGTATAAGTCCTAACCGCTCTAGCTATTGCTATAACTACTTTTTTTGGATTTGGTATAAACTTCGCTATATCCAATCAACTAATGGTACTTATATCTTGGAATAGTATTTATCAACTATGTTGACTGTTGAGAAAATTACTATTTATACAGTACTACCAATCTTTTGATCCTTTTTTGATTCTTAACTCTTCCTTCCTGTTTTCTATAATTTTTTTCTATCGATCTTAGTTTAATATCTCAAATGTAAATAATATATACATTAATTTTGAAGTTAATTGATTATAATGTTTACAACAAAAATTGTCTTGCTTGAGGAGCAGAATAAAAATGAGTAATCATAATCATTCTCATTGTTGTAGTTGTCACCACCATGAAGAAAACCATACAGATGCTAATCTACCTATTCAAGGGTCAAGTTTAAAACAGGAAATTTTACCCCTACTTCCCGTCATTATCATCTATATTTTAGGTTTAATTTTCTATCAACAATTACAAAATAATATCTATGGCATAGGAAAATATATAGTGTTTATTCCTATCTATATATATAGTGGTTGGACTGTACTTACTACTGCTGGAAAAAATATTTTGAGAGGTAGAATATTTGATGAAAATTTTTTAATGACTGTAGCTACATTGGCAGCGATCGCTATTCATAAATTGCCGGAAGCAGTGGCAGTAATGTTGTTTTATCAAATAGGGGAAACATTCCAAGAATATTCTGTAAAACGTTCCCGTAATTCTATCAAATCATTATTAGAAATTCGTCCAGATTATGCAAATTTAAAATTTAACAATTCTCTACAAAAAGTCTCTCCTGAAGTAGTAGAAGTTGGTAGTGAAATAGTTGTCAAACCAGGAGAAAGAATTCCCTTAGATGGTGAAATTATTTCTGGAAGTTCCCAAGTTGATACTTCTGCTTTAACTGGAGAATCAATACCTAAAAAATTTACAGTTGGGCAAACAATATTAGCAGGTATGGTTAACCAAACGGGAGTATTAACAATTTACGTTACTAAGCCATTTTCTGAATCTTCAATTTCCAGGATTTTAGAGTTAGTTGAAACTGCCAAAACTAAAAAATCTAAAACTGAAAGATTTATGACAACTTTTGCCAGGTACTATACCCCAGTAGTTGTCTTTATTTCTCTAGCGATCGCTCTTCTGCCTCCTCTATTTATCTCCGGCGCTACTTATGCAGATTGGATAAATAGAGCTTTAATTGTCTTAGTTGTTTCCTGTCCTTGTGGATTAGTAATTAGTATTCCTTTGGGTTATTTTGGTGGTGTTGGTGGAGCGGCAAAACGAGGAATATTAGTCAAAGGTTCTACATTTTTAGATGATTTAGCTGCTATTAAAACTGTGGTTTTTGATAAAACTGGAACTTTAACAGAAGGTAAACTTCAGGTGACAGATATTGTGACAAAAAATGGCTTGACAAAACCAGATTTAATCGCAGTAGCAGCTAAAGTTGAATCTTTATCAAATCATCCTATTGCTCAAGCAGTTGATAAATATAATTCTCGGAAAATTGATTATTCTGATGTGTCAGAATATCAAGAAATTGCCGGGTGTGGAATTAAGGCAAAAGTTGGTAATAAAACAGTTATTGCGGGAGCTGAACGCCTCCTACATTTAGAAAATATTCAACATGAGATTTGTGATATTGGGGATACTGCAGTTCATTTGGCAATTGATAGTAAATATGTTGGTTATATCGTAATATCTGACCAAATTAAATTAGATGCTGCTCAGGCAATTAAATCTTTGAAAAATTTGGGTGTGGAAAAAACTGTCATGTTAACGGGAGATAATCAAACAGTTGCTCAACGGGTGGCAGAAAATTTAGGTTTAGATAGTTATGAAGCGGAATTATTGCCAGAAGATAAAGTTAATGCCATTGAAAAATTACTATATAAGAATAATGGGAAAGTTGCTTTTGTTGGTGATGGAATTAATGATGCTCCGGTTATTGCTCGTGCTGATGTTGGTATGGCAATGGGTAGCATGGGTTCGGATGCGGCAATTGAAACTGCGGATGTTGTAATTATGAGCGATGCTCCTTCTAAGGTTGTTGAAGCAATACAAATTGGCAGAAAAACGCGTCGCATTGTTTGGCAAAATATTGGTTTTGCTATAGGAGTAAAGGGGTTGTTTATTTTGTTGGGAATAGCAGGGTTGGCAAATATTTGGGAAGCGGTATTTGCAGATGTTGGTGTGGCGTTAATTGCTATTTTTAATTCTAGTCGAGCGTCTATGAATTCAAAAGTCAAAAGTCAAAAGTCAAAAGTAAGAGAAGTTAAAAATTCAAAAGTTAAAAGTCAAAAGTTAAAAATTCAAAAGTCAAAAGTCAAAAGTTAAAAATTCAAAAGTCAAAAGTCAAAAGTCAAAAGTAAGAGAAGTTAAAAATTCAAAAGTCAAAAGTCAAAAGTTAAAAATTCAAAAGTCAAAAGTCAAAAGTCAAAAGTAAGAGAAGTTAAAAATTCAAAAGTCAAAAGTCAAAAGTCAAAAGTAAGAGAAGTTAAAAATTCAAAAGTCAAAAGTCAAAAATTAAAAGTAAGAGAAGTTAAAAGTTAAAAGTCAAAAGTTAAAAGTCAAAAGTAACAGAAGTTAAAAGTCAAAAATTCCAAATAAAAAGTTAGATTTTAGGGTGTGTTAGATGGCTAAAATCTAGACCATGAAAAGCCTTTTTATTCATAAGTTTTAATTCTCTTTATACCAAAGGGAATTATCCACCAAGGAGAGTTAAAATTCATTAATGAAATTGGCTATAACCTAATCTCAGTTATTGCTTGCATAAGTTTAAAAGCTGATTGCTGTTTGCGGAGCATGACCTAGGAAATACTAATAGCTGAATGTTTACTATTCTTCAAAGTCAGCGTATTTAATCTGAAAAAGGAGAATTAATTGGTTGGGAAATCATTAAAGCAAGTAGTTTTATTCGAGATTAAATTAGCAAATGTTCGATTAAAGTTACTGCAATTATCATCTTAAATACCTAATATTAAGGAGTTAATTAAACCGATGAATGCTTACAAAAAATATGTAATAATTGATAATCCTCAGCAGTTGGTTTTATCAGATTTGCCATTTACAGCCGGTCAAAAAGTTGAAATTATTATTTTAGCTGAAGGTCATAATGAAGTTGATAGTCAACTAGAGGAATTACGCAAAAAAATTGATAGTGCAACTGAACAAATTTTAGCGGGAAATGTGAAAGATGGAGAATTAGTTTTTGAGCAGTTACAAGCTAGATTAATAATTAATAATTAATAATTAATAATTAATAATTAGGGCTTGCTGATTAAATATCAAATGATTACCAGATAAAGGTTTTAGCCTTTTTAGGCATTGAAAAAGTACATGGTTTTCAGCTCTTCATTCTCAAAAAGTTAGCATTTTTAGCGCATGGTTGGGCAAAAAATTATCCCCTACTCCCCTACTTCCCTACTCCCGTACTCCCCCGATCTCCTACTCCTTAAAAAAGACTTTTGAGCGCAAATCCTAATTACCTCTTCGGCTATTATTGGGAGAAGTTTCACCAGAAATTCAGAGTCAAATCAAACAGTTGTCTTATGAAGTACAGATATGAAAAATTAAATGTTCCCAGTGCGAGCATCTTGCTCGCTTCGGGGTGTACCTCACCAAGGTGGAACCCGCTGTAATATTACTGATTTTTATCAAATTCTTTTTCTACTTGTGGAGCTGGTAATATATCTTGAATTTTTTCTACCAATTTAGGAAACCCGGATGGAAATAACTTAGGATAAATAATCAGCAAAATAACTCCAAGAATAGCAGAACCTAAGTAGTAAATAATTTGCCCATTCTGCATCCAAGTCAAGGAATCTAGAAATCCAAATTTCTTGGGTTTTTCTATTTCTGGTTGAGGATAATTTCCTGTGACTTTACCTTGAATCTTACTCTCATCACCGAATACGTTACCCACAACATTTCCATCTTTATTTTCTATTGTCCGACTTTGGTCATTGACAAATTTTTCAGCTTCTAAAAATCCAAGTTTCTTGGGTTTGTGTTTTTCTGGTTGAGGATAATTTGCTGTGACTTTACCTTGAATCTTACTCTCATCACCGAATACATTACCAACAACATTTCCATCTTTATTTTCTATTTTCCGACTTTGGTCATTGACATTTTTTTGAGTCATGGTTTTATTCCCAACAATATTATTACTGTCTATAAAAAAATCTCTACCACCAATGATATAAAGATCATTTAGACGATGACTAGCTTGTAAAAATTCTCTACTCAAGTCTCTGTCTATTACATCATCAATTACTATTACATCATCAATTAAACTTCGGATATCAACTTCATGATATGGATAATTATCGCACTTAGTTTTTTGTCTACCATTACTCTTCCATTCATTTAATTTATCAAATTTGTAGAAGTGAGGATTCTGACTATTATTACAAGCTGCACAATTACAAGGAATTAATTTATTATATTTGAGTCGATTATTGTAGGAACCATGAATTTTATCCAACTCGTAAGTCACAATAGTCATTAAATCCCGTTTTTGTTGCCCAGAAATTCTAACTTTTATTTCTCTCTTGCCATAATATTCAATTACTTCTGCTCTGGTTTG
This sequence comes from Okeania sp. KiyG1, assembly GCF_014132355.1. Taxonomy (GTDB): domain Bacteria; phylum Cyanobacteriota; class Cyanobacteriia; order Cyanobacteriales; family Microcoleaceae; genus Okeania. Next base: position 23,481 of record NZ_BLZO01000164.1, read on the forward strand.
ATTTTTCTTGAGAATAACTCCACTTTTCCAAACATATTTTTGCTCCTCAATATCTTTGTGCATCACCACAATAAACTGAGTAATAATTCCTTTGGGCATAAATTCGTAAGTGTAACGTAATATCAAATTATTATTTTCATCCCAGTCATATTCTGGTTGAGCTTCTGTTAGGAGTTGAGGGGCAATATAGGTTTGAGAAGTATCAGGAATTTTATAGCAAAGTTTAAATTTAATCATTAATTGCAGTAACTCATCGTGCATATTGGCATATTTATCTTCATGCCAAATATTAGTCAAATCATCTTTGGTAAATTTACCAAAATTATCATAAACTTGCGGATTATCTAGAGCTTTGTAGACTGCTGCTGTTCCCCATTCTGGTTTTAGAATAACTGTTTTATTTAACAGTGGGTCATCTTGAAAATGAAGAAAAACTCCTAAGTCATGTAAGTAACCACTTAATTGTAATTTATCCTCTCGTTTCTTAAAGCCATTTTCTTCACAAATAGATAAATATTCTGTCAAACTAATATAGTTACGACCATCTGTTTCTAATACTTCACGGACTTTTTTCCATGTCTTAGGAAGAGGGCTACCAATATGAGGTAAATTACTGATGTAATGTTTGATATCTGTTCTAATTTATTCTAATCCTCGGTTAGTTGCAAGATTGGTGGCTAATATTTCTTTGATATTAGAAAATTGACCTTGCAATGCTCTTTGATTAATTTCCCGTTTGCGTTCTTGTTTCTCATTTTTGATAATTAATAAAGGGCTATTATCGCTCAACAATTATGCTATATTCAGCCAATAATAAAAATCTGTATCTTCTTTACGAGTATCTGCCACAAGAATATATAAGGAGCGTTTGGTGAGAAAAAATTGGTGAGTAGCATGATAAATTTCTTGTCCGCCAAAATCCCAAATATTCATCTGAAAGTCATGTTGATTTGCTGTCTGAAAATTACACTGATTAACCTCAATTCCTTTGGTGGAATCTTCATCTCGGAGTTGATAGTTTGGGTTTTGAATTTTATTAGCTAGAGTTGTTTTACCCGCGCCAGCTTCACCAATAATTAGTAATTTTGCTTCATAGAGATAATCTGTTCCTTCTTCTTTTATTTGTTGGAAATATTCTCTAATTCCTTTTATTCCTTTTTCAGCAATTTCTATTGGTGGATCTTCAAGAGGATTACCATATAAATAAAGCTGAATTAAATTGGTGAGTTTAGTGATTGATTCCGGGATACTTATTAATTGATTATCACTTAAATCAAGCTTAGTTAAATTGGTGAGTTTAGATATTGATTCCGGAATGCTTGTTAATTGATTACCATATAAATCAAGCCAAGTTAAATTGGTGAGTTTAGATATTGATTCCGGGATGCTTGTTAATTGATTATCACTTAAATCAAGCCAAGTTAAATTGGTGAGTTTAGATATTGATTCCGGGATACTTGTTAATTGACTATCGCTTAAACAAAGCTGAGTTAAATTGGTGAGTTTAGATATTGATTCTGGGACGCTTGTTAATTGATTACCATATAAATAAAGCCTCGTTAAATTGGTGAGTTTAGAGATTGCTCCCGGGATGCTTGTTAATTGGTTACCATATAAATAAAGCTCGGTTAAATTGGTGAGTTTAGAGATTGCTCCCGGGATGTTTGTTAATTGATTACCATATAAATAAAGCTCGGTTAAATTGGTGAGTTTAGAGATTGCTCCCGGGATGTTTGTTAATTGATTACCACTTAAATCAAGCCAAGTTAAATTGGTAAGTTTAGATATTGATTCCGGGATGCTTGTTAATTGATTATCTCTTAAATTTAATACTTCTAGCTGCTCTAACTCCCAAACTTCAGTAGGAATTTCAGTTAATTTTTCATCATTTTTGCTAGAAACATTATTACTTAAGTCTAACCCCTTAAGTTTTTTATCTTTAGCAGCTTGTATTCTTTCTTGAAAACGTTGCGGTATCTGATTCTGCTTATTTCTTCTAGGAGAAGTCATAGCTCAATAAAATAATTTTTACAATTATTGTAATAGCTACAAATACAAACATTCATTTTCCATAACCATCAGAACTTTCTTATTTCAACCCAACCTACAAAAAATGCTTATACACAGCCACCCGATGTTTTGCCTCAAAAATTTTCTCAGTATTTCAGCAACGTGCTAGAAAATTATTGTATAGAATTTCTCAGTAAGTGTGAGCTACACCCCTAGAGATCCCCCCTAACCCCCCTTGATAAGGGGGGAACCGGAAGTCCCCCTTAAAAAGGGGGATGCGCGGGGGATCTTTGTTTTTCGTACCTCATGCATAAGTGGAGATCCCCTCTAACCCCCTTGACAAGGGAGGAAACCAGAAGTCCCCCTTTTTAAGGGGGATGCGCGGGGGATCTTTGTTTTTCGTACCTCATGCGTAAGTCCCGATCATACTTACTAGATGGAAAAACTAAGACGTTATAGTTTTCAGTGCCTGATTTCTAGAGGCAACAACACCTAATAGATGGAAAAACTAAGACGTTATAGTTTTCAGTGCCTGATTTCTAGAGACAACCTACTTAGGGTCTGTTGAAAAAATTGGTTGGTGGGGGTAGGACACGGGGAGGCGGAGACGCGGAGACGAAGAAACGCAGGGAACAGGGAACGGTTTAGGCCATTTTATGTGAAGAAATTTGCTTGAATTTCAGCAGAAAATTTCAGTAAATTGATGCAAATAAGAGCCATAAACTTGGAGATAAACTGAATAGAAAAAGCTCTTAAGCCTTAGCTATCGTGACTTTTAGCTTTATTCAGCAAGCCCTACTTACTAGATGGAAAAACTAAGACGTTATAGTTTTCAGTGCCTGATTTCTATAGGTAACAACATCTACGAGATGGCAAAACTAAGACGTTATAGTTTTCAGTGCCTGATTTCTAGAGGCAACAACATCTAATAGATGGAAAAACTAAGACGTTATAGTTTTCAGTGCCTGATTTCTAGAGGCAACAACATCTAATAGATGGAAAAACTAAGACGTTATAGTTTTCAGTGCCTGATTTCTAGCAGAAACTATACATATAGCGAGAGCGAATACCATTCGCCCCCTACAAATGGAAGGAATTTTCCCCTAAACTTCCTTCAAAAATTATTTGACTGATAACTGATAACTGAAATTTGCCCCCCTAGCCCCCCAACTTTGGGGGGAATAAGAGTAAATTTGCTTGCTCTAGTCCCCCAATTTTGGGGGATTTAGGGGGCGAGTGATGTAGCATATTGGACTTCTCAGACAACCTCTAATGCGTATTAGTTGGAAACTTTTGGTAGAAATTTCCCCCTAAACTTCCTTCAAAAATTATTTGACTGATAACTGAAATTTGCCCCCCTAGCCCCCCAACTTTGGGGGGAACAAGAGTCACATTTGCTTGCTCTAGTCCCCCAAAATTGGGGGATTTAGGGGGCTTTGGATATCGCAAATTTCTCAGACAACCTCTTAAAGGTAGTAAAGCTGATAACTGATAACTGATAACTGATAACTGAAAAATGCTTACCCCGCTACACCAACCAAGATGAAAGGTCTCTGTCAATCAAATCTTGTAACTTGAGAATATCTTCACGGTAAAATTCAGTTAATACTTGACGCTCTTCTGAAGAAAGAGGTTTGAGTTCTTTTCCTGCTGAATTTAACTCAATTATACTAGAGCGTAATTTCTGCCGCATTTCTAAAGGCATTAATACTTTAAGCGTTGATGAAATAGCTGTCCTAACTGGATTTTTTGTTTGCAATAAATTATTCAATGCTTGATTCTTAGGTATAGCTGCACTTTGACTACGCTTTGAAGTATCAGGATTAAATGTATCATCTACCCCAATAAACCCATAAATCTCTTGCATAACCTTTAAAGAATCTTTAGTTAAATCATCATAGAGAATAACTTTTAATTGTTCCAGGTTAAAAGTCTCAAAATAATGTTTGATAGGAGAATAATATAATCCTTTCTTGATTGTTGAAGAACTATCTGCCCGAAATTTAACTTGTTCGCTGAGAGACCTAACTTTTCCTACATTTATCCCATCACGAAGGTGCATTAAATAATCAGAATAAGCTCTCTCCACAGGATTTCTCAATATAGCAATCATTTTCACATCAGGAACATAACGTTGAATCATTTCCGATGAAGTTTTATAGCTAACAAGATAGTTAGGAGATGCCTCTCCTATAGCAATCTCATCTTTAACATCCATAAAAAGTTCACAGTATCTTTCCCAGCTATTAATTCTTTTTCTTGTTCCTGTATCTGGTGCTTTTTCTGTCTTATTTTCCCAATCTGTAGCGAAAAAATTTGTTTCCTTAATGGGACTCATATAAACTTGGGGATGTTCATTTAAATATTTATAGATAGATGTAGTTCCTGCTTTCTGTACTCCTATTATGAGAAAAGTTGGCAACTTCATTGTATTTCTCCTAAATTTAAACTTATAGATATAGACACTTATTATTAAAGGTATCAGACTACTAATTCGGAGTTTAGAGCATAATTTAGTATAATGCTGAAATTACAATTTATTAAGAGCTATCTTCCACACATTCCGATAACTTAGTAACTCTTCATTCCTTGTTATATCTTAAATTTAGTTTACTGCATTGATAGGCTATTTTGACTACTCCCCGGACTCAAGTCACGGGGATTCTAAGTAGATACTACGCAACAGAATAAATCCGTGTTGCTCCCTCTGTTCTTAGCTGACCAAAGATAAACTCTCTGGGGACAAGTCAATGTGCCCCTACACAGTTAGCTTAAGTAGGGGCGAACGGCCGCCCCTACAGCTTTGCGGCTTACTTTTGCGATTATATTTGCAGCCCCATTACAGTCTGCATTAATACACCAATTATTGCCTGTTCTATACAAACCACTCTTTATTCTCTTTCCTGACGGTTTCCAATTATTGGGTTTCTCACCATAATTAGGCAGATAGTCACCATCTAAAAATGAAGGGGCGAATGCCATTCGCCCCTACAAGTATAACTTTCTTGGTGTTTCTATAAATATTATTCCATATTCATCACACAACTGAGCTATCCTTTCTTTCAGTCTAGCTGTCGGAATTAGTACAAATTCTGAATTACTTTTCTTTCCTAATTCTATTTGATTTTTCTGACCTTTATTCCAACCAAAAACAATTGTACCAAGATGATTTTTAAACAATGATTAATTACTATTCTGGCCGCTTTATTAATACCCAAATCGAATTTGGCGGTTACGCTTTTCTGTAATGGCAGCTAATTTAGGAGTAGAAAAATCGAATATTTGACCATCAACAAAAAACTTGAATAGCCATTTTATTATTTTAAAGGAACTGCAAAAATGATAAAATTGCCCCATGAAGCTTTTTCCTTGCTAAGGAAATATTTTCTACGGGGTTTTTATCCAGAGTATTAGGGGCGAATTTTGTACAAGTTATCAACCATTCTTACTCGAATATATCTTGATTAATTTTAGTTAAATATTCTCGCAATTATTGAGAGTCATTAAGGAGTTACACCATCCCAAAATATCGGTAATCTTTTTCCTGGTATTTGTTTCTACGGGAATATTCTTTCACTATAAATTATTTAGTTTGATAATCTCATACTATTTCTCAAAAGAATACTATACTTATGCAATACTTCAATGATTAAATAATTAGTAGGATTCAATAACGTTTTGAGCGATTATTAGCGAGTAAGTGTATATTATTCTTATGTTTACTACTCCCCTACTCCCCTACTCCCCTACTCCCCTGTACCTTCTGCCTTCTTCAATTATTATCTCACTTTTTGAGTTTGTTTTTAATTGGGTCCACGGGAGATTTTGACTCTAACAACAAACCAGTATGTTCATCATCATTATCCTCGTCTTGAGGAAATAATTCGGAAATTTCTGATTGATATTTCTCCGTTCGATTTGGAATCATTTTATAAGCTTTTAATAAAATTTCCGATTGTGCCAATAGTAAATCATGTAAATCTATCAATCTTAAATTCCCATTCGACAAAACTATAACTATCGGCTCGTAAACATAATTTTTTGGTCTATTTAAGGCAGTTAGTACTGCAGCATTAATTTGAAAATTTTCAGAAAGAACTAAAGGGGGAGTACTAAGAACATCTAGCAATTCACTCACAGGTTTCTTAGAGTAAAAGTCTTTATTTCCTGGTAATTTCATATACTCTAAGAATCTGACTTGTGAAATCATACCCAACATTTTTGTACTTTTAGTAATAATAACTCCTGGTAATTCTGGTTGTAGTCTAAATTTTTCGGCTACTCTTTTTCCGGAAGTAGTAATATTCACTTGAAAATCGTGGAAAGGTAAATTTCCGACAGTAGAATAGAGTGTCATTTCAGTTATCAGTCATCAGTCATCAGTTATCAGTTATCAGTTATCAGTACCTCTTGCTGGAGCAAGAGGCTTGAAATCTGAAATATTCTCTTTCTCTTGGCCTAATGGATCTGGCGCAGGTTTTCTCCCCATCCTACCCTACGGGAAGCCCCGAAGATCAACCGATCTCTTGGTCTCATGGATATGGTGAGGAGACCCGCTCTTATCAGAGCCGCTCCGCGGTCCGCCATCCCACCCTACGGGAAGCTCTGCTTTCCGTTTGTCATGCTGCGCTTGACCTTTTGCGAAGTGCAAAACGACCGCTTTTTATCCCCTTAAAAGAGCAGGGCTAATTCATTGTCGTCAGAGAATATTTATAACCCTATATTTTTAGGACTTACGCAGATACGCTATATATAGCGCTCATAACTGTTGGACAATAGTTATTGGGCTCTATAAATAGTGCCTTTGCGTAAGTCCTGATTTGAGATCCTGTGCTTCCCACCCTCCCCACCCTCCCCACACTCCCCACACCCTCCTTTTTTCTCTGGTGACAATAAATTGACCCTGCCTTAAAAGGCTATCCATTACCCACATCTTTCTTAACATAAGGTTTGACAAAATCTAGGAATTGTGTATTTTTAAAGAAAAACTCTGAGTTTAACCAAAAAGTCAGTCAATGGAACAGTGGATAACAGCAGAACTTGAAAGAACTGAATTGGGGATAAAGAAGGACTAAAGGTTAATTAAAATAGTAGAATATCTGAGTGCTTCACGCCTAAGCCAGTGTACCTCAAGCCAGTGGAACATGGTAACAAACCAAAGCCACCTATAAATTCTGGGATTCACCCTACATCAAACCATCTATGATCAGACTTGGACATATTGATGCCACAGTAGAGAGAATGGCCAAATATCAGGTAGTATTAGCAATACAAGATACTACAGAACTGAATTACACCAGCCATAAAGCTCTATCAGGAACAGGATATCTCGACAGTAAATATGCACTCTTGACTAAAAGTCCACTCAGTTTTAACAGCGAGTACACAGGGAATACCACTAGGCATTATTGAACAAGAGGTATGGTCCAGAAATGAAGTTGAATTAGGAAAGGCTGAACAAAGAAAACAAAAACCAACCACACAAAAAGAAAGTCAAAGATGGCTTGATAGTTTAATTAAAACTGAGTCAATCATTCCCAATCACTTGCAAGTAGTGACAATTAGACATCTCCAAAATAGAAAATAAGGTAAAATTATCAAAACCATTTATGTATACAGTCTCCCAAATGAATCCAACTTTAGAATATATTTCTAATCATCCACTCATAAACAAAAAGAATTATTGGTATTACTTATGAACAGCTAATAAAATTAATAGAAAATGCCCAAAGAATAGAATCAGAAAAAAAGGAGGCGATGTAGCTGCCGCACTTGCTCCGCCAACGCCAAAACAGAAAAAGATTAATTAAAGCAGGTGGAGGAAGAAAAAAGAATTTAACAAAGGAAGAAGAAATAATTTTAACGTGATTTTATTTACATCAAATACCAACTTTTCAAACATTAGGAATTAACTTTGGTATAAGTGAATCAAGTGCTAATAATATTTTTCGCGCTCTGGATAGATATTCTCAGAGAATTACTGCCAGCAAGTTTATTAGAACAAGTAAAAAAAAAGTTTTAGGTATTGGAATGGGTAAAGGAGATATTAACAGAATTAGAATTAATTGTAGATAGTACAGAACAAGGTAGAGAAAGACCAAGTGAATATAAAAACCAAGAAAAATATTACTCAGGAAACAAGAAAAATCATAATGAGTAAAAATCAAATAATAACGACACCAAAAGGAACAGAAATAGTGGATGTAATAGTAGGAGAAAAAGGTCCAGTAAGTGATGTAAAAATATTAAGAAAACAACAGGATAAAAAACTTTGATAAAAAACAAAAATTCCAAGGAGATAAAGCTTATGAAGGAGTAGAAAGAACTACTACACCAAAAAGAAACCAAGAAAAAAGAAATGCCACCAGAAATCAAAGAAGAAAATCAAGAAAAAGCCAAAAAAGAATATTTGTAGAACATGTAATAAGATTAATTAAAATATTTGGACTTGCTAGAGAAAGATTCAGATTAAAAGATAATAATTATCAAAAAGTAATTTTAACAATATGTGGTTTAGTGCGACTAAGAATTGGCTCATTTATATTAGTATAAATCATCAAAAACTGAGATAAAAATAATAAATCAAAGTCTAATAAATATTTGAATTAGTAACACTAAGTGTCTCTGATACCCATAAAACTGTACAAATTAACTATCTTCATAAGTAGCG
>NZ_BLZO01000165.1 GCF_014132355.1 Okeania sp. KiyG1
CACCCCCAACACACTCATATTCCTCCAACCGACTACAAACCACCAAAACCCAGGACGACACTCCCCGACAAAAACCTATTTATCGCCTCCACACACAAACCCTGTCGAGACGACTCCAACTCATCCAAACCATCCAACATCGGTAACAACTGCTTACCCTCCACTAACCTCTTACCAATATCCCGACTCACCCCATACTTCCAGCGCAACTCCTCCACCAACCATTCCTCAATAGACTGTTTATCATCCCTCCAAGAAGACAAATTGAAAAACACAGGTATCCCCAACTCCACATCCATCTGAGCACGAATCACCAACTCCTGACCCAACTCCAACAACGTCGTCGTCTTCCCAGACCCAGGAGCACCCAATATTAACAACCGACCCCCAACCACAGAGTCATCAAACACATCAATAATATCCGCATCACGAGATAATTTCAGAGTCGGGCGATCGCCTATTTTCACACTCACATCCCAAATACGTTTTACCTGTTGAGGTTGAAACTGTTTCGGAACATTAATTAACACTTCCATTTGATTATGCAAAGACTGACTCAAACGTGCCACCACCTCATATTTAACCGCCTCCAATAAATTCTTCCGGTTACGCAACTCTTGACGAGTCAGTAAATTATCCAAATTCCAGTCAGCACCACCTATTCTTCCCCCACTTCTACCCCGTAGTTGACTCCAAGTAGGAGGTGTAACTTTGCCATGATGAACTATTATTGGTAATTGAGTAACTCCTGGTAATTTTTCCTCAATTTCTGGATGTAATTCTTGTAATTTTTGTCTAGCTTGTTTCATAGCAGTATAAACAGAATTATTATCAGTAAAATAAGTCAAAAAATATTTAATAAATAGAGGAGCAACTTGGTCTGGGGTAATTTCTCGCCAGATAATAATAGTAATGCCAATATCTGCTAATTGTTGAGCTAAACCCAAACCGTCATAGGAGTTAAAAATAGCTAATTGTAAACCTTGTTGTTTAGCTGTTATGAGAGTATTTCTAATTTCTTGGAAGTCTAAATATTCTTGAGAATTGAGATGAATAATACCAGTTTGTTGTTGATAAGTTTGACTGTGACCGGAAAAGATGATTATATCCCAAGTTTCATCCCAGAGTTTGGCAAAGTCTTGTCGTTTAAGTTCTTGATTTGATTGGGGTAAAAATTTAGGTATAGCTCCTCTTCTTCTAAGTTTTTGAATTAAGTCTTTGTCTTGGGAAATTTTGATACTTGTGTTGTCTCCCAAGATACCTAATATTCTGACTTGTCTGGGAGTTTCGGAGATAATATTTGGGGTAGTTTTGCCCTCATTAAAGCTTAAGATTGTTTCAATTTTCTGATTTTCTGAAAGGTAGATTTCTCCCCAAGGTAGTTTATGTAAAATTTCTTTGCTTTGGTTATCTGAAATATTTTGAGTATTGAGAATAAGGGTAGTTTTTTCAGTGTGAGGAATTAGGGTTTTTATTGGTGTGAACCAGATATTTATTTCTTGGCATAGTGCTTGATAATAATGGAAATATTCCGAGCTGGAAATATTAGTAACTTGGTTTTTTTTGAATCCTGCTCTGGGGGTAGGGATGAGGAAAGTATATTGTTTTTGCCAGTTTTGATATAGGTGTGGAATTTTTGGTCTTGCTGGTAAGGTTATGGTAATTTTTGGGGTGTTATTTAGTTGAAAAGTTAGATGGAAGCCTTGTTGAAAGTTGCCGGAGTTGAGGTAGATTTTGATTTGATTTTCCATGGTTTTTTTTTCTGATTAATTAATATCATGTCCGGTAGCATCGGTCTTGTATAGCAAAGGTAAGGAAGAAGGAAGAGGGAAGACCGAAGTTGGAAGAGGGAAGAGGGAAGAGGAAGAAAGGCTACCCTCGCAAGAAAAAAAACCATTATTTCCTGTAGATATTCACCCTTGGGTTTACACAAACGATATAAACGGACATGATATAACTATAATATTAAGTATACGGACATGATATAAAAGCAGATTCCATGTAAATGTGGCACAGTAGTTCATAGTCCAAATAATTAAAACTTATTGAAGAAAATACTCAGGATGGGAAAAACTATATTCTTTCTTTCCTACTCTCTACTCTCTACTCCCTACTCCCTTACGGTGTAATTTTTCTGCTAATTGAATTGCTTCAGCTTTAGTAAAAATCTTCTCTTCAGCTCGTGCTATTTGAATTTCTGTCAATAGTTGACCAATTATCGGACTTTTGGGTAATTTTAAGACTGTAATTAAATCATTTCCGTTCAATAAAGGAGTGGGGTGAGCAACTTGGTCTTCTGGATTAATATAACGTTTAATTAAACAATCAATTTCTGTTATAAATATTCCTTTTGCCACTGCTAAAACTGCTAAAGCGGGAAAATTTTTTCCTATTTCTTGAAATAAGAAATATTGTTGTCTTACAGACATCTGAGAAATTTCTATTTCTGACAGTTTAGCTAAACCTTTAATAACTGCTATCGTACTTCTAATTTCTGCATTGCTATACTTCAACCCCATCAACTCAACTTCCGCTTTTTCTGGAGTAGGATTAACTAATATTGCTAATTTAGCGATCGCCAATAAAGAGGTTTTTACTGTATCGCGCACCCCTCTTGCTAACTCATCCTTTAACTGAGACCAATTTTTTCCTAACTCCTCTGCTGCTATATCTACTTGTTTTGCTATTTCCCAATTTTCTCCCGCAGTAGAAAAATAATTAGAAAGTAAACCATCTTTCCAAGCTTTTTCTATCCAAACCATACCTTGAGGATGACTCAATAAATAACCTAATTCTGTCTGCACTCTTTCTGCTGCAACATTGGTCAGCAAAGGAGCAAATTCTCGAATAGCTGTTTGAGTTTCTGGTGAAATAACAAAACCTAACTGTGCTGCTTGACGATATGCGCGTAATAGTCGGAGAGGGTCATCTCTGAGATTAGCAGACTTTACCATTCTAATCGTACCATCTTGCAAATCCTTCAGAGCATTAAATAAATCTATCACCTCATCATTAAAAGGATTATAAGCGATCGCATTTATGGTAAAATCTCGTCGCCATAAGTCTTCTTCCAGACTATTACCTTCAATTTCAGCAAAATCAACTGTAGTCCCTTTAAATACCACCCTAGCAATTTTTCGTTCGGCATCCAATACCACAAACCCTGCTTGATACTGTTTCGCAATATTTCTGGCAATATTAACTGCTTGGTCGAGGATAATAAAATCTAAATCCAAATAATCACTTTTGCGCTTCAGCAAAGCATCTCGCACAGATCCACCGACCAAATAAACAGGTTGGGGCAACATTTGACGTTCAAATGGCCAATTTTCCGGAGATAAAGCAGACAGGGAATTTATCGACATTACTAAAGAAAATCAAATAAAATTAATTTGGGCTAGAATATAAATTCATCAAATCATTAAAATAGGCAATTATTGCATCAATTAATATTAGAGTTGAGCATCAAAGAGGTACTGATAAATGTGTATTTGTGTTAACTGCCACTATGTAGATCGGTGTGTCACCTATCATGCTGTAGAAACTCAGCACGAACAACTTCATTTAACAGAAAATCCAGACTTTGACCCGGTTGAACCTACAATCAATGTTAACATTCGCCCTCAAAATAATGAAATTGAAATGGAGTGGGATGTTGTTGGTTGTGAAAGTTTTAAAGAAGAAATGGGCAAATGGGCAAAATTAAGACCAGGTGAACTTATCCCTACTTAAGGTAATTCTAATTCTTGATTTCCCCTTCTTTATTTATAGATAGAGTGGGAGTAGGAGATAGCACAGAAAAAGAGATTTTATGTTCGCTCAAATTATCTACTATTTCTGAATATAGAGAAACGCGTAGACAACAGGGAATAGGGGGAAGAAAAAGCTAATAATATTAGATTTGAGCTATAGGGGAGTTCCTGCAATTTGTAAATATACCAGCGTACCCTGCTATAACTTTATCTCCTACTTCTTGAGGAAAAAGAAGAGTTATTAATTTGCTCTATTTTATAACTGAAAGAAAAATATAGCGTTTATTCCCTGTTTACCGAATTACTACTCTGTACGGACGTTGCATGCAACGTCCCTACCTACTCCCTAAAAATTACGAATTTTGTACCTCATGCTTCTTGGGAATTAAAATATCATCAAATCAATAATAAAAATCTTTATTTATCTATTCTAATCTAATGAGTTATTGCTACTTTCCCACCTGCAAAAATCCGCAAAATCCTACCAAGGCTGAATTTTGTCAGAGTTGCAACTCGCCATTGTTACTAATTCCTCCGCTAAGTGATGAAGATGAAAAAATAGAAACAAATAAAATTATTCCTTCACCAGATAATAATCTCAAAATAGCTAACCAGTCTCGCTACCGTATTCTTAAATTAATTGGGCAAGGTGGTTTTGGTAGAACTTTTTTAGCAGTAGATGAAAAAGATTCTATTCGACAAGTTTGTGTAATTAAACAGTTTCTTCCTCAGAATACAAATTATTACCATTATGACCAAAATTATCTTCAATCTTCAGAAACAATTTCTGGTAATGAGTCTCTTCAACTAAAGACAAAAACTCAAAAAGCTTCAGAATTATTCCAGCAAGAAGCACAACAGTTAAAAACTCTAGGTATTCATTCTCAAATACCCAAACTGTTGACTTATTTTCAAAAGGATGGACAACAATATCTAGTTCAAGAATATATTGAAGGCAAAAATCTCGCTCAAGAATTGGCAGAAAAAGGTGTCTTTACTGAAGCTAAAATTCGGGAACTATTAAATGACTTATTGCCAGTATTACAGTTTGTACATAAGTCGAAAGTTATTCATCGAGATATTAAGCCAGAAAATATTATTCGTCGCACTACTGGTCAACTGGTTTTGGTAGATTTTGGTGCTGCAAAGTTAGTAGAAAAAAAAGGTTTACCTAAAACTGGTACTATTATTGGTAGTGCTGCTTATACCGCTCCCGAACAACTTATGGGTAAGGCTATTTTTGCTAGCGATCTTTATAGTTTGGGTATTACTTGTATTCATCTTTTGACTCAAGTTTCACCTTTTGATTTTTTTGATAGTAGAAACAGTAAGTGGGTATGGCGAGATTATTTAAAAACGCCTGTTAGTAAAGAACTCGGTCTAATTTTAGACAAGATGTTGGAAGGTGCGACAAATCGGCGTTATCATTCTGCTACTGCTGTTATTAGACATCTTAAACCTCGGTCTAATTATATGGAAAATGTTTATTTTTCTGCTTCTTCAGCAGTGCCGAAAAAGTTGACTGAGCAAGCAGAAATTAGACTGGAGTTACAGGAAGTTTTGGCTAATGAGTCGGTTAAAGTTCAGGTGAGTCGTGTCAAAAAAACTTTGACTGTTGTTATTAGTAGAAATCCAGGAAAAAAGGCTAATTATGCTCAAATTTTAAAGACCATTTCTACGAAGTTAACTGATTTAAGATTGCAAAATATAGATAAAGTTAAATTATTAGGTAAGCTTCAGGGTAAAACTGTGCCAGAGTGGCAACAAATATTGAGAATGGATCGTAAAGCTAGGTGGAAAAATCAAGTTTTGAGATTACAAAAAAATGAGCATTTTGTGAAGTTCTCGCAGTTAGGAACTCAGAATTTTTGGTTGGCTAGATTTAAGGAAAAAGAATTTTGGTTAGATATTTTGATGTTTGCTTTTGCTTGGTTTATTTTTGGTTATCGGATAATTATTTGGCATCCGATAATGGCTGTGATAATTGCATCGGTTTTTATTATAGTTAAACGTCTGGTTATAAAACAGAATAAGTTAGCGACTAATAATTTATTTTCTACTGTGGCAACATTATTTTTAATTGTGGGTTTTTTCGGGGGATATTTTTGGATTTCTGATATTTTTGGGTTGCTTTTAGGTTGCTTATTTGTAGCTTTACCGATATTTTATGCTAGAGAGGAAATTTGAAGAAGGTAGAAGTCAAAAGTCAAAAGTCAAAAGTTAAAAGTTAAAAGTTAGAAGGAAATTTATAGTGGTCAATAGTAGTCAACAATTCAGTAACTATTTATTCTTAATATTTAACTGAGAATTTGGCTCCTGATAAAGGTAAATGAAGATAATTTATATAGTATAAATACTTAAGCCAGCTATGGATTTTATACTAATTTTCATGTGACAAATTGAAGTGGGGAATGTGGGTTTAAAGCGAAATATTTTTGGAGTCTTGCTCAAATCACCGTTACAAAAATAACTTCTGACTTCTAACTTCTGACTTCATTAACACCCCTGGTATAACAATTGATTTTAGCCAAAAATAAAGTTAATCTTCCTTCTTCCTTCGTAAGCATTTCCTGCGGAATGCTTACCGAATAATTAATAATTAATAATTTTGGTTTAAAGCCTCCTCTTTTAAGAGGAAAAAAAGAAATAATATTTCCTTATATTCAATTCCGTAACGGTTAAAACCCGAGGTAATTATCAATTATCCATTATCAATTATCCATTAATGAACTTCCTTCTTCCTTCAAAAAAATGACAAATACAGAGAAAAAATACGGTTTAGGAATTCATACAAGTAGTCCAGAATTAGGTTTAGCTATTACTGATTTTGCTGAAGATATTCGCTGGCAAACTTGGAATTTAGGGCGAGACTTATCTACTCATTTACATCAGAAATTGCAGGAGTTTTTATCACCTCAAGATTGGCAGGATTTAAGCTTTATTGCTGTTGCTAAAGGACCAGGAAGTTTTACTGGTACTCGTATAGGTATAGTAACTGCTAGAACTTTAGCTCAACAGTTAAATATTCCGCTATTTGCAATTTCAACTTTAGCAGCAGTAGCTTGGTCAAATAAAAATAAAAATCAGCATTTATCCCTACAAATGCCAGCTCAAAGAAATCAGTTATTTACAGCTATTTATCAACTTGAAAAAATGGGTATAAATTCTATTTTAGAAGATACATTAATGACTCCAGAAGTATGGGAAGAAACTTTGAAAAACTGGCAAAATTCATATCAGTTAATTAAGGTAGAAAATGGCTTAGGAGAATCTGTTTTAAATCTGTTAGAATTAGCTCATTTAGAATGGCAAAAAGGAAAGCGATCGCATTGGTCTGAAGCATTACCTTTTTATGGACAACATCCCGTTCTTGAAGCGGGGAAGTAGGGGGTTCAACAATTAATAATTAATAATTAATAATTAATAATTAATTATTGCCTCTCATTGATAGGGATTGCTCTAATACTACTTACTCCTTTTCTTTCTGCGTATCATCGTTTTTTTGCTTTTTGCGATTCGCCTCATTGTTTGCCTCTATTTCTGTTGTTGCATTTTCCTTCTCCTCCATTTTTTCTTGCCAATCATTCAGTTGTTTGAAAAGTTTTTGATTAATATTAAACACTGGTTTTTCAGACATTACTTTCACCTCAATATATCTATGAAAAAATTTTACAATAGATAGATACTATCTTTACTTATTCATTGTTGAACACTATCAACTTAATTATCATTTTCTTTATGGGTTTAATACCCCACCGTCAACGGTCGTGTTCAAAATTACTTGGGGGAGCGTAGACGCGGAGCGGCAGGTCGTTGACTATCCATAAGTAATTTCTCTCCTGTCTCCTGTCTTCCCCTCCCCTCCCAGGAGGGGTTAGGGGTGGGTTGGGAGGGGTTAGGGGTGGGTTGTCTCCTGTCTCCTTATTCAAAGCTATGAAATAGTTTTCCACAAAGGTAGTAAAATTCCTACTAAAGCACCTATCAATAAAGCTATAATAGCTAAAGAACTAATACCAAAACCTAAAGCTCGCTTCTCTGCCGCCTGATAATAACCCCAAGCAAATAAAATTCGTCCCACCACCCAAACCGTGCCAATACCAGCACCCCATAATGGGCTAATAAACAGAGAAAAAAGCCACAAAGACGGTAAAAATAAAATTATTTGTTCTACAGTATTTTGTTGTACTCTTAATACTCGTTCAAAATTTGGATCTCCAGTCATTTGAGGAGGCGCAATGTTGTATTTTGCTCTAGCTCTACCAACATTAATAGTCACAACAAAATACATGAATAAAGATACAACTGTTATTAAACTCGGCCACAGAATTCTTTGTGTTTCTAGCATAGCGATCGCTGTTGAAAGATTATTAATTGAGGGAACTTTATTCACATAATAGTTTTGATGTTTATTTTTGACAAGTAGGTTATAATTACCATTTTATTCTGAATAGTATAATAGAGATAAGAAGAAAGAAGGTGATTAGTTATTGAGGAGAGAATAAATAAGGTTGATTATTGATATTCTGTTGTTTCTGTTGCGGAGTGCTACACAAATAGATATTACATATAGCAGTCCAAGGAAAGGAATTGTTTAACAATTAATTATTAATTATTAATTGTTACCGAATTATTAATTCTTTATAATTAATAATTAAATAATTCGCGCCTTGAAGCCTCCCTTTACCAATGGATAATTGACAATTGATAATTGATAATTAAAGAGTTAGAGAGGCGCGATAATTCTTTCATTATCCATTATCCACTATCCATTATCCATTAATACTATTTCCTTATATTCAATTCCGTAGCGGTTAAAACCCGAGGTAATTATCAATTATCCATTATCAATTATCAATTAATGAACTCTTCTTTTCAAAGAGAGGATTGACGCAAAAGGGAAATTAATTCATTGTTTCTCCTTTAAAGGATAGGCTTTAAACCTTAATTATTCGGTAATTCCCAAAGTTTAAAACTCAGACAAAGTAAGACTTTTCCAACTTCGGTCCTTTCTTCTTCTTTCTTTCTTTCTTTCTTCCTTCTGCTATAAGTCAAGAGTAGTAATGATAGTTGCGATAATAACTGGACTTTACTGAACTTTGCTGTATAGCAATTGCCATTAATGCATTAAACATATCAAAAGCTTAAAGCTCAGACAACGCCGTATTTTTCCAACTTTAGTCCTTCCTTCTGCTAAAGTCTACTTCCTGACAAT
Source organism: Okeania sp. KiyG1 (assembly GCF_014132355.1). Classification (GTDB taxonomy): domain Bacteria; phylum Cyanobacteriota; class Cyanobacteriia; order Cyanobacteriales; family Microcoleaceae; genus Okeania. The sequence continues at coordinate 8,965 of NZ_BLZO01000165.1, forward strand.
AAAAATTTTGTACCGACCAATATTACTACTTTTGCCAGACTACTACTTCTCATAAATGGTATTAGTGATAATGATTTGATTACAAATTATCTATATTCACACTTAACTAAAAGGTTCTGCATCTACAGCATCTGAGTCAACTAATAATCAAAAAATCTACTGAATTCTTGGGTTCTTCATCAAATCTTCACATAAAGTCAAGTAATTCCATAGTAGGATTAATAGTTATGGCCTCATTTGATTTTTATACTTAATTTAGCTGATAAAGATTAGTTATATATAGTACTAAGATTGTAACAGGGGAAAGCAATCTACCAGAGCGAGTATTACAAAATTTAATCTGTATTTCAAATTTTACCTAATTCATCAAATATATATTTTTTAGGTAAATACAGACATCAAGCATATTTTTATCTTAGATCATTTTACTATCATAATCTCAACAATCTTTGTCTAATAAATACGTTCAAAATAGCAATTTAATTATTATTGAAATATCTATTCTACGAAGCCATATATAATTATCGCAAAAATCAACTTTATTGAAGAACAAATTAAATAAACTTATAATTAATTTCAGAGGGGATTTTTAAGAATGTCAAATTCTAATTTAAACTCTTTATCAAATAATAATAATAGTAAATATGCCAAACAAGAACAGCAACTTTATCAGCATTTACAAGATTTAGCTTGTCAACAAGACCCCGAAGAGTCAATTGGTAATTTTAGGACTCTATTTATTGATGCTTCTGAGTATTTTATCCCCGAAATATGGCAGACAATCGAAACAATTATTGATGCCGATCCTGATGAAGAAGAATTCCATAATATCCTCAATAGAAGTTGCTATATATTAATTAACCGTTGGTTACAAAACCCACAACTGCAAAAATCAATTCCAGAGTTAGTAGATTTATTCCAGTTAAAGCCAAATGGCCTGCCCCCTTGTTGGACTTCTAAACGTGTACGCACTTTAATTCGTAGTTTTACTGAGACTGAAAAATATATTGCCTTACAACGTTTGGCTAAGATGTTTATCAGGGAAACTCAAGAAAATACAAAAATTGTAGACCGGAAGTTAGAAAAATTAATCGATCGATATCCATATCTATATGAACATTGTTTTCTCAATGATGAGAGTACCGATGAAGAGCAACAAGAAATTCAAAAGATTAGACAAAAAAAACAGCAAAAATATGAAATAGATTTGTCTAAATATATCACTTATCAAAAATTGCCCAGAAAAAGCAATTCTGTTGAAAATCCTACTTTAATAAGAGACGAAGAATTGAATGAAGCAGTTAAGTATTTTACAAAAAAAGTTGATGGTAGCCAAACATTACGAGACCAAGCTCAACAATTTAAAACTTTTTGCTATTTAACTTGTTCTTATCTTACTTTTAAAGATGGGCTATATGAATACTTAACTGATACAATTGACTATGGTTATAGTAAACGTCAATTTAATCGCAAATTATATCATAAATTACAAAATACTTGGTCTGATAATAATACTCAAAAACCCAACGATTCTCTAATTTTAGGTACTTGCAAAAAAATGTTAGATTTTCTAGTTGTTGAGAGTCTTGAACAACCAAAACATTTTATTTTTTATGACCTGATTAATAATCTTGGGGCTACAGTAGCGATCGGTATGTTATTGAAGATTGTACTATTTTGTCACCAAGCTAAACCTTATTTAGAAAAAAATTCTCTATTCTGTTTAATCATTATCAAGGAGCTACCACTGGTAAAGTTTGGTGGTTAGTCAAGTCAATGGAAACTCTTAATGTTGCTTTTAGTACCAACTTAGGAGGGATAAATCTATGCTGCTTTTAATGATTTATTCCGCCTCCTGGCAATATTTCAACCCACATTCCGCACCACAAGCATACTACAAGACTATTTTTAACGAAGAAGATAGATTACAGCCTCCATTATTAATAATAATTATTAATAGCTTGTGTACTGTGTATTTTTACTTATAAAGCTCATAGTTATTATCAGGCAAAGCTTTCAATGGCTAGTCTGAGATACTACATTTTGATGTGCGGAATGTAGGTTTAAAGTTATAGTAGTAGCTCGTCTAAACTAAAATTGTGAGTAAAACCCCACGCTACAATCCCCCCAACCCCCCTTGGAAAGAGGGACGCGGTGACACGGAGACACGGGGATGGAGGCTTTTAATTTATGATTAAAAGTTGACTTTTCACCATTTTAGTCAGAGCAAAAGGGACGCTTATTGGCGCTCAAAATCGGCAAATTTTGGTAAATTTCACTGTTCTACAATCATCTCATATTCCGTTCTCCCGCTCATCATTAATCTACAATACTTTGAAACAGCCCTGGGGAATAAGAGGGGGGAGCGATCGCTCTATTTCTTCACTTCAGAATTAGTCCACATTCTTAGCTTTAATAATCTAATTAGCGATCGCCCTCCCAGTCAGAGAGAGCGATCGCCCTATTTCTTCACCTCAGAATTAGGTGTCAGAAGTAGGGGCGAATGGCATTCGCCCACTATATGGCATTCGCCCACTATATGGCATTCGCCCACTATATGGCATTCGCCCACTATATGGCATTCGCCCACTATATGGCATTCGCCCACTATATGGCATTCGCCCACTATATGGCATTCGCCCACTATATGGCATTCGCCCACTATATGGCATTCGCCCACTATATGTCATTCGCCCACTATATGGCATTCGCCCACTATATGGCATTCGCCCACTATATGGCATTCGCCCACTATATGGCATTCGCCCACTATATGGCATTCGCCCACTATATGGCATTCGCCCACTATATGGCATTCGCCCACTATATGGCATTCGCCCACTATATGGCATTCGCCCACTATATGGCATTCGCCCACTATATGGCATTCGCCCACTATATGGCATTCGCCCACTATATGTCATTCCCCCACTATAGCGATCGCTCTATTTCCCCACTTCAGAATTAGCTACACATCCTGGTAGTGGTGTACAAGTAGTGATACTTGGATCAAAGGTCAACTAGAGACAAGTGCGATTATTATGCATGAAATCTCGAATTTAGGGGCTTTTCTGTTCCCAGTTAAGTGTTCCCTATTCCCTTCCAAAGAACCTAAATCACTACATCACTTACAGGACTAACATTCTTAGCTTTGATAATCCAATTGACGTAGATGTTTTTGGGGCGAGTTTCGCTGCCACCAGTTGGTCGCATTTTTGCATTCTGGATATTGGTACTACTTCCTTCTGCTTCATAAAACCGATATAAAACGTCTCTGTTGGTGCGCGTTCCCTCTCTTGGTCAGCATTCCGCAAGCGACGGCGACGCGGGGTCTGACCGCTTGCGTCTTGCGCCGACGCGGGGTCGCACCGCATAATTAGTGACATTTTAATGTTTACTTCCTGCTTTCCTACGGAATGCTACGCAAACCACCGGAACTGTCGGCAGCACTCCGTCCAAAGGCAACAACGGTCAAGCCGACCGCATTTCTTAGGTTAATTGAAGCATTCAAGTCTCGGTCTATTGATAGACCACATTCTGGGCAATCATAAGTTCTGATGTTTAAAGACATATCCTGTACATGACCACAACTAGAGCAAGTCAAGCGAAGATGGAAAAAATCTGTCTACTGCTACTAATTCACAGCCGTACTATTGACACTTGTATTCAAGCTCTCCCCAATCTTTCCAAGTATAAACGGCGATCGCGGTTGTTTGATCATTAAGTTTTACCAACAGAAATGCGTCTTTCTTTGACAGGGATTGGGTTTATTAGAGTCAAACCCGCTCCTTTCAAACTGCCCACAGAGACTTATTACAAAGAAAGAACACTAACAATCATCCAATTTCGGTTTGTAATTGGGGAAGTCGCGTTTGAACACGAAGTTGTAGACCATCTCCAGACTGACCTCCGGCTGGCAGCTAGGCACCATATGGCCTGAGCCGGGCACCACAATCTGGATCAGTTCAGACTTGTCATTCTTGGAGGACTTGATGAACCCCTTGGTCACATCCCGAGGCTCAGCCCAGACGAACCGTTCCAAACTCTTCCAGTTATTCCAGTCCAGCTCCTGCAGGATATTCTCTAGACCCCGGAAGCCACAGGACATGTCCATGTTCCCGGTGTAGAGCAATACGCGCAGCCCGCTATCCAACAAATGTTTCACGATGTAGATGCTGGGGGAGACGAAGTCCTGTATGAGGGCTTCAGTGACCGGCCCCGTCTCGTCGTTCAGATGCCACGGCTTGCCACTAACGTGGATTGCCTTCTTAACGTCCTCGTCCTTCATGTACTCTATCAAAAGAGGGCTCAGAGGGTCAATGTTTTCCCAGGTCCTGGCATCATAGATAGCCACACCACCGCCACAAGAGATGATCTCATCCTTGATTTTTTGGTTCAGTTCGAAGGCTTTCTTGTACTTCTTCTCTTCGAGCCGTTTTTTGAGTTCCTTCAATTGTTTGCTCAGATTACCGTACTGCTTGGTATCCAGAAAGCCCAACATGAAAGCGCACTCAATGCGGTACTCCGTCTGGAGCAATGGGTACATCCAAGGGTTGCCGATGGACATGCCCTTGAGCTTGATCTCGATCTTTTGATTGTCCGTGCACCCATCCTGGTTCTTCTCGAGGATCTTCTTGCAGATGGCTGGGATATACTTGCCCGCGTAGCTTTCGCCCGTCATGTACAGGTCGCATTTGCTGTACTCCGGGTACTCTTCAAAGAACGCCTGTAGGGCTTCGTAGAATTGCTCGGACACTTCCTCCTCGCTTTTGGCGTAAATTTGATCGTCATTGTAGCTATAGCCAGCCCCCACCGGGTTGTCGATGTACATAATATGGGTTTCTTTGTTCCAGGCGTTGGGGTTTTCCGCCACTGTACCCCCGTCCTTAGTGGTCATCAGATAGGGGCCGTTTTCGGTGAACAGGCCGAAGGTGGAGGCAGCCCCCGGGCCGCCATTGAGCCAAATGAGAAGGGGGAATTTGGCCGGGTTATCCCCCTCCATGCATTTCTGGCTCTCAAAGAACCAGTAGAACAGGTGGCTCTTGGGCTTTTTATCTTCTCTAGGCGCGAATCCTGCGTAAGACTTGACGTTGAGCTCTAGGATTTTAGTCTTCACTAGGTTGGCCGGGATACTCTTGACTAGGTTTGTCTTCTTGTTGCTCATTTTTGATTTACCTTGTAATGTATTTGATTCTTGGAGTTTTGGAGGATTGCTCGCCCACTTCGGGTGCTACTGGTTAGTCCTTAGAAATTCTTCCACGGACCAGGGTTCGGAAGATGGTCGATGGTGTTTTCTTTTTGCTCAGGGAATGCCGCCTTCCAACCTTTGTTGTCGCAGACTTCCTTCACCTCCTGTATGAATTTATCCACGAGCTTCATATCTAGGGACTGCATAGAGTAGATATGGGCGTAGCTCTGCTCCTGATTACGTCAGCTCCCTTGGGGACTTGCTTGTCCTAGGGTTCCTGCTTAGGGCTATAGGAGATATTAGAATGCTGTTTGTTGTTCACCGTAATGTTGTTTGTTTCTCATGATATTTTCATCGGCTCCAGATATCGTCTACCTGTCCGCTGAGACGATTCGTTAGGTATTGCTGGCTGAACCAAGCAATTCTCTTGAGATATCTATAAGCACACTTTATGCATTAAGTGGCAAAATGATATCTTGACATCCTCCCGACGCTTAAGGTGCACTTGCAGCGCGGGATTCCCATCCATCATTCAAACAGACTAAGCTGAACAAATGACTCAGGGCGGGTTGACACCTCACTGGAAAATGCTGGCTTGCCAGTCTAACGCTTTCTCCGTGTCCGATAAATAATCGACCAGTGCCCCTCGGCGACTTGATTAAAAAGCGATAGTAGTCTTAACCTTGGTTTTTGGTTAAGTAACACTTGCATTTTAATGCTTATCTGTAAAACCGCAGGATTGATTGGTTTTCCCATACGACGCTCCCCTACGGGAGAGCGCGGGTCAAGGACCAACGTTGAGATAAATAATTCTGCTGCTGCTCCTATCTTGAATATATTTGTTTGACACAATAATTACAGATTTTACCATGATGATTATTATGCCAAACAGTTACAAGCCCTATGAATATGAACGTCGATGATTTTTCTTTGGCAAATTTCCTTTTTGCATTTCTCGGATGACGTCAACAATATAATCAACTACATTATGCACATCGCAAGATGTGTTGCTAATTGTAGGAGAAATTCGCAACAAGTCGTTGCCTTTAACTGCCAGGTTGGCGATCGCGAATTTATACTTTTCATAAACATGGGTCATAACATCCCCTGCCTGGATGCCATCTGGTACTTTGAACAGGAAAACGGAAGTACGGAATTGCTTATTGGTGGTTGGTGTCGCAATATATTGGTAGGCTGTTTCTGGGGAAAATTCAGGAAAGATCCTCGGCAAATTTTTATAAAGTGCTTCTTTTGCTTGATCGCCTAGATAACGTATACGCGCCTCAATTTTGGCAGGCGATACATTGGGATGGAAAAACCCGGTATGAAATAGAGCAGCGATCCATGTAGAAACCAAGGTGGCATCATTTTGTTGACCTAGGTAAGAAAAGCGCTTGGCACTCGGGTCAATTTTCCCCTCTTCAGGATCGTACCCATAATCCTTAGGGGTTTTAATGTATTCATCATAACCCCAGATACTTGGTATGAAATTTTTAGCGGCCTTTGCATTTTTCATGTAAAGAAGTCCAACCATTTTAGGCCCGCAAGGCCATTTATGAAAACTGCCTGCAATACTATCCACATCAATTTCTTTACCCAATTTAAGGTCTAGCACACCAAATGTTTGGGCGCTGTCTGCATGGATATGGATATCTTTATTAAATAACCTTACTACCTCCACGATACGCTTCATTGGCAAAAGCATTCCGCATTCATTTGACTGCCAAGATAAGGAGACTATCTTTGTTTTATCATCTAATAGATACTTAAGTGCATCAATGATATCGTTTTCGCTCTGTGGATCTGATGGAATCATACCCATTTGTTTTTCACCTGTGTTGAGCGTTTGCGAAAACATTTTTGTTTGTAGTTTTTTAATGCATTTCTTTGGCCATTTCTGAGTAGCTTGACGATAAAGCCACGCATCATAATTAGTGGGGTGATTAACGTCCCATACGACAATGTTGTCTTCTTGGGGGTTAAAAAATCCGGAAGTCACAAGACCATTGTTGATGAAATTGTTGCCTTCGGTAGTATTGCGGGTAAGCGCAATCAGGCTCTCTGGGGTACACTCTGAATTATTCCCTATCCAGTTTTTAATGTAACCCAGTCCATACCCCAGGCTCGCTTTAGCCAGATCTCCACGCATGGGAAATGAAATATCCTCATCCAGCATTTGCTCAACCAGATGCACCATCTGGTTAACTTGTTTCAAGGACGGACACAGGTTGGCAGAATTAACAGAAATACTTGTACATTTATTTCGATCAAAATAATTTAGAAGCAGCTTGTTCCACTGTGCGTCGTTATTAGCTTCTAGTTGGTCGTCTTTAAATTTCTGACCTTCCTGGTTCCACTCTGTAATTTGCTGTATAATTCTTTTCAGCGCTGGCGTAGCATTGGATAGGTCATATTCAGTTGGTTTCTTTAGCGGTTCAGACTGAACAACCAGATCCGCAATAGTTGTTTCGCTAAGTCCTAAAATACTGCTAATTCCTAACATACCACCCATGAAATCACGACGCGAGAAATCGTTCATAGCTAATTATCTCCAGTTAATTTTGATTTTATTGACATACTCCTGACGTTGCCCTTGTAAGCGCAACGCGGGATTCTTCAGTCAGGAAAAAAACTTGCGTTGCGAAATAGTAGTGATTTTTATATTAAGTATCAACGTAAAACATAAGTTTTTCTATTTTACTTTCAGCTACTTACCATTACATTTCAGCAATGCCAAAAAACTGACTTCAGTTTTGACAGAGGTGATGTTCTCCCCCTGTGTTTGTTTACCTTGAGCATAGGAAAAAAGGTAGAATAATACTCCTATTTCCCTATCTTCCCATAGCCCTGGATCTTTTTTTTTAATAGCTCAAATAGGTTTTATAGACCTGGGAAATCAGCTAAATTTATATAGATACTAAGTTTAGCTAATTAACTATATAATAATAGTAATATAGTATCATTAACTGAGTCAAGTAGATATTTACAAAAGTATTTATTTTAAGGTTCTGACTTTAGCTAGAAATATGAGTATATTATTATTTATGTACAACGTTGATTATACTGAGAATTAATAATTAATAACTGACAACTGATAACTAAAATGACCATTACTTATACATTTTTGGGAAAAGGTGGCACGGGTCGAACTACTATCGCATTTGCCACTGCAAAAAAATACGCTAGCCTTGGTAAACGAGTTTTATTTGTAGGACAAGAACCAACTCCAACATTATCTTTGTTATTAGGTGCTAATATTAGTCCAGAACCTACAGAAATAGACTCGAATCTCAAAGCAGTCAATATTCAGGCAGCAAGTTTACTAGAAAGTGGTTGGGAAGAACTGAAAAAACTAGAAGCTGAATATATCCGTACACCCTTCTTTAAAAAGGTATATGGTCAAGAACTAGGAGTATTACCAGGAGTAGAAGGAATTCTGACTATTAATGTTATGCGGGGATATAGTGCTAGTGGGGAATATGATCTAATTATTTACGATGGCACGGGAGATAAAGAGACCCTACGACTTTTGGGGTCTGCGGAAACTATGAGTTGGTATATTCGCCGCTTTCGTCAAGTAATTCTCGACTCAGACCTATACAAAGCTATGTCTCCGTTTGTTCAACCTGTTAGTAGCGCTATTCTCAATGTTGACTGGACAGGTGATAACTTTTCTCAACCTCTCCAAAAAGCAAATGAACTCTTGGATAATGCTAAAGCGGCCATAGCAGATCCAAATCAGGTAGCGGCATTTTTGGTTACTACAGATGATAAGGTAGCGATCGCCACAGCAAAATATTTATGGGGAAGTGCCCAACAAGTTAATCTTACTGTAGGGGGAGTAATTCTCAATCAAGCGGATTTAGCGGATAATGTTACTGATGAGTTTGCACCACTATCGGTAACTCCGATTCCCCGTAGTTCTACTGAAGATTGGCAACCTCTAATGGATGCTCTGCCAGATTTTAGTCAAGCAGTTAAGGCTCCTAAACCTATAATCATAGATATTAAAAAAGTCAAGTAAGTTTATTTTTGCCTAGTTTTGATAAAAACAAATTGGACTTACTACTAATGGGCCAGAAGTAACTATTGAAGCGGGAGACCAGAGAAGAAATATTTTCCTTCCTCCACCTCTAAGTGGAAAACCTGTTACTGGTGCAAAGTTCCAAAATGATTATTTGATTATTTCTTTTTAAGATAGGGAGTAGGGATTCAACAATTAATAATTAATAATTAATAATTAATAATTACCTCTCCTAGAAAACGGAATGGATTGACTCAATGGAAGTCTCTACAATGGTCTACTAAAAGAAAAACTGTTGTAATTTAAAAAAAGTAGGCTGAAAAACTGCTCACAAAACTTTTTGAAATTTAGTAGATAGATAACTTTTACTCATCACAAGAATCTAACTAAAAATGACTAATCAAGAAACAAAAATAGAAGAAAATAGTACTGCTAAAACCAGACAATTATTAGGAATGAAAGGTGCAGCAAGCGGAGAAACTAATATTTGGAAAATCCGCCTGCAATTAATGAAACCCATAACCTGGATTCCGTTAATATGGGGAGTAGTTTGTGGAGCTGCATCTTCAGGAAACTACGGTTGGAATCTAGAAAGTGTATTACAATCTGCTACTTGTATGTTAATAGCAGGACCTTTGATGGCGGGTTATACGCAAACTTTAAATGATTTTTATGACAAAGAAATAGACGCTATTAATGAACCTTATAGACCGATTCCTTCAGGTGCAATTTCTATTCCTCAAGTTGTGACTCAAATTCTAGTTTTGTTACTATCAGGACTCGGTATATCATATCTTCTAGATTTGTGGGCAGATCACGATTTTC
>NZ_BLZO01000166.1 GCF_014132355.1 Okeania sp. KiyG1
CTTTGTTTGCCACGAGTCCTGATGAAACAAAACAAGTTTTAACAGGGGTACATTTAAAGGTACAAAAAGATGGTTTGGAATTTGCAGCAACTGATGGTCATAGATTAGCAATTGTTAAGACTGAAAGTGTGGCACCAGAGGGTGAGTTAGAAGTAGAAGAAATTGAGGAGTTTGAAGTAACAATTCCTGCAAAAGCTTTACGAGAAGTTGAACGAATGATTGGAATGGATCAATCATCTGAAGCTGTTGCTTTGAGATTTGATGAAGGTCAGGTAATTTTTGAGCTAGGAGAACAATGTTTAACTAGCAGAAAATTGGAGGGTCAATATCCAGCTTACGGACAATTATTACCTGATAAGTTTACTAATCAAATTAATGTAGATAGGAAAGAATTTTTAGGAGCGGTGGAAAGAATTGCTGTTTTGGCTGACCAGAAAAATAATATTTTGAAGTGTTCTATTGATAGTGTTAATCAGGAGATTTATTTGTCTGTAGATGCTCAAGATGTTGGTAGTGGTAGAGAGTCTATGGCAGCACAAATTTCTGCTGATGAGCCGAATGAAATTGCTTTTAATGTTAAGTATTTGATTGAAGGTTTGAAGGCTATTCCTTCAGCTTCGGAGATTTCTATTCAGTTAAATACTGCTACAAGTCCGGTGGTTTTAAATCCATTGGGTGGGGTGAAAATGACTTATTTAATTATGCCTGTTCAGTTGAGAAATTAGTTGCTTCAAGTGATTTTTAAATCGTAAGTTGTAAGCATTTAGCCGTCAGCTATTAGCTAGCCTCCTACGGAGGAACTACGTTAACAGCTATTAATTTTGGGGAAGGTAAAAATAATTGAGAAATTGAGACAAAATGAGACAAAATAAAAATTACTGTTAAAGTTCCTTTCCTAAACCTTAGAAGTAATTGTTCATTACTAATTGCTGTTTGCGTAGCATGACCTAGGAATAGCGGACTGCTAATAGCTGTTTGCGCAGCAGTCCGCAGGAAATGCTTACCCTAAGTTTATCGTGGCAGATTGGATGATTTTATATGTCTAAATTTGCCCGATTTTTTTTAAGGGAGTATCTGCTAAATATAGTCATATTATGTAAGCATTCAGCCGTCAGCTATCAGCTATCAGCTATTTATTTTAGCTTGAAAGAAAACCTTTATTAATGAGGTGAATTGAATTTTACTATAAAAGCCGATTTTTAAAGGCTATATTCATTTAAAACCCCTCCTTAAGATTTAGATAGGGTTTGCTGTTTGCGTAGCATTCCGCAGGAAGAGCTGACCGCTAATAACTGAATGCTTACCATATTCTTCACGATGCAGATTATAGTAAATAATTACAATATGGAACAACTTACTGTCGATCAATTTGGTCGTATCGAAATCCCTGGAAAAATACGCCAACAATTAGGAATTAATAATCAAACTAAGTTATCCCTAAAAGTTGAAAATGGTCAGCTTATTCTTCAACCCTTAAAATCAGAATTAGAAACCTACTATGAAGATGGAATATTAGTTTTTAAAGCTGAACCGATAGGTAATACAGAAACAATTATTGATGAAGTGAGAACAGAAATAATTAATGAATTAACATCGTGTTAATTAATGGATAATGGATAATTGATAATTGATAATTACCTCTGGTTAAAACCGCTCTTGATTGAATATAAGGAGATATTATTTCTTTTTTTCCTCTTAAAAGGGGAGGCTTTAAACCAGAATTATTTAATTATTAATAATTAATAATTAATAATTAGGTAAAAGCTTTATTTGATACAAGTGTTTTGGTTGCTGAATTATGGACTAATCATCCTAAACATTCAGCTTGTCTTTCAAGATTAAAAAAAGTTAAATCTGGAAATTTTCAAGGAATAATTTGCACTCATACTTTAGCAGAACTCTATTCTGTTTTAACTCGCGTTCCTATAAAACCTGGTGTTTACCCACAACTTGCACAACAATTTATCGGAGAAAATTTAGGATAATTGGAAGTAATTTCTCTTTCTACTGAAGATTATCAAACTGTTATTAATAAAATGGTAACTTTAAATTTAATAGGAGGCGGAATTTACGATGCTGTAATTGCTCAAGTTGTTTTTAAAGTAGAGGTAAATTGCTTACTTACTTTAAATCCTAACCATTTCATACGTCTTGATGAAGAAGTCACAAAATTAGTAGAAGTACTGACATAAAATTTACGGCGACTTTATAATACCGATTTTCCAACTAATCCGCACTAACGCAAGTTAGTCTAGTCGGGTGTGTTTTTTGCGCTTCGCAAAGCAGAGGGTAAGGCACCATTTTAGACAATAATTCATTAAAATATATCATAACCTAATATACCCAAAAAGAAACTGGGTTTATAGCCCTAATTATTTCCCATCAGGAAATTTTCTGTATCGACCCAGTTTCTGGGTAATTTCTAATATTTGTAAACATCATTAAAAGGTAATTATGTCTGTAGAATTAAAACGGCGACAATTTACTGTTAAAGAATACGATCTAATGGTAGAAGCAGGTATTCTTAGAAACGATGACAGAGTAGAATTAATAGCAGGAGAAATTATTCAAATGGCACCTATGGGTTCGCGTCATGCTTCTTGTTTAAGACGTTTAGATAGGATTTTTAATAAACTATTGTACAGCAAAGTAATAATTGACACTCAAATTCCTATCCAGTTAAATGATGAGAGTGAACCTGAACCAGATTTAATTCTATTACAATTGCGTGATGATTTTTATGAGGAAAAACATCCCGAATCAGAGGATATATTTTTATTGGTAGAAGTCGCAGATTCAACTATTAAATATGACCGAGAAATCAAGATACCTTTATATGCTGAAAATGGAATTTCTGAGGTGTGGCTGATAGATATCAATCAACAATTAGTAGAGATTTATCGGCAAACAAAAGGGAATAGTTATCGGGATGTGCAGCAATTTTTTCGAGGAGATATTTTAACTATTGAAGCTTTTGATGATATTAATTTAACTGTCGAGCAAATTTTGGGATAATGTTTATTTTTGAAATCATATCAGTAAATTTTTCTTTTGATAAAGAAACAAGCTTAAATGTTTTGAATGTTTAAGCTTGTTTTTTTCTAACTTATACCAATTTGATAAATCTTTGTTACAAATAGTTAGGTTATTTCTTAGGAGTCAGGAGTCAGGAGTCAGGAGTCAGAATGAATGTCTTCAATAACAGTTTTGAGTTAGGATATTCTCTTTTTTTGTCAAAAAGACATCTCCTCTAAAGTCTTTATATTGCACCTATTATTCGTAACATTCTTTTTTCAAAACGGTATTACAACCCTAATTAACTTGTCAAAAATATAGCTAGGAAAGAATTGCTTAGAAAATTGACTAATGATGAATCTTAGACTAGAAAATGTTTTTCTAACTGTTCTCTATTCCCTGTTCCCTGTTCCCTGCTATATCAACAAAAGTCTTTATATTTAATCTTAGTTATGACTCGTTTTCCAGCACGATTAAACAATTATTGCTGAGGTTTCATAATCAAAACTTCTGCCATAAATTGCTTATTTTCTGTTATGCGAGAAGTGAAACCTTGTTTAGCAAATTCTACTGCTTTATCGAGGGAACCAATACCAACTATTGGTACAATTTTAATAGTTCACCAAAATATAGTCAAATATAAACAAGACATGGATTCTATTTCAAAAATCCCCTTCATTTTGGCTTTGAGAGATTAATTCTCCTTGGGTGAACTACGCACCTCTCTATCCCATAGCAGAACGCATTTGGGAATGCTTTTCTTAAGATATTATAAGAACTTAAAATATCCGACTGACAAAAGATACCCGTCTGAGTCCGGTAAAGACCTCTTGTGATTCTTTTTCCCGTAAAAGTCGGTTTTTCTTGGCTTTCCCCATAAACCGGAAGCTCATCTAAGTTGAAAAAGTTCGACTGGCTGGTGTAACTTTCTTCGGTGATGACCACTTTAATCCCCACTAATTGACATTTATAAGTCAACATGGCAATCAGACGGTTGAAAGGAATCGCTACAAACTTTTGATTGTTGACTTTTCCCATGTTGGTCTTCTGTTTCCAACCTTCATTTTTGCCAATGACTAAAGTGGTGATATTTTTCGACCGTAACAGATTCACCAGATAACGACTGGCCAGATGAAGGTAGTTCTCAACTTTCTGATTTCGACATCGAGTCAGACGTTTGATTCTCTTAGATGTTTGCCGATTTCCTTTCAATTGAGATTGGAGAATGGCTTTGCGTTTATTGTAGAATTGATTCAGGCTTTTTAAGGGTCTGCCATTTATCAACAAAGGGATAAATCCCGGTTGATTGGAAGTTACAGCCATTAAAACATTGACTCCTAAATCCACACTCACTATCCATTCATTTGGGTTTAATGTCTTTTCCGATTGCTCATAAATCACCTCAATTACATAACAGTCGCATCTCGGAACGATTCTCACCTCCGCTACTTTTTCGGACACAGATGTCGGAAACTCGATATTGGTCTTTGAGAGTCTGATTTTCCCTTGTTTTAAAGGCACTTTACTGATTGCTTGTTGGGTATATACCAATAAGTTTCTCCCTTTTTGTGGGTTTTTATATTTGGGAATTTTAGGTTTTCCCAAAAACTTACTTGCGTCTACCTTGTAGGCTTTATTGGCTTCAAAAAAGGATTTCCAGTTTTTTTCTAATCCTCGTAACACCTGTTGAGAGACTTTCGCTGGTAAGGCTTGATATTGTTCCGTCTTCTGCATTAATTTATCCATTTTGGTGTAGCTCAAATAGCCATGACCGTAGTTGACATCCTCCAGACGCTGCACTTGCGTGACAGCGCGGGATTCCTTAACATCACTGTTAGGGGCTTTCTGTTTCATAGCACCCGCCTTCCGGGATTTACTCCCTTCAGGTCTTACGGTCGCTCCACAGACTGACACTGCGAGTCCCGCAGCCAAAATGTTTATACTTGCGTTGATGTCCCTGTCATGGTGACTACTACATTCAGGGCAATCCCACTCTCTAATATTTAGAGGTAATTTTTCTACTACATGACCACAACTAGAGCAACGCTTAGAACTAGGAAAATATCTATCAATCTTGATTAATTCCCGTCCATACCATTGAGCCTTGTACTCTAATTGCCTGACTATTTCTCCCCAGCTAGCATCACTTATTGCTCTGGCTAACTTATGGTCTCTTGGTGCGCGTTCCGCAAGCGAGCTGGCGTCGTCGCGGGGTCGCACCGCTTTTTGACCATGTTTTTTACTGCCAAGTCCTCAACTACAACAGTTTGATTGTCTCTGATTAATTGAGTAGTTAGCTTATGGGTATAATCAAGCCTTGAATCTTTAATTTTTGCGTGTATCCTGGCTACTTTTAACCTAGCTTTTTGATAGTTATTTGAGGCTTTAGTTTTACGAGAAAGTGATTTTTGAGCTAACCTTAGTTTTTTGTGTAACTTATTCAAATTTTTAGGATTAGCAAATGTTTTACCATCACTTGTAGTTAATAAGCTGGTGATTCCCAAATCAATACCTAATTGTTTCAGTATTGGTTTTAACTTTAAATCTCTAGGGTCGTTAATTCTCAAAGACACAGACCATCTACCAGAGGGGTCGAGTTTCACTGTAATTGTGGTTGGTACACAGTTTTGTGGTAATTCCCTACTCCATCTAATAGGTAATGGTTCAGTACATTTAGCTAAATATACTTGACCATCTTTCCACTTAAATGCCGATCTGGTGAATTCAGCACTACCACCGTTACGCTTTTTCTTGAAGTTTGGGTATTTAGTACGCCCACTAAAAAAGTTCGTGTTTGCGCAGCATTCCGCAGGAAAAGCAGTCTGTAGATGTCTTAAACCTTGCTGCAATGGGACACTGCTGACTTCTGTAAGAAAGTCTAAATCTTCCTGTTTTTTCCAGCTCGTCAGCATAGCAGAAGTTTGCTTATACCCGACTCGCTCTTTGTTCTCATACCAAGCTTGAGTTCTAACAGCTAAAGCTTTGTTGTAGATCAGGCGTACACATCCCAAGGTTTTCCTCAACAGATTTTCCTGTTCTGGAGTTGGGTAAAACCTAAATTTGTACGCTTTTTCAACCACCTATATTATTTGCTAATTAAATTTTTACACTTTAACACATTTTCTATGAAGTATCAACATTGATTGCGATTCCCATCCCTCCGCTCCCTTGATAGGAGAGCGCGGGTCTTCTCGCAACATCTTGATAAAGACGAGAACAAAATGAAGTAATGATAGCAATTAAATCTTCCATCAATTCATCTTGTTTGTTCTCAGTATGATTGACAATCTCAACGGTTTTTCCCATCTCTTTTAACAGGAGTTCGAGGTAATTTTTCCCAAACCTTCTGGTAAATAATTTCCTCCATAATGTAACCTTATTTTAGTATAAAAATTACAAAATAGTTATCTATGTTAACTAGATAGAATTACTTTTGAAAATTTATTTTTTGGGAAGAGTTCAGATAAATCTGGGATAATTGTTGTTAAAATAACAAATAAAAAAAGGAGAGTTTTTAATAAATGGCAAATCAAAGAGAGTTATTGAAAAGATTATACAATGCTTTTAAACCTTTTGAACCTCTAAAACCTGATAGTCCAGTATATGTTGATTGTCGGGAAGTTCGAGGGGATGGAGATGTTATTACAGATTTAGCTGACAATATTGAATATTCTGATAATAATACTTGTCAACTTTATGCCGGACATCGAGGTGCGGGTAAATCAACTGAACTTTTACGACTTAAAAAATACCTAGAAGATAACGGATATTTTGTAGTTTATTTCGCTGCGGATGAAAAGGATATTAATCTAGAAGATACGGAATATGCTGATATTTTGTTGGCTTGTACGAGACATTTATTAGAACAATTAACGCAGGCTAATCCTAAACCACTATTAGATTGGTTAAAATATCGGTGGGAAGATTTAAAAGATTTAGCAACTACAGAAATATCTTTGGATAGTTTGGCAGTTGAATCACAAGTTGGTCAATATGCAAAACTTACGGCGAATCTTAGAGCTGAACCTACTTTAAGAAAAAAATTAGAGAAAGAGTTAATCCTTATACTGAAAGTTTAATTGATGGAATAAATGCTTTTATTCGTGATGCTAGAAATCAACTAGAATCTGGTGCTAAATTGGTAATGATTGCTGATAGTTTAGACCGCATTACACCAAATATTCAGCCAGATGGACGTAGTAATCACGATGAAATTTTTATTGATCGTAGTGCCCAATTAAAAGGTTTAGATTGCCATACAATTTATACGATTCCTATTTCAATGGCTTATTCTAATCAAGCTCCTAATCTGAAAGTTGAATATGATGATTCTCAAGTTTTACCGATGATTATGGTGGAGACTTTGGGAGGAGAAGCTTATGAATTAGGAGTTGCTAAAATGAGGGAAATTATTTATAGACGGCTTAAGGATGTTAAGTCAGATTTATCTTTAGAAACAGATTTATTTGAAAGTCGAGAAGTCTTGGATAGAGTTTGCTTAGTGAGTGGAGGTCATGTTCGAGATTTAATGTTTTTGATGCAAAGTGTAATTAAACGTGCTGGAGGTCAATTACCTATTTCTGCTAGAGTTGTACAAAGAGCAATTACGGAAGCAAGACTTCCTTATCAAAGGTCTGTTCAAGAAAAAGAATGGCAAGTATTGGTAGATGTTTTTCGTTCTAAAAAGGTTTTAAATAATCAGCAGCACCGTAGTTTATTATTTAATCGTTGTTTACTAGAATATACTTACTTTAATGAAAAAAAGAAAAGAAAGTTTGGTATGATGTTCACCCATTGATTAAAGGAATGGAAGAGTTTCAGGAGTTGGCGCAATGATAGGAGAAAAAATTATTTCGGAAGAGGATTTATCATTAACATTTGCAGAGGAATATCAAGTTTTAGTAGAGACTATTAGATTTACTGAAGGTTTTAGTTTATTGTTTGTGGAATGTTCCCCTGCACAGGGAACAAAAATTATGGAAAAAATTCGCCTGGATATTCCACGGGAAAGAGCGGAAGTTTTGGCTTTAGATAAGAGTGTTTATAATTTTTATAATCTAGTTAAAGAATTACCTAATCTGAAAAAGATTGATATTTTGTTTGTGACTGGTTTGGAAAATTCTCTCTATGAATATGAGGGTGAAATGAGAGAAAGAGGTTTGGATAATCAAGAGATTATTTCTATTAGTAGGAGGGGAGTTCCTCGTGTTTTAATGAATTTGAATCAGCAGCGAGAAAGGTTTAGGGATAATTTTGATATTTGCTTTGTGTTTTTATTGCCTAGATTCGCGATAGATTATCTGATTAATCGTGCGCCAGATTTTTTTGATTGGCGTTCTGGGGTGTTTCGGTTTCCTATGAATAAGGAAATTTTCGATGAGGAATTTTTAAAAGTTTCTACCAAAGAATTAGAGGATTATATAGAGCTTCCCCAGAAAGAATGTAAGGGTGAGTTGTTGAAAATTAAAGGTTTGCTTGATGAAGATTTACTTCCTGTCGGGCAAAAAGCAAATTTGTTAATCAGAAAGGCTGCTCTAGACAGAAAGTTTAAGCAAAATGAAGAAGCAATATTAACTTGTGATGAAGCTTTAAAAATAGAAGCAAATAATTACAAAGCTTGGCACAATAAAGGCAATGCTCTGTCAGATTTAGGTGAATATGAAGAGGCAATTTCTGCTTTTGATAAAGTTCTAGAAATCAAACCAGATTATCACGAAGCTTGGTACAATAAAGGCAATGCTCTGTTAGATTTAGACAGATATGAACAGGCAATTTATGCCTTTGATAAAGTTCTAGAAATCAAACCAGATTATCACGAAGCTTGGTACAATAAAGGCAATGCTCTGTTAGGTTTAGACAGATATGAACAGGCAATTTCTGCTTTTGATAAAGTTCTAGAAACCAAACCAGATTATCATGAAGCTTGGTATAATAAAGGTAATGCTCTGTTAGGTTTAGACAGATATGAACAGGCAATTTCTGCTTTTGATAAAGTTCTAGAAACCAAACCAGATTATCATGAAGCTTGGTATAATAAAGGTAATGCTCTGCGGAATTTAGGCAAATATGAAGAGGCGCTCGCTGCTTTTGAAGAGGCGCTCGCTGCTTTTGAAAAAGCTTTAAAAGAAATTGAACTAGACGACCTCAATAACTGGTACTTGAAAGACATGACTCTGTCAGATTTCAACAGATATGAAGAGGCAATTTCTGCTTCCATAAAATCTTTAAAAATTAAGTTAAAATATTTAGAAATTCAAATAAAATACTGCTCTGCATGGTTTCTTAGAGGCGTTACTCTGTCAAGTTTAGGCAGATATGAAGAGGCAATTTCTGTTTTTGATAAAGCTTTAGAAATTAAACCAGATAACTCAAATTACTGGTACTGGAAAGGCATTGCACTGAGAAAATTAGAAAGATATGAAGAGGCGATTTCTGCTTTTGATCAAGCTCTAGAAATTAAACCAGACAACAACGATGCTTGGTACTTTAAAGGCATTACACTAGAAGATATGGGCAGATATGAAGAAGCAATTTCTGCTTTTGATCAAGCTTTAGAAATTAAACCAGACAACAACGATACTTGGCTCTTTAAAGGCATTACACTGAGAAATTTAGGCAGGTACGAAGAGGCAATTTTTGCTTTTGAAAAAGTTTTAGAAATTAAACCAGACCAATACGAAGGTTGGCACAATAAAGGCTATACTCTATATCGTTTAGGCAGATATGAAGAGGCGATTTCTGCTTATGATCAAGCTCTAGAAATTAAACCAGACCAAGGCACAGGTTGGAACAATAAAGGCTACACTCTGTTATCTTTAGGCAGGTATGAAGAGGCAATTTTTGCTTATGATAAAGCTCTAGAAATTAAACCAGACCAATACCAAGCTTGGCACAATAAAGGCACTGCTCTACATAATTTAAACAGATATGAAGAGGCAATTTTTGTTTATGATAAACTTCTAGAAATTAAACCAGATAAACACTATATTTTGCACAACAAAGGCAATGCTCTCTTAGATTTAGGAAGATATGAAGAGGCAATTGTTGCTTTTGATAAAGCTTTAGAAATTAAACCAGACAATGACAATATTTGGAATAATAAAGGCAATGCTCTCTTAGATTTAGGAAGATATGAAGAGGCAATTGTTGCTTTTGATAAAGCTTTAGAAATTAAACCAGAAAACGACGATACTTGGTACTTTAAAGGTGTTACTTTGTCAAATTTAGGCAGATATAAAGAGGCAATTTATGCTTTTGATAAAGCTTTAGAGATTCAACCAGGCGACGACAATACTTGGTACTTTAAAGGCGTTACTCTGTCAAATTTAGGTAGGTATGAAGAAGCAATTTATGCTTATGATAAAGCTCTAGAAATTAAACCAGACAAATACCAAGCTTGGCACAATAAAGGCACTGCTCTGTTAGATTTAGGAAGATATGAAGAGGCAATTTTTGTTTATGATAAAGCTCTAGAAATTAAACCAGACAAATACCAAGCTTGGCACAATAAAGGCACTGCTCTGTTAGATTTAGGAAGATATGAAGAGGCAGTTGTTGCTTTTGATAAAGCTTTAGAAATTAAACCAGAAAACGACGATACTTGGTACTTTAAAGGCGTTACTCTGTCAAATTTAGGCAGATATGAAGAGGCAATTTTTGTTTATGATAAAACTCTAGAAATTAAACCAGACCAATACCAAGCTTGGCACAATAAAGGCACTGCTCTGTTAGATTTAGGCAGATATGAACAGGCAATATCTGCTTATGAAAAAGCTTTGGAAATTCAACCAGATAGCGACATTACTTGGTACTTTAAAGGCGTTACTCTGTCAAATTTAGGTAGGTACGAAGAGGCAATATATGCTTATGATAAAGCTTTAGAAATTCAACCAGACTATCACAAAGCTTGGAACAATAAAGGCAATGCTCTGTTAGATTTAGGCAGATATGAACAGGCAATTACTGCTTTTGATAAAGCTTTAGAAATTCAACCAGACTTTGACACAGCTTGGCACAATAAAGGCTATGTACTGAAAAGTTTAGGCAGATATGAACAGGCAATTACTGCTTTTGATAAAGCTTTAGAAATTGAACCAGATAACGACAATACTTGGTACTTTAAAGGCGTTACTCTGTCAGATTTAGACAAGTATGAACAGGCAATTTCTGCTTATGATCAAGCTCTAGAAATTAAACCAGACTTTGACCAAGCTTGGGACAATAAAGGCAATGCTCTGTTAGATTTAGGCAGATATGAAGAGGCAATATCTGCTTTTGATAAAGCTTTAGAAATTGAACCAGACAACTACGATGCCTGGAAAAATAAAGGTAATGCACTGTCAAACTTAGGCAGATATGAAGAGGCAAAATTTGCCTTTGATAAAGCCTTAGAAATTCAACCAAAACACTGCTATTTTTGGTGCTTTCACGGCGTTGATATGTCAAATTTAGGCAGATATATAGAGGTAATATATGCTTTTGAAAAAATTTTAGAAATTCAACCAAAAAACTATAATGCCTGGTGCTTTAAGGGAATTGCCCTGTCGCACTTAGGCAGATATGAAGAGGCAATATCTGCCTTTGATAAAGCCTTAGAAATTCAACCAAAAAACTATAATGCTTGGTACTTTAAAGGCATTACCCTGCCAAACTTAGGCAGACATGAAGAGGCAATTGCTACTTTTGATAAAGCTTTAGAAATTCAACCAGACGACCACTATGCCTGGTACTTTAAAGGCATTGCCCTGTCAAACTTAGGCAATTATAAACAGGCGATCGCTGCTTTTGATAAAGCTTTAGAAATTCAACCAGACGACCACTATGCCTGGTACTTTAAAGGCATTGCCCTGTCAAACTTAGGCAATTATAAACAGGCGATCGCTGCTTTTGATAAAGCTTTAGAAATTCAACCAGACGACCACTATGCCTGGTACTTTAAAGGCATTGCCCTGTCAGATTTAGGGAGATATGAAGAGGCAATATCTGCTTATGATCAAGCTCTAGAAATTAAACCAGATGACCACTATGCCTGGTACTTTAAAGGCATTGCACTTATAAAATTAGAAAAAGGGGAAATATCTAGTCAAGCCATAAAAAATATTCTTACTAAAATAGGGTGGTATAAATTGAAAGAAACTTTTCCTAAACTTTTGAGAATTATAGGTGTAAGAACCTGATAACGTTAGATTTATTATTATGACTAATCAAAAAATAGACATAAAAGAACTTCTAACAAACCTCCACAACTCCTTCGATCCATTTCAACCATTACCCGCAGGAGACCCTCTTTATGTTGACTGTAAAAAAGTCAGAGGAGATGGAGATGTTTTAGTAGATTTAGGCAGAAAAATTAAGCGTTCAAATAGGATGACTTGTCAACTTTATGCGTAAGCATTCAGCTATTAGCTGTCAGCTCTCAGCAACAAGACTCTCTATTATGGGACAGTGTTTAAATTAGCAACTGACTTTAAGGGCAAGGGAGCCAACTTTTGTAGTAAGACAATTAATAGAGCTTTTATCCTCAATTAAAAGCAATAGCTGATAGCTGATGGCTGACGGCTGAATGCTTACCTTTATGCTGGTCATCGAGGGGCAGGAAAATCTACAGAATTACTCAGACTTAAACAATATCTAGAATCACAGAAAATATTTGTGGTTTATTTTGCTGCGGATGAACAAGATATTGATGCGGAGGATGCGGAATATACAGATATTTTACTGGCTTGTACTCGTCATTTATTGCAAGATTTAAAAGATGTTGCTGAACCTAATTCTGTAGTTAATTGGTTAAAAGATCGTTGGCAAGAATTGAAGGATTTAGCTCTGACTGAAATTGACTTTGAGAAGGCAACTATTGATGTGAAAATATCTGCTTTTGCTAAACTAACAGCAAATTTAAGAGCAGTACCAACTCTTCGTCAGCAAATTAGGCAGAAAATTTATCCCCACACTGTTACTCTGATTAAAGTTTTAAATGAATTTATTGATGATGCTAAGAAAAATTTACCTAATGGTTGTACAGAATTAGCAGTAATAGTTGATAACTTAGACCGAATAGTGCCTGTTATTCAAGAAGATAAACGGACTAATCACGACCATATTTTTATAGACCGCTCCGAACAATTAAAAGCATTAAATTGTCACATTATTTATACAGTTCCTATTTCTATGGTCTACTCCCATAGAGCAGCAGATTTGAGAGAATTTTATACAGCTCCCCAGGTTTTACCGATGATAATGGTGCAGAAACCTGATGGTAGTAAATATGAACCAGGATTTAATAAAATTAAGGAGTTAATTATCAAGCGAGTGGAAATATTTGCTCCTAATATTTCCCTAGAAACAGACTTATTTGATAGTGAAGAAACTTTGAATCAACTCTGTATAATGAGTGGCGGTCATGTGCGGAATTTACTATTATTAATTCAGTCAGCTTTTGACTATACGGATGATTTACCTATTCCGAGAAATGCTATCCGCAGGTCAATAACAGATGCTAGAGATATTTATCGGAAAACTGTGGATGATAATCAATGGAAAAGGTTAGCTGAAGTGGCATTTTCTAGGGAAGTTCCTAATGATGATAATTACCGTAGTTTAATGTTTAATCGCTGTATTTTGGAATATTGTTATTATGATGATGAGGGAGAAAAGCGACGTTGGTATGATGTTCATCCGTTGATTAAGGGAACTCCTGAGTTTAAGAAAGCTGTTGAAAGTATTAGTCAGAAAGTTCAGTAGTATATGGAATTTTTTCTACTATTGCGTATAGGGCAATCATTAATTCATTTTCTGAAGCACCATAACTTGAGAGGTGAGTAGGGAAATTTTTCTACTATTACGTATAGAGCAATCATTAATTCATTTTCTGAAGCACCATAACTTGAGAGGTGAGTAGGGAAATTTTTCTACTATTGCTTATAGAGCAATCATTAATTCATTTTCTGAAGCACCATAACTTGAGAGGTGAATATGGGATTTCTCTTCTATTGCGTATAGAGCAATCATTAATTCATTTCCTGAAGCACCATAACTTGAGAGGTGAATATGGGATTTTTCTACTATTGCGTATAGAGCAATCATTAATTCATTTTCTGAAGCACCATAACTTGAGAGATGAATATGGAAATTTCTCTACTATTACGTATAGGGCAATCATTGATTCATTTTCTGAAGCACCATAACTTGAGAGGTGAATATGGGATTTTTCTACTATTGCTTATAGAGCAATCATTGATTCATTTTCTGAAGCACCATAACTTGAGAGGTGAGTAGGGAAATTTCTCTTCTATTGTGTATAGAGCAATCATTGATTCATTTTCTGAAGCACCATAACTTGAGAGGTGAATAGGGAAATTTCTCTACTATTACGTATAGAGCAATCATTGATTCATTTTCTGAAGCACCATAACTTGAGAGGTGAATAGGGAAATTTCTCTACTATTACGTATAGAGCAATCATTGATTCATTTTCTGAAGCACCATAACTTGAGAGGTGAGTAGGGAAATTTCTCTTCTATTGTGTATAGAGCAATCATTGATTCATTTTGTGAAGCACCATAACTTGAGAGATGAGTAGGGAAATTTCTCTTCTATTGTGTATAGAGCAATAATTAATTCATTCTCTGAAGCACCATAACTTGAGAGATGAGTAGGGAAATTTCTCTACTATTACGTATAGAGCAATAATTAATTCATTCTCTGAAGCACCATAACTTGAGAGATGAGTAGGGAAATTTCTCTTCTATTGTGTATAGAGCAATCATTGATTCATTTTGTGAAGCACCATAACTTGAGAGGTGAATATGGGATTTTTTCTACTATTGCTTATAGAGCAATCATTGATTCATTCTCTGAAGCACCATAACTTGAGAGATGAGTAGGGAAATTTTTCTACTATTGCGTATAGAGCAATCATTGATTCATTTTATGAAGCACCATAACTTGAGAGGTGAGTAGGGAAATTTTTCTACTATTGCGTATAGAGCAATCATTGATTCATTTTATGAAGCACCATAACTTGAGAGATGAGTAGAGAAATTTTTCTACTATTGCTTATAGAGCAATCATTAATTCATTTTATGAAGCACCATAACTTGAGAGGTGAAAATGAAGCAAGCGATCGCTCACAATAAAACTAACAAATTAATCAGTATATTCGTGGCATAATCCGTGTGAGTATCTCAAAAGCTATGAACCAAGATTTAACAGACTGGGATGAGAATTTATTGAAAGACCCAGAAACAGAATATAAAGCTATAGTTAGGTCTCTCAAAAGAACGTCTGGTTTTAGATTATTGTTTGTAGAATGTTCTCCTGCAGAAGGAAGCAAATTAATTGAGAAAATTAAGGAAGATATTCCTCAGAAAAAAATCGAAGTTTTGCGGTTAAATGAACCAACAAATAATTTATATAATTTGGTTGCTGGTTTGCCCAATAGACAGGATATTAATATTTTATTTGTGACAGGACTGGAAAATTCTCTGTATGAATATGAGTTGAATAAACTGAAAAATGGTTGGAGTAGTAATGAGAGATATAATTACAGTGAAAAGGGTGTACCTCCGATTTTAAGTCACCTCAATCAACATCGAGAAAAATTCAGAGATGACTTTAATATTTGCTTTGTTTTTATCCTGCCTGTGTATGCTTTGAAATATTTTATTCATCGTTGTCCAGACTTTTTTGATTGGCGTTCTAATATATTTGAATTTAAGTCTGACCCAGAGTTAATAGCTCAAGAATCATCTCGAATTATTCAGGAATCAGATTATGAAAAATATCAGAGTTTAACTTCTGAAGAAAGAAGGCAAAAGTTTTTGGAGATTCAAGATTTAATCGAAGATGAAAATAATAGTGATGAAGAGAAAGGAAAGCTATTATTGGAACAGGGATTAATACTAACATTAGAAAGTAAAAATGAAGAGGCGATATCTGTTTGTGAAAAAGCTTTAGAATTTAAACCAGACTATCACAGAGCTTGGAATGCTAAAGGTATTGCTCTGAGAAATTTAGAAAGATATAAAGAGGCGATCGCTGTTGATGAAAAAGCTCTAGAAATTAAACCAGACTATCACCATTCTTGGAACAATAAAGGCATTGGTCTGTATTATTTAGGTAGATATGAACAGGCGATTTCTGCTTCTGATAAAGCGATAAAAATTAAACCAGACTATCACCAAGCTTGGTTTATTAAAGGAGTTGCTCTGAGAAATTTAGAAAGATATGAAGAGGCGATCGCTGCTTGTGAAAAAGCTTTAGAATTTAAACCAGACTATCACAGAGCTTGGTTTATTAAAGGCATGGTACTGAAAAATTTAGGCAGATATGAACAGGCGATTTCTGCTTATGATAAAGCTTTAGAAATTCAACCAGACCATTATACTTGGAACGATAAGGGAGATGCTCTATTAAATTTAGAAAGATATGAAGAGGCACTTGCTGCTTATGATAAAGCTCTTGAAATTAAACTAGACTACCACTATGCTTTGGGAAATAAAGGAGATATTCTGTATTCTTTAGGCAGATATGAAGAGGCGATTACTACTTTTGAAAAAGCTATAGAAATTAAACCAGACTATCACTATGCTTGGAATTTTAAAGGTTTTGTACTAGAAAAATTAGAAAGATATGAAGAAGCGATTACTGCTTATGAAAAAGTGATATAAATTAAACCAGACGATGACTATGCTTGGAAAAACAAAGGAGATGCTCTGTCAGATCTAGGCAGATATGAAGAGGCGATCGCTGCTTATGAAAAATCTATAGAAATTAAACCAGACTATCACTATGCTTGGTATGGTAAAGGTAATTTATTCTTACAGTTAAAATTTTATCAACAAGCAATAGTTGCTTATGAAAAATCTCTAGAAATTAAACCAGACTATGAAAGTTCTATTACTAATATTGGCTTAGTTAAATATGAAATGGGAAAAATAGATGAAGCAATAGAACATTGGCAAGCTCGAACTGAAATTAATAACCAATTTGTAGAACCTAAATTAGCAATAGGAGTTGCCCTCTATAACAAAGGCAAAATTACTGAAAGTTTAATAATAGCTGAAGCAGCACTAAAATTAGACAAAAGTTGGGGAAACTTGCAGCGTCTCAAAAAAGAACTTTGGGGCGACAAGCTATTAGAAGATGCAGCAAAATTATTAGAAAATCCTCAGATAAAAGTCTTACTATCAGAGAATGAAGAGTAGGGAGTAGAGAAAGATTATTTTCCTTTTTTTCAAAATTTACTCTTTCTTCCTTCTTCCCTCTTCCTTCTTTCTTCAGAAAAAAGAACTTTGGGGCGACAAACTATTAGCAGACGCAGCAAAATTATTAGAAAATCCTCAGATAAAAGTCTTATTATCAGAAAACAAGCAGTAGGGAGTAGAGAAAGATTATTTTTTCCTTTTTTTCAATTTTGGGGGATGCACGGGGGTTTGGATGTAGCAAATTTCTCAAACAACCTCTAATGTTGATTAGTTGGAAACTTTTGGTAGGAATTTTCCCCTAAACTTCCTTTAAAAGTTATTTGACTGATAACTGATAACTGATAACTGAAATTTGCCCCCCTGGCCCCCCAATTCTGGGGGGAAAAAGAATCCATTATCTTCTAAAAGTTCCCCAATTTTGGGGGATGCGCGGGGGCTTTAATGTAGCAAATTAGACTTCTCAAATAACCTCTCAGATAAAAGCCTTATTATCAGAGAACAAGGAATAGGGAAGGGTAATTATCCATTATCCATTAATAAAATAATTATTGATTAATAAACAATTAGATATGGCAAATGAATTAAGGGAAGGAGATAATCTAGTTCCCGTTAACTATGACAGTTTGTTAGAACAGATTTTAAAGAAATTATCAGAACAAAATCTGTTTAAAATATCGAGTGATCGCCGACGTTTACTGATAAATATTGATGAGGTAGCTGCATCTATTGCTACTACAAATATTCAAAATCCTTTAAGTACTACGAAAGGTGTTCGTGTTGCTAGTGTAAATTTTGTAAACCGAGAAAAATTTCTGACTCAAATACAAGAAATAAAAGACTATTTGATAACTAATTTAGAATCTACAGAAGGAATAGGAGATATTGCTAGTTTTGTCGATAGTTTAATTGTGAATTTAACAGATTTTCAAGGGCGTGCTAGTAAACTAGGTTTAGCTTATCCTTTTGATGAACAATACACAAAATTGGAAAAACAAGAGTTAATTTTAGATTCTCAACTTCCTGGTAGTAATTCCTTACTAAAATTTCATAAACTGACAATTACAGTGGGAAATATTACCGAGTTTCAGTCTCAACTAAAGGAAGGAATTAGACGTAATATTCAAAACAATTTTGATTCGGACGATCCAGAAGATATTGAAGATGTTTATAATCTTTTAGAAAAAAAATTGAGGACAAAAATTCAGATTTTAACCAACTACAAAGACTGGTAGATGAAGAAACGTTAGGGAAACTGAAAAAAGAAGCAAAAATTATATACCTCAAACATTTACTAGATAATATTGAAACTAATGATAAGTCAGGAGTTATTTATCTGACAGATTTAATTCGGCGTTTGAGGTTAATTGAGCAATATATTAATGATGAGTCTAAAGCGGATGGATATTATGATGTTTCTTATGCTGGAGAAAAATTTAATTACCGGGATATTTTTGCGCGTTCTGAAGTTTTTGACGCACTACCAATTATTCCAATTATTGATGGTAATTTGGGAGAAACTACAAATCGAGAAACAGGAGAAACTCAATTTGTTTTGGGTTTGAAAATGAAATTAGATGGCAAAGTACAAGCTAGGGGTGGAAAAGAAGTATTTGATTATAATTTGGAGATAATTACTCATAATAATCAGGAGGAAAATGAGGAATTAAAGGCTAATCCAGAGAAAAATAAAACTTGGGCCAGAAAAATATTGACGCGAGCATTTTTATACTATTTTGTATTTTCTTGCCCAGACCCAAATGGAAAGAATTATCATTCCGATGATGAGTTAAATTATAAGCCTATCCCTAAATTTGATGAAAATGTTTTGCCTGTATTGAAAGGAGATAATGATGATGAAAAAGATAGTATTTTTCGGAGGTTGGTAAGAGGATTTAAGAAATATAGGGTGAAGCAAAAAATCGAGAGTTTAAGGATTTTAGTCAGAAACTTTTTAGATAGAGGTAAAAAATTACCTAACTGTATAGAAAGGCGGGAAATTTGTATTAATAAAAGAATTATCAAAACTGATGATGATAGTTTGTTTCAAGGTAATTTTTTTCACGATGATTTAAGAGAGAATTATAAGAAATGTCTGAGGTATATTTTTCTAGTTAAGGAAGCAACAAATAATCGAGCAGTATGTCAGCTACCTGCAAGTATCAAGATAGAAGATGTCCGTTATTTTGAAGGAAGCGATCGCCAAAATTTTCAGTGGGAATATGATGTAAAAGGAATTAAAGCATTACCTGTAATGTGGATACCTGATACAAATCCCTGTTGGAAAATTTATCACGAAAGTTTTGTGCAGAAAGGATATAAGTTTATTCTGTTTAGTTACAAGAATCAACGTTTAAATCCAGATAAAAATCAATTAAATTCGACTCAAGCATTTATCTATCGTTTTACTTGGATATTGTTATCTTATCTTTGCCTACATATTTTATTAGAGCAATATTCAGGAACAGAAAAAGAATTATTTATTCCGATGGTGCGACTCCATGAGGGAACCCATGAAAATCCTTTTCCTGCTGAAAAATTTCTAGCTAATCTTGCCAAAACATTAGCTTTTATTTTCAGTAAAAAATATCGGTGTAACTCTCAAGGATTTCGGGTAAGTAACAGTTATATTAGAAATGGTTTAAACTCCCTATATTCTGTATTGCCAAAAAAGTTTAGCTTCGAGCATAATTCTGACTCTACCTTATTAGATAAACTGGCAATTATTATTGTCTCAAGTAAACTGAGCGACTCCAGAACAGGTAGTCAAAACCGTAAAGATAGAATCGCCAATTTATTCGGGGAAGTAATAAGTATTGAACGGTTAAAAAATGGCAGTGTAAAAATTCAACCTTTAACGACATTTTTTGATAATTATCGACTCCAAAATATGTATGAGGAACCACCTATTTTAATAGATACAATCAGCGAACTTTGTTTACAAGGATATCGACATTTTTTATATGTGGCACAAGCACCTTATACCAGTACATTACATATTACTCAACAAGAGGAGGAAGAGAGACTATATTTCATGTCACCTACTATTATTAAAGCCATGAAGCAAAACCGAGATGACATTAAAATATATCCTGTATTTTTGATAAATATTATGTACACAAATTAAAATTAAAAAAACAGGAGGTGAAATCTTTGTATATTCAAGATACTCGCCAATTAATGAATATTGCTGAAGATAGTAGTCAAAAATCAGTGGTATTTTTCAATTTGTTTAATGGCATTTCTGTCGGTGGGAAAAAAACTGAGGATGAGCGATTTTATAATGGCGTTGTTTCCTATTCCACTCTGTTAGGAAAATATTATTCTGGGGTGATGGATGATGAGGATATTCGGCAAGGTTTAGTTTATGATAGTGGGTTGAAAAATGATATTCTTCAATATTTGACTTTTTTCCATTTTTCCCGGTATGAGAAACAGGAGAAAAATAGTAGTAACCTAACTTTAAAATTAGACCCTTATGAAAATATTATTGGTGATGAAGCATTGGGAAGTTTGGCAATTTTTCGTCAGATGACAGAAAGTATTGAGTTTAATGCTTTGGCTTTTTTGACAGAAGTTAATGATGCTGTTGATGGAGTTGATTTTTAATGGGAGGTGGGAAAAATAAGTTTTAAATAAATAGTAGGAATATTTCAAAAAGTGGAAAATTTTGAAGATATCTATATCTATATTTAAGAGCTAGAAAAAATCTGCTTTTACCTGAAATATCTCTGTGAGGTAGACTTTGATACTCTCAGGCAAAATCTCTGAATTTTCGGTAAAACTCAGAAAGTGGAAAATTATGAGGATATCTATATTTAAGAATCCGAAAAAATCTGCCTTTACCTGAAATATCTCTGTGAGGTAGACTTTGATACTCTCAGGCAAAATCTCTGAATTTTTGGCAAAACTCAGAAAGTGAAAAATTTTGAGACTATCTATATTTAAGAATCCGAAAAAATCTGCCTTTACCGAGAAATATCTCTCAGGTAGACTCCTACATTCTGAGGGAAAATCTCTCAAATTTTGGCAAAATTCCGAAAGTGGAAAATTCTGAGACTATCTATATTTAAGAATCCGAAAAAATCTGCCTTTACCTGAAATATCTCTGTGAGGTAGACTTTGATACTCTCAGGCAAAATCTCTGAATTTTTGGCAAAACTCAGAAAGTGAAAAATTTTGAGACTATCTATATTTAAGAATCCGAAAAAATCTGCCTTTACCGAGAAATATCTCTCAGGTAGACTCCTACATTCTGAGGGAAAATCTCTCAAATTTTGGCAAAATTCCGAAAGTGGAAAATTCTGAGACTATCTATATTTAAGAATCCGAAAAAATCTGCATTTTCGGTAAAACTCAGAAAGTGGAAAATTCTGAGGATATCTATATCTAAGAATCCGAAAAAATCTGCCTTTACCTGAGATATCTCTACTAAGTAGACTCTGATATTCTCAGGCAAAATCTCTGAATTTTCGGCAAAACTCAGAAAGTGAAAAATTTTGAGAATATCTATATCTAAGAATCCGAAAAAATCTGCCTTTACCTGAGATATCTCTACTAAGTAGACTCTGATATTCTCAGGCAAAATCTCTGAATTTTCGGTAAAACTCAGAAAGTGGAAAATTCTGAGGATATCTATATCTAAGAATCCGAAAAAATCTGCCTTTACCTGAGATATCTCTACTAAGTAGACTTTGATACTCTCAGGGAAAATCTCTGAATTTTCGGTAAAACTCAGAAAGTGGAAAATTCTGAGGATATCTATATCTAAGAATCCGAAAAAATCTGCCTTTATCTGAAATATCTCTGTGAGGTAGACTTTGATACTCTCAGGGAAAATCTCTGAATTTTCGGTAAAACTCAGAAAGTGGAAAATTCTGAGGATATCTATATCTAAGAATCCGAAAAAATCTGCCTTTATCTGAAATATCTCTGTGAGGTAGACTTTGATACTCTCAGGGAAAATCTCTGAATTTTCGGTAAAACTCAGAAAGTGGAAAATTCTGAGGATATCTATATCTAAGAATCCGAAAAAATCTGCCTTTATCTGAAATATCTCTGTGAGGTAGACTTTGATACTCTCAGGGAAAATCTCTGAATTTTCGGTAAAACTCAGAAAGTGGAAAATTCTGAGGATATCTATATCTAAGAATCCGAAAAAATCTGCCTTTACCTGAAATATCTCTCTCAACTAGACTTTGATATTCTGAGGCAAAATCTCTGAATTTTCGGCAAAAGCCAGAAAGTGGAAAATTTTGAGACTATCTATATTTAAGAATCCGAAAAAATCTGCCTTTAGCTGAGATAATGTTAATTGAAAAACTTGAGTAACCTAAAACTACTATCAATCAAAAGGATAAAAATATGTCACTTGCTGAAAATTTAGGACGTTTATTTGAAGTGGGATTTAATATTGGCGTACTTGCTGATATTCAACACCAGAAATATCCAAATTACTTTGGTGATTTATATCATCAAGATTTAGAGAAACTCAGATTACCAACTTTGGTTAGGAAAATCGCAGATGCAGAGAAAATATCTAGCGAAGGGAGTATTAAAAATCTGGAAAGATGGAGTCAATATTTTATTCAGAAAGGATTTATTGCTGGATTAAATTTTTTCCGTGAATATATCAAGTCAACTGCTTGGAAACTCCACCTCAGAAAACCGGAAGTTTTATACTATCAATGTAGCTTTGATGGAGATAATGCTTTTGGTTGTAACCCCAAGGATAAACAAAAAGTAACTAGAAAATTATTATCTCAATTTTTATCTACTGATATTTTAGATAGTCAATTAAACAATTACGTTACTAAGTACCACAAAAAAGGAGAGTTTTTACAAGCAGATACTTTAATTTTGTTACGTTATCGGAGAGAAATTAGAATTATTTGTGTAGATTTGTCGATATTTTCAATCAAGTCAGTGGAAGATTTATTATCACTGGATAATATAGAAGTATTGCGCCGAATCTTGATGAGAGATATTAAACATATACGCTCTAAAAGTGTTTTTTCTAAACTGCGAATAGATACAGGAGATGCTCAGGATTTTGGTTTAGAATTTTTCCCAGATTTGAAACGATATTTTACTGCTTTTAAACGTAAGGATAAGGAAACGATTAAGTTGATTCAAGCTGGTGCTTATGCTTATAGTTTCTATAATTTTCTCCAGAAAGAAACCGATATATTAGATAATTCTAAGTCATTACTTTTTAATGCAGTAGGATATAGCGATCGCAACATTAGTTCTCTCTGTTTACAACCCAAAAATATTAATATTCTTGAGACTTGTGCAGATATCTATCAAAATGAACCGAAAGAGAAAGAGATAAAAGTTGCTCGTCAGGAAGTATTGGAAAAAATTAAACTTAATGCCAAAAAGAGTTTTCAAAATGGGAGAAAGTTTGCTCAAGAATTATCTGTAGAAAATATTTATGGGAAGGGGGATAAGATTACTCCAGTAGTTCATCAAGAAAAAATTGATGGTTTCTTTAATTCAGTCGGAATTATCCCAGATGAGTTAGCAAAAGAAATGGATGTTACTCCCAAGTTAACTTTAAGAAATGCTCATGCTGAATTAATTACAAAAGCTCTGAAAAGTGATAAAACTTATGTATTTTTAACAGGTAATCCAGGTATAGGAAAAACCACAGCGATCGCCAACTTTCTTAAATCTCATATAGATGGCGGATTTTTATTATTTTATGTTAGTCCTCGCACTCAAGTTAACGTCGATTTAATCAATAAGTTTAAATCTAAAACTGACGATTCTTTATGCAGCAATAATATATTTGGTCTCACCACTAATTCCATTCTGATTAAAGAAAATAATGGCAAACCTACAGTTAGTTATCATTCCAATCTCCGTCAAGATAATTTCATTAAAAATACTGTCAATTTTATCCATAAGGGTTTAGTTTCCAAACATCCCCAAAAAACTGCCCGTAGAAAGTCGCGATTTTACAGAGAAACTCAAGATAATATTAAAGATGTTGGGGAAAAAAGTGCAGGAGTTCTCGATAGTATCTGCCAGGGAATATCTGCCACTATTAATCAAAATATCTCTAATAGTATTGTCGCTACAGTCTCTATTCAATCCTTAAGAAAAACATCAAATGGTGGAGATACTCTTAAGCATTTCCAGAAAATATTTCAAGATGCTTATAACCGAGATACAGGTGTGATGCCTGAAAAAATGCAAGAAATTTCTCAGAGAATAAAGAATATATTCATCATGATAGATGAAGTAACAGGAGATGATAGTGGGGTAAATTTTTTGCATGGAATTAAGGAATTTTTGAAAGATTACGATTTGACTAACCCTGAATTTGGATTTAATACAAAAGTTATTGTCGCTGATGCTTCTATTGTCGAAAAAGAGGTTATTAAACAACACTTATCTCAGACTTCTCCAGAACCAGATAAAATTTATTTTCGTTCCGTAGGGGCGATTCACGAATCGCCCCTACAAGTCGAGACTTTTGAATTTAATAAACAATCAGCAATTGCTATTAATGCTAATTCTTATCCTGCTAGTAGTTTAGATATAACTTATAAAGTTTTCCTCGAATGTTATAAATTTAATGAAGCCAAATTTAAAGATGACAATAAGGA
Source organism: Okeania sp. KiyG1 (assembly GCF_014132355.1). Taxonomy (GTDB): domain Bacteria; phylum Cyanobacteriota; class Cyanobacteriia; order Cyanobacteriales; family Microcoleaceae; genus Okeania. Next base: position 24,833 of record NZ_BLZO01000166.1, read on the forward strand.
ATTAATCAAAAGGGTTCAGGAAAGTATTTTATCCGATATAAATTTATATTTGGATAATTCCGAATCTAGTCAAATCTTAGTTTATATTCAAGACAAACAGAAATTACAAAAATTAATAGAAAAATTAGTAAGTCTCGAAAATTTGAACAATATACAGACTATCTAGAAATACACGCTAATTTATCCGATGAAAAAAAGAGCAAAATTGAAGGATGTAAACAAGACGTCAAAGTTGTATTTATGACATCTTCAGCAAGTCGAGGTTTATCCTTTCCTAAAGCCAAAATAATGTTAGTAGAAATTCCTAAATTTCAAATAGAAAGAAATTTAATGGAAATCATACAAGTTATCTATAGAGCACGGGGAGAATATTGGGAAAATAACACAGCAAAAACTTTAGATAATCAACCAAAACAAATAACCTTTTATTTGAACGATCGCGCCATTTCTTACCCTCAAGAAGAAAATATATCTCCACAAGAATATACTGAAGAACAAAAATTATCCTTAGCAGAAAGTTTATTAAATATCTGGGATATTTTATTAATTCTCAAATTGTCAATAATGACACGAATAACTGGTGCAGGTAGTTTAGGAATGAAACAATTTATGATGATTCCTATTGGTGGAAAATCTATTTCTGCTGCTGGAAATACATTTAGTAGTCAAGTGACAAATCTCATTAGAGAATTAAAAAATGAACATCGTCGTCATCCTCAAAAACAAACTCTTAAAGATGTTTATACAAGTTTGACAAAAATTTTTAGTAGTGCAGATTTTGTCTTACTTGAAGATGAAAATAAATCTAAAAATCAGATTCCCAATATCGTTCTTATCTTTCACTGATAGAATCTTTTAACCAAAAATTTTCCCACTATTGTCACCGACTTGATAGATTACTAGATTTTGGCAATATCGAAACAGGTCATCTCACAGGCAATTTATTAGTAGTTCATATTTCTGAACATAGATTAGAAGAAACTTATTTGATGAAATTAGAATCACAAATTAGACAGTTTGCTAATGATGAATTAGTCGAAAAAATGAAAAAAATTAGCAGAAATAAAGATTATCCGCCTAATCTCATATCTGCAATGGAAGGTAGCGTCTTAGAATTTGTTGAATTGCTCAAGGGAGATATTAATAGAACCCAATGGTTTGAACAAAATAGTCAAAATTTAGACCAATATTATGCTCTACCATTATTTGTATTTATGAGTCTAGAAGTGATGAGTGAATATTTTAAAACTGAACCTGAAGAAGAAGAAGAAACAGAATTTAGAACCCTATTATCTAAATATGTTCATGACCTTTATCCCGCATATAATACCCTACCTATTGGTCGAAAATATCGGGAATTTCCATTTATCGTTTTTCGCAGTTATAGTTTAGGAGAAATGCGAGAAAAAATTTATAGCGATCGCTATCTTTTAACTTCCAATGAGTTAAATATTCTCAACTTAATTCTTTGTCGAGATGAGAAAGTCTGATTCAGCTGCCTAAAGACTAGAGGCTAAGATTTTTTCTTTGATTTTCTCAAACATTTCTTCTGAGAAGACTTTTTACTTTTTTCTTTCTTCTTTTGCCTCTGCTGAGTTACTTCCGGGGGCGGACCGTAATCTCCATCTGAAAAGTAGATTCGCTCTACAATATGTTGTGGTTCAACCTCAATCCACAGACGAGCTCCGCCTGCTTGACTGTTGTTAGGTTGATGGGGCTGATAAACGATTTGGCAAGGTCCATTAATTTTGAGAGCATGGCAATAATTTTTCTTACCTCCTACTTTCACAGCAACTGCTGGATGAGAAGTTTTATTGTCTCGGTTATAGTCAATAGTCTTTCGTAAAACATGAATAAAGGTATTGCCTGTACGTTCAGCCTTGTTCCAGGTTCCTTGAGGACCGCGACGACCAGGTGTAATTTCTGGAACACCTCGGCTGTTAAGAGGAATCATCCAAAATCTTTCTACCTTATAAGCTCCTACAACTCTATTTTGTTGGAGTAATATACGCAGTCTACCTGTGGATATATTGAGTAAAAATGCTGCTTCTGTTGTACGAACTTCTGTAGTCATAACTAGATCGTTATAGTATTTATTTCTAATATCTATTATGTTGAATATTTTTGATCCTATCAAATTACTCTACATGAAAATGGCTTATGGTTGAAATTTATCAAAGGCTTATTTTTATATATTTTTGACTTTTGATTTTATTTTTGTTCGTAAAACCAGATAAATTGCATAAGGAAAACCACACTTAAAAATAGCTGTTTGTAACATTTACATTAAAAAGTGTCACACAATATTAAGCTTTAAAGTCATGTCTCTTATAAAGTTTCTAAAATTTCCTGCCCCCGTTTACAAAATTTTCATACCAGGTAGACCGGATAGTGAGGCAGTTGTTTGCAAAGACCAAGAGAAGTTTTTAACCAAACTAGAAGGTTTTATTGAAGTAGGGCATAGATTCGGTTTTTCAGTACCAAAAAGAGAGCCTGAAGTTTTGGAAAAGGTAAAAAAGATTTTTTCCAAGCATAAAGTTCAGATCAATATACTTCAAGATTCTGAACCTGAAGTTGTTGAGTATATTTCGGAAGTTTTTCTACAATCTTCAACGGGAGCTGCTCTAGGTGGTATCGCTGCTTTGAATTTGTATCCGCAGTTGTATCCAATATTAAAAGGAGGCGAAAAATTACTAGAGGAATCGTTAAAACAATACATTGGTGGAAATAAAGAGATAGATATTGTCGTTCCTGGACTTGGAACAGTAATTTCTGTTGGAGCAGGAATAGGAGCATTTATCGGCGCCTTTAAAGGATATAAAACTGTTGAATGGAACCTAAAAACCTACATTAACCATAAACCAGGGCAAGAAGAACAGATTGTTTTTGATATGTATCCTCAAACAATTTAGACTGAAGGGAATTATCAAGTTGGCTAGAAATAATTTAGGCATTAGGAAAGACTTACTAAAAAGTATTGATTTTCTAATTAAATGTCGCTCAAAACCAAATAAATGATGCTTACTTTGAATTTTCTCTTGTAGGAGTAGGTTGAAAAATAATCTTTACAGCTTCAGCACAAAGAAAAATTCAAACCTCCTCCCACAAAAAAATAACTACCCTAAACTTTTACCGCTTCAGCAAACCTAATCTTAAAATAATCATCCTCCATTTTTTCCCCCCAGGTTAACGCTGCCAAAGCTTGAGGCAAAACCAAATTCCGACGATGATTACCAATTCTAATATTCAACTCATCCCCAATTTTATTCAATTGAATTTTCTCTTGTAGGAGTAGGTTGAAAAATAATCTTTACAGCTTCAGCACAAAGAAAAATTCAAACCTCCTCCCACAAAAAAATAACTACCCTAAACTTTTACCGCTTCAGCAAACCTAATCTTAAAATAATCATCCTCCATTTTTTCCCCCCAGGTTAACGCTGCCAAAGCTTGAGGCAAAACCAAATTCCGACGATGATTACCAATTCTAATATTCAACTCATCCCCAATTTTATTCAATTGAATTTTCTCTTTTAGAAGTATTGATTTTCTAATTAATTAAATGTCGCTCAAAACCAAATAAATGATGCTTACTTTGAATTTTCTCTTGTAGGAGTAGGTTGAAAAATAATCTTTACGCCTTCAGCAAAAGAAAAAAATCTAAACCTCCTCCCACAAAAAAATAACTATGCCTAAACTTTTACCGCTTCAGCAAACCTAATTTTCAAATAATCATCCTCCATCTTTGCCCCCGCAGGTTGCAACGCTGCCAAAGCTTGAGGCAAAACCAAATTCCGACGATGATTACCAATTCTAATATTCAACTCATCCCCAGTTTTATTCAATTGAATTTTCTCTTTAGGAATTCCAGGCAAATATAACTCCAAATTATAATTCCCCTTCTCTTGCACTACCTTAACAGTATTTTCCTTATAATAAACCTGACTAGGGTCCTCATCTCCATACAAAGTTTCTTTCAATCTTTCCAAAGCAGCCAAGCCACACATTTCCTCAGAATAAAGAGGCACTTCCTTCACAGGCAAAGGTCTAAAATTATCGTGAATTTCTTGCCGATATTGCTGTTGATTTTCCTTCCACTTTTTAAAGAAAGGGTCAGTCACAGAATCAGGAATAATCCGATTAGCTACTACTAAATCTGTAGAAACATTATACAAACTTAAATAAGCATGAGCCCGTAAAGACTCCTTAATTACCATCTTTTCAGGATTAGTAACTAACCGCACAGAAGTCTTAGTATTATCAGTCAAAACCTTTTCCAAAGCCTCAATTTGCTCATAAAATTCATAAGGAGCATCCATAACTTCCTTATCTGGCAAAGAAAAACCAGTAATAGGTTTAAAAATAGGCTCAAAAAGAGGTCTTAATGCCACCGACATTCCCTGCAAAGGCTTATAAAACTTCCTCATATACCAACCCCCCACTTCCGGCAAACTCAAAAGTCGCAAAGCAGTACCAGTCGGAGCAGAATCAATAATTAAAACATCATATTCCCCCTCATCATAGTGACGCTTCATCCGCACCAGACCAAAAATTTCATCCATTCCTGGCAAAATTGCCAACTCCTCAGCTTGCACACCATCCAAACCCCGCGCCTGCAAAACTTGAGTAATATAACGTTTTACAGCTCCCCAGTTTCCCTCCAGTTCCATCAAAGCATCCAACTCAGCACCCCAAAGATTTTCCCTAACCTTCCGAGGTTCGTGGCTCATTTCCATATCAAAGCTATCTGCCAGGGAGTGAGCTGGGTCAGTACTGAGAACCAGAGTTTTATGGCCTAACTCTGCACAACGTAGTCCCGTTGAGGCAGCCACTGATGTTTTGCCAACGCCACCTTTTCCCGTCATTAATATTACGCGCATCAATATTTAACCTTTTCTGAAAAATTTTTACACATCTTAACTTTAGCGGTTTTTTGACTTTTCCAGGATCTAGGGAGGTTTTATATATCAAAATTGTGTTTTTTGTCAATATATATATCAAAAAATCAGCTAAAAATTATTTAGCTGACCCGCCAATTCATCTCACACCATAATTTTAATTTGGTGTGAGATGAATTGGCGGTAAATTAGTGGGAGGAGATGTCCCACCAATTTACAATATTATTCTGGGGTTTTCTGGTTTTCAATGTACTTTGTTTAAAGTGGAAATTGTTACCCCACCGCAATTCGCAATAAAATAGGAACCATTCCAGAGAACATCGCATCCAGTGAATAGCGTTAAAATGTTGCTGAAAATTCTTTTCTTAATCGTCGGCTTGTAACTGTTTTAACGTTATTAACTAGCTTGCTTAACATCAGGTTGGGATGATACTGAAACTTTTAGGTGAACGTGGTTTTCTTCCCCATTAAATTCTACTAAGAACGCATTCCCATTTAATTAATAATTCTTCCAGGATTTCATTTAAGCGAGTCAGCATTGATGCTGTAAAAACATCTTTCCTGTATTTGGTTGTTAAGATTAAATGGGCTTTTAAATCTGACACTGAACGACCACTTGATACAAAATCCGATTGCATAGTAGTTGTCATTTTCAAAAAAAATTGGTGTTACAATAAAAGCATACACTGAGTTAAAGCAGATATGTGCACTGCCTACCAATACAAATTAAGGCCGAACAAAGAACAAATAGCCACAATAGAACTGTGGTTAGAATTGTTACGTTGGCAGTACAACTATAGGTTAGGCGAGCGGTTTTCATGGTGGTCAGAAAACCGTTGTCCGGTTAATGCTTGCCCCTTAGTGATGCCAATTCCTCAACTAAGAGATAATCCAAATTATTACTCTCAGAAAAAGAATTTGGTCAATACCAAAGATAAATTTCGGGAGTACAAATTAATTCATTCTCAGGTATGCCAGGATTGCATTAAACGGGTAAAACTAGCTTTTGTGCTTGTGGTTTAAAACAGATAAAAACGGTCAGCGATTAGGCAAACCAAGGTTTAAAGGAAAAGGTCGTTATCGTAGTTTTACTTATCCTCAAATCAAACAAGATTGCCTTGAAGGAAACAAGATTAATTTACCCAAAATAGGAAAAGTAAAATTAATTAAACATCGACGATTACCAGATGGCTTTCACTCTTAAACTGCTACGATTAGCCGTAAAGCTGATGGGTATTATGTAACTTTATCTTTGGAGGATAAATCAGTTCCCACGTTTAATTCTGATGTTAAACCCACAGCATAAAACACCCTAGGCATTGACATGGGATTAAAAGATTTCTTGGTAACAAGCGATGGAGAATCAGTTCCAATTCCTCAATACTATCGCTCATCTCAAAAGCGATTAAAGACTTTGCAAAAACGTTTATCTCGAAAGAAAAAGGGAAGTAAAAGGTGGTTAAAGGCTGTAAAAGCTGTGGCTAAACAACATAAAAAAGTAGCCGATAAACGTAAATATTTTCATTTTAAAACAGCCAATGAATTGCTATCAAAAGCTGAAGTTATCGCCCAGACGCGGAGCGGCGTGCCGGAGGCAAACTTAAATATTAAAGGACTAGCAAAGACCCGTTTGAGTAAATCAATTAATGATGCGATTTGGGGGTCAATTCCTGTCTATTTTGACTGTCAAAGCTGGAAATGCTGGAGGTGAAAACTATAGCTGTGAATCCTCAAAATACCAGCCAAGATTGCTCGAATTGCGGTGAAAAAGTTCCCAAAGAATTAAACATACGAACTCATTCTTGTCCCCATTGCGGTGTTGTGATTGACCGCGACTTGAATGCAGCAATAAATATCAAAAATAGGGCAGCAGGGCATTCCGTCCTTAAAGCACGCGCTTGTCCGACGGGGTACCGGGACTGCGAAACGAGAAGCCCACACTATAGCTTCAGCTTAGTGTGGGAGTATGTCACCTACTTCACTTGAAAAGCTGTTTTAAAACATCCAGTCGAGAAATATCCCAATAGTCAATATGACTGTTAATCAATCCATCTGCATTGAGTTTCAATTCACTCCATCCTGGTATTGCCATTCGAGGCTTCCAAGGCACAGGAGCTGTCCAACTAAGTGTCCAACGGGTTCTAATTAAATCTCCTGAGTGACTAATATCGTGTAAGTCAAGCTGAATATCATTAAACCAACTCTTAATAAAACCGATCATTTTTTGATAACGGTCAATTCCTCTAAATTTATTTAATGGGTCTTCAAAGTAAACATTTTCTGCGTAAATACTGTAAGTTTGATCGACCGGAAATTTTTGATAATCTTGTTTAAGTATTGAAATAATATCCATTTTTTATTTGAATTTTTACTACAAAATTAGGTAAGCATTTCCTGCGGAATGCTGCGCAAACAGCGGTCAGCTAGCCTCCTGTCGGAGGAACTGCGAACTTCAGCTAGCCTCCTATAGTCGTAACTACGTTATCAGCTATGAGTTATTAAGTCATTATCTTGGAAGAAGGAATTAGTATTCTAGAAGTGAAATAAGAGTGAAATAGTCCTTTCAGCTAACCTTGGTCATTGTTTGATTCTTTCTTTCAAAAGCTAATAGTTGAATGCCTACAAAATTAGAAACTTTCCATCAAATATGAAGTTCTACCCGCCACCTATGAAACTTTTATTTATGTTCCCATGATTCGTCTTTTACTCAAACGTCTTGCTACATAAATTATGACTTTTCATAACCCTTCTAAAACCTAACATTTAACATTTTCTTACTTATGGTTCCACTTCCGGCCATAAACGCTCTAATTGATAACGCCAAGCTGCCAAAGTTTTTTCACGATATTCTGAATTCATATCTATTTCACCCATTAAACCTTCTGTATAAAAGCGTTCTAAAGTTTGCATGGTTGCTTCTAAAGTTTGTGCTTGAAGTTTTGCTGCTTTAATTACTTCGACAATCCGATTTTCTATTACTTCATTAAAATAACTAGATATACCTTGTTCTTTTAAATCAATCAATCTTTGAATAGCTTTACTAAAATCTTCTACTATTAATGTAGAAAAATGATGCTGAAATACTCCCCATAATACATTTTCATATAAAGCATAGCGAGTTTCTAAAGTTAAATCAAAGTTAGCTTCAAGTAATTTATCAAGAAATGGTTGAGCATCTCCTTGAGGAGCAATCGGAATTAATATTCTCAGCCAACTTTTGTCTTCTGAAAGTAGAACTAAAAGTCGAAAATTAACTGTTTCTATTTGCCATGAAGTAGTAGATGGAATTGCCAAAGATTCTTCAAATAAATTTTTAATGTTTGAGTTACTTCTGATACCTTCATCAGTAATAAATTGATGTTATATAACTTGATTACTTTGCTAATTATAGTGGTTTTTACAACAGTAGACTACAGTAAAAATGATAGATATACCTAAAGTTTAATAAGTTGGAGAAATAGTTGTATTCTATGAAACATAAAAACCTCTATAAATTGCACTGCTGAAGCTTAATATTAACCATTTCTAACTGATTCAATGATAAACCCCCGGTAAAGTCCGGGGGTTATTTAGCAAGCTAGCAATAAGCGATCGCTACTTATGCCTTAGTTATCAATAGTTAAAACAGAACCTGTTGACTCTACCTCAAAAATATGAGAATTGCTATACCCATTCCAAAACAGCTTCTTGCTTTGTATTAGTGCGACGTTCGGGGGTTTCACGATTGAACTTCATGTGTATAGAGCGGTTTTGTTCGCCATCGACAGCCACTGCCATAATAGGATAATCAATTAAACCATCAGGGAAGGCCATCTGGAAACGGAAAGTACCATCAGAGTTGAGTTTAATAGGTCGTCCGCCAATAGTGACAGTAGCATCCGGTTCCGTTGCACCGTAAATAATAAGTTCGGCATCAGCAACTAACCAGAACTTGCGTGGGCGAACTGGTGGCATAGAAGCAGCAACACCGGACATATTCATGCCCATGCCTGAAGCAGTTAAACCGACACCAGACATATTCATGCCCATGCCGGAAGTGGTTAAACCAATACCAGACATAGTTTGACCTACACCTGAAGCAGTTAAACCAATACCAGACATATTCATGCCCATGCCGGAAGCAGTTAAACCAACCCCTGACATACTCATGCCCATGCCCATACCGGAAGTGGTTAAACCAATACCGGACATAGTTTGACCTACCCCTGAAGCAGTTAAACCAACCCCTGACATACTCATGCCCATGCCCATGCCTGAAGTGGTTAAACCAATACCGGACATAGTTTGACCTACACCTGAAGCAGTTAAACCTACACCGGACATAGTTTGACCTACACCTGAAGCAGTTAAACCAATACCAGACATATTCATGCCCATGCCGGAAGCAGTTAAACCAACCCCTGACATACTCATGCCCATGCCCATACCGGAAGTGGTTAAACCAATACCGGACATAGTTTGACCTACCCCCTGAAGCAGTTAAACCAACCCCTGACATACTCATGCCCATGCCCATGCCTGAAGTGGTTAAACCAATACCGGACATAGTTTGACCTACACCTGAAGCAGTTAAACCTACACCGGACATACTCATGCCCATGCCCATGCCTGAAGTGGTTAAACCAATACCGGACATAGTTTGACCTACACCTGAAGCAGTTAAACCTACACCTGAAGCAGTTAAACCAATACCGGACATAGTTTGACCTACACCTGAAGCAGTTAAACCTACACCTGACATACTCATGCCCATGCCCATGCCTGAAGTGGTTAAACCAATACCAGACATAGTTT
>NZ_BLZO01000167.1 GCF_014132355.1 Okeania sp. KiyG1
CATTGGTTTTGGGAAGCTCTCAATACAGGAAGTGGTTGATGGTTATTTCTCTTTCAGAGTTCATCCCACGGTCAGAGGTGAAGGTATAGAGCAAGAAATAATTAGGTGGAGTGAAGCACGAATGGAGGAAGTCGCTAGAAATCGGGGTGTATCTGTAAAGTTGCGATCGGCTACTCGTGACGACAAAACCGAACGCATCGCATTATTAGAAAGTTGCGGTTTTACTCCAAAGCGTCACTTTTTGAATATGGAGCGATCGCTTGCCGAACCTTTACCAAAACCAGAGTTTCCTATAGGTTTTACATTGCAGTCTCACTTCTCTGCGCAGTTTTCTGGTAAGCAGGAGCAGCGACACTTTTTAGAAGCATGGGTAGAAATGTATAACGAAACATTTATCGACCACTGGAATTTCCATAAGTTGACAGTTGAGAAGTTAGAACATAAAATGAGTTACCCTGACTACAGGCAAGATTTGGATTTAGTTGCGCTGACTGCTGATGGTACATTTGCAGCTTTTTGTGTTTGTTTTATTCACCCAGAAGATAACCAGCGCAAAGGAACTAGAGAGGGACGGATAGCTGATCTGGGAACTCGCCGTGGTTTTAGGGAGCGTGGGTTAGGAAAAGCTATGTTACTTTCTGGAATGGAGCGTTTACAAGCTGTTGGTATGGATAAGGTACGACTTGGTGTTGATGCTGAAAACCTGTCGGGAGCATTGACTTAATCAGAGAATAACGATATAATGCGTATTGAAGCATACTTTTAGACAAGCTGCACTTACCCATAAATGAAATCCATTAGAACAAAGCTGAAACTTAATAATAAACAGAAAACTCTGATGGCTCAACACGCTGGCTATTCACGGTGGTGCTACAACTGGGGCTTGAGTCTGTGGAATGCTGCTTATCAGGACGGTTATAAGCCTAATGCTCGTAAACTCAGAGAAGTGTTTACTAACCATACTAAACCACTTTATCCTTGGATGAAAAACTTGTCATCTAAAGTTTATCAATATGCTTTTATTAACTTGGGTGAAGCATTTAAGAGGTTTTTTCAAGGATTGGGTAAACGCCCACGGTTTAAGAAGAAAGGTAAGTCTGATTCTTTTCCTACGGAATGCTACGCAAACACAATAGAAAACCAGTGGAAAACCCATAGAATTAAATGGATGGAATCATAAATTACCTTTTGTTGGTTGGGTCAAAACTTATGAACCAATTGAAGCTACAACTCAAAAAATAACTATTAGCAGACAAGCTGGTGATTGGTACTTAAGTTTAGCTTTTGAATTTACTCTTACTCCCACACCCAAAACAACTAATGTCGTAGGTGTAGATTTAGGAGTAAAAACCTTAGCAACTTTAAGTGATGGGAAAGTATTTGAAAGCGTAAAATCGTATCAGAGGTTTGAAGCTAAGTTATCTCGACTGCAATACCTAAATCGTAAAAAAAGAGTTGGTTCTGCTCACTGGAGGGCAGCACAACTGAAGACAGCTAGGCTGCATAGACGAGTAGCTAACATCCGCAAAGATGCACTTCATAAACTGACAACATATCTAGCCAAGAACCACGGCATTGTTGTGATAGAAGACCTAAATGTATCTGGAATGTTAGCCAACCATAAACTAGCTAAATCAGTTAGCAGATAGTGATTTTACGAGTTGAGAAGACAGCTTGAATACAAGTGTCAATGGTACGGCTGTGAATTAGTAGTAGCAGACAGATTTTTTCCATCTTCGCTCGACTTGCTCTAGTTGTGGTCATGTACAGGATATGCCTTTGAACATCAGAACTTATGACTGCCCAGAATGTGGTCTATCCATTGACCGAGACTTGAATGCCTCAATTAATTTAAGAAATGCGGTCGGCTTGACCGTTGATGCCTGTGGACGGAGTGCTGCCGACAGTTCCGGTGGAAGCAGGAAGTAAACATCAATTCGTCACGTTATGTGACGTTTTGTATCAGTTTTATGAAGTAGCAAATAGACTTTATGAGTCTGTGGGTTTCCGTAAAGTTCATACTAAAATTATTTATGGCAAAGAACTTTAAGTTATGAATATTTCTGGTTTTTATATTCTTTAAAAAAAATTTATCCTCTGGAGATCCTCTCAACCCCCTTGATAAGGGGGGAAACCGGAAGTCCCCCTTAAAAAGGGGGATTTAGGGGATCGTTCTAAAAAAGAGTAAAAAATCTGAATTCGATAATTTATAAAAATCACTAAAAATATGATTTTCATCTCGCACCCTAACAGAAAAAGCTTACATACTAACCAAACAGCCCTTGATTTGGATTCAAGAAAATGCGGGGTAAATTACTGTGTATGAAAAATAGCTTTTTTGACTTGTGCGAGATGATTTAAGAACGGCATAAAAGCGTTAATTATAATTTAAAAATAAAAAATATTAAGAGCATTATTTATTAATAAAAACAAATTTTATTTGTCGTTAATATTCGATAAAAAACAATGTCAGATAAATCTAGGTTAAAGCTTTCAAATGAAGCCTTAAGTTACTACAATAGAGGTGAAGAAGAGCAACGCTTATCGAAAGATGAAGGAAAGCTTGAATTGGCTCGAACTCAAGAACTTCTCAGTCGTTTTTTACCCGCTCCTCCTGCTGTTATTTTCGATGTCGGTGGTGGTTCAGGTGTCTATGCTTTTTGGCTTGCTCAACAACGGTATGAAGTTCATCTTATAGATGCAGTTCCTCTACATATACAGCAAGCTCAGAACTATTCCCAACTCCAACCTAATTATCCTCTTGCAAGCATGGAGGTTGGAGATGCTCGTCAATTAGAGCAACCAGATAAGAGCGTTGATGTTGTTCTCCTGTTTGGTCCCCTGTATCACTTAACTGAACGTAGCGATCGCTTAACTGCTTTGCGTGAAGCTGCTCGAATCTTAAAAACTGGTGGTCTTTTGTTTGCTATTGGTATTTCCCGCTTTGCTTCAACTTTTAGTGGATTATTTAAGGGAAATTTCAACGATCCGGAGTTCGTGGAAATTGTTCGACGAGATTTAGCTGAAGGTCAGCATCGCAACCCTAATAACCACCCTGCTTACTTTACTACAACATTTTTTCATCATCCTGAAGAACTGAAAACAGAAGTGGAAGAAGCAGGTTTATATTGTGAAAAAATGTTAGCTGTTGAAGGAGCGGGTTGGTTACTTCAAAATTTTGAGGAAAATTGGAATGACCCCAGTCGTCGTGAAAGAATGCTAGAAGCTATTCGTTGGGTAGAAGCAGAACCTTCTTTATTAGGAATGAGCGCTCATATTATGGCTATTGGTAAACAATTAATAATTAATAATTAATAATTAATAATTAATACCAATTTGATAAATGTTTGTTACAAATGGTAGAAGTAAGAAAGAAGGAAGAGGAAAGAAGGAAGAAGGGATAAATAATATAAATAACTATCTAAAATGAACTGGACTAGCTATTTTTAAGCATATGCGAGCAAGGTCTACCTTTTTGTAGTATTCTTTTTCAAATTGGTATAACAATTACCTCTTATTTTCAAGGATAGGATTGACGCCGAACGTGATTTTTTTCTTTTTATCCTTTAAATGAGAGGCTTTAACTCTTAATTATTCGGTAAAAAATGAGTAAATAAAATGTCTATTTAAGCAGTTTAGTCGATAAAAATTTAGTAGATAAAATTTTTATTATATGGAGAAAGCATCATGTCTATAAAAACTGATTAAATATTGGAAAAACTCAAATATATCACAATGTTGGAAGCTACAGAACTGGTGAAACAAATAGAAGATTATTTTGGAGTAAGTGCCAATAAAATTACTGTGGTAAAACCTATTGAAATTGTCGATGGTGATAATACAAATACTCCAGAACCAAAAACTATTTTTGATGTTGTGTTAGTGGAATTTCCTCCTAATAGTTTAATTGCTGTAATGAAGCAGGTACGGGTATTGACTCAATGGGGTATACGGGAAATAAGAGATTCTTTGCATAATTTACCCCAAATTATTAAATCTAATGTCAATATTCAGGAGGCCGAACAGATTAAGCAAAAATTAGAGGAATTAGGAGCAACAGTTTCTTTGAAATAATTTTTGTATGTGCAATAAAACTTTTGATTTCACCAGTAATGAGTTAGAAAATATTGTTAGTGAATTTAAGAATTGTACCTTGTCAAAAAAGAATTGGACTCATGCTGCACATTTGATTGTGGCTCTGTGGTATTTGACTAACTATTCCGAGTTAGAGGCAATAAATAATATTCGCGATCGCATCAAAAAATATAATGTTGCAGTAGGTACTAAAAATACTAAAAATAGTGGTTATCATGAAACAATTACGCTGTTTTGGGTGAAAATGATTCAGAAATATTTGGCTACAAATTCAGCGAATAAATCTTTTGCAGAAAATGCTAATAATTTAGTCAACTTTTACGAAAATTCAGCTTTACCTTTTGAATATTACAGTAGAGAATTTCTGATGTCTGAGTCAGCTCGAAAAAATTGGGTAGAACCAGATTTATAAGTCAGAAGTCAGAAATCAGTAGGGGCGAATGGCATTCGCCCGTACAAAAGCCAAAAATGATAGACTTAAAGTATTGACTATACAATTAAAAAATAGTTATAACCAGATTTAAAATTGTTGTAAAATCTTTCAAACTAAGCTTAAAGCTATAAAATATGCAGTGATCGTCGCGTCCTAACTGAGATAGTTTACATACAAATGCTGATAGTTTAGCAAAATAATCTCAACTTGCGCGGTATATTTAATTATCAAAAATTAGCATAGTTACTAAGTACTGAAACTTTACAGGTAATAATATTTTATTCAACCTGAAAGCTGATTATTGATATCTATAAACTGCCGATGATAACTGCCTCTTTAATTTAGATTTTCAGGACTTATACACTGACAATAAATATAGGGTTTTGTGCGTTACGCTATCGCTAACACACCCTACTGGATTGTTTCACAAAAAATAGTGCATTAGGGAGTAGGGGAGTAGGGGAGTAAGGGAGTAGGGGAGAAAGATTGTTGTTGGGTTTATCCTAACGGATAAGCTAGCGCTAACGGTCCCTCAACCCAACCTACATCTATTGCACCATTTTAGATGAAACAGTCTACTACCAATAGGGTTCATGGGTAAGTCCTAATTTTTTGAGAAATTGAGAAATAAGGAGGTAGAAAAAATGTCTAAAACTAAGATGAATAACGATGAACGCGACTTACGTTTAGAAATGCTCAATAGTCTGCTCACTACACCACACCGTCAATTAGAAAAAGTAGCAGAAATTCATCAATTAATTGTTGAGCTAGACCCAATTTTTTACGGTCATTTAGCAGTATGGTATCAAAACAACGGTGATGTGCGCGACCATCAAGAAGTATTCCTCGGAAACTTGCTAACAAGTAACCTCACAGAACACCGAGATGCTGGTTTCATCATGCTACAAAATTTCCCACCTTACCAGGTGTCACGCATTGTAGACTTTATGAAACAGCAACGAAATAAAATGCCACGTTCCGCACGCACTGCTGTTACACGTTATCTACGGAAGCGCGAACAAAAGCCAGATTTTTTTGACCGTGCAGCTCTCCGTAACCGCAAAGCAATGAAGCACCTATATGCTACTTTGCACATTAAACCTAACTCTCGTGCTGATGCTATCTTGTTTAAGGAAAGACCTCCAGAGGATAGTTTAGCTTTCATGCTGAAACAGTTGGCAAAAATAGAAACTCCAGCAGAGCAAGCAGCATTAATAGTGGAACATAAAATTCCCTATACTGTGGCGGTGGGAGCAGTGAAACAGTTGACACCTACTGTGTTAGTAGCACTTATAAACTCCATGTCTCCCCAGGAAATTATCAATAACCTGAAGTCTCTGACTGCTCGTGGTGCGATGGAACACCCAGAGGTAAAAGCGTTAGTTGATGAGAAACTGACTGAGGCCCAAAAGAGCGATCGCGTGTCTGCTTATAAAGCTAAGGTTGCTGCTGATGCTGCTCAGGTAGATGCGGAAACTGTTGCGAAACTGGAGCAGGTGACTAATGAACAAGTGAAAAAGCGCGGTAAAATTTCTTTGCCAACTGCTTTACTTGTGGATAAGTCTGGTTCTATGGAAAAGGCGATCGAAGTGGGTAAGCGTTTAGCTGCTTTGGTTTCTGGTATTACTGAAGCTGAATTATTTGTCTACGCTTTCGATACCATCCCTTATCCTGTGAATGCTCAAGGTACAGAATTGAGTGACTGGGAACGTGGTTTCCAACATATCCGCGCAGGTGGGGGTACAAGTTGTGGTTGTGCTGTAGAAGCAATGCGGCGCAAAAAGCAAGTTGTCGAACAGTTTATTCTGGTGACAGATGAAGGGGAAAATACTGCACCCTACTTTGCTGAAGCTTATACTGCTTATTGTCGCGACTTGGCGGTAATGCCAAATGTGGTTATCGTGCGTTTGGGTAACTATGCTTCTAATTATGTGGAAAGTCAACTGAAGCAGAAGCAAGCACCAGTGGAAACTTTTACTTTTAAAGGTGACTACTATTCGTTGCCTAACTTGGTGCCAATGTTGTCTCGGAAATCACGACTGGAGTTGTTGATGGAAATTATGGAGACCTCACTGCCAGTTCGTGATGATAAGGAAAGTCAAAGGAAAGTCAAAAGTTAAAAGTCAAAAGTTAAAAGTAACAGGACTTACGCAAATTGACCTTTACAGCGCTTTTCATATGGGTGAACCACAGTTGAAAAGTTAGGTAGTAGGTGGTAGGTGAAACTAGGGAATTCCACAATAAATGGCTGACTTTGTGGTCTACTTGAGTGAAAAGCGCTGTAAAGCACCATTTGTAGGGGCGAATGGCATTCGCCCTTGCCTATATACGGTTTTAACCAGAGGTAATTATCAATTATCCATTATCAATTAATACATCCCCCACTTCCTTACTTCCTTACTCCCCTTTAGAGCTTGGAAAAACTATGAAAGATATGCAGAATAGTTATGGAGAATAATTGTGACTAGAAGATACAAGTCAAAAAAGCCTAATCTTCTTTATCAAAGATTAACAGAAGCATTAGAAAATGGTACTAAAGTCCGCATTGAAGCAGAAGAAACTTATTATGGTCTTCCTGTTAGTGTAACGGAAAATTTTGTGGAAATTATGGTATTAGTGCCACCAGATGAATTTGATGAAGAAGATGATACTTTTAAACAGGTGACATGGTTGATTCGACTTGCCTCTATTTTTGCGATCGCATATCCTACAGAATATTGGTCAAGTGCAAGATTAGAAAGACTATTGGAAATAGGTGTTACCGAATAATTAATAGTTAATTCTTAATAAGGGGAAAGTCAGTAGTTATCGTGCGTTTGGGTAGTTAGACTTCTAAATTATGTGGAAAGTCAACTGAAGCAGAAGCAAGCACCAGTGAAAACTTTTACTTTCAAAGGTGACTACTATTCTTTGTCTAACTTAGCGCCAATATTGTCTCACCGTTCTACTAAACTTACCCAAACTTACCCATGCCGGAATTGCATGAGCTTTGGAGCTAGCTTCCTGTTTCTCTGAAGACCACTGACCGCAGTCTGTAACTTATCTTCGAGAGCAGGCTTAAATTCGCTTGGAACTCAAGCTACTGATACACATAGTTTTTCAAGTTGATAGCAGCGTTTCCTAGGTCATGCTCCGCAAACAAATCTCTATCAGCTTCAAAACCGCATTCGCTACATTTGCTAACGCAAAGCTCCGCTAACATAAGTTCTCAAGTGTAACGGCATTTTCTGTTGATGACCACAGTTTGAACATATTTGAGAACTTGGGTAAAATCTATCCGCTATGACTAATTTACTGCCGTACCATTCACATTTGTATGTAAGCTGACGTTTAAATTCATAAAAACCACAGTCTGCTATGGCACTTGCCAGTTTATGATTTTTAAGCATTCCACTTACGTTCAAGTCCTCAATTACTATGGTGCTGTGGTTTTTAGCTAACCATGAAGTGAGTTTATGTAGTGCGTCTGCTCTGATATCGGCTACTTTCTTGTGAACCTTTGCTAGTTTTTTTACTGCTTTGCGTCGGTTTTTGGTTTGCGTAGCATTCCGCAGGAAACCAATAACTTTTTTGCTGACTGCACGTTGATGACGAACTAATTGTTTTTTTGCTTGTCTGTAGGCTTTGACATTAGCAAATTTACTGCCATCAGAACAGGTTGCTAATGTATTTATGCCTATGTCTACACCAATAGTTTCTCCTACTTTTTCTGTTGGGTATGCTTCAAAGTCGTACTTGAAACTGATGTACCAACTATCTGCACGTTTTGTTAGCGTTTGCGCAGCATTCCGATAGGAAAGCTCCTCTGAAAGAGGCTATTCTCACATTTTTTACTCTGCAATTCGGTAAAATTTCATAAGTTTTTACTATTCCTATTCTAGGGAGTTTGATATAGTTTCCTCTCAGGATTTTAATGCTTCCTTCTAAATAGAAACTATCCTTTTTACCTTTTTTCTTGAACTTAGGAAATCCACGTCCTTTAATAGTTAAAAAGTTTTTAAATGCCCTTTCTAAATCTCTTAAGGCTTGCTGAGGGGCACACTTTGATACTTCATAATACCAGGGATTTTCACTTTTTACTTCAGCTACCAAACGTTTATGCAAAGTAATAGCACTAGGACGTTTTTTAGTTGCCTCGTATTCAGAAATACAAGTTGCTAATCCCCAATTATAAGCATGACGTGCTACACCAGCGTGCTTGGCAAGTAATGTCTTTTGTTTATTGTTAAGTTTTAGCTTAGTTTTAAAGGATTTCATCATTATTGTTTTTGTTGGCACTCAAGGGCAGTTCTGCTGTTTCATATATACTTAATAAGTTGAACATAAATTTAGTATATCACAGTAAATGTCTAATAGTGTTTAATTTTGTCTAATTATTTTAAGACTGCTGATAACCCTAATTCTTTCAGACTCTCTTTGACCGAGTCAATAGTAATTCTCCCTTCAAGCTCATCTCTTCTTTTAGAGAGCCGTTCTATTAAGCTATTAAGTTCATCCTCGCTCAAACTGTTTTTTAAATTCATGTGCCTTTTTGAGTTTAAATAGTCCCAAGATTGTAACTATATTGATTTTAGATCATTCATTATATAATTAGGAGCCATGTAAGAATAAGTTGTACAAATTTTATCTGGGATAAATTGTGAAATATAGCTTCCATTAAAAAACTGTTCAAGTTATTTTTACACGACTACTTAGTAAAATCGAATAAAAATTACTTGAGCGTGATGATTTAGACTAAGATTGTAACAAACTAGGAGCAAATTTTGTAACGATCGGGACTTACGCATGAGGTTGGAAAAACTAGGATTTAAGATTGCTTTCCTGTCGGTCGCAATGACGGAAATACCTTGTACTGCGTAAGTCCTAACTATATGAATTGTGAGCATAATCTCAACTCAAATTGTAGCTGATTACTATTCAGACAGAGGAACATCACGAAACTCAAGACGAATAATATTACCCGACTGCAAGAAAATTTCCATGACTTGTATTTTGTTAACTTCTAGTGAAACTCTATCAAAGGTAATGTAGGCTTTTATGGGCACATCTTCGATCAAGTTCTCTCTAGCGTCGTAGCGATCGCTGGATGTTCCTAATTGAGCTCTTGTTGCCGGATATATTTCACCTGCTTCAACTATTCTACTTTTGCCATTATTCGCTTGAGTATACAAAGTCAAATTGGCATTTTTTTCTGTGCTTGTGATTAATAGAGTACAATGAATACTTTGACTATCTGCATTCACGTTAGCTCTTTTGCAGCTCTGAAGTTCAAACAAAAAACCGTTAATTTCATAGGTTCTTTGTAAAGAATCTCCAGCAGATGGAGGTGGACTCTGAACAATGTTTCCTGGACTTGGATTATTTTTTAGTTCTTCTAGCTCTTTCTTTAACCTCTCATTTTCATTTTCTAGTAGATTATTTGTCTGCTTATAATTTTCCAATTCAACTTCTAATTGAACTTTAGTATTTTCTAACTCTTTTACCTTTTCCTCGAACCTCTTATTTCCAGATTCTACTTGTTTCTCCAACTCTTCTAGTTCTGATGGTTTTACACCTTTAGTAACACCGATTAATTGGGGAAATTACTAACAAGATATTCTCTCAGTTTATAACCCCCAAAAGCGGATAGAGGGGCAATTACAATTATTAGTCTTAGGGCCAGAGTCAATTGACTTTTCCATTGCTTTCTAGCGAATTCTCTACTCACTTGTTTACGAACCTCCTTTATGTCATTTTCCGAAAATAAATGCAATAATCCTAATTTTTTCAGACTCTCTTTGACAGAATGAATAGTAATTCTGCCTTCAAGCTCGTCTTTTCTTTTAGAGAGCCGTTCTATTAAGCTATTAAGTTCATCCTCGCTCAAGCTATTTTTTAAATTCATATGCCTTTTTGAGTTTAAATAGTCCCAATATTGTCAGTATATTGATTTTATATCATTCATTATATAGTCAGTAAAATCTAATAAAAATGACTTGAGTGTGATGATTTAGACTAAGATTGTAACAAACTAAGAGCAAATTTTGTAACGGTCAGGACTTACAAATGAGGTACGAAAAACTAAGATTTGAGATTGCTTCCCTGTCAGTCGCAATGACAAAAATACATTGCAGGTGCGTAAGTCCTAACGATACTTTTAATAAATGGTATTAAGAGGATGTTTGAAAAGTACAGCATGCATTTCCTAAGACACTACTACTTTAGACTCAATAATCAAAACTTTATTATATCATTCTCTGTAGAAACTTTTGCAGATAGTTTGTGGTCAAATATTGTTGTAATATTGAAAGCCAAATCCCCAATAGTTGTTATGAGGAAATTACAGTTATAGAAGTGCTAAATCCAAATAAAGTCCATCGGTTTCTGTTTGGTAAAAGGACAGATTTTTCATGTCATTAGTCACTTTTGGACTAAACATTT
The DNA here is from genome assembly GCF_014132355.1 of Okeania sp. KiyG1. Classification (GTDB taxonomy): domain Bacteria; phylum Cyanobacteriota; class Cyanobacteriia; order Cyanobacteriales; family Microcoleaceae; genus Okeania. The sequence goes on from NZ_BLZO01000167.1 coordinate 10,949, forward strand.
CCAAAAACCCACATCTCGTTATCAACAACTATGTAGGGATTTCCTAACAACTGGGATGTGGTTAAGCGACAAAGAAGTTAAAAACTTGCTTAGTCAAGTTAAAATTCAACCATATACAATTAACTTTAGCTGAATCTGGCATTCATCCCGACACCATAAACTTGTTTTGGTGCTCTCCTGAATGCCAGTGTTTTTATGATATACTGCTTTACAGCAAATCAAATTCAGTCTAAATGCTTAAAGTAGTCAAAGTAAGACTTTACCCCAATAGCCAACAACAAGAAGCCTTAAGTCAATCTTTTGGCAATTGTCGCTGGCTGTGGAATTACTGCCTGAATTTGATGAACCAAACATATAAAGAAACAGGAAAAGGATTGTCAGGGTATGAAATTAAGAAGCTAATACCTCAACTTAAAAAAGAGTATGAATGGTTATCCTTGGCTTATTCGTCTTGCTTACAACAAGTGTGTTTAAATCTCGGTGTAGCTTTCAATAACTTCTTTGAACGTAGAACTCGCATATCCTAGGTTTAAATCAAAACATGGAAAGCAGTCAATTCAATACCCTCAAAATGTTAGGGTTTTATCTGATTACTTAATAATCCCAAAAATAGGAGAAATAAAAGCTGTTATTCATCGTCCCATTGAGGGGAAAATTAAGACTGTAACCATCAGTAAAAACTGTTGCGATCGATATTTTGCTTCAATTTTATTTGAAGATGGTAAAGAGAAACCATTATCATCAACAGAAGGAAAAGCTGTAGGGGTTGACGTTGGGTTAACTCACTTCTGTACAACGTCATCAGGTTTAAAATATGATAATCCCAGATTTTTGACTAAACATGAAAAGAATTTAAAACGAAAACAACAGCAACTATCTAGAAAAGAAAAAGGGTCTAATAACCGTAATAAAGCTAGAAAGAAAGTTGCTAGAGTCCACCGCAAAATAACTAACTGTCGTGAGGATTTTCTACACAAACTATCCCGTAGAATAGTTGACGAAAACCAAGTCATAGTAACAGAAAATCTAAACGTTAAAGGTATGATGAAAAACCATTGTCTAGCTAAAGCAATAGGGCAAGTAGGATGGGGAATATTTATGACTATGCTGAAATATAAAGCAGAAGAAAATGGTAAAACCTATGTTGAAGTTGATAGGTTCTTTCCTAGTTCTAAGACTTGTCATGTTTGCTTAAATCAAGTGGGTAGCTTACCCCTCGAACTCAGACGATGGACTTGTAAATCATGTAATACTACACACGACAGAGATATTAACGCAGCTATTTCTCTCAGAGACGAGGGACTACGAATTATTTCCTATGGGACACGGGATCAAGCTTATCGTCAAACTGTAAGACGTAGCAGTAGAGGACGTAAGAAATCTACTACTACGCTAGTTTCTGGGTAGGAAGCCGACGCTTTAATCAAAGATTTAAGCGTTCGGTAGTTCACTAAGTTGCAAAATGCGACGACTGCTAACGAGTTAATAGCGAAGTTGTATATGGATGCTGTTAAAAGCGCTAAACTGCAACATCAGACTTAGGGAGAATAATTAATTGTGGCCAAAAAACAAAAGTCAAAAAAATCTAATCTTCTTTATCAAAGATTAACAGAAGCATTAGAAAATGGTAGTAAAGTCCGCATTGAAGCTGAGGAAACTTATTATGGTCTCCCCGTTACTGTAACTAAAGATTTTGTAGAAATTATGGTCTTAGTTCCACCGGATGAATTTGATGACGAAGATGATACTTTTAAGCAGGTGACATGGTTGGTTCGACTTTCGTCTATTTTTGCGATCGCCTATCCCACTGAATACTGGTCAACGGCAAGATTGGAAAAATTACTGGAAGTAGGTTCAAATCAAGCCTAAGTTTTTTAGTTAAAACAATTTAAAAAAGTAGTCAGTAGGACTGAGAATTTGATAAATTAGGATTTTAGCTCCAGCAACCCCATTGGCACCTCAGGTGACGGTGGGGTGTTATATCAAATCCGGTTAAACAGCCATAGAATGGTTAAGCCAGGAGGAGTCAACCCACCCCTAACCCCTCCTGGGAGGGGAGGGGAAGTCAGGAGTCAGGAGTCAGGAGCAGAGAGAATTACAAAGATGAGCGTAGTTATGATGATTGGAGAATTTTTTTATGTTCAATAAAACGGATTTGATATTAAACCCATAAAGAAAAAGGGGCGTTGCTGAATACTGGGATGATTTCGGTGCTCCACGGGGACACACCGGACACACCGGACACGGGGATTATGGTTTCTGCTAGGAGTGACAAAATCATCCCGCAATTATGCAATGCCAGAAAAAGGTGGTGGTGCATAGTAATGTTCAACAATTAATAATTAATAATTAATAATTACCTCTCCTTGAAAAGAAGAGGATTAACTAATAATGAAAATTTTTTCTCTCTTGGTCTCATGGATATGGCTCCGAGACCCGCTCTTATCAGAGCCGCTCCGAAGATCGCCATCCCACCCTACCGGAAGCTGCGGCGCTACGACCGCTTGTTTTTCCTTTAAAGGAGAGGATTTTTACCTTAATTATTCGGTAAAGGAAGTGTGGGGAGATGGGGAGCACCGGGAGTGTGGGAGAAATTAAAAAATTTATATCCTCACCATATATTATGCAGGACTACCAAGAAAAATATAAAACAAGGTATCTGGGAACACCGGATCTGGGAATAGGGGGAAATTGATCGGGGAACACATTTTTATTATCGCTAATTAGGGTTTGGTGATTAAATCTTAAATAATTGCCAGATAAAGGTTTTAGCCTTTTTAGGTATTGAAAAAGTACATGGTTTTCAGCTCTTCATGCTCAAAAAGTTAGCATTTTTAGCGCATAGTTGGGCAAAAAAATTCTCCCCTACTCCCCTACTCCCCTACTCCCTTTTTCCCCTCCACGGTCGGGGTTAGGGGTGGGTCCCCTACTCCTTAAAAAAGACTTTTTCAGCAAACCCTAATGATAGTTCCTCCGCAGGAGGCTAACTAATAGCTAATAGCTAGTTTACATCAAAAAATTGCTATAGTACTATATTGTAAAATTTTCCCTCCAAATGGTATAAATCATCAATAAGCGATCGACTCTTGAGGTGCTACTTTTTCAGGATTTCTAAGTAATTATACTTGCTCCCATCGTCAAACCTGAATAAAACTGAATAAAACTGAACTTTTACCTGAATAAACCTGAACTTTTTTCCTGAATAAAACTGTATTTATTTTGCTGGAAATTTAGGGTAATAATATTCTATAAGTACAGCAAAAGTGACTGTACATCTAACAAATGTAAAAATTAGGAGAAAAAAAATGGCAAAAACAGGTACAGATGAGCACAATAGAGAACCAAACAAAACATCAAAGTCCAAGGATAGGTTAGGTAGTAAAGATACTTTGGTTGGTGGCGAAAAAAATGATACAATCAAAATGTGTTCTGAAGAGGATTTGCCCTATGATAGCCTAGAATCATCAGACATAGATTCTGAGTCTAGACAAATATGGGCTATATTTGGAAGCACTGACCCACAATCTACTGGTAAATACTCGATCGAAGGAGACAATGGCAATGATACGCTCAAAAGTGAAAGCAATTTTGATGCGGGATTATATCAAACTTGGTTAAGTTTACATAATATAATGGCGAAGAACCTTAGAGCGAGCGAAAATGCTCTAGAAAATGAGCATAAACCCCCATCTGAGCATTAAGAAACAAGAAATTAGGCATCTTGTATCTTGAAAACTTGGAGTATATGGGAATACGATGGAAACCAATAAATCTAAATAAGGTATCAGTAGCTTATTTGAATATTAGCCACAACATTATTTACTACCGATCGCACTATTGCAGTTATCGAAAAACAATTTTGCTTTACTATCAACAATAATAATGTCTCTTTCTGACAATCATCTACTTATGTAGGGACTTTCTATTGAAGGTCCCTACAATATTCCAAGAACAAGTTCTTCAATAACTTTACATTAATAATAACTACCTGACTTGCGGAAATGAACTGCTGTTACCCCCTCATTCAAGACCTGACCATTTTCCACCACTGCATAAACCAACCAATGGTCGCCACATTCCATCCGGTTTGCCACCTTACATTCCAAATAAGCCAAAGCACCTGTCAAAACTGGACAACCATTATCAGCTTCCTTGGTTTCCACCCCAACAAAACGATCTTCTCCCGGTGCAAAAGACTTCTGAAAATGCTTCCTCAATTGTTTGCCCTCTGCCAATATATTCAACACAAAGCGATCGCCTGTATGAGTCAAAGATTCGAGCGCTCGGTCTTTTGCCACAGCAATAGTCACCCCAGGAGGGTTAAAAGTCGCCTGAGAAACCCAAGAAGCTAACATTGCACTGGTGACATCTCCACGTCTGGCAGACATCACACACAAAGACCCCACAACACGCCCAACAGCTTGAGCTGTGCGGTCACTTCCCGAAGCACTTGCCGAAGGTTTGGGAGCGCGAAGTTTCCTAGACTTAATCAAAGTCTGAGCAAAATCAATAGCTGCTTCCTTACAAGTTTGAAGCGTCAGATCGTCTGGCTTAAACTTCACCCGAATAGTTTCAAAACCAAACTTATAACCCGCATCTTTTAACTTACTTTCCAAAATATCAATGGCCTCACCACTCCAACCAAAGGAACCAAATACCCCAGTTAATTTACTCTTAGAAGCTGTATTAAGTACAATACCCAAAGCTGTTTGAATTTGAGTTGGTGCGTGACCCCCGAGAGTGGGAGAACCAATAATAAATCCATCACATTTTGTAATTGCGTCCTTGATTTCATCAGACGTGGCAGCTTCACAGTTAATTGATTCTACAGCTACTCCTGCTTTAGTTAAACCCTTAGCGATCGCCTGAGCAATAGTTGCAGTATTACCATAAGCTGAAGCATAAAGCAAGGCAACATTCAAATCTCGTGAATTTTGTTCCTGACTCCACTTCCGATAAAAATTTGTTAACTCGGTCATCCCATAACGTACCATTGGTCCATGACCGGAAGCATAGAATTTTACACTCAACTCAGAAATTTTATCTAGGGCAGAAAGTACTTGTTTTGCTTGAGCAGCGTGGAGACAGTCATAATAAAAACGTCGGTCTTCGCTGTAGATACTCCATCCTTCATCAGCAACTTGGTCTCCACAAACATGAGCACCGAAAAATTTATCAGTAAACAAAATTTGAGTTTTTGGGTCGTAAGTCATCAAACCATCGGGCCATTTCGGGGTAGGAGTGGTAATAAATTGTAATTGATGACCATTGCCCAAGTCTAGAGTATCTTCACCTTTAACTATTTTAATTTTCAATTCTTGTTCTTGAAAATAGTCTTTGAGAGTTAAAGCTGCAGGGTTTGAACAGACAAAAGTTATTTGAGGTGCTACAGCTAACAATGCTTTCAGGGTAGCACCACGATTAGCATTAAAGTGTCCTAGAATTATATAGTCAAGGCGATGCCAATCTAAGCGTAGTTGCAATGAGTCTAAGTAATTTTTAGTAAATGATTCACCCGGTGGGTCGATAACGGCAGTTTTTTCACCTTGGATGAGATAGGAGTTAGCAGTAGTGCCTTTTTGTAGAGAATATTCGACTTCAAATTTTAGTCTATCCCAAGTGCGAGACCGTAGCACTTTTGTTTCTTCAGCAATTATGACAATTTGAACGTCTTTTTTTTTCGTGGTTTGTAGCATAGTTTTAGTTGATTAGTAGAACTTACAAAAAATATAAGCAGAAAACAAGATTGAATATAAAACAAGATCTAATATAGACAGGCAAGCATTTTTACGTCAAAAAAGCATAAATTCTTACTTACCAAGGGTTTTAGCTATTTTGAGGGATTGATGTAATTCCCTTGTCTAGCTAGAGTGACTTTTAGGTATTTTTTCAACCATAAAATGTTTAAGTACCATTTGTTAAAGTGATTAGCCAAAGTTGAGATCGAATAAGTCTACTGCATCTGTGATTATATCATGACAGTCGCTATTAATATTAGAACTTATGAAATAGCTTAAACAGTAGAATATAGGCGGTTAACTTTCTACGTTCTTCTTTATACCATCAAACTAGCTGCGGTAAAACATTGCAGCACTCAGTCAACACTATCAAGCGCTCAATAAACCAATTATTTGATAGCTGTCAATATTAGACCATTTCCTCCAAAAGAGGGAATAGGGAGAGATAATTGATTTGATTTGTGATTTTTACCAGATGTCTATTAATAACACCTATAAACAATCTCCATACTTCTAATGTAAAATTCAAATATCCAACAAACCGGAACGTCCCTACAAGGTAGTAGCCAGTGACAATCAACTTTGACATTCTAAAATAACTATACATTTTAGCTCTAGTTATTCTCTCAGGACTTACGCAGAACCACCACATCTAGTAGGGGCACCTGCAAATGGTGTATAATTTCCTTTTTTGCGTAAGTCCTGTCTCTTTGTCTATTTAACTAGCTATTAGCTTTTCGTGATAATCATGGGACCCTATTTTTTGAGATGAGTGTCTTAAATACGTTGTTAAAGCGATTTGCTTACGCAACGCTTGCGCGAACGCACCATCGATGGAAACAAGGAGGCATGGCCACTGAAGTTGTTTCTTTCATCAGACTTTACCCCGGCCAGTAATTAACGTAAAACACATATCAGATATATATCATACCCTTTTTTTACTATTTTTTCACTAAAGTCCCGCTATATATAGTGTCTTTGCGTAAGTCCTGATATAGAAGGCATAGCAATTTTTGGGTAGGTATTTATGGTGAATTGTGGGTCATAGCTTGGGAATATTTAGTCGATATTGTCCAAGGTATGATGAATCTATCACCTCAGAAAAAGCTCTATTATCAAAGAGGATTAAAAGCGATGTCTATGTTATTAGATTAAGTATTTGTACTTTCAAGAATTCACAGTTTATCTAATAACTAAAAATAATTTTTAGTGGGCTGATATAAATGTTGTTAGTGGTATTGAGTTGAAAAAATCAACCTAATGTGGGGTTGTAATTGAGCGATCGCTTAAGTACAACCTCCACTAATAATAATAATTATTTTCACTATTGAGCGTAATTTTCAAGAGTTACTTTAATCCTTTAAACCATTGTTAGCAATACTTTTGAGGCCATTGTCACCCCGTGAGCCTAATTGCACAAGAAAACTTCAAGAAAAATTTACCAAACCGGGGAAAACTATTGAGCTGCATTAATGATCTCAATTCCCTACTGATATCTAAGATAGACAAAGGCTAAAACTCATACAGGTAAAGGGGTTTAATCCGCAATATTCCATAGTTGAACGAACCTTTGAACTACGCAAACTAGGACGCTCATTATAGTTTCTCTAGTTTTAAGCCAATATAATTAATGGTGTAAGGCTATATTGAGAGACAATTTATGGACGCACAAGAATTTCTAGAACTTGTCAGGGAAGGTAGGGAAGACTTTACTGGAATCGCTCTGACGGGGGCAAATCTTAAAGGAGCTTGGTTACCGACGGTCTTGAACGGAGCTAACTTAGAAGGGGCAGATTTAGAGTTCTCAAATATGAGTTCCATCGATTTGACAGGTGCTAACCTTAGTGGTGCTAACTTGAAAAACGTAGATTTAAATGCTTCATCTTTAGAGGGAGCTAACCTGACTGGAGCCAATCTTAGTGGTGCTAATTTGAATGACTCTTGCTTGAAAAATGCCGTGTTAATAGGGGCTAATTTGAGTGGTGCGGAATTTCGTGATGCTGACCTCACAAATGCCGACCTCAGAAAAGCTACTCTTAAAGAAACCAGCTTTGAGGATGCAAATCTTACTAATGCTAATCTGACGGGTGTTGATGCACAAGAAGTATTTTTTGATGGGGCTATTTTTAACAATACTATAATGCCGGATGGAAGTATTAATCAAAAAGTTTCTAGATACAAGAGTAGAACATTAATAACACCACAAGAATTACTCAGAGGTTATGAGTCAGGAGAAAGAGATTTTGCTGGAGTCGAGATTGATGAAGAAGATTATGCTGGGGAAATTAATTTAAGTGGCATCGACTTGAGTGAAGTTAATTTAAGCAATGCCAAACTATATCGCTGTATTTTTAATGGAGTTTGTTTGAGGTGGGCGAATCTAACTGGTGCTGAATTTGAGATGTGTGTAGTCGATCGTGGTGGTATCG
>NZ_BLZO01000168.1 GCF_014132355.1 Okeania sp. KiyG1
AGGATTTTACCTTAATTATTCAGTAACTTATTTAAAGTTAGAAGAAATGAGTACTGGGTTGAGAACTCAGTACTCATTTATCATAAAAAAGCAATTTATTTGATAAAAAACCAATCAAAACTAATTACTTTCCAATTCTGGGGGATCGCGGAAGGCGATCGCAAAAAATATCACACCCAAGGCCAAAGCCAATACTAATATGTAAGCTGCGCTTTCCATAAGGGAATTTCCTGAAAATCCTGTTCTATATTAGTTTACCAGTTGAACGTCAAAAAAAGTCCAACGAAAATACTTTGTAACTTTTATCAAAGTAGTCGTTGGACTTTTATCGAAAATTTGAAGATGAGAGATACCTAGTTTTCTTCGTGGCCTATCTTATACTATTTGTTAAACCACAGTTACTTTAGGTTTCTTTCCTACGAGTACTTAGGTCTCCCAATTTCTGGAATAGACCAAACTCTACTTGTTCCTCTAAGTCTGGGTCAATACCTGCGAATACATCGCGGAACAAAGTCCGACATCCGTGCCAAATATGACCGAAGAAGAAAAGTAGAGCAAAACAAGCATGGCCGTAGGTAAACCAACCACGAGTGCTAGTCCGGAATACACCATCAGAGCCTAAAGTTTCTTGGTCAAACTCAAAAGGTTCACCTATCTGAGCTTTACGAGCATACTTCTTAACATCTGTAGCTTTAGTAAACGTTTGACCATTAAGTTCACCGCCTAAGAAGCTAACTGTTACGCCCTTCTCCTCAAAACTATATTTTGATTCTGAACGACGGAAAGGAATATCAGCCTTAACTACACCATCAGCATTGGTCAAGATAACTGGGAAAGTTTCAAAGAAGTTTGGTAGACGACGCACAAATAATTCCTCGCCATCCTTATCCTTAAATACTGGATGACCAAGCCAACCTTGAGCAAGACCATCACCATTATTCATTGGGCCAACACGGAATAGACCACCTTTGGCAGGGCTATTACCAACATAATCGTAGAAGGCTAATTTTTCAGGAATGGTTGACCAAGCTTCAGAAGCAGTTTTACCTGCTGCTATTTCAGATTGAACGCGACGATCGATTTCTTGCTGGAAGTAACCGTTGTCCCATTGATAACGAGTAGGGCCAAATAATTCAATCGGGGTAGCCGCACAGCCGTACCACATTGTGCCAGCGACAACAAAGGCTGCAAAAAATACTGCTGCAATACTGCTAGAGAGTACTGTTTCAATGTTACCCATCCGCAATGCTCTGTAGAGACGTTCTGGTGGTCTTACAGATAGGTGGAACAAACCAGCAATAATTCCCACAATTCCAGCAGCAATGTGGTGGGCCACAATACCACCAGCATTAAATGGGTTAAACCCTTCCGGTCCCCAGGCCGGGGCTACTGGTTGAATAGAACCCGTTAATCCATAGGGGTCTGACACCCACATTCCTGGACCAAATACTCCTGTCAAATGGAAGGCCCCAAAGCCAAAACAGAGTAAACCAGATAAGAATAAGTGAATACCAAACATTTTTGGTAAGTCTAGAGCAGGTTCTCCGGTACGTTGGTCAAAGAACAGCTCTAAGTCCCAAAAAACCCAGTGCCATACAGCAGCTAGGAACAGCAGACCAGAAAGAACAATATGAGCTGCTGCTACACCTTCAAAAGACCAGAAACCTGGGTTAGAGGCTGCTTCTCCAGTAACGCTCCAGCCACCCCAAGATTGGGTGACACCTAGACGTGCCATAAATGGCATTACGAACATTCCCTGACGCCACATAGGGTTCAGGACTGGATCGCTAGGATCGAAGATTGCTAGTTCATAAAGGGCCATTGAGCCAGCCCAACCTGCTACTAGAGCAGTGTGCATTAGATGCACGGATATTAGTCGTCCTGGATCGTTCAGAACAACTGTATGTACTCGATACCAAGGTAGTCCCATTGACTACACTCCTCCTTATTAAGTGATGTCTATACTGAAAGCTTTTTTCTTTTGTTTATTATGTCCTTGTGTGACATACTCCCACACTAACCATTCGGTATAGTTTAGGCTTCTCGCTTCGCAGTCCTGCTATTGCATCGGACAAGAGCGAGCTTTAAGGACAGGATGCCCCACCGCCCTTTTTGCAGATCGAAAAACTACGCGCCTAGCTCCGCAGTCAGATTTTACGCTTACTGCCGATTCATTTCACACCAAATTGAAAATTATGGTGTGAGGCTTCTCAACGGTTTAGGTAAAATTGCCCTAATCATAGTCCAATTGTCAAGATAGTTAGTGACAATATGGCCTATTTTACCAGATAGGAGCATAAAAGTTAAAACTATTTCAAGAATTGTATAGAGTTTTAAGTTAATAGCAAGCAAACATTACAAAAGGAAAAAGTTGATGATTAATATGTTAGTTAGAACGACTTTTGACTTTAAGTTTAAGCCTAATGACTTTAGCTAATTTGACAGATGGCTGAGGTAGTACAAAGATATTCCAAGACTTTTTCAGAATTAATCAAGCGAGTCAACACCACATTGCCAATATTCTGATTAGAAGCAGACTTTTGAGCTTCAGCAGTGGGATAAATCTCTACCATCAATACTGCATCTTCGACTCGATGTAGCCACATTCTTTCATTTTTATCCAAAATACAAAGATTCATTTTTCAATATCTGGTGCTCGTCTCCAAGCTGTTTCACTCCAGAGACCGCCGACTGTCCAAATTCTACCTACGGCCCACCCCTCTGATAAGAAGAAGTATTTCACAGACTTTTCTAAACTTGACTAATTTATCAGAAAGTTTATCAAAGATAAGACCATCTTTCTGTTTTAAATCAGGACTTACGCAGAGACTCTACATAAAGAGAGGGCGAATGCCATTCGCCCCTACAGAGGGCGAATACCATTCGCCCCTACAGATGGTGGTTGAAAAGTCAATTTGCGTAAGTCCTGTTAAACTTAAAAAGGTTATGGCGTTGGTGAAGCGCGTGTATGATATTAATCTTAATTATTTAGGAGTCAGGAGAGAAGAAAGAAGAAGAAACAGTAGTAGAAGGAGAGAGTTTTTTGTTCGCGCTCTTATCCGGACAAGATATCATACCTCTTTTCACCAACGCCAGGTGATTAAAAAAAAATAGAACTCTTCATTCCTGCATCATACACTCATATCATGTCCGGTAGCATCGGTATTAGACATCTCCACCAAAAGAGGGAGTAGGGAGTAGGGGGAAAGAATTGATAATTTCTGTGGGATAATTGATTTCATTTTTTATTATTGGAGATGTCTATTGTATAGAGAAGGTAAGGAAGAAGTAGGGGCGTTAACGATAGTTATGCGCAAGCTTTCGGCCGTTCGCCCCTACAAGACAAGGAAAAACCTGATATGACGGTAGATATTTCCCCAACTTTTACACAAACGATACCAACGAACATGATATCAAGTGCAGCGGAAGTCGCACGCAGTGTTATCCATCATGTCAGATTTGATATCATTAGAAGTTTACCATTATTGATTTAGCAATTAGAGCGATCGCTACAAGGGAAAAACTCATTCCTATCACCTGTTTTCCAACTGATATCAAATCCGTTGGCTTCGGAGTAATATAATTCCGTTAATGGTCATACAATGTGTAAGGGCGTTAGCGGCAGCTTTGCGTTAGCAAATGGCCATTCGCCCCTACAATCTTATCATGTTGAATAACACCGATGCTACCGGATTTGATATGACAAATACTTCAACATTGCTATCAATCCAAATTTTTTCACCACAGGGAACCTGCTGATATTGTTATATCCTCCATTGTAATACCCAATGCCTCATCACGACATAGGAAAGCAGCCAGTTCGCCTACTTCCTGTGGTTGTATAATTCTCTTCTGAGGATAACTGTGCTTGATTTCCTCTAAATATTCAGCAGCAGTTCGACCTTCAACTTGAGCAAGTCTTCCAATCATCCCTTCAGCTAACTTAGTTTCTACCCACCCTGGACTAATTGAGTTACAAGATACTCCATAAGGTGCGCCTTCCAAAGCGACACAGCGAGTCAGTCCAAGAATTGCTGCTTTGGAAGTACAGTAGGCAGCGTGAAGCGGAGCACCTACTGAAGCTGAAGTCGAGGCAATATTAATAATACGACCCCATTTGCGTTCGATCATTCCCGGAAAACATAGTTTGGTAGTGCGATAGATACCGTTGAGGTTAATATCTATAACTTTATACCATTCTTCATCAGGATGATTGCACATTTCATGCTCATAAGCAATTCCAGCAGCATTAACAAGAATATCAATTTTGCCGAATTCCTTCATTGTAGCATCATAAAAAGCCTGAACTGAATCTGTTGAAGACACATCCAGATTCATAACTAGAGCTTTGACACCTTGTGAATCAATTTCAGCTTGGCACGAACTCGTGCTAGCGGAACGAGAACCAACTGCTACATTAGCTCCGTTTTGGGCTAAAGCAAGAGCAATAGCTTTGCCTATGCCAGATGTACCACCTGTTACTATTGCTATGCGATGTTGAAGAAATTTTGCTTGATTCATATTCCTCATCAATATAAGTTTAAGAAACTAATTTAAATTAAAGATTTACTGTCTGTATCCATTGCTAGAAGTTTTTATTCAATCTTTAGTCGATGTTCGTAGAGCTTTTGATAATAAGGCAAACAATACTCATAAGCCTGCTTTAAGTGGTCATTATCCTCTATGCTAACATAATCTTTTCCCTCTCTTTCTTTAAATCCTTGACTCGATTGTAAATGAGTATGCCAACACCCTTCCCATTGTAGAACTTCAGAGCGTATCTTGGGTTGCCATTTTAAAGCTTGGGGCATAAACGGAATTCCTACGGCATCACAGTAAGCTTTTACTGTAGCCTCTGGTTTCTGTACTAAGTCATCAGAATCGATGAGAGGGGGAACTTTTCCTAAAAAGGCTTTGGTGGCTTCAAATAATTGGTAAAGTTCTGCATACGCAGTTTCACTTAAGCTAAAATCAGGCCAACCAGCAAATAGAGAAGGAAGAGCTTTGGCTGGATCGCGGATCAGAAAGCTATGCTCAAAGTGGGATAAAAATGCTTCATCAGCACGGTCGTAAATAAAACGACCCATGTCTTTAATAAATACTGATTGCTTTTGGGCTTTATTGATGAGGTCTTGGAATAGAGGTTGAAAGTTATAGTTGGGATTACTCTCGGCCTCTTTATAGCGATCGCATCTTCTCTCCTCGCTGTAGTAGAAGTATAAACCAAAGGGTTCATCAAGAACCAGAAAATCTCCCCTTCTCGCATCATGGTTTCAAAAGCGGTGGAAGTTGAGCGGGGTATTGCCCATAATGCCAGAATTTTTTCATACAATATTATCAAATTAATCGCAAATTGTTTGATAGTAGGTAGATAAGCACGAGCTTAATAGTTAGTAAAAGTATACCTGAATCCTTAAATTTCAAGTTAACTCTTTTGCCCGACCCGCCCCTTCCTGGGTTTCCCAAATCGATCGGTAATCTTTCAGCATTACATCCAAAGCGCTAATTTTTTCCTCTGTGCCAAAAGGTTCGATAATTGTATCGATATTCGGATACAGAAATAGGGGAATTGATATGCGACTAACGGGAAGATTGTGAATAACTTCATGGGGAGTGCTGACAAATTTTCCTTTCGTCCACATTTGCAACATATCGCCTAAATTAATGACAAAAGCATCCTCCAGACAAGGAACGCCCATCCAATGGCGATCGCTTCTCACCCGCAACGATGGCGCAGGCAGGTTTTCTTGAATCAATATAGTAAACATTCCACTATCGGTATGCTTTCCAGCTTTTCCTGTTCCAGGGTGATAATAGATGGTACGATGAATTAAAATTGGATCGGTAAAAAAGCGATCAAACCATGTGGCTTCCAGACCCAATGCTAAAGCCATTCCCTTTAATAATATTGGAACTACATTGGTCATTATCTCACTTTGTAAGCCATAGTGACAGGAAGCAAAACCAGGTGCAACAGTGTCATCGGGAAAAACAGTCTGTCCGGTAAAGGGTTTATCAGAATGGGGACGTTCTAAACCAAATTCAAAGTATTCTTTAGGGTCAAAGCCAGCTTTTCCATTGGTGGCTTCACCGTAGAGGGGGACATAGCCCCGACAAGTTTTAGGAGAGACGGTCTGAATGTCTTGTCCATAGTTATTTTTAATAGCTTCTGGTAGTTCAAAAAATTGCCGAGAAGTGGCGATGGTTTCTTCTATGACTTTTTTGGCAATACCATGATCGTTCAAATAGAAAAAGCCACGATCGTCGCAAGCAAAATACAATCGTTCGATCTCCTGTGGCTCTTCTTGCGCTAACTTTTTGAGGGAAATAATTGGCAAGCTGTCCATATTAGAATCTGTTTTTTTAACTAGGTTAGATGTATAGTATAATATTATCATAACTTAGGCATAAGAACCCAGAAGCCTGGTTATAGTCGTATGTCTATATGGTTGAAACCAAGGATTTCTAGTAGCAACTGGGTTTCTTTGCGTAAGTTATATCAAATCTGGTTAAACAGTTATAGATTCAGGACTTACGCAGAACCACCATATCTAGTAAAAGCGAATGCCGTTCGCCCCTACAAGTGGTGTATGATTTTGTATTTTGCCTAAGTCGTGATTACCTTGTTTTCGTCAGTAAGAACATCAATAATTGCGGAAAAGAACGATCGCTTTCTCAGCACAGCAATAACTATTGGACAATAGTAAGAACATCAATAATCGCGGAAAAGAGCGATATAGCTGTGGAATGGATGTTAATAACGCTACTTTCATGGAATAAAGCCTTAAAAAGTTGTTATTCAAGGGGTCCGTAACCAGTTTCTTCTAGAGTAAAATCTGGCCATCGGTAGTGCAAAGAAAGAAGCATTAGTCACAGATTTATCAAGATTCAAAGTCTTTTTTTGACAATTATTAGTGGGTTAGTATAGATTTTTCCTACTTTTAACCCCTCCCCCACCTCCCACACTTCCCACACTTCCCCTCCACGGTCGGGGAGGGGCGAGGGGTGGGTCCCCACCCAATCATACATAGCATTCTTGCGTGAGAAATGGTATTATTAAGTGGCTGATGTAGTAGGGCATATCTTTGATAAAGACCTGCTGCTTTTTGGCAATGTCGAGCAATCTTTGGCTTGTGGCTTCATAGTTATTCTCAGCTTTGATTTCAGCATCTGGATAACGATTGGTATTGCGCCGTTCTTTGCTATTGTAAAATGAAAGCCCAAAGGGTTCGTGAAAAACTACAAAATCACTTCGTTCTCGCATCATGCACTCAAATGCAGTAGATGTCGCACGAAAGGTAGACCATAAAGCCAGAATTTTGGCGTTGCTGATTAGTAATGATCTATGCTGATATAGGAAGAGTTTCAAATTTTAGATAGTGCAGCAGAAGACGAATAGAATATTTGAGCATCTCAAGGGACTTAGAGTAGCAAAGGGTTTTGTATGGGATGGCGAGCCAAATAATGTCGGAGTCGAGTATTTTCCCCTTCCACCCTGGTCATATAAGTTTTACTGACTAAGTGATCTTCTGGTGCAATAAAACAAGGGTACACAGAATAACCATCACTTACATACCAAAAGCTATGCCAGCACCTAATTATTAACCACAAATATTCAAAGGTTTTGCTGCTGCGATCGCCTACGACCCACAACAAGATTCCTGGCTTCCAATGATTGACTACTGTCCAAATCCAAACTTTGTGTTTCTTGTGGCCTATAAAAGTCTGTAACTCATCAATTTCAGTGATTTCAGGTATCTCTTGCTCTTCGGGGGCATCTGGTAATTTTATACCTGCATCTTTAATCCATTTGATAATGGTTGTATGATGAACCTCTGTTACTCTTTGGATAGCTCGTAAACCCATGCCATTGAGATACATCTTTAGACATAGTTCTTTAATCTGTGGTGAATAGGGTTGACTCTTAGGGGATTCAACGAACTGATGACCACAGATTCGACATTGGAAACACTGTTGGCCACGTCTTCGGCCATTTTTCCTAGTTTGGGTGGAGTTACATTTCGGACATTTCATGTTTTGAATTCTACAACATTTATCATTACTTTTCAGCAACGCCGTGGAATCAAGCTTGTCAAAATACAATCGACCCCCTGATAGACGGTAAGGATATTCTAGGGGCAAGGGGACTTTATAGACAGAAATTCGAGATATCTTCATCTAAAACCTATATCAATAAACTTTTCTCCAACTGAAGAGGTGAATGCAGGACTTACGCAAAATCTCAAATTATACGCCATCTGTAGGGGTGCTATTCGGCAGCTCTACGTTAGCAAACGGCCATTTGTCCCCTACTAGATGTGGTTCTGCGTAAGTACTGATTGCTATATTTTATTGATACACAGCGATCGCTTCACCCAAAACATCCATTATTGGCTCTACACCCAACCCTGGAGCTTCTGGCGCAGAAGTTTTACCTCCTTTATTCCGAGGACCACCTTTAGCTGTATCTACAGTCAACATTTCATGGCATAACCAAGTTGCTCGCAAGTGAGTTAGTGGGGTACTCTGAGCTAGATGAACTGATCCTGCATCTCCAATTACACTTCCTCCAGTAACTTCAATATTCATCCTAATTCCTGTTTCCACACAAAAATCTCGGATACGTCTGGCCTTGGTTAATCCTCCTACTCTACCAATCTTCAACCCAATTGCCTCACAAGCACGGTCAGCTTGAGCGCGAACAACATGACCATAAGCTTGAATACATTCATCTAAAATAATAGGATGATAAGTCAATTGACGTAACTGTAGACACTCTTCATAAGTTTCACAAGGCTGTTCAAAATACAAAATCGGTTCTTTTACCGAATTCATTACCCTCATACCTTCATCTACTAACCAAGCTCTATTCACATCAAAAGTTGCAGTTTCATTAGCTGGTAAATAAGCACCGATCGCTTGAATTCTCTCAATATCTAAAGCTACATCTGCTCCAATTTTACAGGTATGAATAGTCTCCCCTTTTGCTTGACCCCTCTTAATAGATTCAATCATTTCTTCTGGGGTACCTGTGGGAACAGAATTTTGAATTGTTATTTCTTGGTCAAGACGACCGCCAAACAATTCGCAAAGTGGTAAACCTGTTGATTTACCCAGAATATCCCAACAAGCCATGTCCAGAGCAGATTTAATATAAGGATGACCCGGTAGAGCAGTATCCATCGTCCGATAAATAAAATCAATGCGTCTGGGGTCGAGTCCTATCAGTTGGGGGGCGAGTTCTTCAATTCCAGCTCTGACACCCCGTGGAAAAGCAGGTAAATAGGTTGAACCCCAAGGACATCCTTCTCCCCAACCCCGAATTCCTTCATCTGTATCCATCGCAATGATTGTGGAATCCAGTTTGTCAAAATACAACCTACCACCTGATAGTCGGTAAGGATGTTCTAGGGGTAAAGTTACTTGATAGACAGTAATTTTAGATATTTTCATAATTTTCTGAAAAATTTACACTCTTCAGTTAAAAGAATAGGATACAAGTGCAACAGCTATTTACTCAGATATAAATCTTTATATTGCTGAAAATTCTCTCTTCCTGTGATATAATCCCAAAGTAAATATCCTACCCTCAAAAGTCTGCTTCCCGAACTGAGGTCGAAAGACTTTCTGCCATGAAGAATCCGATGATTATTCATTAGCAGGCAGTCTCCCTTCTCCAGACGGAAACAGTATTGGTAATCTGGATTTTTGAGATAGTTAAAGAAGGTTGCATAAGCTTGATAAAACTCCTCCATCTGCTCGAAAGGAATATTCCAATTACTAGCGTGGAAGTGAGCAAAAGTAATCGCAACTAAATCTCCAGAATCATCCAACTTAAAAATAGACCTACTTCTAGTATAAAAATACTGCCAATCTTGATAGAATTGACGGAACTGGATGGGAGTTTGAGCTAATAATCGAAAGTAATGGGGATATTTTTCACCAAAGTCTTTAGCAACACGAAAACCATCCACTAAAATCGATTCTCCTCCTATCGATTCATTTTTAACCATGTAAAAGCAAGTTAGCAAGTGAGGATAATCTCTGTTTGTGTAATCAGTGTGAGGGGTGAGAGTATAGCAAGTATCTCCTAAGTCGTTCGCTCCAGGTTTGTACTCGATGTCATAGAAAGCTCCTGCTTCAGTATGGAGCATCGGTCCAATAGAAGCCAGAAAATCCTGATGTTTTTGTGGAGTTAAGTCATGGATTAAACTAAAACCATATCTAAAAAGCTGATATTTCCATCCTTGAGAAACCCCGAAACTAGAATTTTCCCACTCAGATAGATAGTTCTCCAACAAAGCTTTATTCCACAAAAATTCTTCTGGATAGCGACTTTGTGCTTCTTTATGCTTGTCCTTGTGGTCATTTTGGTTGCGATCGTAAGCATAAGTCATCAACCATTCAATAGGAAAGATGCTGCGATGTGGAGGGTTTTCGTCCCAGTCAATTATTAATTCTTCATCTGTTAACTCTACAGATTTTGGCTTTGGGATTTCTTTTCCTTCGCTGAAGTCATAGAGTTTCCCAAAAGAGGTAGGATGGCGACTTTTTTCAGAAAGACAATTATCCCGTAGCCAAATGTAGTGGAAGCGTTTGTTGTTAACTGTTACAAAAGAGTTATTTTCCATTATTGGTAGCTAAGATACTATAATTTACCGAATAATTAATAATTAATAATTAAATAATTCTGGTTTAAAGCCTCCCCTTTTAAGGGGAAAAAGCGGTCGAGGGATGGCGAGGTCTCCTCGCCATATCCAATCGACCAAGAGAAGAAATAATATTTCCTTATATTCAATTCCGTAGCGGTTTTAACCAGAGGTAATTATCCATTATCCATTATCCATTATCCATTATCCATTATCCATTATCCATTATCCATTATCCATTAATGAAAATTTTTTCAGATACTTAGGGTTTTATGCACAAAAAAGTGACAAATCCAAGTCTAGCATTTATTATTTCTATTTGAGAAAAACCAGTGTTAGTTAATAACTCTAGATTTTGTGTTACAGACAAGGGATGTAACACACCTTCTAATTGTTGTTTCTTGCTTTCAATTTCTTCATTACTTAATCTTTTGTTTTGTTTAAAAAGTATATATTGATTTTCTGTTATTTGACTTTGCAGTGTTTTTTCTGTCAGGATAAATAATCCTTTACTAATTAGAGAATCAAAAATATCTTTTAAGTATTTTTCTCTTTCTTTGATGAAATGAAGAGTCCAGTTACAAAGAATAGCATTAAAAGTCATATTTTGAACAAATGTTTTTGATTGAAATAGTCTTGAGGGAAAATCTTTATCAACTTTACTCAGATTTTTACCAGCTACTTTTAACATTTCTTGAGAAGAATCTATTCCAAACAAATTTTGGAAATCCTGTTTGTATAAATACAACAATGTATTTCCACTTGCACAACCTACATCTATAATATATCCATCTTGAGCTACATTATCTTTAAGTATATTAATTGTTAGCTCTATTACTCTCCAATAATCCGGTATATGTTTTTCGGCTTCATCAGTAAACCTATTAGCTATTTCCGCACCAAAGACCCACTCTTCTACATCATTAGAAATTTTTCTGGATCTTCTTTATTTTTGTGCATATAAAAATATTAAACTTATAATTTTCAGGTTATTATACTATTTCCATATAACAATGTGTTGATATTGACACTTAATAGTTTCCTGTTTTTGATTATATTATGTCTGGTAAAACACTTATAATTAAGCTCGTAGTTGGGCTTTAGCACCTCAAATGTTTAGGGTTTGCTGATTAAATCTAAAATAATTACCAGGTAAAGGTTTTAGCCTTTTTAGGTATTGAAAAAGTACATGGTTTTCAGCTCTTCATACTCAAAAAGGAGCACATTTTTAGAAGAGTTGGGCAAAAAAATTCTTCCCAACTCCCCTTTTCCCCTCCTGGGAGGGGTTAGGGTGGGTCCCCTACTCCTTAAAAAAAGACTTTTTCAGCAAACCCTATTTATATCTGGGCTAAAGCCTAACTACAAACAAAAAACTTCTTTTAACTACTCAGATGTGCCAGCATCTTTGTCATAACTGGAAGTTTGACTTTACTGCTAAAATCAAAGGATTTAATCTTCTCCACAATCTCTGGATTAGGTTGATAAGTATCAGTATTATCGGATATCCAACAGGTTCCAACACTCCAACGAATCACATCCACTAATAACTCATCAGTTAATCCCATACCTTTCCCTAGATCGTTAGCTTCTCCTAAGACTAAGTAATTAATATAAGCCATAAAATCTGTGAGAGATTTAGCAATATCCATTAACTTCTCATCTTCTAATGGTTTCGGTGCTGCATATTCTAATTGATAGGGAAGAGGTTTAGTGCGCCCAAAACTATCAGTTGCTCTTTCTTCAGAATGAATGTAACTCCGGTCTAAACCATAAGGAGAAGGAGCTGTAAAATCAGGCAACCGCAAATCTAAATTGTTGTCTTCTTCAATTAATTTAGTAACTTTCACATGATTATCATGGGCTTCATATTTCTGTCCAGCTTCTCGATATCGCTCTTCCACAATACGCCCTATAGGTAATGGAAGATTTAATTCATCGGCTAATTTAACTGTTAAATCTGTATCTTTTACAGTAATTTCTAAGGAACAGGAATAATCATAACTGCCATCAAAAATAAAGGGACTTACTTGCTCTGTCACCACACTATTTCCTATGGAAGATCGAATATAATCCCACATCCATAACAAGGGAATGCCATATATTTTGCAAATCATATACACTTCCCCTAATACCAACATTTGTGAATAAAACAACAAGTTGGTTAGGAGTTTTACTGTTTGAGCTTCACCGATAGTGTTACTAACAAAAAAGGAAATTTTGCCGATCGCATCAAGGGTTTCTTTACTCAGATCGTAGCCTTCCCGATCGCCACTAACGTAGTAACTAACATTACAAAAATCTACACCCATGTGAGAAAGATTGCTCACAGGAGATTCTAAACTGAGTATTCCTTTTTTACGTGCTTCTCCTGCTATATGTTGGGTATTATGGTAGTCAGTCGTAGAAAAATCCATCCAAGTTGCACCCGGTCTCATACCTTCTGCTGCTCCAGTTTCTCCTAACATATTTTCTAGTACATGATCGGGCAAGGGTAAATTAGTAATTACCAAATCCATCCCTTGAGCAGCTTCCTTGGGACTATCTTTCCAAATTGCCCCTTTGGCAATAACTGGTTTTGCTGCTTCTGGATACTTATCATAAACTTGGACTTCATACCCATCCTCTAGCAGTTTGTAGATGTTTTGTTTACCCATTGCACCGGTGCCGATGTAGCCAACTTTCTGTTTGGTCATAGTTTACTATTACTTCCTTGTTCAAACTAACAATATTAATTATAAGTTATTTAGGTGATTTTTTAAGATTAATAACGCCCTAGATGAAGAAAAAAATTATGATCGGTTATTTTTATTTTTCTCAGGTTCCTCAAATTGCTTTCAGAAAACAACTCTAGATTTTCTTCTGCATAACCATATTTTAGAAGTTGAGCTAATTGATATCATGTCCGTTGGTATCGTTTGTGTATAAAGTTGGGGAAATATCTAGCGCCATATAAGGTTTTCCTTCTCTTGTAGGGGCGATTCGCGAATCGCCCCTACTTCTTCCTTCTTCCTTACCTTCTCTATACAATATCGATGCTACCGGACATGATATGACTTGGATTTAGTATCCAATCTTTATATTTTCCGATTTCTATTTCTTCTAAAACACCTACACCAGTCCAAAAAGTTGTTACAGAATTTTTCGTTGAACCAATAGCTATTGCATTTCTATAGGGAACTGTATTTAAGTAAATTTTTTCTTTCTGTTTTCCTGAAACAAATTCGTGTAATTTACTCATATTGCAGTAAGCTTCATGAGCAATAGCTGCCCATTTAATATTAGCTTTTTTTCTTCTTCTTCTAAATGAGTAATATTTTGAACACCATTCAGTTTTAGATTCCTTTCTGATGATCTTAATAAGGCATTTTTGCTGTTTTAATCTAAGTTTTCATAGTTTTATACTTCCTTTTCAAAACTTTCTTGAAACTTTTATTCAAATTCACTATCACTATACAAATCGGAGGATTTTTGCACATTTAACTTTAGGTTTTTCGGAAAAAATCTTGCAAATTCTTTAATAAGTTTTTAAATGAATTTTGGTACATATTTATTTCATCTAGAGAAATATTATTTATCTTTGTTAATATTTTACTATCAAGCATAAAAGTAAAGTCTACTCCTGGTGGATAGACTAACAAAATTGGAGCCACATATTGACAATAATAAGAAATCGCAAAAAAATCCGCCCAATCTACTTCAGGAAATGGAAAAAAACTATATAATTTATAACCTCCAAACCAAAAGTGAATTTAATAGGTTGCTCATTATTAATATTATGTGAAATGCCTTGGTAAATTTCTTGTTTGTGATTTTCATTAACTTTCCACTTGCGAAATTTACCTGAAACAACTTTTTGTAAAATAAATTCTTCTAAGGTTTTTTTTTGCAGACGTGACTTATCTTGAATGTTCAGTTCATAGGTACTACAATACTTTAATTTGTTAGTTATATATGTTTGACAACTCATGTTTATTTTCTCTATTTTGTATATACTAAATATTGGCTATGTTACCATCTTTTAGAAGTTTATATATCGTTTATTTTTACCCATGATTTATCCTTAACTAGAACTATTACTGGGAACAATTCCCTAGAATCGGACTAATTTTTTGCCACAACCATTCTGGCATAGTATGATGATCTTCATACACTTGACCGAATTGATTCTGAATTTGCTGAAAATAATTTTCTACAGACTTACCACTATTTTGTAATGGTGTCAAAATTTCCTTTTCAAACAGAGCGATACAGCTGACGCCACGCTCCGCGAACGCCTGATTTCTCACACCTTGTTGATAAACCTTATAAAAATAAAGTTGAGTTTCCTCAGGCATTCCTACACATTCCCAAGGAATATAACCTTTTAATCCTAGTAATTCTGACCAAATATGTAAATTTTCTTCCATGGCGAAGAGGTCTTTACCAAAAGCTTTAATTACCTTTTCTATATCTCCATAAGCACAAAAACCAGCAAAAACATAGCAGCATTTTTCACAACGACAACACCAAGGTTTTTGGATATTACAAGAATTTGTGGCGTAAGGTAGTTGGTCTCCTAATTGAAAAACTAAGTCAAATATTTTCACATCGTGAATAGCTTTTATTAAACTGGCATGATGAATATTATTCAAGAATTTAGAATTTAGAATTTAGAATTTAGAATTTAGAATTACCTCTCCTTGAAAAGAAGAGGATTGACTAATCATGAAAGTTTTTATTTATTATCCCCTTAAAAGGGGAGGCTTTAAACCACAATATTTCGGTAAACATTCTTGCCATCTGTTCTTCTGTTTTTTTCACCAGCTTCTAAGCTTTTTACCCATTGATGCGCGACTGTTTCTCCTGAATATTTATCGATTAAATTAGGAGCATCAGCACTTTTTTCGTTACCAACTAGCAGCAGAGTAATTTTATGAATTGCCTGAATGGGTGCTAGAAGAAAAGGAAGGATGATATTTTCTCCAGCAATATTATGAAAAGGTTTTTTGTACTCAAAATACTCTTGAGTGCGAGCGACTATGTTATAACGATCAAACCTTTGTTGAAGCCAAGGATAATAAGAGTCCTGGAAGTAGATATAATGCTGCTTTCTATAGTTTAAATGTTCGCTGGTTTGAGTAAAAAGTTCTTTTTGTTCTTCAATATTGCCATAGGAATTATATAAGCAAGTTAGAATATCGTAATTAACTCCAGCTTTTTGTAATATTAGACTGCATAGCAAACTATCTTTACCTGAACCTGAACCTATAATTGCATCTACAGTATTTTGTTCGGTTTTTAACTCGAAAATAGGATAGGTAACATCTTGACCAAGTACTGATTCGTCAACCTTCATTTCTGGACTTTGGTACACAAGTTTGCCTACTTGATAGCGATTTTCACTCCAGCATTTGGGTATCGTAGTTTGCAAGAAATTCAGTAATTCTCGATCGATGAATTGGCTGTATTTGCTGAAATCAATTTTTTGGGGAAGTACACTAGAAAAGCGTAGGCTAAATAATACGGCAATAACTACAGCAAAACATTTTACCCGAGCAGGAGAGGCTAAATTTGTATCTTCTAAACTGATTGAGTCATACTTGACAGAACAATCAATTTTTTCTCCATCTAAGAGATAGCGAAACCATATTTCATTGCCTTTGACTAAAACATTTTCTAGGTATACTTCCTCAATGAGAAAATCATCAAATTCTTGGCAGTTGAAATGGCTTTTCGTTTCTAATACTTGCATTTTTTCCTGATTTTTATTTACTTAATATATATCAGCTGAAGGGGGTGACAAATAAGGTAAAAACCTTTTTTCTATAAACTTTTTATCTAGCCTCTCTCCAGAAAAAATTAGCCATCAGAATGGATTATTAAGCTACTGACTGGAGATATAGTTACCTTGTCACCCCCCCCAGAATATAAGAATATTAAGAGTAATTAGGTGTTGGTAATTTGAGGTATGATACCATGTCCGGATAAGAGCGCGATAGAACTCCGTGACCTTATACGCTCCCCGAAAAACTTTCTCCTTCTACTCAGGGTTTCTTCTTTTTTCTTCCCTCCTGACTCCTGACTCCTAAAGAATTAAGATTAATGTCATACACGCGCTTTACCAACGCCGAGTAATTATTCAGGTGTAATCACAACCTTTCCAAAAAACTTTTTACTTTGAAAAAATTTCTGAGCTTCTTGCATTTGACTCAAAGGAAAAACTTTAGCAACTGCAGGATTTAACAAACCTCGTTCAATATATCCCAGCAAGTTCTGGAACACTTCTGGCCCATAACGGTTTGCTCCTCTCACCTCCACATCCTTGTAAATCAAATCTCGCATATCCAACTCAACCAATGGACCAGCAATTGCCCCAGAAGTAACATACCTTCCTCCAACAACCAAGCTCTTGAAAACAAGACTAAAATATTCTCCTGCTATCAGATCGACAGTCACTGTAACTTCATGCTTCGCCAAATTTTCGGCAAGTTTTTCGTCACGAACATAAGCGTAATCAGCACCCAATTCCTTAGCTAAGTGCTCTTTATTCGCCCCCACAATAGCAATAATTACTGCTCCGCGAATTTTGCATAACTCAATGGCCGCGCTACCCACACCACCAGATGCTCCTGTAATTATTACTGTATCTTTAGCTGAAACTCTTGCATTTGTAACCAAATTTTCTGCTGTAGAATAAGCACATGGTAGTGTTGCTAACTGAGTATCAGGCAAATCGGAATTAATTGAGTAAACATTAGTCGCTGGAATAACAGCATATTCTGCAAAACCTCCATCAATTTCGCTGCCAACATACTGATAGTCTGCAAGTTTAGCAGTACGAATCCAAGGATATACAATAACCCGTTTATTTAGGATATCTGGATTAACACCTTCACCAACTTCAACTGCTACCCCAACTATATCAGCTCCCTGAATTCGTGGAAATTGAACACCCATCATATTCCAGGTTGATTTTCCTTCCTCGTAGCTGTCTTTGTCTTCCAGTAGTTCCTGAAAACCTCCATCTGCTGCATACCAACCTGTTCTGGTGCTTATATCTGTATTGTTTATAGAACAAGCTCCTACTTTGATTAATATTTCTCCTTTCTGGGGAGTAGGTTTAGGAACTTGATTATAAACTAATTTGTCAGGTCCACCATATCCAGTGAGGACAACAGCGTTCATTAATTCTGTCATTCTTTTTTCTTCTCTTAATTGATAGTTAGTTTTAGTGAAACTTTGCTACACAATAAGATTAACATGGCGTAATCACAACTTTTCCAAAAAAGCCTTTACTTTGAAAAAAATTCTGAGCTTCCTTAATTTCACTCAGGGGAAAAATTTTAGCTACTCGCGGTTTCAAGAGACCTTTTTCAATTACTGAAGTAAGTTTTGAAACACTTGAGGTTCAAAGCGAGTTGCTCCGATCATTTCTGTATTCTTGTAAATCAAATCTCGCAAGTCTAGGTCAACGATGGGAGAGGCGATCGCTCCTGCTGTTACATACCGTCCCCCAATACTCAGTGCTTTGAAAATTATCTCAAAATATTCTCCACCTACCACATCCACGGAAACAGTAATTTCATGCTTCGCCAAATTTGATGCTAATTCATCGTTGCGAGGATAAATATAATCAGCACCTAACTCCTTAACTAAATGTTCTTTATTTTTGCCGACAATTGCTATAACCGTTGCCCCTCTTATTTTAGCTAACTGAACGGCGGAACTCCCCACACCGCCAGAAGCACCCATAATTACAACAGTATCTATATCACTAACTCTTCCTTTTGTCAAGAGATTTTCTGCCGTAGAATAAGAGCAAGGTACGGTAGCTAACTCCACATCTGACAGAGATGAATTAATCAGACAAACATTGGTGGCAGGAATAGCAACATATTCAGCAAAACCTCCATTTAATTCGCTGCCTACATATAGATATTTTTCCAGATTTTCCCCCCTTATCCACGGGTCAACAATTACCCTTTGATTGAGAAATTTAGGTTCTACATCTGTACCTATTTCTACAACTTCACCAACAATATCTGCACCTTGAATTCTGGGAAATTTTATCCCAGTCTGAGACCAACCTGTAGATTTTTCCTCATCATTTTTCTTAGTATCTTGAAGGATTTCTTGAAACCCTTCATCTGCTGCATACCATCCTGTACGGGTATTTATATCTGTGTTATTAACAGAACAAGCACCCACTTTAATTAAAACTTCTCCCTGCTGGGGAATGGGTTTTTGTACTTGGGTATATTCTAATTTTTCCAGTCCGCCATACCCAGTTAGCATAACTGCATTCATTAATTGTGTCATAATTACTATATTACTTGTAGCTTACCAAAAACTTGTCATCAATAATCTTATATCCTTCCTGAAATCCAGCATCAGTCAGGACTTTATTTGTCTGTCGTCCATCAAAAACATAAAAACGGCAAAATTGTTCGCTCTTGATTTCTCCATTAGCTTGAGAAAACACATACCACTTATCAAGATAATTTCCCTCTTTCTTGATTTTCTGCTCATAAAAAATCTTATCTTTGATTTCCTTTTTATAGTTGGTATGACCTCCCTGAATTCCCAATGCTAATAATCCACCCTCGTCTAACTGACTGTGTAATTTTGTCAGCAACTGCTTATTTTTTTCTAAGTCGGTTATGTGACTACAAATTCTATATTCTCCATCTTCTTCCAATATACAAATAACACCTCCAGTTGAAACTATAGCTTCAAACTTTTCCTTACTTTCAAATTCTATAATATCTTCACAAATCAACTTAACACCTGAATTTGCTAATCTCTTCTTAGCAATTTCCAACATTCGGGGAGAAAAATCAACGCCAACAATGTTATAGTTTGCCAAGGAGAGCATTTTTTCAGTCAGTAATCCAGTCCCTACGCCAATATCTAAAACTTTTCTTCTAGGACCAAGTAAGTTGTACAAGATATTGCTAAGGGAATCATAGTTAAAGTATCCACTTGTTAATAGGTTGTCATAATAATTGGCTATCTCAACATACTCATTAATCATTTATTTTTATAGAACCCCTAACCGTATCTTTTATGCGTCTCCTCCAAAAGTAGGGACATTGTATGCAACGTCCTTAGAGAATGGGGAGTAGAGGGAAAGAATTGATAAATAAAAGTGCAATAATTGATTTGATTTTTGATTATTGGAGATATTTAATGATAATTTGATATATTGAAAGTAGAAAAATGCTCAATCTCCCCATCTCCCCATCTCCCCATCTCCCCATCTCCCCATCTCCCCATCTCCCCATCTCCCCATCTCCCCATCTCCCCATCTCCCCATCTCCCCATCTCCCCATCTTCCCATCTCCTTCTCTATTTTTAAATAGATCCACTCAGGGGTTCTATAATATCTATCGCTATGCATAAATAATGCGCAACAGCTTATTCAATACGCAACCGATATTCATAAAGTTTTTGGTAATAAGGTAAACAATACTCGTATGCTTGTTTTAAGTGAGCGTTATCTTCTATACTCACATAATTTCTTTGCTTCGGTTCATGGAAATAGGAGCTTGAGAGTGCATAAGTATGCCATCCACCCTCCCATTCATTGATTTGAGTTTGAGACTCAGCTTTCCATTCTAAAGCTTCTTTTACGAATGGTATATCTACAGCTTTGCAATAAGCTTTGATAGTTGCTTCTGGCTTTTTTACTAAATCGTCAGAATCAATTATGATTCTTTCTCCCTACTCCCCTGCTCCCTACTCCCCTGCTCCCCACAAGGTTTTCAGTTTAAGTGGGATAATGAGGGATGGTAGATGCACCTCGTTCAACAGAGAATGCCATATCTAAAAATAGGAGAATCGCATTTTGAAATTTTTCCGTGGTATTTCCAGTTGCGATGCACTCCTCTTTTTTGAAAATACAAACAGCCTTTCTTTTCCTACACTAATTCTTGAGCCCTACCAGCCCCTTCATGGGTTTCCCAAATTGACACAAAATTCTTCAGCATTACTTCTTTAGAACTAATTTTTTCTGTAGTACTAAATGGTTCAATTATTGCATCAATATTTGGATAAACAAAGAAGGGAATTGATATCCTAGTTGAATCAGAATTACGATGAATTACTTCGTGTGGTGTACTGACAAATAATCCTTTTGTCCACATTTGCAACATATCCCCTAAATTAATCACAAAGGCATCTTCTACACAGGGAGCATCTATCCATTCCTCTTTAGTATGAACTCTCAAAGAAGGCTCAGGAAAATATTCTTGAATTAAAACAGTAAATATGCCATTATCGGTATGTTTTCCTGCTCTTCCCACCCCTGCTGGATAATAAATCGTGCGCTGAATTAATGTCGGTTCTGTAAAATATCGATCGAACCAATTTGCTTCTAATCCTAAAGCTAAGGCTAATCCTTTTAATAATTTAGGAGTTACCTTTGTCATAATTTCATTTTGTAGCTGATAATGAGAACTAGCAAAACCTGGAGCTACACTATCATCAGGTATAACTGTCGGACCTGTAAAGGGTTGATCGGATAGAGGTCTTTCTATACCTAAATCAAAAAGTTCTTTGGAGTCAAACCCAACTTCTTGACTCAGAAATTCTCCATACAAAGGAACGTAACCCCTGGAAGTTTTGGGATAAACTTTTGGAGTTCTTGACGGTAGTTTTGTTTTACATCTTCAGGTAATTCAAAAAATTTCCGAGATGCTTCAATAGTTTGATTGAC
>NZ_BLZO01000169.1 GCF_014132355.1 Okeania sp. KiyG1
ACCTGTATTGCGTGCTAGAGAAATTGATAGATGGTCAAGTAGTCAAAAATATTTGGATCTCTTGCAAAATTTGACAAGAAATGATTATAATAGTCAAAGTAAGGGCGGGTGGCGAAATTGGTAGACGCACCACACTCAAAATGTGGCGACTTCGGTCGTGAGAGTTCGAGTCTCTCTCTGCCCACTTCTACTAAAATGAGGTGGTATTTTTATATATGGCACAAAGATTAAAAAGGTGGGAGTCTCCTCGTTACCAGGGAAGAAATATTAAAGGGAGAGGAGGAACTGCTAGATTAAGGCAAGTCAAAAAGCAACAACAGCAACTCAGAAAAAATCTAAAAAATCAGGAAAGTGGGAACCGAGGGTTCCCATTTTTTATTTTTTGATAAAACTTCGATCGACTTTAACAAATAATCATTTCAGGCACTAAAACTTTTTTTCTCAACTTCTAACCGTCCTTAATTTTTCCTGAATTGTAAGAAATGTCTTACCTACTACTATTGCTTTAGACTCTCCACATATATAACAGTACCATCTTTAGCGTTTGACAATAAATTTGAGCGAAAAGGGAGTAGGAAGTAGAGAATAATAAATAGATAAATGTCCGCATTCTATACTTTATTTTAGGACAAGTTACTTACCTAAACTTACCTAATCTTCTTGATAGTTGATGCTCCCAGTGCTGAATAATTTCCTATAGCTAAATTTTTAATATCTCTATCTGAAAACTAATCTCATGTAAGCTCAACTCTATAAACTTAGCCTGCTTAATCAAAGTAAGTTTACCAAGTACCGAGTGTTCAAATAAACTATAAATATGGTTATATAGTAGTTTAACTTAAAGATGAGACGTTTTTTCGTTTGAAACTCCCTCATAACAAGAAAGTTTTGTCTCAATCTAAAGTTAAATGACTATAGTTTTCTACAGAATGGTCTAGTAAGGCAATATTCTCATAAATAAGGTATATGCTTAATCTTAATCAAAAAGCCACGAATATCAAAAGCTTGACTAATTTTGATAGGAGATGAAGAATTATTGCCGATCATATAATTTTAAGGAAGATGATTTTTCTTTCTATTTAAAATTGGCAGTTGTGGACGAGAAGAATTAGACGGTAGATAATATTCTGGAACAGGAGTAGGTCGATCGAGATGAGAACGCTGTAACAACCAGAAACGTAATATAATAGCGACTCCTACTGTACTCATCCCCAGGAAAAACAGAGACCAACTTGCCCCTAAACCACCAATAACAGCATCAACCGATCCTACTGTCACGAAAAAACTAGCTAAAGGCTCTTTTCGATAAGCAGCCTTCAAGAATTTTGGCCATAAAGCTTCAATCATAAGCTTAATTTGATACAACTTAAATTTACTCGTAAGTTTCTTAGATTCAAGGGAATTAACTAATTGTCTAATAAATGCCCTTTATATCCTTATAGATATTAATAAACTAACTATAGTTCGTAAAAATATAGTCAAATATGACTAATCCTTATTTTGCAGGTGTTACTCTGACTGGGTGAACTACAACACCCTCTATCCCATGGTCAAAGACATAAGGGAGCTGCTTTTTTCATTATGTTTAGAGAACCGTTGACGTAACTCATTGATTAATCCAATGCTTGCGGTACAATTGCATTCCTCTTTGTCTTGATGCAGTCGCTCATGGGGGAAAACCCCTTTGGCCGCGCTGCATCGCTTTATTCTTTTTCCAGAAAAGGTGACTTGATTTTTCTCACTTTTGTTGTAAACAGGAATCAAATCATTATCTATAAAACTTGATGCGGAGGTATAAGATTCTTCTGTAATAATTACATCTATTCCTACCATCTTGGCTTTATAAGATAACATTTCTATTAACTTGTTATAGGGAACAGATACAAAGTTATGAAATATTTCTTTTCCCTAAATTTATCTTCTGCTTCCACTCTTCATTGTGCCCTATTATCAATGTTCCTATTTTCTGATTAATCAGGGTATTAATAATCAAACGAGATGATTTATGAAGATAATCATTGATTTTAAATTCTCTCTTTATTACATAAGCTTTTTCAGTCTCTTACTTGATTGATTTTCCTGGAGTTGAGATTGTAGGAAGCTTTTAACTTTATTATAGTATTGATTGATAGATTTTAACGGTCTGCCATTTATCACTCTTGGGTTTTATTCCGGCGCTTGATTAAAAGTTTCGGCTGTCGCCGACATGAAAATGTAGCTAAATTGTTTAATCCTATATCAATACTGGCACAACGATTTTTTTCTAGCTCGTATTGTTTTTCGCATTTCTCATAAATCACCTCTATTACATAATGGTTAAGTCTAGGGACGAGACGAACTTGTTTAATTTGTGAAGTAGGCACTAAAGTTTTGAGATAAATCCCTGTTTTACTTGGATTAATAATTCCTTGTTTTAATTGCCTCTTGCTGATGGTTTGTGTGGTATAAACTACAAGATTTCTTCCCGTTATTTTATTTTTATATCTAGGAAGACGAGGACGAGCATTAAACTTTGATGGGTTCTGTTTGATAAACTTCGTTCGCTGCTAAAAACTTTTCGGTGTTTCTATCTAGTACCATCAAGATTTGTTGAGATACTTTAGCTGGAATTGCTTGATAATCTGATTGAGTCGAGAGTGTTTTTTGCAGGTCATAATAAGATAGATTTGTCTTTTCAAATATAAAAGACTGACGAACTAAATAATTAGCATAGTTATAGAGATTTTTAGACAATAAACACAGTCGATCAATTTCAGCATAAAACCGATGATTTTTGTATGGGATATGTCTCTCAACTAATTTCATAAATCAAGGAGTTAAAATTATATTAGGATTCGAGGACGCGCGGAATTTTTCTGATTATTTAGTCTGAAACTAAGCGTGCCAATTTCATTATACTATTAAACCTTTAGCCTTGGAGTTATTAAATTTTGTCAAATATTTAGTAGCTATGCTTGTATAAATCAACGAAGATATTTGACATTACTTGACTATATATGACTATATTTACGTATAACTTTTATTATATTGCCATATTAAACTTTAAATCAGAAAATTACTGTTGATTTTTCTTGCATATTCAATATTTAGCAATTAATTAATACTAAATATATTGAAATTGTCAATGTGGAAAGTGAATTAATTGCTACAGAGAACTAATTCTCACTCTAGGAATAATTGAGATTAATGCAGTATAGTTGCAAACTAGATAGAAATTGTTGGTAAGTGCTTGACAATATTAGGCTTACCAACAATATACTTCTACTATATTTTTATTATAGATAGACTTTTGTATTGGTTTAATCCCTATTATATATGGTGGCTAGTAGCCCTCTGTATAATTTAGGTATAACTAAAACTTTAATTGAGACCTAACCAAGATAGTAAACCTTCTCCAGTAAAGTATTCAATTGCCAGAGTTAATACAAAGCCAATCATAGCAGCTCTGCCATTCAGACGTTCTGAATATTGGTTAAAACCGAATTTTGGTTCATCCAGATTAGGTTTAGTAGTAGGTTGTGGTTGCGTCATAATCAATGGGTCTCGAATTTAATAAAGTTTACAAATAGAGTTGTTTATTTACAATTCTTAAATATATTTTTAAAAGGAGTTGACCTAGAGTCAACCACATTGCCAAAATTCGATCAAATATCCGCAGAAAGCCCCTACTGTAATCCTCAATTCAGAATCTTATGGGAATATAAGTCTACATTTCTCATATTGCTCAAACATCAGCATAAATGTTAAAGTTTTAAGTATATTTAGGCCACTGGTCTATATATCGCTAGCGTCAGTCTCTTATTGGGCAAACTCCAAGAATGTTTTGGCAAGTCTTTAGGAGACTTTAGGAAGAACTCATTCTTGTCCGCATTGCGACATAGTAATAGACCGCGACTTAAATATCGCGATAAATATAAAAAATAGGGCGACAGGACCCAGACGTCCTTAGAGCTTCGTGGAACCCGACGAGAGACCGGGGCTACGAAACGAGAGAGCTTACACTAATTTGACGCTATAGTGTGGGAGATGTCACACCAGACAAGATTAATCTGGTCAGGTCGGTGCGCGAGAAACAAAAACCACCTGTAGCGTTTTCTCTCAAGCACAACGTCGTGAGTATATCAAAGCATTGACAAATACATAAGCATAAATATGTCAAACTTATCAGACCTACCAACTGCTGTTAAGCAAGTAGCTAATTCACTCCGGTTAGGCGGATGGGCTTGTTTCTGGTCCCAACTTGTCTTGGGGGTAATTTCAGGCTTCATGTTTTTATTTGCTGTTTTCATTTTACCTGATCGAATGAATGAAGGAGGTGCAGGAGGCAGCCTATTGTTTCCAATTTGTGGGCTTGTAGTACTAGGAGTCAGCATCTTCTTTTCATTTCGTTACACTCGCTTGGCAAGGCAATTACGAAAGCCTGAAGCTTCTTCAAGGCCAAGTAGAGCAGATACAACTCAACAAGTGAAAAGGACTTTAATTACTAACTTGGCTGGGATGGCTCTAACTTTATTAGGAGCAGAAGCAATTGGAGGTATTTTATTAGGCGAATCATTAGTTATGGGAGCGTCTGTATTTAACTCTACGGAACTAGAAAAATTTACACCGGATATTATTATACTATTGGGTAATACTCACATTATTGTGGCTCATTTTATCGGAATTGTTGTAGGACTATTTTTACTAGATCGAGTTTACAAGTAGTCAGTAAAATTGCATTTTTACAGCGCAATTCATTTAAGTAGACTACAAAATTATTTTGGTTTAGGGAGTAGCGAATAGGCATTAGGATAATGCTTTGGTCACTGTAGTCTATGTATCTGACAACTTCTATAAACTGTTTTCAATAATTATCTGAGAAAAAAATTTGTATATTCAGTTAATAGTTTTGTAGAATTGCACTTTCTATTGATACTTTAACTGGATTATTAATTTGTAGGCAATTAATCTATCTATAAAATTTACAGCAAATTTTAGGAAGCGTGAAGTACAGTTTGAGACTAATCTATAATTTTTATTCATTCCCAGTTAAGTGTTCCCTGTTCCCTAAAGCATAAAACTTTGTACCTTATAAAATAAAATCGAAAACTGCTGTATATAAAATTAATGACTATATTAAATATGGCAAAAACTATTTCGCAATAGATAAATTAAAGGTTACTCGTTAGAAAAATTTGCCAGGAAAAGAAGAAACTGAAATATTTGGAAACTTGTATAAAAAACAAAAATTAAATCTTCACGCTTCTTATATCCGGAATTAACAGTAAGTTCCAGAATAAATTACTTAGATTACTCCTATTAACTATATATAAAACTAAAACCATAACTATGGAATTAAAACCTACATCTGGTTATAGTTTTTCTGGGCATATTCCTATAGAAATTGGTCAAGATAATTGGCGATCGCTACTGAGTAATATCGAAGCTGAAACTTATACTAGCCAAGTATATAGTGTAATGTTGACTGACATAAAAACTTCTCTAGAAGAAGCAGTAGCTCAAACCCAATCTCAAATCGAAGCGTTAGGACTAGAACCAATAAAACTCAGCCTAAAAAACTTGACTAGAACATTAATACCAGAAGAAAAAACATCTTCAGCAGACCCAATTTACTCTCATTCTCACAATATCAATGAGCAGAGAGAAAATATTAATTACCAAAAAATGAATCAGGAACAGTTAATCCAAAATAACCAAAATCAGCCTCAAACAAACATGAGTACCAACCTAACTACTACCGTAGAATCAGACATTACACCCGAATCAACCTTAGCATCCATAGATACCCAAAACATGGAAACTAATCTCTCAGAAAATAACCAAAACTCCTTAGAAGAGTTACCACCAGAAAATAATCGACGAAAACGGCGAAAAAAACTCACAAAAGCAGAAAAAGCAGCCTTATTAGTTCAAGAAAGAAATACATATCTACAGCAACTAGGGGAAAAACTACAAAAAGCACGAAAAATGCGTTGTTTATCTATGAAACAAATTCATAAACAAACCTTCGTACCCCTTCATTATCTAGAAGCCATAGAAAAAGGCCAAACAGAGGAACTACCAGAAGATGTATATCTTCGAGGATTCATCTTTCGTATAGGTAACGCTTTAGGATTTGATGGAGTAGCTTTAGCAGAAGCTTTACCTATGTCCGATCCACTTCAAGGGTTAATGCCATCTTGGTCTAAATCCAATAAGAACATTGGATTAGGTATAGGTCCCATTCATCTATATGTAGGTTATACAGCTTTAATGGCCGGCGCAGTAGGTGGACTAAATTGGATGTCTCAACAACCAAGTCCAGGAGCAAATCTTACTCCAGATAAATTAGACACTCCTGATTCAGTTGCTCACTCAGATAAACATTTAGAAACTACTCAAACACCAGGATTAAAATCTACTAAAGGTAGTTTAGTAGTTGGTTCCGATGTTGCTCCACCAGAAACAATGATTTGAAGAAGAAGTTCAATAATTAATAATTAATAATTAATAATTAATAATTAATAACTGGAGAGTACAAAGTTCTTCTAAAGAATGATTAGCTGTCAAGACTAAAAGTATTACTGGAAAAGGCTTACAGCACCTACAAGTTAGATAGCTGAAAGCCTTAGCTAGCAATAGTTATTCCTAGAACTTTGCACTGTCTAGTTAATAATTAATAATTAATAATTAATAATTAATTAGGGCTTGCTGATTAAATCTCAAAGTTTTTACAGATAAAGGTAAGTGCCTTTTTAAGTATCAAAAAGTGCGAGGTTTTAGGCGACTCAGGTTCAAAATCTTAGGATTTTGGTCAAGAGTTGGACATAAAAATCAAGGGATGATTCTTTCTACTATCTCCTCTATAATTCCCCGTTCCTCCTGTCTCCTGTCTCCTGTCTCCTACCCCTACCACTAATACTTTATGAGCGCAAACCCTAATTAGGGTTTGCTGATTAAATCTAAAAGCATTGACATATAAAGACAAGTGCCTTTTTGAGGTCGAATTGCAGTGCTTGGTATCACGTCTAAAACGCTTAAATTTGAGCGTATTTTTAGGCGCATAGTTGGGCAGAACAATTGACTCGGTCCTCCTGAGGACTGACTTCCAGTTGAAGGCTGTTAACATTTGATGACAAGGTTATCCCTATGTACTACTGTGTCAGATCCTGTATAGCCCAAAATATCAGGTATATCTTCTGAGCGACAACCCAGAATTTGTTGCAATTCAGTATTGCTGTAGTTCACAAGTCCCCTAGCTATTTCCCCACCTTCTTCATCGCACAGTTCTACAGCATCCGATGGATAAAACTCTCCTTCTACTTGAGTAATACCAGCAGCTAGTAGAGATTTACCAGATTCAGAAATTGCTTGAACTGCACCCATGTCCAGATAAAGCTTGCCCGCAGGTACTAAAATATTGGCGATCCAATGTTTGCGGGCATTTACTGGTTGTGGTTGAGGTTCAAACTGAGTCCCAATGGATTCTCCATTCAGAATTTTTAGTATATTAGCAGGAATTTGGCCATCAGTAATGACGGTTCGTACTCCTGCCGCTGTGGCAATTTTGGCAGCTTCAATTTTAGTAATCATTCCACCAGTTCCTCGTCCACTAACAGAATCTCCAGTTTCAACTTGAAATTCTTCGAGTTGTTCTATTCGCTCTACTAAGGTAATAGGTAAAGCATCTGGATTATTTCTAGGGTCGGCAGAATATAACTTGTCAACGTCGGTTAATATAAATAACCAATCAGCTTCTACTAGACCAGCAACTAAAGCTGATAGAGTATCGTTGTCTCCGAATTTCAGTTCTTCCACAGCAGTAGTGTCATTTTCATTCACAATTGGGACTACATCCATTCGTAACAATTGTTGAAATGTATTGTAAGCATTGACATAGCTACTACGTCGTGAAAGCTCGCTCCTAGTCAGTAAGATTTGGGCCATTGTTTGTCGCAAAGATGTAAACAAGTCTTCGTAAACTCGCATTAGTCTTCCTTGACCCACTGCTGCTACTGCTTGCTTCATGGCAATATTACGAGGTTTTTCAGTTAGTCCTAGGCGATCGCAACCTACACCAACTGCTCCAGAAGAAACCAAAACGACTCGATGTCCCTGAGAACGTAGATTGGTAATAGTCTCGATCAAGCTAGCAATTGTGGATAAAGCCAAATTTCCAGATTCAGAACGAGTCAGACTGGAAGTGCCTATTTTTATTACTATTGTTTTCATCGAAAAATATTGAGCTAATTTTTGATTGCTTCGACTCTTAGAAATTACCTCAAAATTAGAAAACACCAAACCCTTTATAAACAAGAGATTGGTGTTTTCAGATTTTTATATTTAAGACCTTTATATTTGCTGGCCTCAATTTAATTTTTATTGAAGTTAATTATTTCATAGAGTTTTAGTAAATTGGGAAAATCATAATATTTTCTTTAGATTTGGGTTTAACGAAGTCAGGAGTCAGAAGTCAACCCACCCCTAACCCCTCCCAACCCACCCTAACCCCTCCCAGGAGGGGAAGTAGGGGCGAATGGCCATTTCCTGACGCAAAGCTGCCGCTAACGCCCTTCAATAATTGATAATTGATAATGGATAATTGATAATTACCTCTCCCTAAAAGGAAGAGGATTGAATCAAAGGAAAATTTTTTCTTGTTTCTCCTTAAAAGGAGAGGCTTTAAACCTTAATTATTCGGTAAAGAAGTTATTTTTGTAACGGGGATTTGAGCAAACCTCCAAAAATATTTCGCCTTAAAACGCGGGGTTTTAGACCCATATTATTTTGATAATTTTTTAGATATAGCGATAGTTATACTGGTTTTGAGTTGTGAGATATTGAAAACTGTTAGGGAACAAAGAACAGGGAACAGGGAAAATTTAATTTATAACTTCTGACTTCTAACTTTTGACTTTTGACTTCTAACTTCTAACTTTTGACTTCTAACTTTTGACTTTTGACTTCAGCTACAGCTATAGCACTAGCTCCCGCCAGCAAATATAAGATAAATTTGCAAAGGCTGAACAAAAAAACCTATTACCTTACTCTAAATAGGTGTGGTGGAGGAGAATCTAGGAGTGCTAAATAGAATGTCTAAAGTATATTCATCCGTTTTTACGAAACATGGTCAACCAGAATCTCTTCGTGTAGGAGTTATTGGGGTTGGTAATATGGGGCAGCATCATACCCGTGTCCTAAATTTACTCAAAGATACAGAATTAGTTGGTGTCGCAGATATTAATGTGGAAAGAGGACTCGATACTGCTAGTAAATATCGAGTTCGTTTTTTTGAGGATTACAAAGACCTTTTACCTCATGTTGATGCTGTATGTGTAGCAGTCCCGACCCTTCAGCATTACGCTGTAGGGATGACTTGTTTAGAAGCAGGAGTCCATGTCTTAATGGAAAAACCTATTGCTGCTAGTATCGCCGAGGCCGAATTTTTGGTAAATACTGCTGCTGAAACTAACCTAATTTTACAAGTAGGGCACATAGAAAGGTTTAATCCTGCTTTTCAAGAACTTAGTAAAGTCCTCAAAACTGAAGATTTATTGGCCTTAGAAGCTCATCGGATGAGTCCTTATTCTCATCGAGCTAATGATGTGTCTGTAGTTTTGGACTTAATGATCCATGATATTGACTTGTTACTAGATTTAGTTGCTTCTCCAGTTGTCAAACTAACTGCTAGTGGAAGTAGTGTTTCTAGTTCTGGAAATTTGGATTATGTAACAGCTACTCTTGGTTTTGCCAATGGTATTGTGGCGACTTTAACTGCTAGTAAGGTGACACATAAAAAATTACGTTCTATTATTGCTCACTGTAAAAATTCTTTGACAGAGGCAGATTTTCTTAACAATGAAATTCTGATTCACCGTCAAACAACAGCAGATTATGTGACTGATTATGGTCAGGTTCTTTATCGTCAGGATGGTTTAATTGAAAAGGTTTATACTAGCAATATTGAACCTCTTCATGCAGAGTTAGAGCATTTTATTCATTGTGTTGGTGGAGGAAATCAACCTTCAGTTGGAGGAGAACAAGCTCTTAAAGCATTACGGTTAGCTAGTTTAATTGAAAAAATTGCTTTTGATGGTTTAGCTTGGAATTCAAAAGATTCAGAATGTGATTTGTTGAATACTTCTATGTTAAAAGTAAGTTAAAGTATAGGGAATAGGGAATAGGCAACAGGCAACAGGCAACAGGCAACAAGCAACAGTGGGAAAAATATTTCCCTCTCTAAGGTTTATTATCAATATAAGTCCTAAGCAACCCATTCTTTGCTATGGGAATTATTCAATATAGCAATTCTCATATTGGTGAGGTACAAAATTCGTTTTTTTTAGGGAGTAAGGAGTAGGGAGTAGTAATTGGAGAAACAGGGGATAGAAAAAAAGAAAAACAACTGTATATCACTAATTTGAGAAGCGCTATATAAGTATTATTTCTTGAATTAATTACTCCGCCTTGTTGATTAATTTAGGCGGAATTTTATCGCACAAAGAAGAAGAAATACCTGGGATGGGAGCAAGATGCTCCCACTGTTCTCGTAACAAAAATAATGACAATGCACGACTATTACCAAATAATTAATAATTAATAATTAAATAATTCAGCTTACTTTGCCGACCCTTTCAAGGGGAAAAAAGCGGTCGAAGGGTGGGTCTCTACTCCCTAACCCGAAATAATTTTGTAGTCTACTTAAATGAAAAACGCTGTAATTTTTAATATTTTGATGAGGGCAGTTTTAACATAAATTATGAATAATTTACTCACTCTCAATTATGAGTTAAAACTACCCTATATAATTCTCGGAAAAAAGGTAGAAAATTTAACCAAATGTGGAACTATTCCAGCCCCACATCGAACCTTTAGCGTCAGA
Organism: Okeania sp. KiyG1; assembly: GCF_014132355.1. Classification (GTDB taxonomy): domain Bacteria; phylum Cyanobacteriota; class Cyanobacteriia; order Cyanobacteriales; family Microcoleaceae; genus Okeania. The sequence goes on from NZ_BLZO01000169.1 coordinate 10,862, forward strand.
AAATTCTATATAAATTCGATTTTTTGGTACGCCTAAAACCTGATTAATTTGTTGACAAAAATCTTGACTTATTCCTTTTGTTTGCTGAGGGTTCATACTACCAATACTCTTAATTTCCATGTAGCAGACAGGTTCATCACTACTACCACCAAAAGTCATGGGAATATCTGATTCAAAAGTAGTCATTACATAAGATTCTGGTTTGCCAAAATGCTTCGCCATACCAGAGGAAAGGTTTTTTAAGAGGCTGTCAATTTTATCTTTTTCTGGTTTAGAAACAGAAGTTTGAACTTTAATTAGTGGCATAAATCAATCAATAATTAGGGTTTGCTGAAAAAGTCTTTAAGTAGGTGCAGGAGACAGGAGACAGGAGAATTTAGAGGAGGTAGGAGTAAGAATTGTAATAATGATTTTTCTGCCCAACTATGCGCCTAAAATATCAAATTTTTGAGCATGAAGAGCTGAAAAATTTGCACTTTTTTCGATACCAAAAAGGCACTTGTCTTTATATGTCAATGCTTTTAGATTTAATCGGCAAAGTAATAAATTAACAAAAAAATGGTTATAGCTTAATCTAGTAGATATGAGCTAAAGAGCTATTCATCAAAACTATATCTATATAGCACTCATAAACATCAAAAAGCCGATCACTGAGTGCCAATTAATATATAGTGTTTCTTAAGCTACTGAGGTAGAGTTGTTTTTGTTCTGTTCTTATTTCCTACTCCCTACTTTCTAAAACAAAGGAATTTTGTACCTCACCAACATGGGAATTGCTATATATGACAATTAACCACCATAATTCCAACCTGTACTTTCTAACAATAGAGGGTCTCCCTCACGATGTACACCTGCAGCAATTACTTCTCCTACATATACAGTATGGTCGCCTTCTTCCACAGCACCAACAACTTTACATTCCACATAACCAAGAGTATCTGAAATAATTGGACACCCAGTTTCTCCCAGATAAAATTCTATATCCTCAAATTTATTTCCCACACGACGTTGAGGTTTGAAAAATTGTTGAGCTAAATCTTTTTGTTCTGCTGCTAAAAAGCTCAGAGAAAATACCCCACTAGCCTTAATCATGGCATGGGATTTAGAATCTTTATTTACACAATTAACAATTAGGGGAGGCGCAAAAGATGCTTGCATTACCCAACTGGCTGTAAAACCATTAACTTCCTCACCATCCTTAACACCACAGATGTATAATCCGTGAGGAATCTTACGCAATATTGTTTTCTTCGCCTTTTCGTCTAACAAAGTTTTACCTAATATTATTTATGAAGGTTACATTTTATATTTTAACAAAACTTAACGCATTGTGGTCAAATCTAAAAATTTACCGAAAAATTGTGGTTTAAAGCCTCCCCTTTTAAGGGGATAATAAATAAAAATTTTCATGATTAGTCAATCCTATCCGTTTTCAAGGAGATGTATTTGTTAATAATTAATTATTAATTATTAATTATTAATTGTTGAAAGGACTTACGCAAATTCTTAGACAATACGCTATAAGTAGGGGGCGTTTTGCTACCGCATAACTCCGTTAACGCTCCGCGACATGTAAAGCGGAGCTTTGCGGAGCGCAAATGCCATTCGCCCCTACATCGAAAAATATACAGCACATTTTGTGATGTGATTATAAATTTTGCTCGCTAAATAAAAAAAAATTAATATTTTAATGATGTTTTCTCTAAACAATTTTTTCAAGAAACTAACTCATCAAAAAATTTGGCGTTTTATAGCAGTAGCATCAATAATTGCCACCTTAGCGATCGCCTGCAACAACATCCAAAACACCACAAACTCAGAAACACCAACCATCCCCGAACCAGGTACCCTCGTTTGGGCGCGCTACAGTGACTCCGACACCCTCGACCCCCACAAATCAACATCACCATTATCTAGACAAATAATCGATCAAATCTACGACACGCTTTTGGCCTTCGATGACCAAGGAAAAATCCAACCAAACCTAGCCAAAGAATGGTCAGTCAGCAATGACGGCCAAGAATATACCTTTAAACTCAACGAAAATATCAAATGCCATGATGGCACAACCTTTGATGCGAATGCCGTTAAATTTACCATCGACAGAGCGATCGACCCTGAGACAGAAAACTACACCACAGAAAGTTGGGGACCAATAGAAACTGTTGAAGTTGTGGACGACCTCACAGTTACAGTCAAAATGTCTCAAGCTTTTAGTCCCTTTCTCCGCTTTCTCGCCGATCCTTACTCCAGCATGATATGTCCTTCTGCCATTCAAACCTATAACAACAAATTTGGCATAGAAGGAGTAATAGGTACAGGTCCATTCAAATTTACTGAGTGGACTCAAGGGGAACAACTTGTACTGGAGGCTAACCCAAACTACAAAAATTATGGGCGACAGGTAGAAAATTCTGGTACTCCTTACATCAAAAAATTGATCGTTAAAACTATGCCAGAAAGGGAAGCGCATTTAGCAGCACTCAAGTCTGGAGAAATTCATTTAACTGAACCCCCACTAGAAGAAATTTCTGCTCTTGAGGAAGACTCAAAATTCAAGCTTCATACTGCTGAGAATACTGGTCAAATAGTATTTTTAGAGTTCGTTACTTCCCGACCTCCCTTTGACGATGAGAAAGCAAGACAAGCAGTAACTTATGCAATAGACCCCAAAAAAGCAACTGAGGAAGTATTTGCAGGTTTAGTTAAACCTTCCGAATGCCCGATCGCGGATGTGATGTTTCCTAGTGATGAAAAACTTTGTTCGGAGTTTAGTATTAAACCAGACCCAGAAGAAGCAAAAAATCTATTAGATGAACTTGGTTATAGTGAGGATGAACCATTAGAAATAACTCTTTTAACTTGGAAAGGAGGAAACCGTCAAAAAGTAATAGAAAATTTTCAAACTCAGCTAGAAGAAGTGGGAATCAAAACTAAGTTAGAAACAATGGATATTGGCACTCTTAATGCCAGAATACAACAGGAAAATAGTCAAACAGAAGGTAATGGTGTTATTGATATGATGGGTTGGTCTTGGTATGACCCAGATTTTCTTTATACATTGTGGCATTCCCCTGGTTGGATGGGGGGTTATCACAGTGATGAACTGGATACATTACTAACAGAAATGCGAACTACAACTAAGTTAGAAGAACGAGAAGAAAAAGTTATAGAAGTTCAGAAATATTTGTTGGAAAATGCAGTGATGATGCCACTTTATAGTCCTGGTTGGATGTGGAGTTATGTTAGTAGTTCAGATGTTGAAGGTTTTAAGATAGGTGCTTTTAATCGACCTTTATTTAATGATGTAAAATTGTCTAATAATGTAGAAGAGAAAGAAGCAGTTCAGTCTCCTGCAAGTTCTGAAAAAGAAGAAGTAGAACAACCAGTTACTACAGAAGAAGGTCAAGAGGATGGAGAGTCTATTTCTTCACCAATAAATGAGCAAGAAGTAGAAGTTTCTCCCTCTCCTGAAAATGAGTGATTAAGTCTTGAAGAAGGAAGAAGGAAGAAGGAAGAAGGAAGAAGTGGATGGGGATAGTCTTTTACCGAATAATTAACTAATTAATAATTAAATAATTCGCGCCTTGAAGCCTCCCCTTTTAAGGGGAAAAAAGCGGTCGTTGCGGAGCTTCCCGTAGGGTGGGATGGATGGGTTTCCTAACCATATCCAATCGACCAAGAGAAGAAATAATATTTCCTTATATTCAATTCCGTAACGGTTTTAACCTTCTTGTAATTATCAATTATCCATTATCAATTATTCATTAATGAAAAACCACTTCTTGTCTACAAACCTCAACTAATTGTCAACACTGTCTAAACGGGGATATTATACAATTTATCAAAAATTTTTCTACATTTTATTGAGTAGGAGCGAACGACCGTTCGCCCCTACATATCTTGAACACTGAATAGCACAGATGCTATCGGATTTGGGCGTTGGTGATTTCGGCTATGATTGTGCTTTAATGGCGATAGCCTAGCTATTAATTGAAAAGCATTTTATATTTGGCAAAATTTAGGTTTCATAGCTTGATTCACCAACGCCCGGATTTGATATTAAACTCAAAAGAAAAAGTACAAAATAATATCAAATAATTAGGGCTTGCTGAATAAATAGAAAAAGCTGATCAACTAAAGATTTGAGCCATTATCTGTGTGAAAAAAGTGCCAGTTTTTTGCTCTCGTGATCTGCAAAAAGCAAGGATTAGGAGAAGATGAAACGGGAAGTTTTGAGAAATAATTGTTCCAATTAGATTCTCTCAATCTACGATTTCTACTGACTACTGACTACTATAAACAGCAAGAATAGTTTTTCAGCAAACCCTAATTATATGCCAATTAATATGGGAAAATAATCTTTAAAATCTACCCTTTTAGTTGTGCAAATTAATTAATTATCTGGTTTATAAAATGGAGGCAAAATTTTGCTTTATTTATAATTAGATGAAGGTATCCAATAAATAATTAAAAAGTATGTTCCTGCTTTGACTACCATAGGTGTAGATTTTTTGAATTCAGAAGTAGAAGAAGCAATTTATTACTGTTCTCAAGATTTGGAAGATGCTTTTAGGACTACGATCTCTTATTGGTATTGGAAAAAAAGTAATGGAGAAGATTTTGATGCACCAAATAATTTTTTAATTAAAGCACTTAAAGACAATTGGCATCCTTACAAATGGGATGATAAATGGATGGAAAATCAAATGTTTAAAAGTAAAGGAATGAAGTTGTGGGATGAAGCTGAAGTTCACTGGGGAAAAGATAAGCGGAATTATCTAGTGGTTGATATTCAAGAAACGATTATAGGAACAAGAGCGACAATAATTTTTAGGAGTGGAAGAAGTATTGATTTGCGGAAAGTTAGTAGGATGACTTGGGAAGAGTTACTAGAATATGCTGAAGGAGGCTATAGAAAATTGTGCTAAATAATAAAAATTTATCTGAATAATTTTACAGTGAAGTTGTTTGGGCAGTTTGCTAATTACCGAAAAGCGACGTTGAAAGCCCTCGTGTTTTAACCGGGGGATGAAAACAAGCGAGTCGTTTAGACAAGACTTCTTTAGTTGTCCTGTGTTATTATCTCGATCTACAAACGTTTAGACAAAAGTAAGCAGAAAGCTAGGGTTAAACTTAAAGCCGACTGTGTAGGGGCACTTTGACTTGTCCCCAAAGAGCATATCTTTGGTCAGCTAAGAAAAAACGAAGCAATATGGATTTATCCTGTTGCGTAGTATCAACTTAGAATCCCCTCGGCAATAGCTGCGGGGAGTAGTCAAACATTACAAATTACCGAATAATTAAAACGCTTTTCACCTGAGTAGACCACAAGGTCAGCCATCTATTGTGGAATTCGCAGCTATTTGCACAATTAAATGTATTTCATGATAATATTTTCTGACGACAAAGAATTAGCCCTGGCCTACTCCTGAACGGACGCCATTCGCAGCTTTGCGGAGCGCAAATGCCATTCGCCCCTACGACCCTACGACCCTACTCCTCCACTCCCCTACTCTCTAAAAAGACTTATTCAGCAAACCCTATTTAAACTTGTCCATGTCTTGGATAAGTAGCTACAGATATTGACATACTCTCCGGTCTAAAGGCGCGGAGATTCTCCTGAAACCAGGATTCTTGGTTTGCGCTCCGCAAGGCTACGCCAACAACGAGTCCACTTAAATTAAACACCTTGCGGCACCTAACCCAGGGATGGTTCTCACGCCTGCGCGTTTGCTCTATTCCAAGAGCCTGTTCCCGTATGCCCTACGGTACAGTTCAAACCTTAAAAAAACTTTGGTTCTCTGATACTTGTTGCGAGCGAGCAATTCCTAAGTACAAGCATTCCTGTACAAAACCCCATAACTCTTCTCTTGGTCAGCATTCCGCAAGCGAGCTGACGGCGACGCGGGGTCTGACCGCAGTTTTCAAGGTGCAAACGCTACAAGTTAGGTAGCTATAGGTTTTTAGAGCGGTTGAATACCTTTCCGTGAATTTAAGCATAACATAAAGTCCCCCTAAAAGGGGGAGGCTTTAAACCCAATCTTTCGGTAAAATAACTAAAAATTATCAAAAATTAATTTAAGCATTAGTTATTTAAAATCAAATTAGCAAAATTAGTTCAACATACCTTTTTTGGGTGTAATTTAGGGCGAAAAATGATGCGATAGCACAGCTCGCACCTCTATTTCCTACCCCTCTAGAAAAAGCTGAAAATATTGATAGATGAACAATACAGCCTTTATTGCTCAAAAGTAAAAATTAGTGTATTTTGGAGTAAAGAATTTGGCTCTGCCTAGAAGCTTACTAAAATGATAATACCGCAATGTGATTTATATTTTGCCACTCTAGTTTCATTTAATGTAAAGATCGAATGCTGGAATATTCTAAGATGTTTTTCCACTCAGATCCTTCCTTCCTTTCTCCTTTTTCCCAAGTTCTATAAATCTACGGGCAACTAAGAAGTCAGGACTCATATCAAATCCGGTTGAATTTACTATTGTAGTTGAGGGTGTGGAGATGGAGATTAGGGGAGTAGAGGAGATTGAAGGCTTGAAGTAATTATAGAATTACAAAGATATATTAGATTTGTCTCTAAATTGATTGATGGAAAAAATTGCTCAAATTAAGAAACAGCAGTAATTACAGATGTCACGAAAATCTCTAAAATCCTTACTTGACTTGGGTTTGTCAGTTTTTTGTAGTTATAAAGCTACAAGTCTATATATATAGCAGTCGAAGGAAAGGTGTTTGACAGTTAATATCAAATCCGGTTAAATAACCTCACAACCAATAGCTTAAAATGCTTATTATCAGGTTATTGGATCTATGTGCAATTAGGCGGATTTGATATAAAAAGTTTAAAACTCAGATAACGTAAGACTTTTCTCTCTTCCTTGTTTCTTCTTCCTTGTTCTTTCTGCTATGTCCTATGTAAGCTGATTCTATATCAGAAGGCGCGAAGTAATCCCTGGCTAAGTTTTTCCTGCTCAAAGGCTTTGTAAAAAGCATAGATCGATGTCACAGACCTATTTGCAAGTACTATAACTACTGAATTATACGATAATTAATTATCCTGATACTATCAGGACTTACCCATGAAGTACGAAAAACTATGACTTGAGATTACTTGCCTATCAGTAGCTTCGGACGGAAATACGTTGAGATGCATAAGTCCTAACTATATCGCACCATTATCTGTGCTACCTCACATAGAATTGGTATAACACCCAACACCTACAACCTAACGCCTAATTCTGTACAGCCTCACATAAAATTGGTATAAAGTTGTTTAATAAGCTAATTACAAATTAGCCACCTTCACTTGAAAATTCAATTAAATCAGGAGCTAGAATAACTTCTAACTCCTCAATGAGCGAAGTTTACAAGTAATTAGACTAATCATCCTTGGGGCCAAAAACCATCTGTACCACCATTTGTTTTCCGTCTGATTGATGATAGCGGTCTGCCCAATGTCTAATGATTTCGTCTAACTCTTCTTTAGCTTGCTCATAGCGGTCTGGAGAAATATCAAACTCCTCCAAAATACGCATTACATTATTGTTTTGTTCTGCCCAATCTCTCATCATACGGAAATAGCGAGCTGTATCCTCGACCATGATATAAGTGCGTTCCTCCTGATCTTCTGGGGAATAAGAAGATCGAGTTAGGGCATAAAAAGGCATTCCCCAAGGAGAATCCACCTTTGTAACCGTACCAGAATAAATCAAGCGACGTTTAATATGTTCTGCTAAAGCTTCACTCAGAGGCATTCGGCGTTCTGCTGGTAAATCTTCCTGAGACCGTCTGTGTAAAAACTCAATTAATTCCATAAACTGAAAAGAATTAATCAATTTGGCATCAGGCATATTAGGGGGCAGTTTAGTTTCAGTATATCGCTTTTCCTCAGTAGTAAGATTGTTACTAGGAACCCTTGATTGCCCAGGAGTCCAAGGATACTCTTCTAGCCACACATAGGGAAACTGAATCAAATAGCGAGGCTCTTGAGAACCCAACATTTTTAGTAGTTTACCTTTAGTGAGTGCTTCTTCTACTTCTTGCACAATTACTTTAACCCGTTTAGGTTCTATGTGATGCAGATGTCCTGTCATGCGCAGATTTTGATTTTGTTCAACATAGGTCATATAAATCGCACATTTAGCCGCAGTTGCAGCTGCATCCAAGAAAGCTCCATGACGATGCCCGCTCGTCCTCATAGCACTAAACGCCAGATATAACATAATCTGATCCATAGCACTCGGGCTAAGGCTATTAATCAGATCGGTATCATTTTTCATTACAATCCCCAAAATAACAAAAACATAACAGGCATAGTATCATCCTCTATTAAAAATTAAAAATATGCTAACAATGATGATACTTAAACAATAGAAAGTCAGCCAAATACAACTCTTGTGCCAAACAAATATACATCTTTGAGACGTCTTGGATTTGGCATAAGAGCAGGCACGCAAATTCAGCGTGCAAATAGTTTGTTATATTAGTAGATTTTGACACCCTGTGTACTTTTGACTGACATACATATATATATCAATTCTATATCAATATAGCATATAAAAGTACCATCGATCCCACTTATAGCAGTAGTATCAATGGTTACTAAAGTTAATAAACCATTTAGATTTTATGTTTTCTGTTAAAAGTTAAAGGTCTGAAGCTATATAGTTTAAATATCTAACAGCTTACTTTATGGTACTGAAAATAAAATTCTCTCATTCATTAATTAACAAGAGAATTTTTGACAAATTTTCAGATATTTAAGATTGTCAAACCAAAGGCTCAAACTATTTGAGCAAAGATATAATTAAGAATTCAAACTTAATATCACAGGAGACATTTTTCTGAACCTCAGCGTCCACTACCACGATGAGGACATTTGTCACTTTCAAGCTCAGAAGTACAAATTGTGTTTACAAAAGCTCGTATGCTTCTCTTTCTGACACGCTCGTCATGAGTTCTAGTTCGAGCAGAACCTCTGAAAAATGTAGAAGATAATGCTACTTCATTGTCAGTGATTAAAGCTTTGCTACTAGGAGCATTACCTAGCAATAATAAAAAGGAAAAAATAATCGCTGTGTAATTTTGCATAGGTTTTATCCGTGTGAGAGTATCTATTCTCTGATACGGATATTGAAGAGAGAATCAGGATGTTTTGAAATAACTTATGAATTTAATTTGCTTTTATACCGATTTTTAGCACTAAAATATTTACCAATAATTGTGGGGAGTAAGTAATACTAGGACTGAAAAAAAGGGGGTTAAGTAAAAGAATATTAAAGTGGGTTGACGAATAGAAGCGGATTTAAAATTCAAACCTCAATTAATTCTAAAGATTATGAAAGAATGAAAACGAAGCTTCAACTATCTACCCATTATTATCCGGTTTAGATAGCCCCCATTCAGTAAATAAAAAATAAAATTATTAACAGGTTGATGGCCTACAGCAGTTTTTAGATGGGTAAACCACAGTTAAAAAGTTAGGTGGTAGGTGTTATACCAAGCTTGAAAAAAGAATATTACAAATAGTTTTACTCCTTTAGATGTGTAGATGTGAAATAATTTCGGTGAAATTACTGTATTGTTAAAGTTTTGAGTTCTAAAAATATTACTTTTAACTGTCAGACCTGTGTCTTATATCATGTCCGGATAATTAGTGATAAAAAAAACTTCCTCTTTCTTCTTCTTTCTTTCCTCCTGAGTCCTGAATCCTGAGTCGTTTATTTATAACTATTTAACCGGACATGATATTACATTCTGTTGGTGTAGCCTTTCCGCAGGAAATGGAAACCTCAGAATTACGCACTGGATGCATGACTTTTGACTTCCGTGAAACGGTATTAGGTGGTAGGTGAAACAAGGGCTACGAATCTCACAATAGACTGCTGACTTTGTGGTCTACTCGGATGAAAAGCGCTGTAAAATTTTATTTTTTTTTGTCAAAAAATTTACATGAGTATTACCTACTAATTCAAAAATTCTGGTAAAATATAGAATTAGTCAAAACTCGCAAAAATTAACTTAAAATGGAAAAAGGATTCATTTTGTGGTTTACAGGCTTAAGTGGAGCTGGGAAAACAACTATAAGTAAGGTTGTGGCAGAAAAGTTAAGAGAAAGAGGTCGTAAAGTAGAAATATTAGATGGAGATATAGTTAGAGAAAATCTATCAAAAGGGTTGACTTTTAGTAAAGAAGACCGAGATATAAATGTCCGGAGAATTGGATTTGTAGCTCATCTCCTTAGCCGTAACGGAGTAGTAGCAATTACCGCAGCAATTAGTCCCTACAGAGAAATACGCAATCAAATTAGGGAAATGGATGAAAACTTTATAGAAGTATATATAAACGCACCTTTAGCAGTATGTGAAAAACGTGATGTAAAAGGATTATATGCCAGAGCTAGGGCAGGAGAAATTAAAAATTTCACTGGTATTGATGACCCTTACGAGCCACCAGAAAGTCCAGAAATTATTTGTTGCACAGATAAAGAAACATTAGAGGAAAGTGTAGCTCATATAATTAGTAGTTTAGAAAAATCAGGTCATTTGGCGTAAAAAAAATAGGGAGGGAATCAGCAATGAGGCAAAATAAATCTAGAGACCGCGAAGATGAAATTTTGCTAATAAAATCTTTATCCAAAAATCTAAGTTATGGAGTAATAGTTTTATTATGCAGTTGCTGGAGATTGACATATTCTGCACAAGCTCAACCCCTCTCTCAAAAATTTCAGACCCCACCAGCAAACTCAACTTTACCCAAATTTACAGAATCTTGGCCTGAAGGTACGGAACCAAAACCACCACTGCTTCCTCCAGCACCAGAACCAATATCTATTCCTGAACCAGAAACTCCTTTGCCAGACTCAACAGCATATACACTCGGCAGTGGCGATCGCGTTCAAATAGATATCTTCAATATGCCAGAATATAGTGGAGAAAATGGCCAGCATAAAGTACAAATTGATGGGACTCTTAATTTGCCATTGATAGGTAATGTATTGGTTGAGGGAAAGACTTTAGATGAAGCAAAAGAATTAATTCAAGAAAAATACGGGGAATATCTACAAATATCTATAGTTAATCTCAATCTCTTAGCAGCACGTCCATTAAAAATAGCGATCGCTGGAGAGGTCCAACATCCTGGTTCGTATACTATTTCTCCTATTGTTGATGGAGGGGAGGATGTTCAAGGTGGGACTCAATTACCTACAGTGACTAAAGCGTTACAGGTTGCAGGTGGAGTGACGACTTCAGCAGATATTAGGCAAATCAAAATTCGTCGTACCCTACTCAATGCTCCAGAGCAAGTCATTAGTATTAATTTATGGGAACTACTGCAAGAGGGTAATTTGCGTCAAGATATTCCTCTGCGGGATGGGGATACTTTATTTGTCCCTAGTATTACTGAAGTTAATCCAGTAGAGTCTGCTCAATTAGTAAATGCTAATTTTGCTGGTACTAATACTCAACCTATCAATATTGCTGTGGTGGGAGAGGTGGCACGACCTGGTCCATATATATTAGAAACAGGTATTGACCAAAGTCTGCTTTCAGCTACAGAAGAAAATTTAGATTCTACGGAAGCAGATAATAATGTTTCATCTGCTCAAAATACTAAGTTGCATACTGTTACTAAGGCAATAAAAATGGCAGGGGGTATTACTCCATCTGCGGATATTCGACAAATTAGGGTGCGCAGACTAACTCGTGCTGGTACGGAACAAATTATTAAAGTAGACCTTTGGCAACTTCTGCAAAATGGGGATTTAAACCAGGACTTAGTTTTAGAGTCAGGGGATACAATTTATGTTCCAGTAGCAGATGAAGTTAATTTGGATGAATTAGCGGAAGTTACTGCATCAAGTTTTTCTCCTGGTAATCTAAAAATTAATTTGATTGGAGAAGTTGTTAACCCTGGACTAATTTCTATGGTTCCGAATAGTACGCTTAATCAAGCTTTATTAGCGGCAGGGGGTTTTAACCAGGGAAGAGCTGAAACTGAAGAAGTGGAGCTTATTCGTCTTAATCCAAATGGTACGGTTACTCGTCGTCAGGTACAAGTAGATTTTTCTGCGGAAGTTAATGAGGAAACTAATCCTACTTTACTTAATAATGATGTGATTTTAGTTGGTCGTTCTGGTCGAGCGGCTTTGAGTGATAATGTTAGGGGTGTTTTAGCTCCTTTTAGTCCTATTAACAGAATTTTAGGGGTATTTTTAGATATTTTTGATTAATTTGGAAGGAAGAGGGAAGAAGGAAGAAGGAAGAAGGAAGAAGGAAGAAGGAAGTAGGAAGTAGGGAAAATATTGCGTTTGATATATCAGTAGCTCCATATAATAGTAGGGAACAGGCAATAGTGGGAAAAACTTTTCCTCATACAAATATTTGCTCAAAGCTTTATATAATTTTAGTGATGTTTATTAAGCTGTTAAAAATTTGTTAAACATTTAAGCTATATATCTCAATTTTGGGAAAGCCAACAGGCAAAATATAGTATTACGAAAAGCAGTCCCAAACGCTTTTAGCAATGGGATAGAGGAGCCAGTGCGTTGGGCGGGTCTCCCGACTTGAAGCAACTGGCGTGGTGTTGTAGTTCACCCCGTTAAGGTAACACTTAATTAAAACACTTGTCTAGGAATATTTTTCTATAGATTTAGTAACTATAAAACTAAACTTGGTCTTATATAGAATCCGGTTATATAGTATATGTTGATAATTCTATAATTACTTAAATATTTAATCTCCCCCACTCCCCACTCCCCACTCCCCTACTCCCCTCCTGGGAGGGGTTAGGGGTGGGTCCCCTACTTCCAACTATACAATCACTATTAAACCGGATTTTATATTAGCTGAGAATTAAAATTATTGAATAAAGATATGTAGCAGTTCTAGGTCTGCTATGAAATATTATTAAATTTATGTAAGCATTTCCTGCGGAATGCGGAGCTAACAGCTATTAGCAGTCAGCTATCAGCTATCATGATGAGGTTTTAATGAATATAGACTGTTGAGCGCCAGCTTTTATAGTTAGTAGTCGTGTAAAAATAACTTGAACAGTTTTTTTAATGGAAGCTATATTTCACAATTTATCCCAGATAAAATTTGTACAACTTATTATTACATGGCTCCTTAAGTATAAATTCTGCCTAAATTAGTAAAGCTTTTATCTAAAACTAAAAGCAATAGCTGATGGCTAATAGCTGACAGCTGAATGCTTACAAATTTATCTTGCTTGAGTGACAGTAATAATACCAATTTGAAAAAAGAATGCTACAAAAAGGTAGACCTCGATCGGATATGCTTAAAAATAGCTAGTATAGTTCATTTTAGAGAGTTATTTATATCGTTTTTCCATTTTTTTAAACATTTATCCCTTCTTCCTTCTTCCCTCTTCTTTCTTTCGTACGGACTATGCAACGTCCCTACCATTTGTAACAAACATTTATCACGCTTGGTATGACTTTATTTTTGGGGTTGCACGCTATGGAATGATATTGCCAAAAATTAGTTAGAATTTGACTAAAAAAAACCATTAATTAGAGTTTGTTGAAAAAGTCTTGTGAGTGAGGGGAGGAGTCAGGAGTTAGGGGAATTATAGAGGAGATAGTAGGAAGAATCGGATATAGTGATTTTTCTGCCCAACTCTTGACCAAAATCCTAAATTTTTGAATCATTACCACCTAAAACCTAGCACTTTTTGATACTTAAAAAGGCACTTACCTTTATCTGTAAAGACTTTTAGATTTAATCAGCAATCCCTAATTAATCATTCTAGCAATTGATTAATCCAAAATCAAATTCAATCAAAAATCTAAAATCATTCGTCACTGTACAAGGTCTTATTTTTAACTTTTAAATTTATAAATATGAAACTCGAAAAAAATTCCCTAACAGAGAATATAAAATTAAGATGCGTCTTAGTTTAGAATTAAAATTATTGAATGAAGATACAGGGTGTTTCATATCAGTGATGTGTATCTGTGGCGGACAATATGCCTGCAATACAAAAATTCGTGCGTTGTCAAAAGAGAAGATGATTGAGAGAATGGTAAATTATAGAACTCATTTGCTATCTTCATAAATACTAAGTTTTTTTAGCTAGGAGACAGGAGACAGGAGACAGGAGACAGGAGGTAATACCATTTCTCACGCATTTTTGCTACATCTCCTAGGGAGTAGAGAGTAAGGAGTGGGGAGTAGGTAGTAGGGTTCAAAGGTATAAGATATTTTGTATTAATGCCGATAATTCTCTACATTCATTACTGAATCATTATTATTACTTAATAACTGAAGTTCATCGGAAGTATAGTATTATTTTTGGGAATTGGTATAACAGAGAAGAGGGAATATGTGGGGAGAAATAATACAAAAAATTCAACACTCCTTCAGATGATTTTTCCTAAAAATTGATGCGCAAAAATACTTGACTACCATAATTATATAGATATCAAATGGGTTCTATACAATTTGATCGAGGAAAAAGCCAATTTCGCTATAATTCATTTTTTCATCTGACAATGCAAAAATTCGAGCGTTAATGTTTTTACCTCATATACCACCGAATCTACTGTATATAATAGTTGCAGGTCTGCCATGGAAATTTTTAAAATTATCTTGCTTGAGTCACAGTAATAACTTGATTTTTAACTTGGAAATTTATAGATATGGAACCAGAAAAAAACTCTCAATTATCTTTATATAATAATCGCGGTCAACTCTTAGACCGGAGGAAAAATTTTAATCAGAATCAATATATCTATGAAGCTGAATTTCATCAACTAGAGGAAAAATTATCTCCAAAAGAAAATAAAATTTGGAATTTAGTATGTCATCGTTTTTTCTTGATTTTCAGTGTCGCAACTACCACAACAACAGGAGCATATTTCTGGACTTTAAATCAGATTCCTATATATCAGGGAAAATTTCAAATATTAGTTGAACCAGTTACAATTACTAATTCAGTCAATTATCAATTAGGCACAGAAACAGGAAATTTAACTACAAATTCTCAAGAAAATTGGCAGCAACAAGCAGCTAAAATTATTTATGGCACAGGGGAAGACAGAATCACTTCATATCCCAACCAAAATATTCAACAAAATCAAGAATTAGATAAGTATGGCTTAGATTATAAATCTCAAATTCAAGTCTTAAAAAGTCCGCAATTTATGCAGCCAATAATTGCGGAGATACAAAAAGAATATCCGGAAATAAATTATAATTCTTTGTTTAAAAAACCCGATAGGCAACTGTTTAGTCAAGAGAAACTAAAAATTGAAAGATTAGACAATACAAAAATCATAGAAGTTAGTTATCGAGATTCGGATGCAAAAAAAATTCAGTTTGTCTTAGATAAACTGGCAGCAGCTTACACTGAGTATGGTCAGAATGACCGGGAAACTAATACTGATAAAGGATTGAATTTTATTGAAGAAGAAATTTCAAAAAATCAACAAAAAACCAAAGAATTACGGCAGAAATTACAGCAGCTACAGCAGGAATATCTGTTTATTAACCCAGAACTTAAAAGTCAAGAATTAGCAGCAGAAAGTAATCAAATTCAATCACAAAAACTAGAGAATAAAATATTATTAGACCAACAGCGATCGCTCTATGCTATGCTACAGAGTCAGTTGGGAATTAATCCAGAAGAAGCTTTGATTGCTTCAGCTTTAAGTCAAGCAGCAAGATATCAATCATTACTAAATCAATTACAGGAAGTAGAAACAACAATTGCTCTAGAATCAGCTCGATTTAAAGAAAAAGCACCTCAAATGCAAGCTTTATATCAAAGACGAGAAAAATTACTACCTTTGTTAAATCAAGAAGCAGAAAAAGTTATTGGCAGAGATATAGAAGAAGTAAGTAAGAAGGCTTTGGCTTTTCAAGACTCAGTTCGCTTAGAGTTAATTCATAAAATGATTTTGGCTGCTAATCAAATTGAAGTCCTGGAAGTCCGGGGTAAAGTATTAGATGAAGCTGAGGCAAAATTAAATGAATATATTGCAAAAATGCCAGAAGTAGTAGGGAGTTATCAAGAAATTCAGCAAGAATTAAAAAATTCAAATAATATACTCAAAGATTTGTTAGAAAAACAACAGCAACTACAGATAGAAGTAGTATTTGAAAAAGTACAACCTTGGGAATTAATTGCACCACCAGAATTGCTGAAAACTCAAAATGGTCAGTTAGTAACAATATCTCCAAATATGATATTAAATCTTGCCCTGGGAGGAGTAACAGGATTAGTATTAGGAATATTATTAGCTAAATTAGGAGAAGGATTTCAACAAGATGTTTTTCAAACACCAAAAGAAGTCAAAAAATCTATTGGGTTGCCATTGCTAGGAATAATTCCTATACATGAACAAAGAAATTGGATGAACGATGAACTAAAAGAAAATAACAGTTCATCTTTAGTATTATATCCCTCAGCTTTTCAAGAAGCCTTCCGTACTTTAAATGCTAATATTCGTCTACTAAATATAGAAAATCCCATTCATTCTTTTGTAATTAGTTCCGCAACACCAGGAGATGGTAAATCTACAGTAGCAGGTCATTTGGCCAGGGCAGCTGCCGCTATGGGTCAACGAGTCCTATTAATAGATGCCGACCTCCGTTGTCCACAGATTCATAATATGATGGGACTTTCTAATCAACAGGGTTTGAGTAGCATAATTGCCGATGGTGTGCCAATAGAAACTGCAATTCAGCGATCGCCCGTGGATGAAAATCTATTTGTTTTAACATCTGGCCCAATTCCGCCAGACCCAACGAAAATTTTGTCCTCACCGCAGATGCACCAATTAATTCAAGATGCAGCTACAACTTTTGATTTAGTTATTTGCGACACAGCACCATTATTGGGTCGAGCAGATGCTAGTTTATTATCAGCTTGTACTAATGGATTAATGTTAGTAGTGGGGTTAGGTAAGACAGAGCGAGAAGCTTTAAGTTTAGCTCTAGATGATTTGAGTATGGCAGGAGTACCGATGTTGGGAATAGTTGGTAATGGCGATCGAGCTGATTCTTATTATCAGCGATATTATGATTATGATTATGATTATATTCAGTCACGTTAAGAAGAAATGAAGTAGTCTTACTAACTATCTCAATAACACTAGGATTTACTTTATTTGTAGAGAAAATTATTTTGATATTTTGTCAACAGAATGGAGATTTTTATGTTGTCTCAGCGACTCTTCAACAATGAATAATGAATAATGAATAATGAATAATTACCTCTCCTTGAAAGAAGAGGATTGACAAATTCATGAAAATTTTTATTCTCTTGGTCGATTGGATATGGTTAGGAAACCCATCCATCCCATCCTAACGGACTGCTCCGCAAACGACCGCTTATTATCCCCTTAAAAGGGGAGGCTTTAAACCACAATTTTTCGGTAATTAAAGTTAGTCTGTTTGCTGGTAGTTTTCTTATTCTGATAACATCAACGTTGTTCATGTTTCCAATGATATCTTATCCCTTGGAGAAATTGTGGTATGACTATCAAGATGAGCCTTTAAGTATAAGGTGTGTAGAAACAGAGAATCAAATATATGTTCGAGATAAACCTCAATTAATTACTGGATAATTTTACGGTTTTCAAGACTATTATGTTTACGAATTAAGGATTAACAGACCTGGTAAATTAGTCGTTTCAGAGGGAGATAATTTATATTTGTTTGACCGCTCATTAGGAGGAATAATTTCAGGCGAGAATAAGATTTCAAAAGAAATATTTTCTGGTATTTATTATTTAGGTATAAGCAGTTGTTGGACTTATCCTGAATTGTATAATCATACAGAAAAAAAATCTGAAATTTGGTATGTAGGAGAACCTCCAGCAAATGAAAGTAAAGTAAGCATTCAGCAGTCAGCCATCAGCTATCAGCTATTGCTTTTAGTTTAGGATAAAAGCTTTATTAATGTCTTACGACAAAAGTTGCCTCCTTTGTTCTTAAAGTCTATTTTAATTTAAACACTGTCCTTAAAAGAAACACTCTTGCTGCTGATAGCTGACAGCTAATAACTGAATGCTTACAAAGTAAATGGAAAAGTAAAGGGCAACCAAGGGATGTAATACCATTTTCAAAAAATACTGTAACAGTGCTTTATTCTGTTGGTAGGAGTTTTGAAATTAATACTGTAGCGACCTTTTTTGAATTTGGTATAACAGGACCGTGGATTGAAGATTGTGATGCAGAAGATGAATCTTATTATAATAATCGTCCTTATGAAATAAGCATCTATCTAAATACAAACTGGTCTTTAACTTATTTCATCTACATAATAATCTTTACCGAATTATTAATTATTAATTATTAATTATTAAATAATTCGCGCCTTGAAGCCTCCCCTTTTAAGGGGAAAAAGCGGTCGTAGCGGAGCTTCCCGTAGTGGACTGTTTCATCTTAAATGTTGCATTAGAAAATGGGGTGATGGGAACCCACCCCTCGCCCCTCCCCTCCGGTGGAGGGTAATTTGGGGGTGATGGGGGATGGGGTGACGAAAAAAG
Source organism: Okeania sp. KiyG1 (assembly GCF_014132355.1). Classification (GTDB taxonomy): domain Bacteria; phylum Cyanobacteriota; class Cyanobacteriia; order Cyanobacteriales; family Microcoleaceae; genus Okeania. The sequence goes on from NZ_BLZO01000169.1 coordinate 29,397, forward strand.
CGCTCTGCACTATTTTAGGTGAAACAGTCCAGTAGGGTGGGATGGCGTTTGCTAACGCACAACTAAGTTAACGCGTAGCGTCCCGGAGGGAACGGTCTCCTCGCCATATCCATGAGACCAAGAAAAAAGAAATAATATCTCCTGATATTCAATTCCGTAGCGGTTTTAACCAGAGGTAATTATCAATTATCCATCATCCATTATCAATTAATGAATAGCTTATCGATCGTCGTATATATTTCAGGAAAAACACTACTTAATAATAGACATCTCCTCCAAAAGAGGGAGTAGGGAGTAGGCAATGGGCAATAGGGAAAATTAATTGATAATTTATGGATAAGAATTGATTTTATTTTTGATTTTTGGAGAGGTCTAATATAATAAGGAAGGATGGGTAGTCCTGCATAGTAATGGTATACAAGGAAGAAAGAATGCTGGGCACGGGAGCAAGATGCTCCCACTGTTCTCGTAACAAAAATAATAACAATGCACGACCAATGAAAATGCACCACCACCAGAAGGATGAAAAAAAACAGCAAAATTAAAGTTTTCGCTGAACTATTGCCAGGAAATACTTATTATGGAACACCGAAAAATATTACCTATGGTCTGTACAGTAGCGATCGCTGCTCAAGTCCTAGTTATAAAAGTACAGTCCAGTTTTGCCCAACTCACAAACTTAAATACTACAGTTACTCAACTGAATACATCTGATGACGAACGAGATAATAGTCCCACTCGTTCAGTCAACCCTAAAAGGATACGTTACAGTCGCCGTTACGCATACAAATATAAGTTTGATTGTACGCCAGAAAACCAAACCGCATTAGTTGTATATCAAGCACGTCGTAGTCGTCAGGGCGAAATAGTTACATCTTGGAAGGAAGCGACTAAAAGACCTCTAATTCAATGGACACAGACAGGTGCAGTAGAATTTGGCGACAAGTATACTCCAGAAGTACGTTGTCAGGCAGTTACAAATAGATTTAATCAGCATTTTCTGAGGGGAGGAAAGCCAAATATGCCTCCTTTAAGTGAAGGAGTTGTTAATGGTGCGGCCGTAGTTTGTGCTGCTCCAGCAGGAAGTTGTAATGCTAGTAATTTGTTGTGGACTCTCAGAAGTAATAATAGAGGTACGAACGGTAAAATTCTGATGAATTTAGTAAGTTCTCTTAAAGGTAATGCTAGTGCTTCCTTAATAATTGAAAGTAGTGATGCTGAAAATGTGGAAAATCAAAGCCTTGAATGGGTAGAAAAATTGGCGGTTATTGATGGGTTGAAAGCATCATCAGTAAATCAGGAAAAAATGTTGGAGGTGGATATGGAAAATTTGATTGATCAAGTTATAGAAGAACAAGAAAAAATGGAAGATCCGGAGTTTTAAGGCTCCAATTCATTAATGGATAATGGATAATGGATAATGGATAATGGATAATGGATAATGGATAATGGATAATGGATAATGGATAATGGATAATGGATAATTACCTCTGGTTAAAACCGTCCTTGATTGAATAAATGAAACACCTAATAAGTTTAATGGCAATTTTTCCAATTTTTGGGGGACTTTGTCTTTCTAAGGTAGCATCAACACCCTCAGAAATGAATCTCCCACAAATTCAGGCAGTTTCTATTTCTACTATTAAGAATAATCCCACTGTAGAGGCGATCGCCAAACCTCTGACTGTTAGATTATTAGGAGAAAATATTGCTGGTTCGGGAGCGATTATTTCTCGGAAAGGAACTGAGTATTTTGTTCTAACTTGCGCTCATGTACTTGATTCAAATCAAGAAAATAAATTGACAGTTTTAACTGTAGATGGAAAGGAATATTCTGCTCAGAAAGATACTAGATTTAATTTTAGAGAACTGGATTTGGCAATAGTTAAATTTTCCACAAATAATGAGTACCAAGTTGCTGTTATTAATGTCAATTTGAACTTAAGTTTAGGAGAACGAGTTTATGTAGCTGGATTTCCTAATTATGAAAAGAAAGCAGTAAATTTAGTTCCTACTATAGATTTAGGAATTAAACCATATAATTTGACTAAGGGTAAGGTTATTCATCTACTTAATTTATCCTTGGAAAGAGGTTATAAAATTGGCATGAGTAATGAGATTGAAATTGGGATGAGTGGGGGACCAGTTTTGAATCAAAATGGTGAGTTAGTTGGAATTATTGGTCGGGCAAAATATGCTTTTGGTGGCTTTGATGCTTATAGATTTTCTGATGGTAGTCAACCATCGGAAGAGCTACTGGATGAATTAGTTGGTGCTAGTTGGGCAATTCCTATTAATAAGTTAAATCAACAAGATAATTTTTTAGAGATAGTCAAGTTTCACAGGAGTCAGGAGTCGTAGGGGCGAATGGCCATTCGCCCCTACAGGAGTCAGGAGTCAGGTAGGGTAACTGTTGATAGTCGGTAAAGTATGTTATTGAAATGTATAGCAGAAGAAAGAAGGAAGAAGGAAGAAGGAAAAATCTTACGTTGTCTGAGTTTTAAGCTTTTAATTTGTCCTAAACTTTTCTTCGACATTTTTTTTGAATAGGTGTAAAAAAATATGATTAAAATAAGACATATATTTACTGCCTTTATAACTGGATTTATTGTCAGTATTGGTAGTGGGGTAGATGCAGTTCCTAGAAAATTAACAGTAGAAGAAATTAATTCTATAGCAAAACAAACTACTGTTCTAATTGCTCCTGAATTAACAAAAGAAGAAATAGATGATTTGTTAGATAGAAAACCTGTGAAAAAATGGACAGTAGGTTCTGGAGTAATTATTGCCAAAGAAGGTAAAAAATATTATGTATTGACAGTAACTCATAACTTTAGTCAAAAACAAATAACTGCAGATACAGATTACGGCATAGTAACAAGCGATAGAGACAAGCGAGAAGTTCATCGGGTTACAGAAATAAATGATGGTAAGGAATGTAATGATGACTTTTTCAGAAGAATAAAAAATCAAAGCTTAGAAGCTACTTTGGTAAGATTTGGTTGTTTTGAAAGCCAAAAAATAAATGGTTATGACTTAGCAATAGTTAGTTTTGAAAGTAAAAATAATTATCCTGTTGCTTCCTTAGGAGATGCTAGTAAATTAAAAGAGGGAGATAAAGTTTATATTTCTGGTTGGCCGAAAATTGAAGCGGAACCGAAATTAAAACCTGATGGAACTCCACAATTAGATTCAGAAGGAAAAATAATTTGTAAAGATCCTGCACCTCGAAGGCAAAGACGTCTTGCATGGGGAAAATTACAAGTTTCTACTCCTGTTACTGAAGAAGATAATGGCTATAGCTTATATTATACAGATCATACTCGTCCTGGTATGAGTGGCGGTCCTGTGTTTAATAGTGATGGTAAAGTAGTTGGAATTCACGGACGAGGTTCAGCAAATAAACTTATTTGTGGACAAATATATAAATCAATATCTAACAATAATTCTGCTTCAAAAGATTCATTAGAAGCAGAAAATAATTGGCAGTATTCTAGTGAATTTGAATCTGAAAATACTTTGCTACAAAATCAAAAACAGCAGGCACAAAATGATTGGCAACCATTTTCCGAATTTGAATATCAAAATAACTTAGAAAATGATTCAAATAACAATAAAAATAATTCAGGTTTACTAGAGCAAAATAATAATTTAAGCTTAAAAAGGATGTATAGTAGTGCCCAAAATGTTGATTATTCTCGACAATTAATTACACAGGTGGGCATAAACTTATCTTTTAAATTAGAAGGTCCTTCAAAAAGCCTAATTGAATCAGAAATAAAACAAGTTCCTAAAATTCCAACTTCTCCTGAAAGTGGCATCAGTAAAAAATCTGAATTTATCGACCCAAATGAAGCAAATGAGGGCGGTTTTGAAGACCCTAATGATACCATAGAAAATATATATGAACTTTTTGGTTTTAATGTGGAAAATCTCGGTAGAGACAAACCATCAGGTGGAGATGAAAGCATCTTATTAGACTAGGATGTAAGCATTCCGCAGGAAATGCTTACTTATAGCGGTTTTCAAATAGATAGAGTACAGTGGCCAAAGCATTTTTCTACTCTCTACTGCCTACTTCCTAAGCAAAAAGAATTTTGTAGTCTACTTAAATGAAAACCGTTGTAACAATTACATTCAAGGAAAAAAATGTGTATTTAGTACAAGCTATAAAAATGCTCTATTTCTTGAGAAAACAAACCCTAAAATTATCTATTTTTCTAGGGGGAATACTGCTCAATTGTTTAGCACCAACTGCTGCTACTGCTCAACTTTCAATAGAAGAAATTAATTCCATAGCTCGACAAACAACTGTATTAATTGCTCCGGCATTAACCCCTGAATTACGGCAAGACTTAGAAGAAAATCGTAATAACCCATTACAAAAATCAGGAATTTGGAATCCAGGTTCAGGAGTAATTATTGCTAAAACAGGAAATAAATATTATGTCTTAACTGTAGCTCATAATTTTCTACAAAGACACCTTGATAGTAAAAATTATTGGCAGCAGTTGGGCGGTATCCCTTATTATGGAATTAGAACTTATGATGGGAAAGTTCATATTGTTAAAGACGTTAATGACGACCGGGGATGTCCTCTAAAAGGCAATCCTAAATTAACAGTATTGGTGAGATTTGGCTGTCGCGATCGCTTTATTGCAGGTACAGATATAGTTGACCGCAGTATTGGAACAGATCGAATAAGAGGTATAGATTTAGCGATCGTCACCTTTGAAAGCACAAACAGTTATACAGTTGCTCCTCTAGGAGACCCTAATCAGGTCAATATCGACGATAGAGTATATATTTCCGGTTGGCCTGACCCAGAAAGAGAGCAAGACCCGCAGACAGGTAGATGTCGTAACAGAGTAGCTCGCAGACAACGTCGTTTAGCTTGGGGTTTAGTCAGGGGAAAAATTAACCCTACTCCTGAACACCTGGGTTATAGTATTTTTTACACTGATGAAACTGCTGCTGGTATGAGTGGAGGACCTGTGTTTGATAGTAACGGTCGTGTCGTTGGCACTCATGGATTAGGTAGTCAGGGCAAACCTTTATGTGGCGGGAGTCTTGAGGCGGGAGGTGAATCTGATTCCGATAATGTTTCGAGTGGTGAGAATCTTGATTTTAATAAGTTGCAAAAGCGGTATAGCAGCGGGCAAAATGTTAGTTATTTTGAGAATTTAGTCAAAGAATTTGATTTTGATTTGGCTTTCAGACGAGAGCTACCTAGACCTGAAGTTATCAAAGCTGGTATCACACACATTAAAAATCTAGAAGTTGCTAGTCGTAGCGGTCAAGTAGAATTTGACGCGAGTGAGGATGTGTTTAATGACCCTAATGATGTTGTTGATGATATTTATAAACTGTATACGTTTGAGTTGGAGAACATGATTAGGGATGAACCTTCTGGTGGACCTGAGAGTGTATTGTTAGATTGATTCAAGAATTTAGAATTTAGAATTTAGAATTTAGAATTTAGAATTACCTCCCCATCCTCCCCACCCTCCCATCAAGGTTTCAGGAGTTCCTTATAAGGGATAGCTTAAAACCCACATTCCGCACTTCAAGAGCGTAACATAAAAATTAGTATAAAATCCGTAGCTTGCTTAGGTATTTATACTATATAAATTATCTTCATTTACCTCAATCGAGAGTCAAATTCTCAGTTATAGCAATGTGCGCTGGCATATTTACACATTATTTTTTGTACACCTTTTCGCTTACTGCATTTTAAGCTGGACATTGTAAATACCTGAGCGCTCATTGCTATAAATATGCCAGCATAAACACTTACTGAATCCTTGACTCCTATTGACCACTATAATTTACTTCTTACTTCTTACTTCCTTCTTAATGCATGACTTTTGACTTCTTACTTCTTACTTCCTTCTTAATGCATGACTTTTGACTTTTGACTTCTTACTTCCTTCTTAATGCATGACTTTTGACTTTTGACTTCTTACTTCCTTCTTAATGCATGACTTTTGACTTATACTACATTTTGTGGTGCGGAATGTGGGTTAAAAGGGAGGCTTTATACCACAATTTTTCGGTAATCAAGTTGCTTAGGACATAGACTGATGATGAACCTCAGACAGGGAAATGTTTTTCCCTTCCCTATTCCCTGTTTCCTGCTAGTTCCCTGCTATAGTACTAACACTTTACACAATCTTCATATATCAGAAATAATCAGCAATTTATTGTAATACCTACAGCAAGGTCTGTACAGCAGTTTATAGGAGTATTTATTCCGTTTTTAATTATCAAGATTTCGTAAAGACGGCATCAACCCTCTAGACAAACCTTTGATAAATTTGCAATTCTTAACTTATTAGGTGTAGTGAGTAATAGATCGAACCCTTAAATAGAAATTAAGAGAAAAACTTGAATGATAACTGCAAAAAAACTATTTTTAACTACGATGGGAACTGCTATTATCGCCTTATCAACAGGAATAATAGAAACTGCTACAGCTCAGAAAATTCTTGGAACTAATTCTTTCTTGGGCCAAAACAATTCTTTTCAGGTTGACTTTGATGAATATCTTGATGAAACAGACGTTACAGAGCTAAATCTAGACCTGTCGCCAAGCCCAAATGCTTCCTTTGATTTGGATAACAAATTTTTCTCCCCAGTAGAATTCGGGTTTGCTTCTCAGGTAAATAATACTAATAATTATTCTATTACCAATTTATTCGTTAGCAATAATCAAAAGGTATTAACTTCTTCTTTTCCCACAGAAACATTTAGTGGAAATAATCTATTCCATTTTGGAATTGACATAGACTTTTTTGTTAATAGCTTTTTGCTATTCAATTGCATAATGCTGATGCTAATTTTGCTTGTAGAGATATTAGCTTATCTGTATATTTAAGCGATCGCCAGTCTAGTTAAGCATTCAGCAGTCAGCCGTCAGCTAGCTTCCTATGGTCGGAACTACATTATCAACTATTTGTTATTAACTCATTATCATACTAGAGAGGAATTATCCACCAAGGAGAATTAAAATTCATTAATGAAATTGGCTATAGCCTAACCTCAGTTATTGCTTGCATAAATTCATACATCTGATTGCTGTTTGCGCAGCATGACAAACGGAAATGCGAGCTAGCTGAATACTTAAGATTTGTGTGAAAAAAAAGAGAGCGATCGCTCTCCATGTCTAAATTAATATCATGTCTGGACGATCGGTTATAAAAAACCTTCTGGCTTTTAACCTTTCTTTCCCTTCTGCCTTCTGCTTTCCTTTTCTTATAGCTTAACTCCTCGAATTGAATAATCTAATAACTCTATTGGATGCATTAAAATCATTTTCTTTCCTTGCAATTCTAAATGCTTTTTAATCTGCAAAGAACATCCAGGATTAGCAGAAGCAATTAATTCTGCACCTGTATTCAACAAATTTTCTACTTTTTGTTGCCCCAACTCATCAGCTATTTCCGGTTGCAACATATTATAAACTCCAGCACTGCCACAACACAAAGAAGCATCTATTGGTTCGCGCAACTTCACTCCAGGAATTTGTTGTAATAGTTCTCGGGGTTGCAAACTAATTTTTTGACCGTGTAATAAATGACAAGCATCTTGATAAACTATCCTCAATTCTTCCTCTTCAGTTAAAGGAGAGAGTTTAGCAGTTAATCCTACATTTGCTAAAAATTCTTGCACATCTTTAACATTACTAGAAAACTCTTTTGCTTTCTCAGAATATTCAGCATCATCTTGAAGAATATTGCCGTACTCTTTCAAAGTATGACCGCAACCTGCAGCATTAATAATAACAGCATCAACGCCAGTATTAGCAAAACTATCTATCATCTGTTTTGCCAAAGTATGAGCTTGTTTTGTTTGCCCTTGATGTTCTGGCAAAGCAGCACAACAACCTTGACTTTGAGGAATCACAACTTCGCAACCATTAGCAGTTAAAACTCTAATTGTTGCCTGATTAACTGGCGAGAAAAATATTCTTTGTACACAACCTAAAATCAAACCCACTCGATAACGTTTTTCTCCTTGAGCAGGGATAACAGTAGGATAATTATCCTGGAAAGAAGCAGCAGTAATTTCCGGTAAAATAGATTCCATTGCTGCTAATCTGGGGGATACTTTTTTCAGCAGTTCAGTTGCACGAATAAATTTCTGGAATCCTAATTTTTGATAAGCTAATAGAGGGATGAGTAATGGTCGTAATCTCTGAGGATATGGGAAAATATTAAAGATGAGATTGCGAATTAATTTGTCAGGTAAAGAACGTTTAATATTTCGTTCTACTTGCGGACGAGTTGCAGCAATTAATTTGTCATACTTAACATTGGATGGGCAAGTAGTTACACAGGCAAGACAACCTAAACAAGTATCAAAATGTTGGGAGGTAGTTTCATTGAGCGGTGCTTCCCCTTTGTTAATAGCATCCATAGCATAAATTCTGCCCCTGGGAGAATCCATTTCTTTACCAATTACCCTATAACTCGGACAGGTTGACAAACAAAATCCACAATGAACGCAAGCATCAATTAAATCGGGTGATGGTGGTTTTTGAGAGTCAAAACTCGGGTTATCTGTTAAAGATTTTAAATGTGGATTTTGCTGTAAAAAGTTGCTTTCTTTGGCGGGAATTGCTCCATCATTTTGGGTGTTTATGTCTTTTATCTGCATATCTTATATTCAAACATTTGTTGATACTAACTTTAATAGATCGTGCTATACATCAATCTTTTTGTCAATCGATAAATAGTAGAGAGCAATTACTAGCCCACTTGTAAAATTTTATTATAGCATTTAATAAGACTTAAGAAAACCAGCTTTTTGTAGAGAATTTACCTATAAATAATGCAATTTTTGAGTACGATTGTCAGAATACGACGAACTGTCATATTTATTGGCAAAAAGTAATAATTATATACCAAAAAAATTTTATATTTATTTTAAATATAACTATTATAGTTTAGTATTAACCATACTGAAAAATTACAGAGGTTGATAATGATATCATGTCCGGATAATCAACGATCAAAAAAACTTTTCCCTTCTAACCCTTTCTTTCCTTCTGCCTCCAGCATAGCTGCCTTCTGCCTTACCTCCTCCAAAGTGTAAGTATTCAACCGGACATGATATGACTACTTATCTATTTGAAAACTTCTTAGGGTTTTCTTTGCCAATGTCAGAACAACAAGAAGTTCCCCCTATAGCAGATGGTCCAGCTTTAGGAAGTTTCAATGCTTTTTTACCAAACCGGGGAAAACTATTGAGCTGCATTAATGATCTCAATTCCCTACTGATATCTAAGATAGACAAAGGCTGAAACTTATACAAGTAAATCGTTTTAAGCTGCAATTGCCCCTAATTGAACAAACCTTCGATCTACGCCTAATAGAAACCCAAAGCACCCCATTAGAATCTCGCTGAACGCCAGGAGCGTGTAAGTCAAACCGCAGCGCTCCCCAATCTGGCATAACAAAACGATTGTGGGTGATACTTTCACCATCCTTTAACTCCACAGCATAATTAGTTTGATAATCATCAGAGTCTGGATCGTTAGCTACTTTTGTTAGATGCTCCTCCAAACTACTAACATTACGCAAATCAACCAAATTATCCGTAGGTCGCACCAACGTAGAATTAGCGCTGTTATGATCAGACCACTCCGGAATTTCCCGCGACACAGCATTATTGTGCAGAAAACCATTGAGAACTACTTTCTAAAAGCTATAATCGTATCGTGGACCTTCTATATATGTTCCATCAGGCATTGTCATTTGCCAAACCAAAGCGTTGGGACAATAAATGAAGCGGGACTTGACGCTTTCAGCAATCCTTACCTTGGAGAAGTCCACTTGACCAGAATGCTTTCGGTTAAGTCAACGTTAGTGAAATCTGCACCTTCGAGTTTCGCTCCTCTGAGGTTGGCAGCAGTTAATAGACTTCTGGCTATGTCTGTTCCGCTTAAACAGGCATCCTGTAGGTTCGCTCCTGTCAAATCGGTCTCGTGTAGGTCGGTTTCTATGAGTTCGGCACCAGGCATATAAGCTCCAGCTAAATTGGAATTGCGGAGGTTGGCTAGACTGAGTTTAATTCTGGGAAGGTATGCTCCGCTCAAAATAATATTGCTAAGATCGGCATCCTCTAGAACTGATTCTCTACAGGTATCAGGAAAAAACCTAATTCCTGCAAAATTTCGTTCTCCTGCATTATAGCGATCGAGCAGTTGCTGTGGGGTGATGTACACGATTGACTTCCGGATAAAATATTATGTTTTGCTATTCATTATCAAACAAATTAGAACGACTTTCTCGTGTCTTCTACAGTTTGGGGACCTTCTATATATGTTCCGTCGGCCATTCTCATTTGCCAAAGCACAGCGTTGGGACAATAAATTCCCTGGGATTGGTTGCTTTCAGCAATCTTGGCCCGGGAGAAGCCGACTTGACAGAGAATGCTATCGCTTAAGTCAGCGTCAGTCAAGTCTGCTCCTAAAAGTTCCGTTCTTATCAATTGTGCGCCAATCAATTTAGCTCTAGTGAGGTTAGCTCTGTTTAAGCAAACATCCCTTAGAACCGCTCCTGTCAAATCGGCATCGCTTAGATCGGCATCGGGTAGGGCGGCCTGATGCATATAAGCTCCAACTAACTTAGCACCGCACAGGTTGGCTCCACGGAGTCTAATTTGGTTAAGGTATGCTCCGCTCAAAATAATATTGCTAAGATCGACACCGCATAAGAGAGATATATTTTCTTTAGCTCTAGAGCTATGCAACATTGTAATCCCGGCAAAATTTCGTTCTCCTGCATTATAGCGATCTAGAAGTTGCTGTCTACTGATGTACATTACTGGCCCTCTGGACATCATTGACCTCCTTATAAAATCTACCTTTTATTGTGGAACTCAAAGAGCTATGGCTCTTTGAGTTCTATATCGCTCTCAACTAGCGTTTTTAGCCTTGCTTAGAATCACCATCAAGGAATTATACTGGTATCGGTATAGTTTTCAATTACCTCCTGAATGTCTTTAGGAATATTTGAGAAAAAGTCTAAGCCCGTCAGATCCTCAATATCATTAACTGAGGAGATAATACTAACGCTAGAATTTTTCCAATTTTCTCCTTGTGGTTGAGGGACATTTTCCATCAGCAGTTTCCGGACGCAAATCCTTACCTCCTCCTAACAGAGTCATATAAATTTGACATCCTCCCCGGCCTAAAGGCACGGGGATTCCTACCGAGCCTTAGCTCCTCGGTGGGTTGACGTCTCACAGGCTGCTGCTACTTTGGCAGTAGTCTGACGCTTGCCTCCACGTCCGTTTAGAGTTTCCGAGTGCCCCCCGGCAACTAATAACACTATAGCATATATTCAATTCACTTAACATAAAAATAAAAAGTCGCCCTACAAGGGCGAGGCTTTAAACCCAATTTTTCGGTAAATGCTCCTGATACCCGTCTCCCAAACGACGATACAATTTATCCGGGGATTTCATCACCTGCCATTGCATACTACTCTAAAACCGAAAGCATCGTCACGGTCGTCCCGCCAGTTGTCGATACGAGAACCAGAAGAACAGGCATAAGGAAAGTCATCCCACGAACCGCCTCGCAGTACAGTACAAAGTTCATTTTCATCATTACTATGATAATTACTCTCATTCTCATTATGATCGAGCCAAGCACTTCCATCAGTTGGAGCATTTTCATAATTATCATGCCAGTCATCAGCGCACCATTCCCAGACATTTCCATGCAGATCGTATAATCCAAAGGCATTAGGAAAAAATTGACCCACAGGGGTAGTCTCTTCTCTATCTTCGCCTTGAGGTTCATCAGCATAAGTTTCTGAACCATTAGAATTAGCTAATTCTCCGGCGATCGTCTCCCCAAAGTGGAATGGTGGATAAGTTTCTCCGACTTCAAGGTTTAGAGGTTCTTTCACCCCTCGACAAGCATATTCCCATTCTGCTTCACTTGGTAATCGATAACTTCTTTCGGTTAGTTTTGAAAGTCGTTCACAGAATTCTACAGCCTCATACCAATCTACCTGTTCTACAGGTCTTTGCCATCTATCTATTCCTTGGTATGGTTTTTTTAAGTAAGAGGGGTCTGGATCTAAATCTAGCTTAACTTTGAGGTCTGTTCGAGAGGCGATCGCTCTCCATTGAGCTTGAGTAACTGGATATTTCCCCATAAAAAATGGAGAGACTGTTACATTATGTTGGGGACGCTCACTATCACTACTTTTTTTTTCACTTTTAGGAGAACCCATTGTAAAAGTGCCACTAGGAATAGCAACCATTTCTAATTCAACTCTATCTGCAAGGGTCTCAATAAAGTAAGAGGCGGTGCAAATTGTAGTTTTGATAATTTCCCCGCGTCTGTTAACAGTCGGGGTTTCAAATTCCCACTGTTGTAATTTCAGCTCTGATAAACTTTGACGAATTTGCCAATTATTCATAATTTCTTTCCTGTATTTTAGGGGATTTCTGGAGAAGTTGCGTGAAGTGTGCGCTCCTATCATCAAACCATTAGTAGGCAAGAGCATATCATCGGACTAATGCCTTGTAGTACAACCTTAAGTTGGTAGATAAATGTTTAGGAGTTATTGTACATTTCTCATTCTATCACATTAGACATTTCCTTGTCTCCTATTTTTAGCTCTCCGACTAAGGTTGATATAGTTGATGATGTCGGGCTATATTGGAAAAGTTTATGGATGTACGAGAATTTATGAGACGGAGGGCTGCAGGGGAAATTGATTTTACCAATGTTGACCTTAGAGGTGCTAATCTTAGTGGCTTCAAACTCAGCAAAATAGTTTTGATTGGCGCTAATCTCAGTGGTGCTAATCTTATTGGTACTAACTTGAGCATGAGTTCTATGTCCAAAGCCAATCTCACTGGGGCTGACCTCAGTGGTGCTAATCTTAGTGGTGTCAAACTCAGCAAATGGGTAAATTTGATTGGCGCTAATCTCAGTGCGGCTGACCTCAGTGGTGCTAACTTGAGCATAAGTTTTTTGTCCAAAGCCAATCTCACTGGGGCTGACCTCAGTGGTGCTAAATTGAAAAGAATAAAATTAACTGATGCTATACTTGTGAAGGCTAGGTTCAGAGGTGCTATTTTGAAAGATGCCAGTCTTGCTGGTGCAAACCTAACTGGTGCTGACCTCAGTGGTGCTAACCTCTATCAAGCAAACCTGTATAGAGCTACCCTTACAAATGCACTCTTAATTGGTGCTAACTTGAGGAGAGCTGATTTAGGAAATGCTGGCTTCGATGATGCCAATTTAACAAATGCAGATCTTAGAAACGCTGTTGATGGTTACATTTCCGGAGCTATTTTCTGTAATACAATTATGCCTGATGGCGAAGTTAATAACCATGACTGTTGAGTTCTAAAATCGGGAGAAAAGGACGTTGCTTACAACGTCCCTATTTTAATTGATATGTCTGACTCCAGCTCTACTTGACCTTTATCCCCGTAAGTACCAGCAATAATGTAAGCTTGTTTACCCTGTTTGACTGCCATATCCCTAGAAAATTTGAGTTGAGGTGCCCTATGTATTCATGTTATAACTGTTGATGCAAAGAGATTTGGAAGACAAATTATGGATGCGGAAGAATTGCTCAGGCGTTACAGTGCTGGAGAAAGGAATTTTACTGGTGCTGACTTAAGAGGGATCGAATTAAGAAATTGTCATCTTGAAGCAGCTAACTTTACCAACGCCGACTTCACTCAAGCTAAACTGTCGAGAGTTAATTTAAACCGAGCCAATTTAACTGATGCTAATCTCAATCAAGCTAAACTAAGCTATGTAAAGCTAAATGAAGCTAATGTAATACGTGCGAAATTTAAAGAGGCTTCTTTAGGAGGATACCAGATCGAAAATATCAACCTGGAAGAAGCCAATTTTCAAGGTGCAAGGTTAGAAGATATCGCAATTGGTAATACCAACATGAAGAAAGCTAACTTCAACAACGCTTGTTTGATAGAAGTTTCCTTATTTAAAGTTAACCTCGATGATTCCTGGTTGATTGAAGCGAGCTTTGGTCATGTAATACTAAAGAATGTGACTTTGAGAAATACCAATCTAGAAAAGGCAATTTTTTGCGAGACTAGCTTGGAAGATGTTGACCTTACTGGAGCCAAGATAACTGACTCCAATTTCTGGTCTGGCAACACTTTTGGAACTATTACTACTCCCGAAGGAGAGTATATTCAAGACTATTGGAGGATTTTGCTAGAGCAAAGATCGAAAGGATAAACAAGGTTGATGTATTAACACAGAAGACGCTTTAAGGATTGAAATTTCCGATGCGGTCTTCAATAATAGCTTGGATTTCTGTGGGAACGTTCGACAGAAAATCGTAACCAGTTATTTCTTCAAGATCATCTACACTAACCCGCCATTCCCGCCATTCACTAGGGTTTTCTACTGTTAAATCTGTTCCATTTGGTAGTTCGTAGGTTCCTGCGGCAGGAGCTGCTAGATTATTAAATATTACAGCAGTAACTTGTGTATCTTTAGTAATATCTGCAACTCCCTGACCTGCTTCCAGAGGAACCACAACTTTCCAAGCATAAGCAGGAATTCCAATACCTTTAGGATTTGTAGTCCATGTATCGTTGGTGCCTCCTAGAACCACCCTGCCTTCGTCATTCGTAGTCACAAAATTCCTGATTTCTCCAGGAGGTTGAAAACGTGGACCATCAGGAGTATCTATTATTTCTGGTCTTTCAGGATCGTACTCAGCCCCGCCTGCAATAATGTACAGTTCTCTGTTGCTATTGCTGGCGACAGCATTATTACTTTCGAGTTCTAGACCTCTCCAGGGACTATTAAAAAACTGATTCAAGTCACGATTTTGGGGGATAATATTTGTTGTTGTAAAAGTTGAATACACATCCTTAAATGTCCTGTTTCGATCGTCAACAGGCATCATGTGACCCCGCTGAACTCTGAGATCTGGAATAATATTGTTTTCCCTGTAATCGGGTGGTTGAGTTACTACCCAATCAGCCGGAAGGGCGTTGTCTGGTACCCAGGGATAATCACCAGATATGGGGATTTGACCGATAGGAAAACTAGCATCAGGAGGTCCAACTTCATCAGGAAAATCAGGACTAAAAGCCGGAGTAAAACCAACTGGAGGATAATTATCAGAACGATTATTCCGTGCATCATTTTGTTCAATATCTCCCAACCAAGACTGATTGAGCTGCCAACTTACCCAATTAGGACCTTTGTTCTCATCGCTATAAGACAGGGTGTACTGAGGCTTTTCAATCAAATAATTGTTTCGTTGCGGATCGTCCTCATTTTCAGGGTCAAGGCTATTACGAGCATTGCTAGGATTTCCCAACTTGGTGTGAACTCCTTGGAAGAAGATATCATCTAAATACACTGGATTTGTGCTACCTTCGACTTCAAACCGCAACCCTACCGACTCGCCTCGGTACTCTTCAGGTATTTCTAGTTTGAAGGTTTCTAACCCCTCAATTCCATAACCAACTCTGTCGCTGTAACGATCGACATAAGTGCCACCTTCATAGTCATAGTAACCAATAGCATTGGGTCGATGTCCCGAATTAGGATCGTCTGCTATCCGCAACTCTATGGGTTCTAATTTTTCCCAATCATCATCGGGTTCGTTCCCTTTAATAGAAACCCAAAGCACCCCATTAGAATCTCGCTGAACGCCAGGAGCGTGTAAGTCAAACCGCAGCGCTCCCCAATCTGGCATAACAAAACGATTGTGGGTGATACTTTCACCATCTTTTAACTTCACAGCATAATTAGTTTGATAATCATCTGAGTTAGGATCGTTACCTACTTTTTTCAAATGCTCCTTCAAACTATCTACTTTTTTCAAGTCCACCAAATTATCCGTAGGTCGCACCAACGTAGAATTAGCGCCGTTATGAAAAGACCACCCCGGAATTTCCCGAGAAACCTGATTTCGCACAAAGTCATGTGGCTTAGTCACCGCATCAAAATTACCATTAAACAAAGTCGGCACGGCAAAGTCACCCCGCATTCGTTCGCTATCGGTATTGTCAAAATCCACAGGTACTTTATTTACACCAGTTTTCGGACGCAACTTCTTACCACCTCCTAACACAGAATAAAACCAACCAGTACCAATACCTTCCCACGGCAGACTCTCAATCTCATCCTCTGGAAACACCTCCTTGTGATTCGGCACATACCAAGGATTCAACCTCGGTGTCAATTCCTCATCTCCCTCACCTCGGCGATCGTAAAACTCCTTATCAAACAACTCCTGACTCGTCGGGTCTCCTTGACGGCGGAAAACAACATTCTTTTGGGAACCATCCCATTCCAAGTCTTCCCATTCTAAATTACTCGTCCCAGCATACCAGGATACTACTCGCCCGTGGACTCCAGCTAGACCCTTAAACACTTCAATATCGCCAAACTTAATCGGATCGGTTTCCTTAGTAAATCCTGCACGACTCGACAGATAATTCTCATTATCATCAGAATTTGCCCCCAAACGAATGCTCACATCAGCCTCTCCTAGTAATGGTGCATTGGAGTCTGGGTTTTTAGAACGCCACCCTTCTCGCGGCCAAGGATCGCCATATTCATCTGTTTCTGGCAATCGAGGAATATCCCGACCTGCAGGTGTTAAAGTTCGCCCTTCTAAATCCGGAACAGTTTGATAATAGTTATCAGCAAAAGTCACCCGATCCCACACCTGCACCTTGGGTTCATAGAAATCGCTGAAATCTAATTCAATAGGAGGTACTAAAGGAAATTTTACCTTAACCACATCCAAACTAGGTTGATTGAAATCATGGGGATCTAAAGTCGTCATTTGCAAGTCGCGGTTGCTAGCATCAGTACCTCCAGCATTCGGAAAAAATGTTCCCAAACGCTGAATCATTTCGCTATTGACAACAGTACCCCTACTGAAACCAATAAAGTGCAGCGGGGAGTTAAACAACGCCCCTTGGTTGCGAATCAAATCACCATTTGCATCATATAAACCAGCAGTAGGGTCAAGAGAACCTACACTACCTCCGAGCCATTGGTCTAGTTGTACCAGGGAAGAAAATATACTATCTGCTGCTGCCTCAGAGAACCCAGAATCAGGAATCCCCGACTCATTATCGCCAGACCAGTCAGAAAGCAACACCAAAGGTTTCTGACGATATTCATCTTTGAGTTCGTCGTCGCCCTCTAGCAAATATTCTAGCAAAGCATCCTTGTAACCTGGATCGCTCGGTTCCAGACCCTCCGGAAAATCTTCAGGAATGCGCCCCTGTTCGTCAACAGGCACCCAATAGCCAGTAGGGCGATCGTAACGCATCATTAGACCTCCATTCTGGGAATCCAGTCGATTCTGGGAATTGAGAATATCTCCACCCAACTGATAGAAAGCTTCGGGTACTCCTGGTCGATCGAACAGAGGTGGTTTAAAACCGTGGGTGATAATGCTGGCACTGCTAAAGGTATTACTATCGTCCTCTGGCAACGTTGGTTCCAACTCGAAAGAAGCAGACTTAAATATTTGGTCAACATCACCATCTTGCCTGTAAGCTTCTACACCCCAGTAATAGGTCTGACCCACAGTTAAAGTGCGTTCCTCTTCCAATTTAAAGGATATGGGAGTAGCATCTGTGTCGTCAATTTCAGTGCCGTCACCCCAATACCAAGTTCCTCCCGTACCTGCTTCATCTTTTTTCCAAGTTACTGTCAAAATCCGGTTAGGATTAAAATCATCTTCCTCACCATATTGGGAGACTTCCCATGGTTGTGATAGTAAATCAATTTGTTCGCCTTTGGTCAGTCCTTGCTCTGCCAGAAATGGGTTGCCATTAGGGCCAGAGAAATCCACAAAATTATCCCATGGCAGTAAACCCTCATTTTCCTCAAACACGCTCACAAATAGACTGATTTCCTCAATTTCATCAGGAGACTCAAATTCCCATTCAAACTGCGGCAAGAGGTCTTCAGTTGTAGATGTCGGTCCGGTCAAATTCAACCAATCAGAATCGCCGGGACTTGCAGCCATCCCGTATGGCAGAAAACCTAAAAATATAGGCGATCGCTCTCCACTAGAAGCAGCAATACTAATATTGGGATTGATATCGTCAAGGGGAGTGCTAGTAAAATCGACATCTTCCGGTGGGTTTTCTAAAGTCTGTATTATCTCCTCCACATCGAAGATATAAACATCACCCTTAATATCAGCGTCAAAAATACTAGGATTAGACACATACAGATACTTATCGTCGTTACTCAACACCACATCGTGAGTAAATGCGTCTTTAACAGGTCGCGTTGCTGCCACTAATTCGGCATCCTCACTCAACGGATCTTTTATAATCCCAATATTGCCACCCTCATTAGACCCACCTAATATATTTCCATTCCTGTTACGACCTGCCACAAACGCATAAGAAGCATCCTTGGTCAGCGTTACTGCATAAGCTTGTTCTACGTCAAAATAATCTCCAGTCAGCCCCAAACCCAAAGGAACATAGCGAATATCTGCATTAAAACTTAGGGAGTCATCATTAGTAATTTCCAACACTCCAAAGCCATTGAAATCGAGATCTTGATTTCCATTCGTAAACGTCATCATGTCTGCTTCATTACTCGCCGACAACCCAAACGCCCCCTGCTCAGTCTCAAACCGACCTATTTGTTCGTGCCACTTGCGTTCATTAGGTTCCGACTCCCCTGGTCTGTCTTTGGGATCTATATTTACCACATAAATATAATCATCCTTACTCGTCACGAACAATCGCCGACTCTCGCTATTAATCGCCAACCTGTTTAAAGCTTTATTGTCCTCAGTATCTAATATAATAGTCTCAACTACCTGATGATAGGTATTTGAAGACTGGTCGATATCCAACACATAAACGTGAGGTTTACTTTCATCCGCAATATAAGCATAGTCATTTTGCAAGTCGAGAGCTATATCTACCGGACGTGATCCTGTAGGTAAAGGAATAGGTTCGGCGACATCTGGAGTTTCTGGTACATTATCCACTTGAGACAACACCATCGGGTCTAATACAGCTACCCCACCAGAAAACTTCAATGGCACATATACTCGACTATTATCGCTCGTTACTGCTAAGGTTTCCGGGCGGTCATAACTGTTTCCACCCACAGGAATTACAGCTTTCAGTAAGTCGCCACTACCAGTATCATTAACCACCATCTCCGGTGCGCTAGCATCTATAACAGCTACATCATCCGCACTCGCCATAGCCACAAACACATACTCGGTATCATTTTCTAACTCCAGCTTATTACTCTGATACTCGACTTCCTCATAAATAGGTTCGGTCTGATTTACCCCCACCAACCGCTCCTGTTTGCGAGTTATCTGAATCTGAGAATTACCCAATGTCACAGTTTTTGGTACTTGAAAAGCGACTTCTACCCGATTTTCATCCAACTGTTGAGTCAATTCTGGTATAATAGTTCCTTCATAAACCTGTTGCCCGATAGAAAATTCAGCTACTAAATCTTCAAACCGACTGCCCTTATCCGTTAGCAAGTCATCGGGATCTATCAGTGCATTATCAGCAGTCAAGAATAAAACAGGTTCATTATTTTCAAAAGGTTGGCCGTTCTCATCATTAAACTTCAATTCTGCCCCTTGCAACACG
Organism: Okeania sp. KiyG1; assembly: GCF_014132355.1. GTDB lineage: Bacteria > Cyanobacteriota > Cyanobacteriia > Cyanobacteriales > Microcoleaceae > Okeania. The sequence continues at coordinate 49,038 of NZ_BLZO01000169.1, forward strand.
GGTGCTTCTGTAGGGTCTGATTCTGGTGCTAAAAGATTCAAGGTTGTTTCAAAAGTGGCCAACCCATCTGCTGCTCGTTCGACTCCTATTTCCGTCACCACTGGCAACCCTTCTTGGGGAACTGCTACTACATCTACTGTAGAAATATCGTGAAAAACTGTAAATGCAGGTCGTGTAAAGAAAGCATCAGGGGCGAGTAACTGACCGATACCCAAGAAAGGATCAACAATGCCTAAAAAGGCGAGGGGAGAGTTATAGTTAAGACTGAGTGCGCCCGATACTAAGGTAGGAATACCAATGCCATCGGAGAACGCTGCCATATATTCTCCAGGTCTGAGTATTCCTGGATAGGGCGGTGATGTGGTGCGAATAAATCCATCGGCATCAACGACTCCAGACTCTTCTTGCAACCAAATATCATTCCAAGTACCTGTTTCATCTGGTAATGCACCTTTACGCAGAAACCAAACTTCCGTTCCTGTTTCTACACCTGTTGGTGCTGGTATCGCTAATTGTGCTGGAATGTCTAATTTATCATCCTCTATCTCTAAGTTAAATGCAGTGGCAAATTCAAATCCTTCTGGCACTGGTAGGGATAAGTATTCTTGTTGTAGTGGTGTCAAATTAACTAGAGTTTCTTCTGTTAACGCTCCTGGAGCTAACATTACTAATGAGCCATCGCTACCTTCAACTACACCACCATTTTCATCAACTGTTGCAGCTCCCATCTCAGGTTGATCTACCAAGACTGGAATAGTCGCCGACGCATCCCCATACTCAACCGTAACAGTTGTCTCCCCAACCCCCGTAGCAGTTACTAAACCTTCATCACTAACCGACAAAACATTCTCATCCGCAACAGTATAACTAATATCTCCAATATCAATTGTCAATTCAGGAGAGTCTACCAATCCATCCACTGTCACGGATAACTGTCGCGTACCAGTATTAGGTAAGGTAATAGCATCTGGATAAGTATCTAATCCATAAATTGCTGCTAAGGATAAAACTTCAGGCCCTGGCAAGTCTATTTCTGAGAATGTAAATTCAAATTCAATAACATCTGAAGCAAAATCATGTTCGTCAACTGCTTGTAGATACAGAGTATAAGCTCCATCTACAAATACATCTCCCAAAATATTCTCTAAGAATTCGGGGGTTAATTCTAAAGATCCATCTATTTCTAATTCGGCTGTTAAATCGATAAATTCTTCAGTGGAACTATTGTTTAAATTCCCAGTTAAACTAACAATTTCACTACTATCATTTACAGTACCAATTATTGTTGTATCAGAAGTAATTTTATCGTCTAGTGAATCTCCTGTATCGTTAGCTAATTCTACAGATATTTATGGTGCAATGGTATCTAAGGTAAATTCAAATTCTACAATTTCAGAAGCAAAATCGTTGGAGCCAGTACCTTGAAGATTTAAGAGATAAGTACCATAAGTTAATGTCTCTCCTAAAATATCTTCTAATAATTGTTGGTCTAATTCAAAAGTTCCATCCTCTGATAATGCAGCCGTTACATCCACAAAATCTTCTACAGGAGTATCGTTAAAACCTGCTTTGAAACTAACAACTTCACTGGCTGTATTAATAGTACCAATTATTGTCGGCTCGGAAGTAATTCCATCGCTATCATCTGTTCCTGTATCGTTGACTAATTCTACTAAAATATCTGATGCTTGTGAGTCTAAGGTAAATTCAAATTCTACAATTTCTGATAAGTTATTATCTGAGTCTGTAACTTGAAGTTTTAGGGTATAATTACCATCAATCAGCGTACCTCCTAAAACATCTTCTAATAATTGTTGGTCTAATTCAAAAGTTCCATCCTC
>NZ_BLZO01000170.1 GCF_014132355.1 Okeania sp. KiyG1
TAGTGGTAGTTTTGATGACACGATTAAGGTGTGGCGTTTTTCTCCTTCCAGATTTTAATTTGTTTTAACCACGGTTATTATAAATATTTGAATTAGAGCGATCGCTATTTTTGTCAATTTTTCCTTGGGCAAATTAAAGGCGATCGCTTATTATTGATTAGCCAAAATATTTCTCATCATCTTAAAAAAGACTTTTTCAGTAAACCCTAATTATTGGATAGTTCTGCATAGTAATGGTATATAGGAAAAAGGAATATCTGGCACGGGAGCAAGATGCTCCCACTGTGGTGCCTCGTTATTTCAGTTATCAGTTACCAGTTATCAGTTATCAGTAAAAAACAGACATCTTCTCGGTCTGGAATGCTCCGTAAATAGATACCTAATGCAAATTTTTAGGCTGATAGCTGATAGCTGATAGCTGATAGCTATTTAACCCACTGTTCAAATATTTTTGCTCCAATTTTATACTGCTCATCATCAATTTTTTGAATTACTCCTGTACCAGTTAATACCTCAAGAGCATCTGCTATTTCTCCAATACTTAAGTCAATTTCTTGAGCTAGAGATTCAGTTGTTCCGATTCTCTGTTCTATCAGTTTTAAGTAAACTGATCGCTCAATTGCACTAAAACTATAACTCTTTTTTTTGTTATCCCACCAAGCAGAAAAATCTCCATCATACTGACGAATTAAGTTATTCATTAAACTATCTATTACATAAGATTGATCGGAATTTTTATAATCAAAAATTGTGTTGAGTAATTGTTGAATTAAATAGGGATGACCGCCAGACCATTCAATTATTTGCTCTATTTCTTCGTTAGTGAGGAAAATATTTTCAACTTGACGACGGTAGGCAATTAGCTCTTGCATATCTGCCTCTTTTAATGCTCCTAACCATTCTACTTCAGCAATGTTGAGCAGGGGAGAACCAACTTTTTGTTGATAATCTTTTAAGTCTTGATAACCAGAAAAAATCAAACCGACAAATGGTTTGAGGGCAGTGTCTGTATCTTTCAAAGCTCGGAGGTAACTCCAAGCATCGTTTGCCCATTCCTGACTCACAATAAATTCTGCACCATCTATTAAATAGCAAACACCCACAAAATTTTTCTTTTGCAAAGATTTCAGTATTCTTAGTAAGTCTTGGCGGAAATCTTCATTTATCAGACGACGTTCGTAGTCTGGGTTAGTTACTTTTAGGGAAATACCTACTTTTTTTATCTCTCCTCCCGAAATTTGTCTGAGTAAACGACGGTAACTTTTACGCCAATTAGATAACCTACCTTCTTTATATTCTGCTAAAGCTTCTTGGAGACGGGCAATCATTAAATAGCGCAAATGGTCTAAATTTTCTGGTCGCTCTTGTTGCAGGTTGAATAACACTGGAAATGGGCGATAGTCTGAATTGCTAGAGGTCAGAAACCGATGTTGAATCTCATTTAACAAGCTGGTTTTTCCCAGACGATGACCTCCTAATAAAATGCGTACTGAAAAAGGCGATCGCTCAATAGCTGCCAAAATATCATTGCGCCCAAAAAAGTAAAGGTTGTCTGATATTGGCAGTTTAAAATCTGGTCTTACGAAATTTGCCACTCTTGCGCCTCCTATTGTTTAAAAAAGTGGTCATATAGAATCAGGTTATAGAGTATATGTTTATAATTCTATCCACACTTTCTCACCTTAAATCTCCCAATCCCCTCATCTCATATAATACATGTCCGGATAATTAGTGATAAAAAACTTGTTATATAATAGTTTTCATAAGGCGTGAAGTACATCAATGATCCCCCGCGCATCCCCCTTAAAAAGGGGGACTTCCAGTTCCTTTTCAAGGGGGGTTAGGGGGGAACTCCTGACTCCTCTCTCGTTATTTATAACTATTCAACCGGATTTGATATCAGCACTCAGTAGTCAGCAAGATTATTTAACGAAGTTCCGACCCAGGAATCTAGCTGTTTGCGCAGTATTCCGGAACGGAAATGCTAAAAGCTGATAGCTGTTTGCGCAGCATTCCGGAACGGAAATGCTAAAAGCTGATAGCTACTTTATTTGCATTCGCAACCATTGAGACAGAAGCGGTAATCTTATTTGATACTCATCTTCTGTTCCTGACTCTTGCTGTAGAATTAAACCAACTGATTCTAACCACAGCAAAGCATCTAAACACTCACTTTCTGTGAATTGATTTTGCAGTTTTTTCAGTATACCAGATGATGGAATTCCTGACTCAAGTTTTTCGTTGCAAGCAACCAACCGAATAATTGCCATTGCTGACTGAAATTCCCGTTTTTCTATGTCGCTCCAAATATTTTGCCCGCAGTAATCTTTTAATACTCCTGAATAAGTGAATGGTTTGCTCAAATAACGTTGGGCATCAGCAAACTCGATATTTCCTTCATGTTCTGCTGCTACTTTCTTCGACAATAAACTTGCTAATTGGCGAGATACAAAGGGATGTCCGCCACTTCTAATATGAATTTCACTCTGAGTTTCTTGGTCAAAAGTAATTCCCATTAAGTTTCCAATATCAGTCAACATTCGATTGGTTTCATCCGCAGAAAAAGGCACGACAAAAATTTCCTTGAAAAAGTTAAACACAGGATTAGTGGGTACATTAGGTTGCTTCCATTGATTGATGCGATTAATATCTGGATGTACATCAGCTACCAGTAGAGAAAGAGAACGTTTTTCCTGACTGACTGCTCGTAATGCTCCGAAGAAAGCATTGCACTCCTCCGCTCGCTCCTTTGCATCTGTCTCTGTGGGAATGATGCGCTCAATTTCATCTAGAAAAATGAGAATGGGAAGTTGATAACCGAGTTGAGAGAGTTGTTGAGTCAAATTTTGCAACTGTTGAGTAAATTCTGTTGTGAGATGAGCAGCAGGGCGATCGCTCTCAAATAATTTAGGGGGACTCACCATTTTGGGGGAACGGGACTCAATTAGTTGAGATAGTTTTGACAAAATTTGATTAAACAACTCTGCACCATAATGTGGTTTGCTCCCGTAAGTTTGCAAGTCAATATGAACTAAAGGATTTTCTCGCATTGCAAATCCCAATTGCAACAACAAGGAAGTTTTCCCAGACTTGCGCAAACCAAAAATACCAATACCCTGACCTCGACGTAGATTTTCTTCCAAACGTTGTAGTAGTTCCCCTCTACCAAAAAATGAGAGGGTATCACCGATAGCATTGCGGTCATCAAATAGGTCTGCTCCTGGTAAATAGCGTTCTGTGTATTCTGCTAAAAGTCCTGAAGATTTTTCCTCCTGTTGTAGTGATTTTTCCACTGCTGTTAGAGGAATGGGAATGAGGATAAAGCGATCGCTCAATCTTACCTTCGTCATTTCCACTCGGAAGAGAGTATCTGGAGGTTCCCGATAGAAAATAATTCCCGCTTGTTGTTGGTTTGATTTTTTCATTTTTGTTGCCTGTTGCACTAGATCGACTATATCTTGAGCATCGGGTTGTTCTGTTGCGAAGGAGACAGGTAGGGGAACGTAGGGTTTGAGCTTGCCCTCAGCAGAGGTGATTTGCAATCCATGTTTGCCATTATCGCTAGCTGTTGCTCCTGCTTTTTGCAGAAATTTTTGTATTTCAACTTTTAATCTATCTGTCACTTCTCGATTTTGTCTAGCTCGAAGTCTGGCTCTGATCCAACGTAGAAATAAATCTGGGCGATACCAGAATAATAAACCTCCAGCTAGCATTAGGGAACTTAAAGTTAGGAATAAACCTTGGCGGAATTTTCTAGCATAGTGACTTCTAATCTCTGACTTGAAACTGACTAGAGATTTACGAATTGGTTCTTCCCGTTCATCTCTTGTCAAAAGTTCCAGCAAAGCATCTTTCCCCGATACTTGATTATAGTGAAGTCTGATAAAGTCTTCCATCTCTCGTAGTGCTTCTTCTAAATATGAGACAGCTTGTTCCAACTCTGACAATGAGGGAGCTTGAGAAATAGGTCTGCGTTCAATATCTGCTGCCATTTCTCGAAAAATTGATGCGGCACTGGAGCGCACCTGGCGTTCAGAATTGCTTAAAGCATTGGATAGAGTTGGTGCGACAGACATCCCCATGCTTCTGAGGGCAAATTTAGCGCTGGCAAGAGCTGAGGTGTTCTTAGTTTTGAGAGCATCAATTAATTGGGGAACTGCGGGAAGACCGATCTCTATCAAGGAAAAAGTTGCTCTCAAACGCACAACTTCATCTGTGTCTTCTAAGGCAGCAATCAGAACTGGTATAATGGTATCGGGGTTTTGATTGAATTTTCCTAATGCTTTTGCTGCCTGACTGCGAACCTGCCAATTTGGATTAGTTTCGAGTTGTTCAATATAAGTTTCAATCTTGGTATTGTAGGTTGGGTTAAGCGCTAGCGCAACCCAACTCAATTTTTTGTCTGTTGGATTAAATGTTTGATTTGTTGGGTTTCGTTCCTCAACCCAACCTACAACTAATGTGATGTTGACAAGAGTAATAGTCAAGACAAGTAACTTAAATTTCATAATTAATTCAACTCTACTTTTTACTGTGGTGGGGTGCGATCGCTATAGATTAAAGGTAGGTCTCTATCTTTTACCCATTCTGGCTGTTTGTCTAGTGAAATTGTCATTGTGCCATCTTCAGAAACTTTGTAGATGTATTGGCGATCAGGACAGAATTTAGAGTCTAAATTTGGTATTGAATCAGGCCACTTTCCTTGTTTTTTAGCTAGTTCCTTGACTTGCAGAATTTTCTGGGTGAATTCTAGTTCTAGCATATATTTTGCTGCTCTAAGTTCTTCATTTGCCGAAATTATCCATATACGCATGGAGTTGTCCAAAAGATTCCACCATGCCAGATTTGGTATTACTTTTTCTTCTGGAGAACAAACATTTCTTGTAGGTAAACCCTCAAGTTCATCAGTCATTGTTCCATAATAATCAACTGCCGATAATCTCAAATAAGACGTTGATAGAGGATTACTAGAACTTAATAATGTCAGTACACTTGTATCTCTGTACAAATCAAGATTTCTCGTAACATTATACAGACTCAAATGCCATTCTTCTATAGTTTTTAGAATAGATAAGGGATAGTCATGTTCGAGCAAACGTTCCTGCCAATAAGGTGAGAGATTATCAAGCTTACGAATAACTCCTGTCTGAAACTCACCTATAGTCAATGCAAGTGATTTACCAGTTATGAAGCTGTAATTTTTAAGTAACTGACTAATTCTCCAGGAGACTTCTAACATTTCTCTAGCTTCCTGATTTTTTCCCTGACGTTGTTTTTCTAAAATATCTAGAGCCAGAATTTTTTGAAAGTTAGTAAATTCAGGCGAGTCTAGTGGTGAGACAACTGAATAATCCCCTTTTAACAGATAAATAGTCTCGAACACTGTGTTTAGTTTAGGTAATTCACTATTTAAAACATGATTCTGAACTTTATTCAAGGCATCAGCTTTAGACTCTAAATAATTTTGTAACTCTTCTGGTGGGGGTTCAATCTCATCATTAGGTTTTGAGATTTGATTATGAATATATTGGTCAAGAGATTCCTTAATCTTCTCAAATTCATCATGAGAGCCATCAAAATCTGGATGATACCCCATATAGTCTCCAAATTTAAAAACGCCTTGACCATCTGTTTTGTCAATTAGTCCTAATCCAAATTCTTTTAACAATATAGCTTCCAGTTTCAAAGCAGAATCATTAGGTTCTGGATCGGGATATTGTTCCTCTAATTCCTTCACTTTTTGTGCAATTTTTCTATCAATCTCCTTTTCTAAGTAAGAAGCTAGAAGATTTCCACCTATCATCCAGACTGCCAACAACCCAATTACACCAAACACATACCAACGAAAAAATGTGAGTTTAGATTTAAACATGACGACAACAGAAAGTTCAAAAGTTTAAGAAAGCTAATTCTATCAAGTCATTATTAAGTTTAACTCACTATACAAACAGGTAAAAATTCCTATTGCGACATACGCAACAGAAATGAAACTGAGTAAAAACTCCTATTGCGACATACGTAATAAAACCAACAATAGAAATGACAGGATTTACGCGCGGACACTACATCGAGAGGGCGAATGCCATTCGCCCCTACATATCGCGACATACGCAATAAAAATCGTGCTATTGAATGGATTTGATATTAGTTAGTCATCTGGAAATTGCCAACAAGAAATACGTTCGATATGGGAACTTTTGCAGTTCGGACATATCCCTTCAAACGAGGAATCTACCCATTCATATCCACAGTTGTGACAATGACAAAATATATTATTAGTATTAGCTAACTCAATTTTTTCTGCCAAGCTTGCAATAACGAAATATCTTCTTTTTATTATTAGTTTCTGACATTTCTCTTTAAGATATTCAAGTTAAGGCGTTGCTGAATTGAAGTATGAATGCGCGATTGTTTGGTTCTGGTAAAGCCCCCTAAATCCCCTAATTTTGGGGGACTTTTAGAGTCTTATTCCCCCCAATTTTGGGGGGCTAGGGGGGCAAAATCATACCCAGAATCACCAACACATCAAGCCCCCTAAATCCCCCAATTTTGGGGGACTTTTAGAGTCTTATTCCCCCCAATTTTGGGGGGCTAGGGGGGCAAAATCATACCCAAAATCAGCAACACCCAAATTAACATATAGGACTAAAGGATATTAATTGGTAATATAAAGCATACAAAACTTTTGAAAAGTCACATTAATAACTTCTGACTTCTGACTTCTGACTTCTGACTTCGTTAACCCTCTCCCAACCAAGCAAAAGCTCGACGCAACTCAGCAGTACCATTTTCTTCATACCATTTTCCGTGGGATAAAATAATTTTTTGAGGCTCCCATTCTAACATCTCCTTAAAACATTCACGAGCTTGATTTTTTCGCCCCCAAAATGTTGCTCGCAAATCCAGTGGTGTTTTACCATTTGGAGCTGCACAACCAATCAACCTTATTAGAAAACCAAATTTTTTACTAACTTTATTTAGCTCAAAATTTTCAATCAAATCTGCCAGAATAAGTGTAGAACTTTGGCGGTGAAAAAAAACTACTTCATCCATAAATCTACTACCTCGAAAAATTAATTGAGCAATTTCTTCTGACCATTCAATAGGTGCTTCATCTGCTAAAAAAGCATGAAAAGTAACCTCAATTTTCTGTTGTGCTGCTCGTTCTAAAACTCCTGGTGATGCCCATGCAGTAGCTTCTGGATAAGCTTTTGCCCAATTATGAATGTAAGTATAATGAATTTTGTTAGGTGATATTAAGTGACGCACTACACCTAATTTATCAATTTCTGCTTTTAATTGTGGGGTTAATTCTACAGGAGAATGACACCATAATTCACCATTTTTTAGTCGCACAATTGTCATGCGTGTAGGAAATTGAATCCTGGTTCCATACATTGCCATTGTGACAATTCCCCCATCAACAATCCAAATGTTTTCATCTACTATTTTAGGAATATTAATTGGTTCATATAAATCGACCATATTTTTACTCATAGGAAAATTTTTTTTTAGTTTTATCCTTAAGAAGGAAGAAGCAAGAAGGAAAAATATTGCTCTGAATTTTAAGCTTTATTTAGTGCATCGAATTTTACTTGTAGGTGCGTTACGCTGTCGCTAACACACCCTACTGGACTTCTGACTGTTCCCTGTTCCCTATTCCCTGTTCCCTAAAACGTAGAAAACTGCTGTAATTTACTAACTAAATGGTCAAAATAAGGAGCTAATTCTGCTTGCTTTTCCTCAGAAAATCTTTTTAAGCTAGCCGTTTTAATAGCTTCTAAACCTAACACCATTGCTGATAGTGGTACAAGCAATTCTTGATAAAGTAAATTCATATAATGTAGACCTTCAGCACTGGTAAAATCAGTCCGATCACCAGCAATTCCATAAGTAATACAACGTAAAAAATGCCAGAAGTCTCGCCAACAAGCTTCAGCTCGTGCTGGTGGATATAAATCGCCTCCTTCTGCTGTAATATTCGGATATTTTGCTAATACTTTTTCCCTAGCTTCATTAACAATTTCTGCTGCACTATCTCGAAGCAAACTAGCAGCTTCAAGAGAAAAAGTTGGCATTTTTGCAGAATTTTTGAGTACCTGTAAATCATCATCTGTTAAATAACGACCTTCATCATCAGCCATTTGAAATAGTTGAATTAATTCTGTTGGTAAAACCCCTTCCCAAGTTTTAAAACTAACTATTCTCGCTTTAGGAATTAATTGTTTGGCTGTTTCAGTTAAAGATGTAGGTTGTTGTAAACGCAGCTCTTTCAGGGTTTTATCAATAAAGGACAATTCTGGGTGTTTTTCCAATTTGGCCATTACCTGGGATTTAGACATCTTGACTTTTTTCGCTGTTTCTATAGTGTCATTGACAATACGCTCCCGATACTGCTCTAAGCCTGTGATTACTTCTTCTATTTCTTGAGCTTTTGGTGTTGAAGTATTGGCTTCTATAGTTTCAGACATAATGACTTTCTCATCAATTTTTGTATTTTCCTGAAATTTATCATCCCAGATTGAGGGATTAGTTGCTAGTATTTGTAAAGAAACGTAAATAAAATTAAGGAAGCCTTAACATGGAAATGAACCAAATTCAGTTATACTTAAATAGCTCTAATTCTCAAGAGAGACTCAAAGCACTGACCGAGTTGAGAAATTATGAAAGTGAAATAGCAATTCCTTTGCTCATAACTAGACAGCGCGACCCAGAATTTATAGTACGTTCATTTGTAGCAATGGGATTGGGTAATAAACGCAGCCCAGAATCATTTAAGATATTACTGGAAATGATGAAAAATGACCAAGACTACAATGTGCGAGCTGAAGCTGCAAACTCCTTATCTAAATTTGGAGAAGAGTCAATTCCTCATTTACTGGAAACATTCCGTCAAGACGATAATTGGTTAGTACGTCGGAGTATTCTTGCTCCTCTTACAGAAATGCCATTTCCTGAAGCACTCTATGAAGTATGTATTTGTGCGATCGCAGGGGAAGATTTGACTGTCAGGGAAGCTGCTATTCATGCTTTAGGTGCTTTGGCGGGAACAATTAAAGAAACTGAAGCTTTACAAAAACTTTTAGATTTTGTCAGTGCCAAATCTTGGATGACCCGGTTACGAGTTACTCAGGCGTTAAGGAAATTTGAAGACCCTCAAGCAAAAGCAGCTTTAAGTTATTTGAGCAAAGACGAAGATTATAGGGTAGTAGCTGCAACTTTGGAGAGTTCCTTATAACAGATAATATCAAATCCGGTAGCATCGGTGTAATTAGATGGGGAGATGGGGAGATGGGGGACCCACCCCTAACCCCTCCCTGGAGGGGAATATGGGAGGATGGGGATGGGGACCCACCCCTAACCCTCCCTGGAGGGGAATATGGGAGGATGGGGAGATGGGGACCCACCCCTAACCCCTCCCTGGAGGGGAGAAATATTTGGTAATCGTTGAAGATGGAACATTTTTTACGTGCCGAATTAAACGGATTTGATATAAAATATAGACCGCAATTTGAATGAGAGTATCAATTTAAGAAATGCGGTCTGCTTGAGAGTTGATACCTATGGAGGTTCTGCTGGTTTGCGTAGCATTCCGCAGGAAAGCAGAAACTAAACATTAAAATGTCGCTATATAAGGTTTTATACAGCATCCTGCTGCTGCTATAATACGAAATATAATAGGCGCTAACGCTATTTAAGGAGATAGTCAATGACTGTAGAATTTAAGCACGTGATGCTGATGGTAAAAGATGTACTGGCATCGGTGAAGTTTTACTCCGAGGGTTTGGGGCTAACGGTTAAAACTGCTAGTCCAGGCTGGGCTGAACTGGATGCAAACGGTACGACTATTGCCCTCCATGCAGCGGAAAATCCACAAGGCAGTGATTCTCCGATTCTTAGTTTTCATGTAGAAGACGTACAAGGGGCGATCGCAACTTTGGAATCTATGGGAGGTGCATTAGAGGGAAGAGTTCGAGAACCATCATTCGGGAAAGTAGCAGCTATGCGCACTCCAGATGGTTATCTAGTCAGTCTTTTGCAACCTACAAAAGTCAATAAGTAGTAATATATATCTATGTATCCTAGAAGCCAGGTTTTTCAGATATACCTGGTTTCTTGATACTTCAACAGTCTATTTTTCCGTGGCAAAATAGCTAGTCATCAGATTTGGATCATTGAGGATATACTTAGAGAGTAAAGCACCCAGTACTTCGAGATTATTGTGCTAGCCAATCACGATGCAGTTGGCAAGCTACCCTAAACCAGTTCATCATTAAGGGATGGGAAATGTTGAGCCGGAGTTGGAGAGTTTATCTTGGCAGGAATTAGTGAAATTTACTCAGGAATTATCTATTAATGATCGCTTGTTATTAGTGGATGTAATTAATCAGTCTATTCGAGAGGAAATTGGTAGCGCTAAGGCAGTTACTTCTTCTGTTTAAAGTCAAGGCGATCGCCTTATAGAAATAAGAAAGCGATCGCTTACCATTAAAGCGGTCCAACTACTGGGAACACATTAGTATTTGCCCCGTAAGCAGCCTCCCTAATTCGGTTCCAATCAAACAAATCTCCTGGATCAGACTTACGACCTGGCGCAACATCTTCGTGTCCTGTAAGATGAGTAATAGAGGGATATTTATTTAATAAATCTTGGGTTAACCACTCCAAAGACTCGTATTGGGCTTCAGTGTAAGAATAGAAATTTCCATCGGGATTCACAATTTCAATACCAATAGAGTAGTCATTAACATCAGAGCGACCGTTTAATTCTGAAATTCCGGCGTGCCATGCTCTGTAGTTAGTATCTACCATGTTTACGATTCGGCCGTCTTGACCTATGACATAATGAGCAGACACACGCTCTTCTCGGGGTATATCTGTCCTTTGAAACCAGTTAATTGTGCCGTCGATATTACTGCTTCCTGTGTGATGGTAAATAATGCTGGTTACATCTGATGGACCCCCAGGGCGATTTCCAAAATTGGGGCTAGGAATCCATTCAATAGCCAGTGCTTCTGATGTTGAGGAAAAATTATTATTACCATTAACTATAGCACCGCTAATATTATCCCAAGTAATGTAACCTCCCTCAAAGTCTTGACGTGTAATTCCATTCCAATCATATTCTGCACTGGTAGGTGCGCCTAGATATCCTTCAAGTCCGTTATCGGTTTGTCGGTACTTCTCACGAATTCCACCGTAGAGGGGGTAAGCGCCGTATTGACTCTTAACAATGGAACCACCCTCAAACTGTCGATACTCGTAACCATTGTAGTAAATGATATCGGTAGTAGGACTACCTAGTTTCCAGGAGTATTCTTGATAAACTTGGTTAATATCATTAGATGGAGTGTTAATGTAATTAGATGGAGTTGGTGAACTCAAGGGAAGCTCCAGTAAGTTAAAGACTACTTCATAGCTGGTAGATAGGTTTGGGTCTTGTGGAGCATTGACTTTGGCATAGTAAGTGCCTGGAGATAAGGAATGAATAAAACCACCCTGTCTGACGGAGTAAGCTCCCTCGATCTGCTCATTCGCACTAATGGGTTGCTCCGAAGCGTTCATGATTTCGACATCAATTAGATGGTTGTAGTTATCAACTTTATAGCTCAATGACCGGGGTTCGGAAATTTCAAACTGGTAGAAGTCAGCAAAGTCACCACTGTTAGTTCCTACAAAATCAGAAATAGGGATGCGCTGACCTGTGATATTGCCCAACTGACGTGCTGTAGAAAAGTTTTCTCCCGCTAGGTCTATCGGTCCTGGCGCATAAGCTATATAGGGGTCAGGAGTAAAGAAATCAGCTATACCTTGACCTACGTTCTGAATTCCTTGACCTACGTTCTGAATTCCATTCCATAAAACGTTGCTGGCTTGTCTAGTTGCACCAGACACAATATCTGGACTCTCGTCCCCCTGAGCATCAACAATTACAGCTTGATTAATCGTCGCCTCGCCAGTTAAAATATCTACCGATTCATCTGTAGAAATATCTACTGTTGGTTCATCAATTAGTAAATTTTCAGGTAGAATTATATTATCTGAATTATTTACCTGTGTAATTGGAACAGACAATGATTCGGCACTAGGAGTAAGTATTAATGGATTATTAATATCTATTTCTGGTAAAATCGTATTGGTTGTTTCTGAATTAACACCCGTTAAATCACTTAAACTATTAATATCATCTGGCAAAAACATGGTAGATTTCTCTGAGTAATTGATGATTTTTATACTTAAAGATTTGATACAAATTGCTTGAATTACTAACAGTTATGATATTTGTATGAGAGAGATTTGTCAGTGATAAAAAGTGTCAAAAAGTAACCAGTTTATATTTTTATTAATTTGGAAATAACGGCCTTTTTGTTAAATATTATTTGGGCAGAAAAGTGGAACAATGAATGTAGATGATGCCTTGGATATAGTAGAATTTGTCTTAGATAAAGACAGTAATTTTACAGATGTACAAGAGATTATCTTCCGGGAATGTTGGCAGGGGAAATGTTCTTATCAGGAGATAGCAAAGATTTATGGTTATGAATATGAGTATATTAAATCTACGGCGGCTAAACTTTGGAAATGTTTATCGGTTGCTTTTGGTGAAAAGGTAAAAAAAGGTAATATCAAGTCAGTAATTAAGCGTTATATAAGGCGACAGCATATTACTTTTAATCGTAATGTTTTTGAGATGAATTTTAGTTGCGGTGCTAAGAATAATGCAAAATCTCAATCCTGTCAATTATATACAGATAAATTTAGCATTGCTGAAGAAAAAGAAAATCAAAGGGAAATTATTGCTACCCCAGGGTTAGAAAATAACCATAATAACTCGCCGTTTTCTAAACATTCTCAGTCCTTACTCCAAGAAGCTGAAACAAAAATCGCAGAAGTTTTAGACAGTATAGGCGTGACTTTTTTTGTGAAGCCAAATATTAGATTAACTACTCAAGAAGGTAAGTGCAATTTGCAGCCGAGTTTTGCCATCTACTATGGAGGAAAACTAGGAATTATAGAAATTGATGAGACAGAAAAAGGATTAAATAATGGGGTAGTTAGTCAGACAGAAAAAAATAGCGATCGCTTACTACAAAATACTAATATTGATATGGTGAAACATTATGATGATATTAGGTGTTTTTTAGAACCGGATTTAGTAATTAAAGAATTTTTAGAGACATTTATTGTGTAGAAACGGGGAAAAGTATTATACCAATTCCCACGCATTAACGCTATACTTTGAACTTCAGTTATTAAGTAGTGCTTGCTGATTAAATATCAAAGTATTTATAGATAAAGGTTTTAGCTGCTTTAGGTTTAAAAAAAGTGCCAGCTTTTCGGTCAAAAAAGCTCAAAAAACTAGCATTTTGTGCAAGAGTTGGGCAGAAAAATTAAGGGACAATTCTTACTCTTACCTCCTCTACATTCCCTGTTCCTCCTGTCTCCTGTCTTCCCCTCCTGGGAGGGGCTAGGGGTGGGTTGGGAGGGGTTAGGGGTGGGTTGTCTCCTGTCTCCTACCCCAGCAAAAAGACTTTTGAGCGCAAACCCTAAGTAGTTAACACAGCTCGAATAACTTTTTTGCTAATTAGCAGCTCAGTTTAATGTTAATTATTCTTATTTTTACTTCCCCTCCTGGGAGGGGTTAGGGGTGGGTTCACTCCCTGTAGGGACGTTCCATGCAACGTCCCTACTCCCAGACCTATCCGTGTATCCGTGCCATAATCAGTGTGAGCCACTCCCCCACTCGGTGCTCCTCCCGGACCTATCCATGTATCCGTGCCATAATCAGTGTGAGCCACTCCCCCACTCCCTCACTCCCCCACTCCTATACGGGCGATTCGCGAATCGCCCCTACTGACTCCTGACTCCTTCTTCAATCCTTCAAAGTCGATCGCATAGTGGGGAACATAATGGCATCCCGAATACTTTGAGTATTGGTCAATAACATCACTACACGGTCAACCCCAATACCCATCCCACCACAGTTAGGCATTCCCAAGGATAACGCTTGAATAAAATCTTCATCCATTGGATGTGCTTCATCATCTCCTGCATCTCTCTGAGCGATCTGTTCCTCAAAACGTTGGCGTTGGTCTTGAGGGTCGTTTAACTCGGAGAAACCATTGGAATATTCTGTACCGTGGATAAATAACTCGAATCTTTCGACAAAACCTGGTTTACTGTGATGTCTTTTTGCTAACGGACTGACTTCTACAGGAAAATCAATTACAAAAGTAGGTTGAATTAAAGTTGACTCTACTTTTTGGTCGAAAACAGCATATAAAAGATAACCCAAACTTTGTGTTTCTAACTTCGATAATTTTAGGTTTAATTTTTCTACAGCTTTAATAGCTTCTGACAATTCTAAGTTATCAAAATCTAGTCCTGTTTCATCCTTAACTGCTTCTACCATTGTTTTAACTTGCCAATGTTTGCCAGTGAAATTAGGATATTTTTGACTATGGTCATATTGACGTTCTAAATTAATAATTTGTCCTTGATATTCTATCTCTTTTATATCTCCTAAAACATTGGTCATACAATAACAAATAACATCTTCTACCAAACCCAAAATTTCAAAATAATCTGCATAAGCTTGATAAACTTCTAGGGAGGTAAATTCAGGATTATGGGTACTATCTATTCCTTCATTTCTAAATACTCTGCCTAATTCAAATACTCGTTCAAAACCACCACAAATTGCCCGTTTTAAAAATAATTCTGTAGCAATTCGTAGATATAAATCAACATCTAAAGCATTATGATGGGTGGTAAAAGGTCGAGCAGCAGCTCCTCCATAAATTGCTTGTAAAACTGGTGTTTCTATTTCATAAAATCCAGCATCCCAAAGATATGTACGAATACTTTGTAAAATTTTACTCCGCATTCTAAAACGCTGTAAAGATTCGGCATTTCCAGCTAAATCCATTTCTCGATGACGACGACAAATTTCCGGGTCATTTACACCATAATAAGAGTCAGGAAATGGAATAATAGCTTTGGAAATAAGCTCGAGTTTATTTACCTGAATTGATAACTCACCTCGGTTAGTACGACAACTAATTCCTTCCGCACTAATAAAGTCTCCCACATCCAGGAGTTTTTGTATTTGTTTAAAGCCTAAACCAGGGTCTCCCTTAACTAATTTTTTCTCAATTTTAAGTTGAATTTTTCCACTTTCATCTGTTAGGTTAATAAAACCAATACTACCACTATCGCGCTTAGAAGTAATACGACCACAAACTTTTAATAATTTTTCATCAGGGTCTGCTTCCCCTGGTTCTAATTCTTTTGCTGGAGGGGAAAATAGGTCTATAACTTGTTGAGCAGTATGCGATCGCTCTACTGCTTTACTAGGATAGGGGTCTATTCCCAGAGAGCGTAATTCATCAACTCTTTGTGAACGAACTTCTGCTTCGTTCCTGGTTTCGCTTTTAGGCATTGGTAGTTGTATTCTATATTTGGTTAATGAGGTTAGTATAATACCATAGTTTTTCTGTTTATAGGAGGTGATAAAGATTAAATTATTCCAAAGTTATTTGGAGGTTAAAAGTTTGGGATTGAAGAAGGAAGAAGGAAGAAGGAAGGAGGAAGAAGGAAGAAGGAAGAAATAAAAAGGAAAAAGTGGATGGAGATAGTGAACGATCTGCCACTTCGTATATCATAACCCCAACTAATTAACTAATTGTAAATATTGTGTATACGGCGGGGTATTCAAGCCAAAATAAAAAGATAAAAATAATGTTATTGAAGGTTGTTTTTGTTTTTAATAAGATTTGAAATAGACAAAAAATTAATGGCAAATATTTTTTTAGATATCAATATTTGTAAGCATTTCCTACGGAATGCTGCGCAAACAGCTATTAGCAATCAGCTAGCCTCCTCCGGAGGAACTACGCTCTTCAGCAATTAGTAATAAATAATTACTTCTAAGGTTTAGTCCAGGGACTTTAACAGTAACTTTTACGCATCTTAACTAATCAGGACTTACGCAAAGGCACTATTTATATAGTACAAGTACTATTGTTCAATAGTTTTTAGCGCTATATGTTTTTAGCGCTATATATAGCGTATCTGCGTAAGTCCTATAATGTTTTTACTACTGCTCTATAAAACTGATACAAAGCGTCACATAACGTGACAATCTGATGTTTACTTCCTGCTTCTTGTGAGGCCGTCGGCGGTTACTCATCCACAGGCATTCACGGTCGAGCCGACCGCATCTCTCAAATTTATACTGGCGTTTAAATCTCTATCTATTGACAAGCCACATTCAGGACAATCATAAGTCCTTACATTTAATGGCATATCCTGAACATGACCACAGTTAGAACAAGTCTTTGATGATGGAAAAAACCTGTCAACTAATACTAACTCAGAACCATACCACTCACACAGAGCATGCAAGTTGTCTCCTAAACTCATAAAATCACTATCTGCTAACTGATTTAGCTAGCTTATGGTTAGCTAACATACCACTAACATTTAAATCTTCTATGACAACTCTGCCGTGGTTCTTGGCTAGATATGTTGTCAATTTATGAAGTGCGTCTTTGCGGATGTTAGCTACTTTTGTGTGTAGCTTGGCAATTTTCAGTTGTATTTTTCGCCAATTAGCTGAACCAATTTCTTTATTCCGGTTTAGATATTGTAGTTGAGAAAGCTTGGCTTCAAACTGGCGATATGACTTGACACTTTCAAAGACTTTCCCATCACTTAAAGTTGCTAATGTCTTAATGCCTAAATCTACACCTACAACTTCAGTAGTTTTTGGTGTTGGATGAGGAGTAAATTCATAACCCAAACTTAAGTACCAATCACCTGCGTGTCTACTAATAGTTATTTTTTGAGTAGTTGCTTCAATTGGTTCATAGGTTTTGACAATACCAATAAAAGGTAATTTGTGACTCCATCCGTTTAGTTCTATTGGTTTTCCACTGGTTTTCAATTGTAAATGAATCAGACCTACCTTTCTTCTTAAACTTTGGGTATTTTCCTAATCCTTTAAAGAACCTTTTGAATGCTTCACCTAAGTTGATCAAAGCATATTGGTAAACCTTAGATGATAAGTTTTTCATCCAAGGATATAAAGGCTTTGTGTGGTTAGTAAAAACCTCTCTGAGCTTACGTTTGCGCAGCATTCCGCAGGAAATATTTGGCTTGTAACCATCTTGATAAGCAGCATTCCATAAACTTAAGCCCCAGTTATAAACCCATCTTGAATAACCTGCATGTTGAGCCAAGAGGGTTTTCTGCTGGTTATTTAGTTTGAGCTTTGTACGAATTGACTTGTACATATTTCTAGCTATTTTTTGAGTTGACTACTGTATTTTTTCAACCCAGAGATAACTAGCTGATTATACTGCGTTATAACGTAAATTGTCAACTAAGTCAAAACTCCCTCGCTCCCCACACTCCCCTACTCCCCCACTCCCCTACTCCCCTACTCCCCTACTCCCCTACTCCCCCGCTCCCCGCTCCTTTCCCAAAGCAGCAGGAGGTGTAGATTTACCTGCTAAACCAATCAAAGCTAACAAAGCAATAACATAAGGCAACATCTCTAAAAATTGATAGGGAATATTCAGATTAAAAGCTTGAACTCTTAACTGCAAAGCTTCTGTTGCTCCAAATAATAAACAAGCTAAAACTGTATTAACGGGATGCCATCTACCAAATATTATGGCTGCCAAAGCAATAAAACCTTTTCCACTACTCATGCCTTCGGTGAAAAATTGCACATGAACTAATGCTAAATAAACTCCACCTAAACTTGCCAAACAACCACTAAAACCTACACTCAAATAACGCACTAAACTAACAGATATTCCTGCTGTTGCTGCTGCTTGAGGATATTCACCAACTGCTCTTAAAGCTAAACCCCAACTGGTATTAAAAATTAGATAAGTACAAACCGGAATTAACAATAAAAGTAAATAAAATAGTGGGTCTTGATTTAAGAATATTCCTAAAATAGGCAAATCTTTTAATCCCAAAAAATTGATAGTTTCAATACCTGGTAGAGCAATTGTGCCACTGTCAAATAATACCCTAGCTCCATAAGCAGTTAATCCCGATACTGCTAAATTTATTGCTAAACCAGAAACTAATTGATTGACTTTTAAACTGACACAAAGATAAGCATGAATTAAACCTAAAATTCCCCCGGCAAAAATTGCTACTAAAGTTCCTATCCAGACATTTTCTGTGGAAATAGAAACAGCCGCACTAACAAAAGCTCCTGTTAATAACATTCCTTCTAAAGCAATGTTTAAAATGCCGGAACGTTCGGAAAATATTCCACCTAAAGCGGCAAAAGCTAAAGGTATAGAAAGTCGAATTGTGGCAGATAAATAATCAGAGAAAAAGTCGATATTTGTCATTTTTTGATGAAAAGTTAGTCATTAAACGGTGGTGCATTGTAATGGTGGTCTATTGTAATTATTTTGGTTAAGGGAATAGTGGGAGCATCTTGCTCCCATCCTATATAATAATTTAATTGCTCCCTTCCTATTTATTCTTAATGAGGTACAATTGCTCCTTTCCTATTTATTCTTAATGAGGTACACCTGTCGCGGGCAAGATGCCCGCACTACAAAGGTTTTATTATTAATACAGGACTTACACAAAGGTACTATTTATAGAGTAAAGTAACTGTTGGACAATAGTATTGAGCGCTATATATAGCGTATCTGCGTAAGTCCTAATTAATATTTATCTAAATGTTGGCATTTATACCTCACATTCCGCAGGGGAGCGCCGGGATGAATGCCAATCAATCTTGCGGTTTTACAGATAATCTGTTAACATACAAATATTACTTAACCAAAAATCAAGGTTAAGATTACTCTAACTGTTCAATCAAGTCGCCGAGGGGCACTCGGAGAAGTTAAACGGACACGGAGGAAGTGTTAGACTGGCTTTGCCTGCATTTTCCAGTGAGGTGTCAACCCGCCCTGAATCTTTCAAGCAGCTTAGTCTGTTTGATTGATGGATGGGAATTCCGCGTTGTCTCGTAGAGCAGCGTCGGGAGGATGTCAATCTTCATCAGGTACACCCGTTGCGGGCAAGATGCCCGCACTACAATATTCGGTACTTAGGCAAAGGCACTATCTATAGAGTTGATTAACTATTGGACAATAGTATTGAGTACTATATATAGCTTATCTGCGTAAGTCCTGATTATTAATATTCATACTTTATATCTTAGAATCTGTTGTAAATCTTTTTCTTTGCTCTTCAAACGCTAAACTTATTGCTAAAAACAACACTGTCAAACCTTGAATAGCATAAACAATAGTTATGGAAACCCCCGCACTCCGCTGCATCACATTTGCCCCACTCCTGAGAACGCCAAAAAATAGAGATGTTAAAACTACTGCCAGTGGGTTACCTCGACTTAATAACGCAATGGCGATCGCGTCAAAACCATAACCAGGAGAAAAGTTTTCAAACAACCGATATTTGGCTCCCAATACTTCTGCGCTTCCTGCTAAACCTGCTAAACCACCGGATAAACCCATGACTGCCAGAATAGTCTGGTTAACAGAAATTCCGCTGTAACGAGCTGCAGTAGGGTTTTGTCCGACGGCATCCACTTGATAACCGAAAGCTGTCAACGACAACACCACCGCTAAAATTATCGCAATAGCTAACCCCAATAAAATTCCGGCGTGAGCTTGAGTTTTGGGCAAAATTATTGGTAAACGTGCTGACTCGGCAATGAGAGGAGTGTAGGGACTGGGGGCGTCGGGGGCGATAAGTGGTTCATTCACCATGTAATTGACAAAATTTTGAGCGATGTAGTTGAGTAATAGGGTAGTCAACACCTCGTTTAGACCACGGGTAACTTTGAGAAAACCAGCGATCGCTCCCCAAAATGCTCCGAGAAGAAAACCTGCTGTCAATGCTAGGGGTAAATGTATCCATATTGGGAAATTAGGCAAATATAGTCCGGCGACAACACTACCTAAAGCACCCATATAAATTTGCCCTTCCCCACCGAGATTAAATAAACCTGCTCGTAATGCTATTAATATTCCTAAACTTGCTAACAATAGTGGGGTAGTTTTGCTGAGGGTATCGCTGAAACCAAAGTAGGTTGTGAGAGATTCTTGGAATAGAGCGGTATAAGCAGTTACAGGGTTGGTTTTTGCTAAGAGCATTAAAGCTGCTCCTGTTAATAAGGCGGCGAATACGGCGAATATTGGGAGTAGAATTTTCTGCATCAGTTCGTAGTTGGGTTTTGGCTCCTAAAAATTTTATCTCAATATTATGTCTGTTTTTGTTCGTCTACAATAAAAACAATAAACCGTAGGTTGGGTTAAGCGGCAGCGCAACCCAACAGAAAACTTCTCAACTTGCTCTACTATTATGGCTGTATCACCACCGTTGATTTTTGTTGGGTTTCCTTTGTCAACCCAACCTACACAATACTACTAATTTTTGGAGATATTTATTTGGTTGTTCTGCATAGCAATGGTGAGATCGTAGGTTGGGTTAAGCGACAGCGCAACCCAACATATACCTGGAATTTTCACCTAATTGGCTTCCTGTAACATTACGGTTGCACCGCCACAGTTAATTTTTGTTGGGTTTCCTTACGTCAACCCAACCTACACAATACTACACAATAATGATAGAGCGGCTGAAACGATTATATGTTACAGTCTACAAGTCTTTGCGCGAGAGAAATGCCATCAATAAAAAACCAATCAAACCATATCCCATCCCTCCACATCGGTAGGTGTCCTTTGTAATGCACCCACGGCTCCAAAAATAGGTCACCCAATTCTAACCATTTTTCATCTTTACACCATCCTACTGTTTCACCAAACTCATGCCATACATTAATACCATACTCCCTCGTACCACCCAAACTTTGATAAATTTCCTTTTGCACAGAAAAGCCAAACTTACCATCACTATATTTTACCCAAAGCTGGTCTATTATGTGGAGATCTTTACAAGGAAATTTATCTATATCTTCCACATCCAGCCGACCTTCCCTCTCTCGCCCTGCAACTTGTAACATAACTTCATAAGTTTCCTCATCTGCCTCTCTCCATTTCTTAGCAGCTAAGAATTCACGCAGTTTAAAATATTTAGGAGGTAAACTTTGTTGTGGTGAAGCTTCCAGAAGTTTTTTAATTGAAGCATTTTGAAAAATACAATTATCCTGGTTTTTTCCCTCATTGTTTGTTTCAACGCAAAGTAATTGTTTAATTTTCGGGTAATTTTTAAGCCAATAACTAGCATTTCCTATTTCCCGATCGCTGGATGTACATTCAGAACTAAGTATGATGGAATTATTTGATTTAAGAGATTTATTAACAGCATCTTTTTCTAACTCAGCAAGTAGTTGATTATTATTCTTGAATTCCAAAAAAAGACGGGGATATCTGAGAGTAATAGCAGTAAATTGAGCTATTTGTTCTGTGGTTATTGTTTCTCTTTCAGCAAAAGTAACTCCAATAGAATAATAGGCAATATAAATCCTGAGTCTTAGTAAATTAATATATTGTTTTAAACGACGGGGATTATAATCAAAAAAAGGAGCAACCATCTCTATAACTTGAGCAAAGCTTTCTGAATCTAAATCTTTTTCAATAATTGGAAAAATAGGTAAATCTGGAAATGAAGTTTCAGCCTCTTGAAATTCTGAATTTTGTTCTGAAACAGAAGAATCTTCTACCTCTGTTTTTTCGGCTTCCTCTTCTTTTTGTGAAAATATTCTGTCTTTAAATTTTTCTATCCATTCTTTTGTATCATTAAATTTTGCGGGCCAATCAAATACTTCAACAATTAAACTATGAGGAATCCAAAAAAAACGTTTTTCTTGTTTTTCTGGAGAAGTTTTTATTTCTGACATTTTTTCAACAAAACTATCCAACGTATTTTGAGAAGGTGCAGGAACTAAAAAAGATAATTGCACAAACTTTTCCATAAAACTAAAACCATAATCAACCTTTTTGATCAACTTCTGAGTTTCATTTTCCTCTACTTGATTTTCGGCGATCGCTGAAGCTAAAAAAGGAATAATATTTCTTTGTTTAAAACTTATTGCTGCTGCTACTTTTTCCCGGTCTATACCCAAAATAAAAATTATATTTGGGTCATTAGAAATCATCATATTTAGAGCTTGCAATAAATCGGCAGATTTACCCAATTCACAACGGTCAAGGTCATCTATAAAAACATAAATTTTCTCATTTTTGCCCACATAAGCATTGACAATTTTAGAAAAATCCTCGTGAAACTTTTCAATAAAAGCAACTTGTTTCTCATAATCAGGATGCTCAAGATATTGAGTCAAATCCATTTTCTGGTCGCCAATTAAATCCTTTAATATTGCCAGAATTTTTCCTACCCCAGCAAACCCAGCACCATAACCTCCCAATTGTAACCAGAAACTTAAAAGTTGATTATTTTCATCTTCTTTATTATCAGTTTTTTGCTCGTCTTCTTTATCTTCCCCTTCTTCCTCTGAATCTGTTTGAACAATATCTGCTAACTTTTCATACCACGGTAAAACACCCGCGATTTTATCTGGAAAAAATACAACAAATGGAACAGAAACAATAATAGTTGCCATCAACCATATTATTACCAAAGTTTGGATAAATTTCATTGGTTTATTTTTCCAGTCAAGACGATTACCGATTAGAATTAAGTAACTCCAGAAATTATATAAAATATCGGATAAATTACGATTCTTAGACAATTGTTCTAAAAAGAAAGAGCAAAAGTCGCCCAAAGAGATTCAGACTTTTCATGTCGCCAAGCATTAAACTCAACAGTTTGAGTTTCTTGTTTGAATTTTAATCTGAAATATTCACAGATATCTGATACATCGCTGAAAATAATCCGGTCTTTTTTAATTTTCTGCCAAACTTTCTTTAAATCTTCCTTATCTAATTCTTTAGACTTATTTTTAACCTCAACTTCAAGTTGTTTCATAAAAGAAGACTTACCGCTACCCCATTCACCCTCGATAGAAATAGTTAGTGGCGGTTTAGTATCTTTATCAGTTAAAAACTCAGCCATTGCTATAACATAAGGGGCAAAACCAAGTTCATCATTTGTCGTAGGTTGGTCGCCCAAGGTAATAATTTGCTTTGAATTTTCTGTAGAATATAACATAATTTTAAAAGTCAATAATTAAGGAACTGTAATTATGATGCTTAGAGAACAACAAAAAGTTAATTTAAAAATTATTCTCACAGAGCGTCTGAAAATTTCCTACTCAGAAATTGCTGAGTTTTGCCAACGCTGGAATATTACTGAATTAGCTTTATTTGGCTCAGTATTGCGAGAAGACTTTCACCCTAATAGTGACATTGATATTTTAGTAGTTTATGATTCTTCTTGCCAGTTAACATTATCAAAATTATTAGATATGCAAGAGGAATTAGAAATAAAGTTTGGACGTGCAGTTGATTTAGTAGAAAAAGCTATGATTAAAAATCCCTATCGTTTAGCTAATATTTTAAATACTTATCAAGTAATTTATGCAAAACAATGATAGAGATATTGCTTCAGTTTGGGATATGGTACAGGCAATTCGTCGAATCCAGGAATTTACTACTGATGTAAATTACAGTGAGTATTTAGAGAACATTTTGATACAAAGTGCAGTAGAGCGTCAATTTTAAATTTTGGGTGAAGCTGCACGTCGAATATCTTTAGAGTTTCAACAATTACACCCTCAGTTAACGAAGTCAGAAGTCAGAATTCAGAAGCGGTGCGACCCCGCGACGACGCCAGTCGCAAGGGAACGCGCACCAAGAGAGTCAGAAGTTATTTTTGTAACGGGGATTTGAGCAATGCTCCAAAAATATTACGCCTTAAAAGGCGGGGTTTTAGACCCATATTATTTTGATAAATTGGCGCAGTCTTATTGGTTTAATAAATATTATTGCTCATCGCTATGATGAGGTGATACCAGAAATTTTGTGGGGAGTTATTGCGTCAGATATTCCTATTTTATTAGAGCAGTTAGAGGTTTTATTGCCTCCTCTTTCTAATGAATGAAGATGTTTGGTTTCAATGCCTCAAAAATTGTGTTACTTATATGATATAATCAACTAGCAAAATTATCAGCAATTAAGGAAAAAAAGTCGATTATGGCAACTTATTTAATCACAGGAAGTAATCGTGGTATTGGGCAAGAATTATGTAAAAAAGTTCATAGCAAAGGTGACAAAGTAATTGCTGTTTGTCGTCAATCTAATCAAGAGTTAGATAATCTGGGAGTCCGTGTAGAAACAGGAGTAGATATTACTTCTGAAAAAGATATTGCTAACTTAGTTAACCATCTACAAGGGATAAAATTAGATGTATTAATTAATAATGCTGGAATAGTCGAAAGAGAAAGAAATTATCTAGATGATTTAGATTTTGATAGTATTCGCAAACAATTTGAAGTGAATGCTATAGGAACTTTGCGCCTAACTCATGCTTTATTACCCTTGATGGAATCTGGCTCAAAAATTGCTATTATTACGAGTAGAATGGGTTCAATTGATGATAATACTTCCGGCGGTTCCTACGGTTATCGAATGTCAAAAGTTGCAGTTAGTATGGCAGGTAAATCTTTATCTGTCGATCTAAAACCACAGGGAATTGCTGTAGCAATTTTACATCCTGGTTTAATTAGTACTAGAATGACAAATTTCACAGGAAGACCTCCAGCAGAAGCAGCAGAAAATTTGTTAGCTAGAATTGACGAATTAAACTTAGAAAATACAGGAACTTTTTGGCACGCAAAGGGTGGAGTATTGCCTTGGTAATTTCAGTTATCAGTTATCAGTTATCAGTTATCAGTTATCAGTACTTCTGCGCAGAAATTTGGGATATTTCTTCAATATTGAGAGGAGAATATTTTTATTATGTACTTACAGCAATTTTGAGGATAGTGAGGTACAGTTATAAGACTATTTATTCCTGTATTTCCAGCTCCAGTGTTCCCTGTTCCCTCAAACAAAAGAATTTTGTACCTCACGCTTTTTGGGAATTGCTATAGAATAGAGTAATGCCATAATAGTAAAGATTAGGAATAATGCAGAAGTAAGTAGATGACTAAACACCTCCTTGCTTCTGTTGTAAATAACTAAATGCTTTCTTCCTTCTTCCTTCTTTCTTCTTCCTTCTTGCTTCTTCACTCAAATTCTACATTTTCATAGATATCTGACAAAGAGATTTGAAACTCCACCGAACTAAAAGATAAAATAGCACCATCACCTTCATATTCTGACAACCACCATTTGCCATCCTCAGTTTTGCTAAACTGTTCCACATAATATCTGTATTGGTCAATGAGAATATATTCCCGGAAACTATTTACTCTGCGATAATACTCAAATTTTTGCCCCCGGTCGTAGCTTTCTGTCGATCGCGACAATACTTCAACAATTATCTGAGGATTAGTAATAGTATCTCGCCTACCTTCGGCATAAATAACTGGAGTAGAAATTACCATCACATCTGGATAAGTGTAAATATTTTTTGTCGGTATTGATAAGCGCAAATCGCTCATAAAAGTTTCGTAAGATTGACCTTTGGTGCCATACTTTAAGGCAGAAACAACATTTAGTCCAATTCGATTGTGATTTAATGTACCTCCAGTCATGGGTATTATTTCTCCATCACGATATTCACTTCTAAATTCAGCGGTTTTTTCCCGCTCTAGATACTCTTCGGAAGAGTAGCGGGTTTGAGTTGCTTGCATTTAGTTTTCTCCTATTCAACTATCATAATACTAACAGTTTATTTCTGAAATTTGAAGTAAGAAGGAAGAAGGAAGAAGGAAGAAGGAAAATATTACTTTGTCTGAGTTTTAAGCATTTATTAGGAGTTAGCAATTAGGAGATCAATGAGATTCAAATCCCATCCTCTTTCTAGTCCAGTAGGGTGTGTTAGCAGTAGCGTAACTGAGTAAAACCCTATATCTACAGGACTTACGCACGGACAATAAATCCAGTGAGGACGTTAGCGGAGCTTTGCGTTAGCAAATGCCATTCGCCCCTACACCTCTGCTCCTCCGCTCAAAAAAATTCTGTCGATCGCTGGATTTAGTATTACAATGAATATGTCAATATAAACTATGTGATTAAAATTATATTATGCAAAAATTTATTAGTCTATTTTCCCTCATCGCATTATTACAATTACCAATAATTGTTCAAGCCCAAGAAGAAATAGTAGACCCCATAGAAAGAGTAGTTGCTGCGGGATTAATGACCAAAGATGCAGCCGGAAAATTTAATCCTAATGAAATTATTAGTAGAGCAGAATTAGCATCAATTTTAGTCAACACATTTGATTTAGAAAAACGTGCATTTTCTCAGAAGCCAAATGTTGAATTAAAAGATGTTTCTGCAAATTATTGGGCTTATAATGATATTCAAATTGTTCTAAAAATGGCGTAATGAGTGGCTATCGTGAGGGAATGTTTTTCCCAATTATAAAATTAATCGGGCAGAAGCATTTGCGATTTTGCTCAAGCTTATGGTGTTTTTCAGTTCCCTGAAGAAAATACTAAAAAGCTATTAAATAATTACCCAGATTCAGACAA
>NZ_BLZO01000171.1 GCF_014132355.1 Okeania sp. KiyG1
CTGATAAATCAAAAATCCTCCCAAAGTTTGATAATCCTCAGTTAGAGGTAAATCCAAATTCAATAATTCATTAACTTCTTCTACACTTAACTGGGCCTGCACAATGAAAGTTTGATCGTCCAACATTTGCAGAGTAAACTCTTCAGTACCAGTTACTTCATAACTATTACCACCGATAATTTCAGCAATCAAATCCTCTCGCGTAATTAATCCAGCAGTACCACCAAATTCATCTACTACTATTACCATTTCTGGGTGCTGACGACTATTTGGGATTTGACGCATTCTTTGCATCAATGATAATAACTCGCTCAAATACATTTGTTCAGATACAAACCTTACAGGGCGAACCCAAGAACTAATTAAGGTTTGTGGGGATAATAAACCTTTGGCTAAAGGTTGGGCCAATTCTTTAAAATCTATAATACCCTGAATATCATCTATGGACTCACCAACTACAGGGTAACGAGAATGACCAGATACCTTAATTTCATCCAACAAATTTTTAAAAGTAGCCGTACTAGAAATAGCATCTATATTAGTGCGTGGAACCATGACTTCTAAAGCTGATACCTCCCCAAATTCAAAGACATTACTAAGTAACTGTCGTTCTTCCGCTTCTAAACCAGTTGATTCAGTAGAAGTAGAGATAATTAACTGTAATTCTTCAGGGGTAACTGGTGTTTTCCAGACATTATCAGTGTATTTAATTCCTATCAGTCGTAATAACCAACGAGTAGATTGATTTAAGACCCAAATAAATGGATTAAAGAAGCGAGATATAGCTAGACTCAAAGGACCGAATAATCTAGATAACTTTTCTGAATACAATATTGCTACTGACTTTGGGCATAATTCTCCTAGTACAATTTGCAGGTAAGCCAAAATAAAAAAGGTGACAATTGGGATAGCTAGGGAGTGAGCGATCGCTTGACTAACATGAATAGAAAGCGGTAGTTCAACTATTGCAGCTTTAACAATCATGGCTATAGTTCCTTCACCTATCCAACCCAAAGCTAAACTAGACAAAGTAATGCCTAACTGAGTTGTTGAGAGTAGTCTGTCTATATTTTTTTGAAGTTTTTGAACAATTTTGGCTTGAACATCACCTGCATCTACTAATTGATTAATGCGGGATCTACGCACAGAAACTATAGAAAATTCTGCTACTACAAAAAAGGCATTAATAGTAATCAGCAGAAAGACTGACAAAAGTCGCGACATTATCTCTGCCGATGTCAGGATTTGTGACATACTCCCACACTAAGCTGGCGCTATAGTGTGGGCTTCTCGTTTCGCAGCCCCGGTATTCCGTCTGGCTCCACGAGCTTTAAGGACGGAATGCCATGCCGCCCTGTTTTTGATATTTATCGCTGCATTCAAGTCGCGCTCTATTACAATTCCGCAATGTGGGCAAGAATGAGTTCTTTGTGATAATTTTTTAGGGACTTTTTCCCCGCAGTTTGAGCAATCTTGGCTAGTATTTTTGGGGTTTACTGTTGTAGTCTTTTGTCCAGCATTTGCCTCCTGGGTCGGAGCTGCGCTAACAGCTTTGATAGTCAAAATAGTTAGAAATTTACCCCATCCAGCATCGTTAATTGATTTACTGATTGGAAGTATAGCATTATTTTTGGGAATTGGTATTATATCTCTCAACATTTTCATGTTTAATACTTACAATTTATACATACCATTAAATATTGGGCAACTTGATGATATTTCTTTGCTCTTAAAACTTCAAACTTCATTAATTTTGCTTTCTATTAAAGCGATAAATTAATTAATTTATTTATTTATTTATATTTTTATCTAAACTAACCACCTACTAAAAAAAATCCCTAATCCACTTAATCTATTTTGATTTTAGACATCTTTAAATCTAGCTTTTGATCGGGATAATCTGTCAATTCCAAAGAAAGTTCTTGAGCATTATCTAATAAGGCAACTGGAATCGTAATAATACCATAATATCTTCTACCATTTGGTGGTAATTCTCCTGGTAAATCTTCTGTACTTGCGCTGAGAGACCTTCCCTGGTCGTCTGTAACATTCAAAAAACTGTACAAAAACCTTATAGACCGGTCTCCTTCATTTTTTAAATTGACATCTAAAACTAGAGAATTACCCCATCGACGAACATCATTAATTTCTAGAGCTACTCCTGCATCACTACTAACAATTGGAAAACTTTGCTGGGGTTGATTTTCTTTAGCAGATTGTCCCTTTGCTTGCTTTTTCTGGGAGTCTTTTTTAGTAGTTTCTTCCTCAATTACTCCACCATTTCTGATAATATTTTTCACACGGGCAATAACCTTTTCCTCTTCTAAAAATACCAATCCTTCTTGGCGATTTGAATTGTTTCTAGCACCTGCTAAATTATTAGTGGGACGAGTATCTGGTTGAGTAATTCCTTTTAAAGCTTCCCTCCCTAGTTGAAATCCCCAAGAGGCACTACTCAAACCGGCACCAAACATTAGGGTTAGTAAGCTGAGAGTTAGCACAATACTAGAATTCATAGTTTTTTATTTCTTAGGCATAATATTGTTTTCTGTTATGATATACTATATTTTAGTATAAATTTAGAGACATTTATGTCCAAGATTTTAATACAGGGGGTGGACATCACCTCTATCAAAATAGCGGTTAGGGCTTCCCTGACTGAATAATTCTGTGTCGTCGCATAAGCGCAACGTCGGGAGTATGTCAAGTTAGGAAACTATGTTATAATGGGTTTACCAAAAAATTGGGTCTGAAGCCTAACCCTTGTAGGGCTGGTTTTGGTTTGCTTCTGGCGGAATAAATTATGTTACATTATTATTAGTTACCGGGGGAAAACACCTCCAGAGGAAGAGCTGCAAATTGCGGAAATTCCAAACGGACGCGGAGGAGAGCGTCAGACTAATGTATTAGTTAGCAACATCCTAAAGAAACGTTAACCTGTGGAACAGCTATAGCTCAGTTTTATTTATCCGTTGCTTGAGCGCAGATAAAATGTCAATTATCTGAGAAAATCTTAAACCAAATAAAGGTAAACTTGGAAATAAGCGCCTTTGGCCGATTGGGGAGGCAGCGAGCTCATAATTCGCTTTCAGGCTGGTTCGATTCCAGCAGGGCGCATACAACTAAATCAAAGTAATTCCTCGAAATAGACTAAGGTCTTTGCTAGTTAAAGATTTTAGAATTTTCTAGTAAATTTCAGGACTTACGCATAAGCACCAAAATATAGTAGGGTTTAACGGCCGTTAACCCCTAAAAATGATGTCTAGTCTGGTCTTCTGGTTGACTACTCCTCGGAGGTCAGTCACGGGGATTCTAAGTAGATACTACGTAACCGGATAAATCCGTGTTGCTTCGTCTATTCGAGCGCTGACCAAAGATATATTCTTTGGGGACAATTTCCGCGGTGCCCCTACACAGTCAGCTAAGGCCAATACTTAGCGTTCTGCTTACTTTTTGTTAAAAGTAATAGCACAGGACAACTAAAGTTGTCTAGTCTAAACGACTCCCTTGTTTTCATCCCCTGGTTAAAACACGCAGGGCTGTTTCATCCGATGCGAAAAACAGAGAGGGAGATAGAAACATGGGGATAACTAGGAAATTTTGCCAAAATACTCAGAATTTAAGTCAAATTTCTCAATTATACTTGAAGGTCAAAAATAGGAATTTTTGCCATTTAAGCTAAGTGAACCAAATATCCTCTCAGAGCTTAACGACGCTTATTGGCTCAAAAATCGGCAAATTTTGGTAAATTTCACTGTTCCACTATCTCCTCATATCCCTTTCTACCTAAATCGTTAATATACAATACTTTGACCGAAAAATTGGCTCAAGTCTCGCCCTTCAAGGGCGACTTTTTATTTGCTAAATGTTTCAATCAAATTGGTATAATACTGTTAGTATAGTTAGCAAATTATGAAAGCTAAATTTAAGTATCGTATATATCCTACACCGGGACAAAAGCATCGATTAGCAAAGCTATTTGGTTGTGTTTGCTGGTGCAACACTTCGTGAACGTGTTGTTTGGAATGATAGCCTAGCTTGCTGCCTTTGAAAAATACAAATCAGGAGGTAAGAAACCTAGTAACGAAAAGCTGCAAAAACAGTTTATTACTCAAGCAAAAAATACTGAAGATAGAGAGTGGCTTAAAGAAGTTTCTAACATACCATTGCAGCAATCTTTGAATGATTTAAACCAAGGTTATCAAAACTTTTTTAAATCGACTAAGGGCCAGAGAAAAGGTAAACCTGTTAAACCTCCTAAATTTATGCATTAGTAAAGTCACGCGCAAACTGCGAGGTTTACAAAGGGAGGGTTTAAAGTTGGTCAACATAAAGTCTAGAAGCGCCAAGATTGAAAAGCTAAAAATAGTTTCGCCTGTGAGAGTTACCTGCTACTCCATCATCAGTAAAAGTAGTCAAAGATTGTAGGGGCGATTTCCTGCGGAATGCTGCGCAAACGCGAATCGCCCCTACTAGATATTTTTTGAGTTTTGTAGTAGAAATACAACCAGAAATCTTACCTCAAACTGATAGTTCAGTAGGTATAGATTTAGGAATTAAAACCTTTGCTACATTCAGCAACGGTGAAAAAATTAATGCACCAAAACCGTTGAAAAAACGGATTAAAAAATAGCCTCTTTCAGAGGAGCTTTCCTATGGTCATGCTGCGCAAACGCTAACGCAAGTTGAGTAGGTCATTATCTAACAAAACTAGAGATTCTAAACGATATGAAAAAGCAAGACTAAAAATAGCTAAGTTCCATGGAAAATTGAAAGATGCCAGGACAGATTTTCTGCATAAATTATCTACTAAAATAATTCGTGAAAACCAAACAGTTGTTTTAGAGGTATCCGAGGCAATGTTTCTGGGATGGTGAAAAAGCGGTGCGACCCCGCGACGACGCCAGCTCGCTTGCGGAACGCGCACCAAGAGACCGCAAATTATCCAGAGCTATATCTGATTTAGGTAGGCGACAATTTAGAACTTTATTAGAAGAAAAAGCTGAGAAATACGGTCGTGATTTTAGAATAATTAGCCGTTGGGAACCTACAAGTCAAGTTTGCTCAAATTGTGGCTTTAAAGGTGGTAAGCTAGACCTTCAGGTAAGAGAATGGGAGTGTATCAACTGCGGTGCAAAACATGATAGAGATGAAAATGCAGCAATAAATATATTAGTCGCGGGCGGGCAGTCCGAGACATTAAACGGACGTGGAGGCAAGCGTAACCCACCCCCATCCCCTCCCGGGAGGGGAGCAAGAGGGGTGGGTGCAGCAGCCTGTGTTAGCGGAGCTTTGCGCCAGCAAAACGTCAACTCGCCGAGGAGCTACGGCTCAGTAGGAATCCCCGCGCCTTTAGGCCGGGGAGGATGTCAAACAGCCCTGCGGTTAAAACACGGGGGCCTTCAGCGTCGCTTTTCGGTAATTCCTATAATAAATATGTCTGAAAATTTCCCCATTTTCCCATCTCTGCTATCCCACAACTTCAAATCACAAAAATGCTCATTTTGTGAAGCTTTAAAAAAATCAAGAGAGGAAGATAAATCAAATTCGGCAAAAAACCGTGATAGTATAAGTATGATGGGGGTTGTTTGCCCATACGCATGATTTTTTATTCAACAAAAAAAAGAGACTTTTGGATAACAGAATAGCGATCGCTCAGAGTAGTGATTTCCAGTTTACTCATTTTGTGAAGCTTCGAAAAAATCAAGAGAGGAAGATCGATCAAATTCGGTAAAAAACTGTGATAGTATAAGTATGATAGGGGTTGTTCGCCCATAAGCATGATTTTTTATTCAACACAAAAAAAAGAGACTTTTAGATAAAAAGAGCGATCGCCATTTCAGCTCAACTCATAAATAATTAAATTAACCCCAACGTTGTAGTTATAGGAAAGACAAAAGCAAAGTTTCAAAGCTTCCATCTTCCCTTAATTCCTTAATTTAACCAAGGGCGAGTAACCTCTTCCAACTGATTAAATTCCTCTTGACTAATCTCCCAACCAATAGCCCCTATATTTAGTCGAACTTGTTCAGAATTTTTACAACCAGCAATAGGAATCACACCATCTTGAAAAACCAACCAATTCAGAGCAACCTGAGCCAGAGTTTTGTCATATTTTTCACCAATTTGTTTTAACAAAGACATAACAGGAGCAATTTTTTCCAAACCCTTTTTCTGGAAACGAGAGTCAAATTGACGAGCGCCAGTCGGCGGTTTTTCCACAGTATATTTGCCAGTTAATAAACCTTGAGCCAAAGGACTATAAGCTAAAATTGTCACACCTAACTCTCTAGCTGTATCCAAAATTCCTTTAGCTTCAATTTGTCGAGAAAGCAGAGAATATCTCACCTGATTAGTTGCTAAAATCACCCCTCGTTTTTCCAGAATTGCATGAGCTTGACGCATCTCTTCGGCCGAATAATTACTAACACCAACCGCTTCAACTCTGCCCTGTTTTACTTCATCAGCCAAAGCATTTAATAAAGTTTCCTGACTCATAAAAAAAGTAAACGGCCAATGTACTTGATAAAGAGTAACTTTCGGCAACATTAATCGTTTCAAACTAGCAGTAACAGCATCAGCAACAGACTCTGGAAAAAAACGCCAAGGTACAGGACCATATTTAGTAGCAATTTGCACAGTTTGTTCAGTTTTTTGCATGAATTTTCCCAGCAATTCTTCTGATAAACCATTGCCATAAACTTCAGCAGTATCAAAAAAATTTATCCCTGCTTCTAAGGAAGTTTGAAAAGCAGCTTCTACTTCATTAGCTCCATAATTACTGCCATAATTCCAAAAAAATTTATCCCCCCATGCCCAAGTGCCAATACAAATGGGATTAACAGTTATTCCTGTTTTACCTAAAGTAGTTGTTGCCATGTTCAAAAAAATTCTAATTAGTGTATAATACTCAAAACTAGACTAACAATTTTTAGTTAAATTTTAATCTAGATAGATGTTAATTTACCAAAAATAATTCAGTTATCAGTCTTCTGAATTGAAAATAAAATTCAGTAAGGCTTATGTATGAATAACGTAAGCATTCAGCTATCAGCAATTAGTAATGAATAATTATTTCTCAGGTTTTATCCTGGGACTTTGGCAGTAATTTTTTATTATTTTTCAATTTCAAAGGTGGCTTTTACGCCGACCCAAAATTATAGCTAATAGGTGACGGCTGTTTGCGCAGCATTCCACAGGAAATGCTTACTCAATAACAGGGTTTAAAAGCCCCACTAAATCATAAAATTGATAGTTTTCAATTAGTTCATAGTCAGCAATTCTAGAATAATTATTTTGTCTTCTAGTTTATGGCAACTGACCAAAAAAATCAGGTATCAAACCTCCCTTTTTCATAGGATAAAACAGAAAATCCTGTATCTTCTCGCCTCCTTATTATAGGAGGTACTGAAAAAGGAGGCTATAGCAATCATAAATCATTAGAAATATCCAGAAAAGAGGGAGTAGGGAGTAGGGATAAATTATCAATTATTTATGTACGATAATTGATTTGATTTTTTATTATTAGAGATGTCTATTTTTCATTAATGGATAATTGATAATTACCTCGGGTTTTAACCGTTACGGAATTGAATATAAGGAATATTGTCTTTTCTCTTGGTCGATTGGATATGGTTAGGAAACCCATCCATCCCACCCTACGGGAAGCTGCGCTTTTTCCTGACGGAATGCTCCGCAAACATGTCGCGTAGTGTTAACGTAGTTATGCGCCAGCAAAACGACCGCTTTTTCCCTTAAAAGGGGAGGCTTTAAACCTGAATTATTTAATTATTAATTATTAATTATTCGGTAAAAATGTAAGAATATATAAAAAGTCTGAAACTTTTACCCCTATTTCCTGTTCCCTGTTCCCTAAATTCAAAGATTTTTTTACCCGCAACTGAAATAGGATTGCTATATCAGTTATGGCAAGGAAGGAGTTGGTTAGGACATAGATTGATGATGAACCTCAGACAAAGAAAAGCTTTTGCCACTGTTCCCTATTCCCTATTCCCTATTCCCTGCTATAACTGAATTTACTCCTTATTCAATACTTAAATAATAATATAGTTATGACAATAAAAGATTCTTCCAGTCCACTCAAATTTCTCAAATTAATCCAAGAAAACTTTCTATTTTTTAGATTAGGTTTATATCAAATGGGGTTAGGAACAATGTCAGTTTTAACACTTGGAGTTTTGAACCGAGTGATGATTACTGAATTAACAATTCCTGCCACAATCGTAGCATTTACTTTGTCATTATATCAATTTATGGCACCAGCAAGGGTTTGGTTTGGTCAAATGTCTGATGTTAAACCTTTGTTCGGTCAACACCGTACAGGTTATATGTGGATAGGGGCAGTTTTGTTTACTTTAACTGCTTTTATTGCTGTACAAGTTATGTGGCAAGTTGGTGATAGTTTAGAAGTCAATGGTTGGACGAATCCTACATTTTTTTTGGTCGGAATGTTGGGTTTAATGTTTATAATTTATGGTTTGGCTTTAAGTGCAAGTTCTACACCTTTTGCTGCATTATTGGTAGATATTTCTGATGAGGATAATCGTTCTAAAGTTGTCGGTATAGTTTGGTCGATGTTGATGGTAGGAATTATTATTGGAGCAATTACCAGTAGTATTTTACTTAAACAAGTTGGTGTGGGGGCACCATTAGAAACTGTGAAGGCATCTGTTAATAGTTTGTTTATTAAGGTGCCGACAATTGTGTTAATTCTTGCTTTTATTGCCACAGTGGGAGTTGAACAAAAACACTCTCGTTATCGTACTCGTTCAACTATTGCTAATCGAGAAGATAAAGTGACTTTAGGAACAACTTTAAAAGTTTTAAGAGCTAGTCGTCAAACAGGTTTATTTTTTACATTTGTATTTGTATTAATTATTAGTTTATTTATGCAGGATGCAGTTTTAGAACCCTATGGTGGAGAAATATTTTCGATGCCAATTTCTGAAACTACAAGATTGAATGCTGTATCGGGTATGGGAACTTTAATCGGATTAGGTACAACAGGATTTTT
Organism: Okeania sp. KiyG1; assembly: GCF_014132355.1. Lineage (GTDB taxonomy): Bacteria > Cyanobacteriota > Cyanobacteriia > Cyanobacteriales > Microcoleaceae > Okeania. The sequence continues at coordinate 9,035 of NZ_BLZO01000171.1, forward strand.
AGTAGTACCAAGATTGGGTAAGAAAAATTCTCTAAAAGTGGGATGTGTGGCAACAACAATTAGTTTTATCCTGATAGTTATGTCCGGGTTTACTGGCAACCCTTCTTTATTTAAGGGGGCTTTATTTTTATATGGTTTAGCTGCTGGTTTAACTACTACTGCTTCTCTAAGTTTAATGTTAGATTTAACCGTGGCAGAAACAGCAGGAACTTTTATCGGTGCCTGGGGATTAGCTCAAGCAATGGCAAGAGGATTATCTACAGTTATTGGTGGTGCGTCTTTAGATTTAGGTAGACTTTTATTTAATATTCCAATGCTTGCTTATGGCTTAGTTTTTCTCATGGCAGGAATAGGAATGATACTGTCAATTTTTCTATTAAATCGAGTCAATGTACGAGAATTTCAAGATAATTCAAAACAAGCGATCGCTACTATTTTAGAAGGAGAATTAGATTAATTAATAATTAATAATTAATAATTAATAATTAGGATTTGCTGAAAAAGTCTTTTAGTTAGGAGTAGGAGACAGGATAAATAGGAATGAGCGAGGAGGTTTGAAGAAGAATTCAGTATACAGGATTCTGGAGAGAAATTAGGTTGGGGTTTAATTAACAAGAGTGACAATTTTTCCGTATCTCCATCATTTTTTCTCTTCTTGCTCCCTACTTCTTACTTGTTACTTCTTGCAGATAAATTGACCAATGAAAATTCCTCAACTAATCCTGATTAATCATCATCTAGGTATGAGGTGGTAGGTGAATAAATTAGTTGGAAATTGGTGGTAAAAACTAAGTTTTGAACAAGAAGTTCAGAATATAGGAATCTGGGAAGAAATTAGATTTGGTTTTGATTAACAAGAGTGGCAATTTTTTTCGTATCTCCATTATTTTTTCTCTTCTTACTTCCTAACTATAGTGAACACCGGAGTGAGTAAGAAAGCTAATGTTTGGTTAGAAAGGCTATTGAATATGTCTGATTTCTTAAAGCTTCTCTAGCCTCGCAACTTGATATAATCAATTTATAGAATGAAAAAAGGAATAATACAAATTGGGGATAAATTTAGGGATAATCCATTTTTTGACCGACTTTAATTCGGGCTTGCTGAATAAATCTGAAAGTATTGACTGATATTGATTTTAGAATTTTAGAATTGAAAAAAGTACCAGCTTTTCAGTGGAAAAATTTCAAAAAGCTAGTATTTTGGGATGATTATGGCAGAAAAATTGAGAGACAAAACTTAGCTCCTACCTCTCCTCTCATTCCCCTAATTCCTGTCTCCTGTCTCCTACCTCAGCAAAAAGACTTTATTCAGCAAACTTTAATTCTTTCCACACCAGAATAAATATTAAACTTTTTCCCCCGCAAAAATCCGATTAAAGTAATATTAAATTCCCTAGCTATTTCTACCGCTAAACTACTAGGTGCAGAAACTGCACAAACTATCGGCACACCTACAGTTATACATTTTTGTATAATCTCAAAACTCGACCGCCCACTCACCATAACAATATGATTATTTAAAGGTAATATACCTGCTAAAAATTCTGACCCTATCAACTTATCTAAAGCATTATGTCTACCCACATCTTCTCGCAATTTCAACAATTCTCCTTGAGTATCAAATAAAGCAGCAGCGTGTAAACCACCAGTAGATTTAAAAACTCTTTGAGCATTACTTAATTTATCAGGCAAACTATAAATAACTTCCGCCGGAACTTCTGATTTTAAAGGAATAGCTGAAAAACCTTTAATATGCAGAGATTCTATACTTGCTTTACCACAAATCCCACAAGCGCTAGAGGAAAAAAAATGTCTTTCTAAGGTTTTTAAGTTTGGTTTTAATTCAGACTTAAGAGTGACATTAACAATATTTTGGAGTTGTTCTCCATCAATTTCTGGGTCTACACAATAACTAATTTTTTCAATATCTTCACGATTTTTGATAATTCCTTCACTATAGAGAAATCCTGCTGCTAAATCAAAATCATTTCCTGGAGTCCGCATAGTAACTGCTATAGTTTGTTTCGGAAAAGTTAGACGAATTTCTAAAGGTTCTTCTGTTACTAATTGGTCGTTACGAGTAAAAGAAATGTGATTTTCTACTACTAAAATTTGTGCTTTGCTTTTGCTACTAGAAGAATAGTTCATATTTCAAGAAGGAAAGTTTGTATCAGAAGTCTGGATTGAGAAATAATTGAGATTAGATCGACTCCCCTTAATTAAGTAGGGTTTGCTGAAAAAGTCTTTTTCAGGATTAGGGGACCCACCCCTAACCCCTCCCTGGAGGGGAAGAAGAGAGCAGAGAGTAGTTAGGAGAAACGAGGAATTAATTAGGAGATAGTCGGATATATTTGTCAGAGTGATTTTTCTGCTAAAATTTCTGCCTTTTATGCTAAGTTTTTGAGGGTTTTCAACTGAAAACCAGGCACTTTTTTCGCTCCTTTAAAGGCTGAATCCTTTATCTGTCAGTGCTTTTATATTTGATCGGTAAGCCCTAAGTATAATAAAAACCCGATCATCTTCCTCAATTGTTTGTCTACTGCTACTATATATAGTTGGAAATATACAACAGATTCAGAAGGTAAAATTTATCAAAACTGGGAAAACATTTAGTGAATCATTAAGGTTAAAAGCCTCTTTTTTTTAAGCGTTCAGAGTTCAGCAGTCAGCTTACATTTGTACTGAAACAAATTTTATGTCAGGTTAGACAGAATTATGAAATTTATTAACTTGTCTGTCTTGATCTAAAGTCAAATCTGATTAAAATATAGCAATATGATTTTAGTTGTGAGATATTGGAGACTTTTGTTTTAGGTATGGAGGGAATAGGGAATAGGGAATAGGGAATAGGGAATAGGGAAGAAACGAATGCATAAGAATAAGATAACAGCTATATTCTATGCTTTAAAGAAACACCTCAATTCTCACATCTGATTCCTGATTGCTATATTATTCTATGTAACTTCATATTAATTTTGAAAATACAGAATTTTCTTTTTGATCCCTTTAATACCAGTTTAAACAAAGAATGCTACAAACAGGTGCATATCGCTCGGAGATACTTAAAAAAAATAGCTTCTCCAATTCATTTTAGATAGTTATCTATATGTAAGTATTCAGCATTCAGCATTCAGAATTCAGTTTGTGAAAGAATCAAGAAATTACTAAGGTTAGCTGAAGACATTTTTTTTATAAGTTTTAATTATCCTTGGAGACTAATTCCTCTTTTGAGTTGATAATGAGCTAACAACTCATAGCTAACAACTCATAGCTGATAGCTGATAGCTGACGGCTGAATACTTACATCTATATTATTTTCACATTTTTTTATTCAATATTTCTTCCCTCTTCTTTACCGAATTATTAATAATTAATAATTAATAATTAATAATTAATAATTAAATAATTCGCGCCTTGAAGCCTCCCCTTGATCGGGGAAAAAGCGGTCGAGGGATGGCGCAATTCAGAGCGGCTCTGTCAAGAGCGGGTCTCCTCGCCATATCCAATCGACCAAGAGAAGAAATAATATTTCCTTATATTCAATCCTCTCGGTTTTAACCAGAGGTAATTATCAATTATCCATTATCAATTATCAATTAATGAATTCTACCATTTGTAACAAACATTTATCAGGCTTTATATAAAAGTTGAAGTTTTCAAACCAAATTTTCGGTAATTATTAACTATTAATTGTTAAACTGTCTAAAGTTCATCATCAGTTTATATTCTAACCAATTCTTTCGAGTGCTAGATATACGATATATATAACCTTGAATAAATACATAACATGAGAATTTCCAGCTCTTAGACAAAAAGTTATTTCTATCCTCTGCCTTTACTATTGATGAAAATATTAAGATGAGATTAATTTCTCTTCAAAAATAACATAACCCTAAAAATTTACCCGATAATTATCGTGCAATAAAAATTTTTATATTAGCCAAATAAATTATGTTACCCAAGCCAAATAAAATCTGGAACCCGGAAATTTGGGCAAGTTGGAAACCCTTCGGTATTGGCGAACAATACCCCAATAACTACTGGGAATTAATACGCGCAACAATTGAAAATCTCGACCAACTCCCCTACGCTTGGGAAATTCTCAATAAAGGAGTCTGCGATGGGTGTTCCCTCGGTACCACTGGGATGAAAGATTGGACCCTCGATGGCTTTCATTTATGTAATGTACGCCTACGACTATTGCGCCTTAATACTATGCCTGCTTTTAACCCAGAAATACTAGCAGATGTTTCTCAACTACAAAATAAAAGTAGTGCAGAATTGCGAGAAATGGGACGACTACCTTACCCCATGCGTCGTGACAAAGGGGACAAAGGGTTTCGGCGAATTAGTTGGGATGAAGCTTTAGAAGTAATTAGCGATCGCCTTAAAAATACTCATCCAGAACGTCTGGGTTTCTACCTCACCAGTCGCGGCACTGTGAATGAAACTTATTATGTGGCCCAAAAAGCTGCACGGGCAATGGGCACAAATAACATTGATAATGCGGCCCGCATTTGTCATTCCCCTAGTACCGGAGCGCTTAAAACTACTATTGGTGCTGCTGCTACTACTTGTTCTTACAAAGACTGGATAGGTACAGATTTATTAGTATTTATCGGTTCTAACGTAGCAAATAATCAACCTGTTACTGTTAAATATTTACACTGGGCGAAAAAAGCAGGTACAAAAATTGTCGTTATTAACACTTATCGGGAACCAGGAATGGAACGTTATTGGGTACCATCTATTCCTGAAAGTGCTTTATTTGGTACTAAGTTTGCCGAAGACTTCTTTTTAGTTAATGTTAATGGCGATTTGGCTTTCCTGAATGGCACTATTAAACATCTAATTGTTAATGATTGGATAGATAAATTTTTTATCGATAATTATACGAATCAATTTGAAGAATTAAAAGCTTCATTGGATGCTCAATCTTGGGAAGAGTTAGAACGCTTTTCTGGAAGCACCCGCGATGAAATGTATGCCTTTGCCAAAATGGTAAAAGCAGCAGAAAAAGCTGTATTTGTTTGGAGTATGGGTATTACTCAACATGAATGTGGGGAAGATAATGTCAGAGCTATTATTAATTTAGCTTTAACTAAAGGTTTTGTAGGTAGAGAAGGCTGTGGTTTAATGCCAATTCGGGGACATTCTGGGGTGCAAGGTGGAGCAGAAATGGGATGCTATTCTACGGTGTTTCCTGGAGGGAGAAAGATTAACCAAGAAAATGCGGAAGTTATGAGTAATTTTTGGGGTTTTTCTGTGCCTAATTCTCCTGGTTTAATTGCTTCGGAAATGATTGAGCGTGCAGCGGAAGGAAAGTTAGATGTTTTGTTTTCTGTAGGGGGAAATTTTTTAGAAGTTTTGCCAGATCCAGATTATGTAGAAGCTGCTATAAAAAGATTGCCTTTGAGAATACATCAGGATATTGTTTGTTCTAATCAAATGTTGGTTGAACCGGGAGAAGCGGTAATATTGTTACCTGCCACAACTCGTTATGAAATTCCGGGAGGAGTAACAGAAACAACTACGGAAAGAAGGGTGATTTTTAGCCCGGAAATTCCCGGACCGAGAATTGGAGAAGCTCGCCCGGAATGGGAAGTTTTTATGGATTTAGCAAAGTTAGTACGTCCTGATTTGGCAAATCAATTAGAGTTTGAAAATACTTCAGAAATTCGTCAGGAAATTGCTTTAGTAATTCCGCAATATTCAGGAATTCAGCATTTAAAGGAACCAGGGGATAATTTTCAATATGGTGGTTCTCATTTATGTTTTGGTTGGAATTTTCTCACACCAGATAGTAAGGCTAATTTTTCAATACTTTCTTCATCTCAAGAAGAGTTAAAAGAGGGATATTTTTTAGTAGCGACTCGTAGAGGTAAGCAGTTTAATAGTATGGTGCAGTCAAAGAAAGATGCTATTACTGGAGCTATGCGAGAAGCAGTTTTAATTAATCCTATTGATGCGGAAAATTTGAGTTTAAAAGATGGGGATAAAGTACTGTTGAAAAATGATTTGGGTGAGTTTCAAGGAAGAGTTTATTTAGCTCCGATGAAACCAGGTAATTTACAAATACATTGGCCGGAAGGAAATGTATTATTAGATCAGGGTAAACGTTCTGTTGAAGGTGTGCCTGATTACAATGCTTTGGTCTGTTTAGAAAAGTTAGATTAGGTTGAAGTTTTGAGGATATTCAGTAAATTTGAGTTTAAAAGATGGGGATAAGATACTGTTGCAAAATGATTTGGGTGAGTTTCAAGGAAGAGTTTATTTAGCTCCGATGAAACCAGGTAATTTACGGAATAATTAAGGTTTAAAGTCTCTCCTTTTAAGGAGAAGCAAGAAAAATTTTTCCTTTGAGTCAATTCTTTTCTTTTCCAGGAGAGGTAATTATTAATTAGGGTTTGCGCTCAAAAGTCTTTTAGTAGGGGTAGGAGACAGGAGACAGGAAGAACGGGCAATGAGCAAGGAGGTGGGAGCTAAGTTTTGTAAGAATGATTTTTCTGCCATAATCGTCCCAAAATACTAGCATGCATGAGCTTTTTGAGCTGAAAAGCTAGCACTTTTTTAGACAAAAAAATGCGTTCAACCTTTATCTGTCAATGCTTTTAGATTTAATCAGCAAGCCCTAATTATTAATAATTAATAATTAATTGTTGAACAGTACATTGGCCGGAAGGAAATGTGTTATTAGATAAGGTTGACTACTACCCGGACTCAAGTCACGGGGATTCTAAGTTGATACTGCGCAACAGGATAAATCCATGTTGCTCAGTTTTTTCTTAGCTGACCAAAGATAGACTCTCTGGGGACAAGTCAAAGTGCCCCTACACAGTTGGCTTAAGTTTAACCCTAGCTTTCTGCTTACTTTTGTGATTATATTTGCAGCCCCATTACAGTCTGCATTAATTAACCAATTATTACTACTTCTATACAAACCACGCTTTATTCTTTTTCCTGACGGTTTCCAATCATTGGGTTTTTGACCATAAATAGGCAGATCGTCACCATCTAAAAATGAAGCAATACTTGTATAACTTTCTTCTGTTTCTATAAAGATTATCCCATATTCATCGCACAACTGAGCTACTCTTTCTTTGAGTCTAGCTGTGGGAATTGGTACAAATTCTGAATTACTTTTTTTTCCTAACTCTATTTCATTTTTCTGACCTTTATTCCAACCAAATACAATTGTACCAATAGAATTTTTTAAACAATGATTAATGACTATTCTGGCTGCTTTATTTATAGCGTCACGAATTTGGCGGTTACGCTTTTCTGTAATAGCAGCTAGTTTATTTGACCAAAATCCAGTCGGTTTATTTTCTTTAATAGTTGATACCTGTTTGTTGTACCAACGATTCATTGATTTGAGATGTTTACCATCTACTATCAAGCTAGTACCCACATTCGATACACAGGTCAACCAATTATTTAAACCGTGGTCTATTCCTAATACATTGTCTTGATTTAATTCAGGTTTAACTACTACTTTTTTTTCATAGACAAATTCTTGGGTAAAGCATCGATTTCTTGGTAATATTCTCAGTTCTTTAAGAGAAGCAAAGTTGAGATTACTTGGCATAGTCATATAAAAGCAATCTAGACCAAACCAGCGCTTACAAGTATTACAAGCGTGGAACTCTAATTTGATTACCTTTAAGTTTTAATGCTTGTTTGGGATAGCTAACTGTAGCCATTCCTCCTTTTTTTCTGTATTTAGGAATCCTTGGTCTTTCTGAGATTTTTCCTTCACTATAGGCTTTTATTAGACCATAATAAGAGCGAAATGATTCAGCTACAGTCCTCAATATTTGTTGTGCTGCTTGAGAATGTAAAACTTTGTAATGATAGTTCTTTTTGTAGAGCTTTTCCAAGTCATACTTGCCGAGAGTTTTGTGAGACTTAAAAAATAATTGCCGACCATAATATATTCCCATGTTAGTGAGCTTGTGAGACTGTTCACATAGGAATGTTAAAATAGCAATTAATTCGGGATTTTTACCTACTAAAACTTGCTGACAAGAGTACATTTGAAACGGTGGTTGGATGGCTTTATTGTTAGTAATAATAACACAGGACTACTTTAGTTGTCTAGTCTAAACGACTCGGTTGTTTTCATCCCCGGTTCAAACACGGGGGCCTTCAATGTGGTTTTTTGGTCAAATAAAATACATCTCCTTAAAATCCGACTCCTCGCCTTTCATCCATCGCTTAAAAGACGATGGCTTTCATGCTCCCATGTTATTTAGGTAAACGTTCTGTTGAAGGTGTGCCTGATTATAATGCTTTGGTTTGTTTAGAAAAGTTGGATAGTCGAAAAAAGTGCGCTTGTTTCAGTCTAAAACGCTCAAAAAGTTAGTATTTTAGGCGCATAGTTGGGCAGAAAAATCAAAGGACAATTCTTATTCCTACCTCCTCGCCATTCCCATTTCTCCTATCTTCCCCTCCTGGGAACAGGGCTGGTTCAAAGTATTGTAAATTAAATGAAAGTTGCAGTACCTCCCAAGTCAACGATTTCGTCCGCGACGTTACTCCCCAGCATTTGTTTGTCCAGGATAATTACCTTGGCACCTTCTTCAGCAAAGAGAGTTGCAGTCGCTTTTCCAATCCCCTCTGCTGCCCCTGTTATCACAGCGACTTTATTTTTAAGTCTTATCCCCATAGTATAAACTTCCTTCAAAAGGTGAAAAAAACAAATTCCATCATATAATGAAAATCTAAAAACTCATAAGTAATAATTTAAGTTTACTGACAGATTAATCTTCCTTCAATCAACTTCCAAACAACAATATAGTGAGATAACAAAGCTAAAATGACAGAATTCTGGAATCAAGTTTTAAACTTCGCAGAAACAACAACTTTTCGAGTAGGAAATCAATTATTAAAAGACTTCGGAAATGTCACAGCAGATGAAAAAACCGACGGTAGTTTAATTACTAAATCCGATAAATGGGCAGATAGAGAAATTAGAGAAGCGATCGCTCGTACTTTTCCCACTCATGGAATTTTAACAGAAGAAACTCAACAGATATTTCCTAGTAATGAATGGTGTTGGATTATTGACCCCTTAGATGCTACAACAAACTTTGCTCAAGGTATACCAATTTGGGGAACTTCTATAGCATTATTACATCAAGGTATTCCCATATTTGGCTATATACATTTACCTCCATTACATCAATCTTATTATGGTTTTTATTATCAAGAAAATCAGACTTATTTATCGAACCCACCCATCACCAGAGCATTTTTAAATCATCAACCAATTCAACCAAATCAAGACAAAATTACTGGCAATCATTTATTTAATCTTTGTTCTCGAAGTACCAAAATTTTACCTCAAATTCCCACAAAAATTAGAATGTTAGGCATAGCAAGTTATAACTTTTTACTTGTTGCTTGTGGTGCATCTATTGCAGGAGTTGAAGCTACACCTAGAATTTGGGATATTGCAGGGTCTTGGGTAATAGCAAAAGCTGCAGGTGCAGTATGGATACCATTAGAATCTACAGATATTTTTCCTTTAAAAATTGGCAAAGATTATTCGAGTCATCCCTTTCCTACTTTGGTCGTCGGAAATCAACAATTAGTGTCATATTTTTTGCCTTTAGTACAACCTTTAAGAAAGTAGGATAAGGAAGAAGGAAGAGGGAAGAAGGAAGAAGGAAGGAGGAAGGTTGATGACCAAATAATTAAGGTTTAAAGCCTCTCCTTTAAAGGGGAAACAAGAAAAATTTTTCCTTTGAGTCAGTCCTCTTCTTTTCAAGGAAGGGAACTCTTAACAGGGAATAAAAAATGAATAAAAATTATAAATGGGAAATAACTTAGGTTAGAAAAAAACGAACACTAAAACTGATATATTTTGGTTAGTGATTTTATTATTTATCAAAATAATATGGGTCTAAAACCCCGCCTTTTAAGGCGTAATATTTTTGGAGCGTTGCTCACGCATCCCCGTTACAAAAATAACTTCTGACTTCTGACTTCTAACTTCTGACTTCTGACTTCGTTAAGCTGCTCTGAGGTTAGCTAGATATAGGAGTAACTTTGGGTATTACTCCCAGAGCTTTTTTATGTAGAAATTTTCCGACTGGCGATCGCTTCTACAATACAGTTTGAAAATTTGCTTTAATTACGGAAGGGCGATTAATTTCCCGTAGTTGAAGGTATAATTTTAGGCAACAAAAATTCTGTTTCCTTCAGACATTACATTATCAATGTTAACTAAAGTGTCGTTAAAGTCGTTCGGGGTTTCAACTTGTACGCCCAACCACGTTCCACTAGAACCATCTTCAAACCCAAGCCAAGCCAGACCTGAAGAGGTAACTTCTATAGAGGCACTATCAGGAAATTTTGAATTTAAGGTTAGGTTACCTGCAAAATTAGTCGAACCACTTTTATCTAGAGGCCCTTCCACACGAGTTTCAAACTCCAGTTCAGTACCTACAGGGAATGTTCCTATGGATCTCCACTGCGCATCTGCACTGTTACCAAGACCGCCGAAACTATTTGGCGCAGTGCCAATGAACTTTTCTTCTGGTGAAACTAAGTACAGGTTGCTCAGAGTCCAAGGATTTCCGTGTGGTTGAAAATACACTCTTACTTCCTTTTTTTCTATATCACACCAATCAATGCCTAAACGCTTACGAATTTTCTGCATCAAACCATCAGAGTCCTTACTATTTTCAATTAACCCTGCAGTTTTTAGAATCGAAGTAATGAAATTATAACTATTTTTAAATTGACTTTTTGTTAGGCTGAAAATACCTCCAAGTCCTTCATCTATTAAACTTATCCCCAAATCGAAGTCATTACCATACAACATCAGGCAGCCGTATCCAAAAGCTTTAGCACCAAGAGCTACAGCTCCAAAAGCTGCTGATGCACTAGCTCCAACACCAGTAAGAGCAGTTGCAGCTGCTAAACCACTAGCAACATCACCCATAATTCCTACACCCTTGCAAATATTTTGACCTGCTTTACACAAAGCTGATTGAACAACAGATTCCTCTATACTTGACTTTATTTCTGGATCGATAGGAGCTTCTGCTATTTTGGTCTCTCCTGTTGGAGTTTTCTTGATAACATCTACAGTGTTTTCATCCCTTTGGTTGTCAAATATATAAACATCTGAGGAACCATCAAACTGTAACTCAATTCGAGAACCTTCTGAATTAACTTCAGCAGTAAAAGGTTTATTACCCTTGCGTCTTTCTGAAGGAGATGGTGTATATCTTACCGATTCTTGATATGCCTCTGTACCAGTGTTTTTGATAGTAATAACAAAATTACTTTTGTTACTACCAGTTAACTTCATTTCATAGGTATCAGAAGATTTTTGTTTAACCGTAGGAGCCTTAAAAGTTACCAAATTTTCAATTACATTGGGTTTACCATCTACAGATGTAAAATTCCACTTGAGGTCTTTAGGTTTAACACCTCGTACTACTCCCAAAATTTTACCTGTTTTCTTGACCTTAATTACAGTCGAATTGCCAGATAACTGTAAATTAAGATCATTCTCAGTCAGACCACTATCTAGGCCAATCATATCAAAATTTGGCTTAAAGTCTGTGATAATGTCGGCCGCAGATTTTCTGTTAACTGCACTGTTTTGTTTCAAGAAAAATACATCATCTCCAGCACCCCCAGTTAGGGTATCTTTACCAAAATTGCCTACCAAAACATCATTGCCAGGGTTGCCAGTAAGGATATCGTTACCTTTTCCACCGTCTAAAAAATCATTGCCAGAACCACCAATTAAACTGTCTCTGCCGCTGCCACCATTTAAAGTATCTTGGCCACTGCCACCGTTTAAAGTATCTTTACCTGCACCACCGTTGAGTTTGTCGCTACCTCCATTCCCATTGAGTTTATCATTGCCGCCACGACCATTAATTTGATCGTTACCCCCCTTGCCATTAATGGTGTCTTTTTTAGCAGTTCCTTTGAGATTGTCTTTTTTATTAGTTCCCTGAACAAGAGCCATGGCTATTATCCTTGTAGTTGATAGTTTTCAGGTTTTTCAATCTATCAGGACTTACGCAAAATATAAAATTATACACCATCTGTAGGGGCGAATGGCATTCGCCCTCCCTGTATGTAGAGTCTCTGCGTAAGTCCTGTCTATGTTAAATCGAGGCTAGCAAAAAAAAAGTTAAGTTTTATGTATGTGGACAGATTTGTATTGCTCAAAACCAATGAGTTCTCTTTCCTAATTTTAGCAGAAGGAGAAGTTACAGGACATTCTCATCCTTTTTATTTCTCCCTTCTTCCTTCTATTCAGAACTTTTTACCCATTCTACAATTCCATCTGCTAATACCTTTGCTAACTTCTGTTGTTCTTGAGAATTCATAATCCATTCAAACTCATAAGGATTAATCATAAACCCTAACTCCAACAACACAGAAGGAGCTATTGTCGGACGAGCTAAAGCTAAATTATTCCAAAATACCCCATAAGAAGGTCGGTCTAATTTTTCCACTAAATAATTATGTAAAAATACTGCCAAACTATGAGCTTGAGAATGATACCAAAAAGTACCAATTCCCTGAGTTTTTAGTGCATCGCCAGAATCAGGTAAAGCATTATAATGAACCGAAAGTGCTAAATCTGGAACTTGTTGATTAATCATTTCCACACGGTCTTTAGGATATAAATCCTCTTCTGCTTTTCGTGTCATATATACTGAAGCACCCCGTGCAATTAACTCATCCTGTAATAACTTCGACACAATTAATGTCACATTTTTTTCCGGATAACCAGTCGGACCTCTTGCACCTAAATCATTCTCACTACCATGTCCAGCATCAATCAAAATTTTCATCCCACTCAGAGGTTTATTAATAAAATTAATCCCACTATTTACCACCGGAGGATGTCGCAAAGTTAATCGCAAAGTTGTACCAACATATTCTAATTTATAACCCCATTGTTGCTCTGTTTTTAAATAAAACTTATACCTAACTCCCTGCTCATTTTGCACTGTTGAAGTCAAGATTGGTTGCCAGTCTAATCGCTCAATTAAAGGGTCATCATCTAAACGAATAGTATCAGTTTGAGCTGTCGTATTATGCAGAATTAAAGTTAAATAACCATCACCTTGTTCGACTGTAACTGGTACCGGTACTTGCAAAGGAAATCTAATTTCTGTTGCACCTTCAACTTGACGAGCAATAGCACCCCGAATTACCGAACGTGGTGGAGCAGCATCTGTAAATATCCTAGTTTCATCAGCTTTTATCCACCCACCATAGTCAAGACGTAAATAGTCTCCTTCCTTCCCTGTAATCAAAGCTTTTGTGCCTTTTGGCAAAGGCGTCAAACGAGAATAAGTGGTACTCGGTCCAGTTCTGGCCACACCCTCTTCTACTGTTACCTCCGCCACCTCAAATGTAGTGGGAGAAAGAATAGTCACTTTCCCCGGTGCTTTTTGAGTAACAGTTTGACCACTCACACTCAGTCTAAATTCAGGTTGACCTAAATCTCCTGATTTTTCTGCTTTAGCACAACCTTGATAATATTCTCCCGCAGAAGGAATTGGTTGATTTTCTCCTGTTAATACTGCCAAATTTCCTGGTAAATTTACTACTTGAGACTGAGAAAGTAAGGGAATAGTTTGTTCAGCTAATAATACAGAAATATTAGCATTTGGAGGAGCGATCGCCTGAAAACAAATTAATTCTCCTGGCATTCTGGCAATATCTTTTGCTGGAGTCAAAGAATTTTGACCAAAAGCTATTCCCACTGGTAAAGGTGGTTGGTTTGAATTGCGTGTTACCGTAATTATTTTTTCTTCATCTTGATGACGCACAGTAAATATATTTTTCCCTATTTGTAATGGAAAACTAGGGGCAAAATGACCTGATTTACTACGTTCATTAATTGCTTTCCCATTAACAGTAACTTCTGCTTCTGGAGAAGCTGTACCAATTAAAAAAAATCTATCTGAAGTGGTTTTGTGGTTTGCGGAAGGATAGGCAATAAATAGAGATTTTTTTGTTGCTTCAGAGTCTGATTTAAGCTGAGTATTTTCTCCATTATTGTGTGACATAGCAATAGGGCAAATGGTACTTATTACCCCTAAAAATATCATTAATCCTAAAGTTGATGAGCCGATAATTTTGCTAAATTTTTTGGTAATTATTGTTTTTTTTGTCGCCATTAGCAGTGGATTGAAATTTGCCATATTACTTTTTTGTTTTTTTTAGTTATATTTCTTTATTGTACTAAATTTTTCTGTTTGGTAATCAGGAGACAGGAGATAGGAGATAGGGAAAAAAGTGTTGTCATCACTAATTATCCGGACATGGTATTAGGAGGCGCGGATAAATATTGGATTTGAACTATTAAATTTTTAAATTCGTATTCAATAGAACATCTGTAATTTAGAGGAAGTAATTTGGCGATTACTGTATAATATCATGTCCGGTTGAATACTTATAAATAAACGACGGAGTCCTCAGGAGTCAGTCATCAGGAGTCAGGAGGGAAGCAAAAAGTAAGAAAGAAGAATAAAAAATAAAGAGGAGGAAAAGGAGAAAGTTTTTTTTATCACTAATTATCCGGACATGATATTAATTTAAATTATATTGTTCTGAGCTGATACTGAATCCTTAAAGCCTAGTCTCAGCTTTTTTTCTAGCTTTGTCCAATCTGCATGGTATCAGTTTTCCTCAGTTTTCCATGGTTAAAAAAAAATTCAGTTTTTCAGCTAATATCTGAACGTGAGGTTCACTCAACGGTTTAATTAATGATCAACCTGCCATAGGGCGATCGCGTAGCGGTGCGTAGCACTATCGCCACCCTTCCTACTTCATCTAAAATTTATTTTGCAATAGTTTAATTATAGAAGCCATTTGGTATCTTTGAGTCATCTGTGGAGATAGGAAATAAACCGAAAAGATGGAAAAATATTCCAATACACCGTTCTACTAAAATCACCCAAACTTACCCATACATGGTTGCATGAGCTTTGGAGCTAGCTTCCTGCTTTCCTAGGTCATGCTGCGCAAACACAGAAGACCACTGACCAAGGATTTTTTTTTCATAAGTTAGCGGTTACGATTTGACCTCCAGATTTGAGTTCTTTAGCTCTAGCCAGGAGAATGGTACTCCAGTCAATTTGTGGACTTTGGCTAGTTTTTTTACTGCTTTGCGTCTGTTTTTGGAGCCAATAATTTTTTTTCGGAGTTCGTTCTACTTGCGCTTCAAATAGCTGATGCAGACAAATATCCGGGGGGTAATTTACGGCAGTCTTGTTCCACTCTCTTAAAAACTTATAATTTTCTTGATATTGACTCAATCCCATATACCCTGGTTTTTATTGTTAAAATAGCAACATTCGTTTGTGATTATAATTGACTTTAAGCTTTTTACCTGATGCCTTTCAAAAATATTATCCAGTAATGATTTCAGCTAACCTGTTTACCTCTATGGATATAACTAAATCTATATTCATATCGGGCAGTTTAATTTATTTAAAGGTTGAAGAAAATAAATCTTGACATATTGTTATATATTGTCATGTATTATTGACAAAAACTCGAGCAATTATTACAATCATACATAAATAAAATAGACAATATATATTCTTTCAGATTCTTAGTAACTCAGTTAACTAATCAGAGCTAGTTATTCTGGCAATTCGCTAACTTTTAAATCTGTCTGAGAAGTCAAAGTATTAGTCTATTTTTTGATAAAAACATAGTTTTCAATTAAATCATATCAAGTCAAAATTATGACAAATAAACCAGAAACAAAACAAGCATACGAAGCTAAAACAAAAGCTCAAATTGATAAACTTAATGCTCAAATTGATGAAATGAAAGCTAAAGCTAAACAAGCTAAAGCTGATGTTGCGATTAATTATTACAAAAAGATAGAAGAATTGTCCACTAAGCGTGATGCAGTCAAAGTGAAATTTCAGGAACTACAAAACTCAAGCGAGCAAGCATGGAAAGATGTAAAAGTTGGTTTTGAAAAGGCTTGGAATGATTTACACGGAGCTTTTGATAGTGCAGTTTCTAAATTTAAATAACTGATATAGCAGAAGCAAGAAGGAAGAAGGAAGGACCGAAGGAGCGAAAAGTCTGGCGTTGTCTCAGTTTGAAATTTTTGATACTTCCACACCCTTTCCTTCGACAGCTACAGAACTTCCCGCTGTCATGAGGTACTTATGCTCCCACAGCAATAGTTTTAATATTTACGCTTTTTCTAAAGTAGCAAATACATTTAACTTCATTAAAACTAGAGCGATCGCCACATTATTAAGTAGGGGAGTAGGGGAGTAGGTAGGGACATTTCATGCAACGTCCAAGAGCGAGAAGTAAATATAATAATAATAATTAATGCGCTTCTAGGGTGCTAATTATCAAAAAGGTGATTCTTTCTGTTTTAATTACTTAATAATTGAAGTGCTACCTAAGTTAAGTATAATATTACTTTAATAAGTTTAACATAGAATGTCTATACAACTAGATGAAAAGTGTTTAATATTAAGTATTAAATGCTTATAGATAATTAAATTCAAGTATAAAATTAGTAAGCATTCCACAGGAAATGCTTACTAAAATTAAAATATAAAATTTTTACGGTCAAATATGTCAATTTATTATTGTAGGGAATAAATTAAAAAAATAATCTGACAAATAATAAATTAGCAGTCTACTGGTATAAATCAAAAGTAGATAATCAAGAGTATTATCAATATATTTAGAGTAAAATTTATCCAATTATTTCTAACTTTTTTTCTTTTTTGATTTGGTAATTTAATCACAAATTCTGTTCCTTTTTCACAAATAGAATTACATTCCAATTTTCCTCCATGCTTATTGACTATAATTAAGTGACTCATAGATAATCCTAAGTTGCTGACTTTACTGTTAGTATTGGTATTTTCAAAAGCTTCATATAGTTTATCTTTGAGGTTTTCCACTATTCCCAGTCCATTGTTAGCTATTCTAATTTCTACTCCATAGGATTCAATAATTGAAGTCGTAATAGTAATTCGATTTGGATTTTGCAGAATTTCTTGATAAGTTTTAAATTTTTTATGGTTATATTCTTCTAAATAATTAATTGTATTTACTAACAAACTCATAAAAACTTGATTTAAGGTATTTGGGTAACAATTAATCTGAGGTAAATTTCCATAATTTTTGACAATTTTAATTGCGGGACGCTGGTGATTAGCTTTGAGTCGATGCTGTAAAATTATCAGAGTATTATCTATGCCTTCATTAATATCAAAAGATACTTTCGAGGTACTATCTTCCCTAGCAAAACTTCGCAATGATACACTAATTTTACTTATGCGATCGCTTGCTTTTTGTACGGAAGATAATATTTTTGGTAGCTCTTCAATCATAAAATCTATATCCTTTTCTTCTGCATCTTTTTCAATTATTAGACCAGGGTCAGGAAATTGTTTTTGATATAATTTAATGTGGCTAATAATTGCTGTGAGATATGTTTCCGCTAAATTAACATTACCGACAGCTATACTAACTGGATTATTTAATTCATGGGCAATACCAGCAACTAATGCCCCAATGTTAGACATTTTTTCACTGTTAATTAGTTGCAATTGAGCTGCTTGAAGTTCTTCTAAAGATTGAGAAAGTTCCGCAGTTCTTGCCTGTACTTTATCTTCCAGTTCCGATGCAGATTTTTGCAATTCTATTTGTGCTGCCGTCCGTTTTTTTATCTCTTTTTGTAAGCGTATATGTATATTTATTCTAGATAAAAGTTCTTCTGCTTTAAACGGTTTAACAATATAGTCTACAGCTCCTAAATTTAAACCTTTTATTTTTTCAGTAGATTCAGAAAGTGAAGTCATAAAAATAACAGGAATATTTTTAGTTCTTTCTGAAGCTTGCAAAGTTCTACAAACCTCAAAACCATCTATTCCTGGCATGAGTATATCTAATAAAATCAAATCTGGTAATACATTTTTTGCCTTCTCAATTGCACTTGCTCCATCCTCTACTACAATGACATTAAAACCAGACTTTTTTAATACATTCAATATTAAATTGGCGTTTCGATATTCATTATCTACCACCATAATTGTGTGTTCTTTTTTTTGATTCATGGAAACTCCTTTGATGTTTTTTATTAGTTCAAACTACATAAGTTTTAGACTTGATTCAGTACAATTTTTTATGAGCATTACCAATAGGAAATCAGGAATATAAATCAAGATTAAAATGCACCCAATTATTCTCAAAAATTCTTGATTTTATGAATTAACTAGATTTATTGATAACAAAATAAAAGTAAATATCAGATCATTTATAATGTAAGCATTTGTAAGCATTCAGCTAGCTCGCATTTCCGTTTGTCATGCTCCGCAAACAGCAATCAGATGCATGAAAATATTCAAACAATAACTGAGGTTAGGTTATGGGCAATTTAATTAATGAACTTTAATTCTCCTTGGTGGATAATTCCCTTCTAGTATGATAATGAGTTTATAACACATAGCTGATAACATAGTTACGACCATAGGAGGCTAGCTGATGGCTGACTGCTGAATGCTTACAAGCATTTCCGTTTGTCATGCGGCGCAAACAGCTATTAGCAGTCAGCTAGCCTCTTACAGAGGAACTGCGTTATCAGCTTTTGAACCTAATAACTTACTAAGGTTATCAGATAACCTTTTTCTTTCGGTGCGGAATGCGGAAGCAAACATATTTCACTCCTTGGAGACTAATTCCTCCTTCAGTGCGATAATGATCTAATAACTTATAGCTGATAGCTGACCGCTGAATACTTACTTTATAATTACTTTTTTCCAGCTACTTATTATTTCCCTAAATACTACTTATACTCATAAAAAAAATTAATTTTTTATTGTATTATTAATCATGTTAACATTTTTATTAAAATAAGAGTAATTCTTTATCAAAAATTTTCACAATAGTATAATTACGATTGTATGAATTTTTGTATTGAGATAGATACAATGCTGTAAAAATCCTAAGCATTCAGCATTCAGCATTCAGTTATTAACTTATTAACTTATTAACTTATTATCTGAGAAGGAGAATTGAAAATTATGTTGACGCAACATTTCGCACCGAAAGAAAAAGGTAACAAGCTAACCTTAGTAAGTTCTGTACCTTCATGCATCTGTTTGCGCAGCATAACAAATGGAAATGCGAGCTAGCTGTTTGCGCCGCATTCCGCAGAAAATGCTTACTAAAAATCTCAACTATGACTACTAAAAATCAGAATATTTAGGAGTATTAACCCATTGCATATTATCATCCAAGGTTGGCGTTTTTTACCCCATTCTTATGCGATCGTAAATCAATTCCAACTACTAGAAATGCTGAACCGAAAACATCTACAAATTTATCATCAGGATATGCCTTACATTAGCAAAAGTTGGCAACCCGTCACAGGTTTATTTTCTCCTAATGCAGAAATAGCATTACGCAACATCCCTAAACCATCTCCTCAAAAAACTGCTGATGCCACATTACGGATATATGCTCCTTTTAATCTCAGTTTCTCCACGAGCAAACGAACAGCAGTTTTTGCTTGTACTGAATGGGGTATTGTGAGCAAATCTATTGTTAACGGAATGGGTGTAAAATCTTTTGCAGAAGCTCATGCTCAAGGAGATGCAATTATTATTACCCCCTCCCACTGGTCAAAAGACGGTTTTATTCGCAGTGGTGCTCAAGAAAGTCGTGTTGCTGTTGTCCCTCTTGGTGTCAACCCTGATATTTATCATCCTTTACCAACTTCTCAGAGAACTATCCTCCGCCAAAAATTGGGCATTCATAACTATTTTGTGTTTCTCAATATTGGGGTGATGTGCAATAGTAGTCAAGGAGTGGGACGCTTACTCAAAGCATTTGCCACCATTGTTGAGCGTTATCCAGATACTAAACTTATCCTTAAAGGTAGGGATGCTATTTTTCCTTCTCAAGATTCTATTCTCAAGGCTAGCAAAGTTGCCCTCACTAATGAACAGATGGAAAAAGTGAAATCTAGAATTATCTATGTTGGTGAAACTCTTTCATTTTTTGAATTAGCTCAACTTTATCAAGTTGCTGATGCTTATGTTTCTCCCTATTTAGCTGAAGGTTTTAATTTGCCAGTATTGGAAGCAACAGCTTGTGGTTTGCCTGTAATATGTACAAAAGGTGGCCCAACAGATGATTTTACTAACTCGGACTTTGCTTTAAAAATTGATAGTAAACTCCAAAATAATTATACAAAGGATGGAGATACCCTCTGGTGTGTAGTACCAGAACAAGAGCATTTGATTGAGTTAATGCAAACAGTTATTGAAAAATCTTTATTGTTAGACCATGCTCGTCAAACTGGACCGAAATGGGTACTTCAGCATTTTACTTGGAAGCAAGTGGTGGATCGATTATTAGATGTGCTTATTCCGTCTGTAAAATTTGGTAGACCGACTTTTGAGCCAATTATTCTTTAGTATTTACAATGGGCAATATTAATTTAGAGATTTTTGGTTAATTAGTCTAGTGCAGGATTGCGGAAATAACTGACCAGTTACAAAATTCTAAAAGCCTTACTAAGCAATACTTTTGACTTTTAACTTCCGCTACGCGGAACTAGACTTTCCATCATCGGTTAACCTTACCATTATAATAATTTATTTTAACCATTGGCAAGTTACTAAATCTACAATAAAATATCAGTATGTTCAGAAAGTAATAGATTGTCAATGATTACTTTGACTTACCAGTACAAACTTAAGCCCAACAAACAACAGGAAGCTGATATTAATCTTATGCTTGATGTCTGTAAAAGCGTGTATAACTATGGCTTAAGAGAGCGTAAAGACTGGTTAAATTCAAGAAAGTCACCAATTAATAGTTGTTCAATTGTTTCTGAATATATTATCCCTGCTGATACTCCTTACCCTAATTACAATCATCAGGCTAAAAACCTAACAATAGCTAAGAAGACTAATACTAAATTAAAGTCAGTTAATGCTCAAGTTTTACAACAAACTTTAAAGACTTTAGAACGAGCATTTTCTGACATGAAATATCTTGGTAAAGGCTTCCCTAGATTTAAGAAAAAATTGAGAAGTTTTGTTTTTCCTGCAATGCTCAAGAATTGCTTAGGCAATAATAGAGTTAAACTACCTCAACTAGGTTGGATAAAAATTAGACAAAGTAGACAATATCCAGATGGTTTTCAAGCTAAACAAGCTAGGATAGTCAAAAAAGCAACTGGTTATTATTTGATGATTATTTTTACTTCATCAGAGTCAGCTCCAGATAATCCAGTAGGTAAAAAGTCGTTAGGGATAGATGCAGGGATAGAAAGTTTTGTAGCTACTTCGACTGGAAAGTTAATCAAGTCTCCTAAGTTTTTATTGAGTCAACTACGGTAGGGGCGAATGGCCATTCGCCCCTACAATTGCTGCAAAGAAGACTTAAGAAAAAAAACAAGGGGTCAAATAATTGGTTAAAACTTCAGAGGAAAATAGCTAGACTACATGAAAAAATAGCTAATACTAGACGTGATTGGCACTTCAAATTAGCTCATCAACTTTGCGATTTAACAGACAATATTTTTGTTGAAGATATTAACTTTAAATCTTGGTCTAGAGGTCTTGTCAGAAAGCATTCTTTAGATTCTGGCATAGGTCAATTTATCAATGAAATACTGCCTTATATCTGCTGGATCCGAGGCAAGTATTATGCCAAAGTTGATAAGAATTATACCTCTCAAGAATGTCCTAAATGTGGGCATAGAAACAAGAAAAAACTCTCACAGAGAAATCACAATTGCAGCAACTGCGGATATCAAATAAATCGTGATATAGTTGCTGCACCCACCCCTACCCTCCCGGGAGGGGAGCAAGAGGGGTGGGTGAGGTTTAATAGCCGTGGGGCACGCGGTTAAAGAAAAGCGCACCGCCTGCGCTGAGGTTCCCGAGCGCGTAAAGACGGAGCAAGAGAGCTTGTGGAGATGGTCTGACGGGGGTACAACTCAACTTGTTTGATTTGTTACCAAGCTTACGAATCTGTTAAACAAGAATCCCCGGTTATAATCGAGCGATTTAACGGCGGGAGTGTCAAAATAATTGTACTTCTGGTCAACAATAAACATTAAAGTAATTTAACAGGACAATTATGCAATCAACAACAACTCAATCAAATACCTCAAATATGGATATGCCAAAAAGTGGTTTACCAGTAACAATAATTACAGGTTTTCTTGGTAGTGGTAAAACTACTTTACTGAACCATATATTGCAAAATCAACAGGGTGTAAAAACTGCGGTTTTAGTAAATGAATTTGGAGAAATTGGTATTGATCATGAATTAATTGTTTCTCCCGATGGAGATGACACAATGGTCGAACTTAGTAATGGTTGTGTTTGCTGCACTATTAATGAAGATTTAGTTAATGCTGTTCATCAAGTTTTAGACAGACCAGACAAAATTGATTATATAGTTGTAGAAACGACTGGTGTAGCTGACCCATTACCAGTAGCTTTAACTTTTTTAGGTACTGAATTACGAGATATGACTCGCCTAGATTCAATTATTACTTTGGTCGATGCTGCTAACTACAGTCTTGATTTGTTTGACAGTCAGGCAGCACATAGTCAAATTTTTTATAGCGATATTATTTTGTTAAATAAAACTGACCTAGTTGAGCAGAAAAATTTAGACTTATTAGAAGTGAAGATTAGAGATGTTAAAAAAGATGCGAGAATTATGAGGACTAGCCAATCACAAGTGGCTTTGCCGTTGATTCTCAGTGTGGGTTTGTTTGAGTCGGAGAAGTATTTTGAAATAAAAGAAGAAGCTCATAGCCATGACCACGACCATGACCATGACCATGACCATGAACATCATCATCACGGCCATGACCATGACCATGACCATGAACATCACGACCATGACCATGACCATGACCATGAACATCACGGCCATGACCATGACCATGAACATCATCATCATTCCAACCACTTAGAAAATGATGGTTTTACTTCTATTTCTTTTCAAACCGATAAGCCTCTTTCTCTTAAAAAATTCCAAGATTTTTTGGATAATAAATTGCCTGCAAATATTTTCCGAGCAAAGGGAATTTTGTGGTTTGAAGAAAGCCCTCTACGACATATTTTTCATTTGAGTGGTAAGCGGTTTACTATTAATGATGATGAGTGGAAAGGTTCTCCAAAAAATCAGTTAGTTTTGATTGGTCAAAATTTAGACCACGATCAGTTGCGATCGCAATTAGAAAACTGTGTTATTTCTTAAAAAGTCATTCAGAAGGAAGAAGAAAGAAGGAAGAAGGAAGAAGGTAATAAATTTGACTTTAAATTCCTACAAGCCAAAAATACTTTCTCTCTTCTTTTTCTAGGGTAGGAAGTGCTGCACATTGATTTTGCCTAGGAAAATAGACATCTCCAAAAATACCAAATAAAATCAATTATTATCCATAAATTATCAATTATTTCTCTCTGTTACCCGTTCCCTCTTCCCTTTTTTGGAGGAAATGTCTAATTATTATAGTGAGATGAAAAGCAAAAGTTAAAAATTTAGGAATGAGGAAATAATTTAATGTTTAATAATGAGCAAATTTCTTGGTTTCCTAAATCTAACTGAATAATACCCAATTCACGCATTTTTGCTACATCTTCTTGAGAGCAGGGAGTAGGGAGTAGGGAGTAGGAAAACAACGAATAAGATATCTTGACTTTATAGAAATAATGCCTAAAAACATTACTGAATCTGACTTATTAGTTATTTAATTTAAGAAGAAAGAAGAAAGAAGGAAAGACCGAACAACTGAATCGACGGGGATAGTAAACAACCTACTACTTCCTGTTTTATAACCCCAACAAGCTTGTCAACACCCTGTAGACGGCGGGGTATTAAACCCAAAATCAAAAGATTATGAAATCGGTAATTATTAATTATTAGTTGTTGAATCCCTACTCCCCTCTACCGAAGATAATTTCAGTTATCAGTTATCAGTTATACCAATTCCTAAAAGTAACGCTATACTTGGGTAAAACTTCAGTTATTAATTAATCAAAACAGGTAAAATCACCTTTTTGCTAAAAATAGCCCAGTTAATGTTAATTATTCTTACTTTTTACTTCTCCCCTACTCCCCACTCCCCTACTCCCCTGCTCAACAAAATGTAGAAAAGTTTTTGAGAAATGGTATTAGCATCCTCTGGAGGAACTGCGGACTTCAGTACCTCTGCAATAAGGAGGCAATAAAATACGGAATTATCTTTTTTTATCACCTTAAAAGGGGAGGCTTTAGACCACAATTTTTCGATAAATTATACTAATTTAGATTTATTATTGCTCCCTAGTTTCTTCTTTGCCAGAAGAAAAATTATTTTTAACTTTTAACTTTTTTGTTATGCGAATTATTATCCAAAGAGTGAATTTTTCTCAAGTAAAAGTAAATGGAGAAATTGTCGGTAAAATTGGCAAAGGATTAAATTTACTTGTAGGTATTGCGACTACTGATACTGAAGTAGAAATAGATTGGATGGTGCGTAAATGTTTAGAGATTCGTTTATTTCCTGACCCAGATAGTAATAATAATCGTTGGGAAAAATCAGTCAAAGATATTAATGGTGAATTGTTAATAATTAGTCAATTTACTCTTTATGGAGACTGTCGCAAAGGTCGCCGTCCATCTTTTGATAATGCAGCATCTCCTGAAGTTGCTAAACAACTTTACCAGTTATTTTTAGACCGATTAAAATTGAGTTCCTTAAAGGTAGAAACTGGTATATTTGGAGCAATGATGGAAGTTGAAATTGATAATGACGGTCCGGTAACTCTCTTGTTAGAAAGAGAATCTACTTCAACAATTAATAATTAATAATTAATAATTAATAATTAGGGTTCGCGCTCATAAAGTCTTTTTGTTAGGTTAGGGAGTAGGCAGTAGTTAAGAGTTAGAATTCAGGGGAGTTGTAGAAGAGGTAGTCATTCATCATTGCCCCTTAGTTTTTCTCTCATAATTACCCCACGCATCCTCACTTTTTCTGCTCCATCAACTGAAAAGCTGGTACTTTTTCAGTACCTAAAATTCTTCAAACCAATATCAGTTAATGCTTTGATATTTAATCAGCAAACCCTATTTAATGAAATATCTATGAATAAAGCTATTTTTTCCACCACAAAAATATTTCTATACTTAATTCTCTATTCTCTGTTGCCTATTTACTTTTTCTCAAAAGGATTTTCATAACTTAAATGTAAACTCTATATAAATGCGATTAATAAAATTTCGGGTTGACGAACCAAGATAGGGGTATTTCCACACCATTTTTTTTCAATGGTCGAGACAAAATTAATGTTATAGTACTATAAGTAATGGATTTACCTAACAAACAGGTGTCATGTTAATATCACAATTGTTAAATTAGGGTATTTCTAAACTTAAAAATTTAGTTAATATAATTTCAGATTTTAAATAAGGAAAGCTATGGGATTTTTGATTCAGAAGTAGTTCAACAGGAAGCTAAACAATTATTTGAGGATTATCAATCCTTAATTAAGGTAGGAAGTGACTATGGTAAGTTCGACCGAGAAGGTAAAAAGATTTATATTGAAAAGATGGAATCTATTATGGAGCGCTACCGCATTTTTATGAAGCGTTTTGAATTATCAGAAGATTTCATGGCTCAAATGACTATGGAACAACTTAAAACTCAGTTAAATCAATTTGGCATTAGTCCTCAACAAATGTTCGATCAAATGCACACTACTTTAGAAAGAATGAAGTCGGAATTAGAAAAACAGTCTTAATTGAATCACTAAAAATAACTATTTAATATTTTAAGCAAATTATTTTAAACAGTTTAGGAAAAACTATTTACTTTTTGAAACTATAGGAATAAACGGTTTTCTTTCCTTGGCTGAATGGCCGTATGATTTTAAGCGATGGGGATTCACTTTCAATCTATCTGAAAATGTTGCAATTTATCTACCGTTATAATCTTCGATTTAGCGGGATATGAATTGCAGCTATAAAATTAATTGAGCGGTAGTGAATTCCTATTTTAGGTTGCTTTGGCAGGTTTTTACAATAGCCTTGAATTATTTCCGACATTGATACTTGCATTACTCTTGCATAATATTTTAGTCTAGACTTTCCATCATCCGTTAATCTTAACATTAAATTATTTCTTCTAAGCCATTGGCAAATTACTAAAGCTACAATAAAATATCAGTATGTTCAGAAAGTAATAGATTGTCAATGATTACTTTGACTTACCAGTACAAACCTTTTGCCCAATAAGCAACAGGAAGCTGATCTTAATCTTATGCTTGATGTCTTTCAATAATTGATAATTGATAATTGATAATTGATAATTACCTCTCCCTAAAAGGAAGAGGATTGAATAAAAGGAAAAATTTATTCTCTTGGTCGATTGGATATGGCGCAGGTTTCCTCGCCATCCCTCGACCGCTTTTTTCCCCTTGAAAGGGGAGGCTTTAAACCTGAATTATTGAATTATTGAATTATTGAATTATTAATTATTCGGTAAAAGTGTGTACAATTATGCTTTGAGAGAGCGTAAAGATTGGTTACGTTCAAGGAAATCACCAATTAATAGTTGTTCAATTGTTTCTGAATATATTATTCCTGCTGATGCAGCTTATACTAATTACAATCATCAAGCAAAAAACCTCACAATAGCTAAAAAAACTCATCCTAGATTAAAGTCAGTTTCGGCTAAGAGCCGACATGAAAATGCTCAAGTTTTACAACAAACTTTAAAGACTTTGGATAGAGCTTTTTCTGATATGAAATCTCTTGGTAAAGGTTTTCCGAGATTTAAGAAAAAATTGAGAAGTTTTGTCTTTTCTGCAATGCTCAAGAATTGCTTATAAAATAATAGAGTTAAACTACCTAAACTAGGTTGGATAAAAATTAGACAAAGTAGACAATATTCAGATGTTTTTCAAGCTAAACAAGCTAGGATAGTCAAAAAAGCAACTGGTTATTATTTGATGATTACTTTTACTTCATCAGAGTCAGCTCCGGATAATCCAGTAGGTAAAAAGTCATTAGGAATAGATGCAGGGATAGAAAGCTTTGTAGCCACTTCAACTGGAAAATTAAT
The DNA here is from genome assembly GCF_014132355.1 of Okeania sp. KiyG1. Taxonomy (GTDB): domain Bacteria; phylum Cyanobacteriota; class Cyanobacteriia; order Cyanobacteriales; family Microcoleaceae; genus Okeania. The sequence goes on from NZ_BLZO01000171.1 coordinate 36,156, forward strand.
CAAGTCTCCTAAGTTTTTATTGAGTCAACTACGGTAGGGGCGAATGGCCATTCGCCCCTACAATTGCTGCAAAGAAGACTTAAGAAAAAAAAGAAGGGGTCAAATAATTGGTTAAAACTTCGTATGGAAAATAGCTATACTACATGAAAAAATAGCTAATACTAGACATGATTGGCATTTCAAACTAGCTCATCAACTTTGTGATTTAACAGACAATATTTTTGTTGAAGATATTAACTTTAAATCTTGGTAAGCGAGGTATTGTCAGAAAACAATCTAATGACAGTGGTATCGGTCAATTTATTAATGAAATACTTCCTTATATCTGCTGGAGCCGAGGCAAGTATTATGCCAAAGTTGATAAGAATTATACCTCTCAAGAATGTCCTAAATGTGGGCATAGAAACAAGAAAAAACTCTCACAGAGAAATCACAATTGCAGCAACTGCGGATATCAAATAAATCGTGATGTAGCTGCTGCACCCAACCCCATCCCCTCCCGGGAGGCGAGCAAGAGGGGTGGGTGAGGTTTAATAGCCGTGGGGCACGCGGTTTAAAGAGAAAGCTTGTGGAGATGGTCTGGCGGGGGTACAACTCAACTTGTTTGATTTGTTACCAAGCTTACGAATCTGAGAAACAAGAATCCCCCCTTATAATCGAGCGATTTAACGGCGGGAGTGTCAAGGCCTATCAAACTTATATGCTGGAGGAAAATATTCGCGACGCTGGCCTCTCAAAGCTTGGTTCATAAAATCACGCCAGATCGGTGCAACAGTAGTACCACCAGTAGCACCATAGTTTAGAGGCCGATAATCATCATTGCCCACCCAAACAGCAGTTGCCAACTGAGGCGTATAACCTACAAACCAAACATCTCGCTCAGAAGAAGTAGTACCAGTTTTTCCAGCAGCCTGACGACCAATCTTAGCCCTAGTAGCAGTACCTCGTTCTATTACCCCCACCAATACACTATTAAGTGACGCGACAGCCCATTGATTTAAAACCAACTTAGGTTTAGGAGTATTGTCCAACAACACATTTCCACTGGTATCTGTCACCTGCACAATAAAAGTAGTATCAGAATGCCAACCATTATTAGCAAAAGTCGCATAAGCACCAGCCATCTCCAGAGGTGTCAAATCAACCGAACCAAGTGGTAAAGAAATAACAGGTTCCATCGGACTCTTAATTCCTAGAATGCGACAAACCTCAATTACCTTATTAAGTCCAACATATTGACCAATTTTCACCGCTGGTATATTCAAAGAAGACTCCAAAGCCTTACGAATACTAACAGAGCCAGAATATCCACCACCATAATTTCGAGGAGTGTAATAACCATTACCATCTGGATAACTAACTCGAGTATCAGACACAATTGAATATGGGGAATATCTACCCGAAGCAAAAGCAGTGTAATAAACAAAAGGCTTAAAAGCAGAACCTGGTTGTCTGCGAGCTTGAACAGCACGATTATATTGACTACTCTTAAAATCTGCCCCACCAACCATGGCCCGCACAAAGTGGGTGCGGGGGTCAACTGCCACTAATGCCATTTGACCTTTGTCCCAACTCCGATAAGTCCCACGGTAATATAAAATTTGATGCCATTCAGTCACAGTTCTTTCAGCCATCCGTTGGAAATTCATATCAATGGTCGTTTGTATCCGCATTCCTCCTTTAAGAACAGCATCTTTACCAAACCTTTCAGTTAACTCCTGAACAACTGCCTCAGTAATATAAGGAAGTTCACTCTGACGAAAAGAGGTAACTTTACCCACTAATAATGGTTGCTTGAGAGCCTCCGCTTCCTCTTCAGCAGTAATCCAATTAAGTTCGCGCAGTCTTGCTAAAACAGTGGCCTGGCGTTGCTTGGATTTTTGGTAATTAATAAATGGACTATATTCTTCTGGCGCAGGAATCATACCTGCCATCAAGGCAGCTTCAGCTAAAGTTAAATCCTTGGACGACTTATTAAAATAGCTTTTTGCTGCAGTTTCAACTCCATAGAGATTATGACCCCAGTAAATTTGATTGAGGTACAATTCTAAAATTTCGTTTTTATCGAGAATTTGTTCCATCCTAATTGCCAAAACTGCTTCAGCCACTTTCCTACTGAGTTTGGCTGTGGGGGAGAGAAACAAATTTTTCACCAACTGCATAGTAATAGTAGAACCACCTTCAACAGTTCTACCCCGCTCTAAGTTGGCCACAAAAGCACGCATAATTCCAATAGGATAGATTCCGTAGTGGTTGTAGAAGTTACTATCCTCGATCGCTAGAACTGCTCGTTTTAAGTCTGGAGAAATTTGGTTTAGGGGTATGACTTCTCGGTTGGCCTCGTCGTGGAGACTTGCTAATGGTCTACCTTTGACATCATATATGTGAGTTGTTTCTGAAGGTGTGTAATTTTTTAGAACTCGAACATCCGGTAGATTACGAAAGCTGATTGCTAAACCTACCAGTCCACCAGCCACTAATGAGCTAGTTAACATGGTAATGCCTAGTACAGTACCTGCTGTCACCTTACTGACAGATTGAACAAATTCAAAGACTGGTGAAATTTCAGAATGAGATTTTGTAGTTTGCTTATGTGGGAGGGCGTTAGTGGACACTTTGATTTAATTTCCTTGACTAAATTTCAAATTTTAGATGACTAAAGACTAAATATAGGATTGCTGGATAACTTAAACCATAGTTGCTCTAAATTTAATTTAACCCCCCAAAGTAAAGCTATATCAATAAACTAAAAGTAATTGACACTCCACGGGATAAATCCGCGTGGATTCTTAAGGGTCACAAATTTGCCGGGATAAATCCACGTCAAATTTTACCCTTAATGGCATAGCCAAAGATGCCTAAGCGTCTGTCCGGGGTAAACCCCATTAAGGTTGCTTTTGACTCCAATATTTGCAGCACCGTTACAATCTGCATTTATCAATTTATTCTTGCTTAGTTTTGTACAAACCGCGTTTGACTCGTTTGCCACTAAAACTGTATTCACTTGGGTTATCAGCATTGTAAACAGGTATCCGATCGCCGTCTAAAAAACTAGCCTTAGAGGTATAAGACTCCTCCTGTTCTATATAGGTTAATCCATACCTATCACACATAGCTTTTAGTTTAAACCTGAAACTATGGTGTGGTATTTGTACAAATTTTTGGTTAGTTTTTTTACCTAAATTGATACTTTGTTTGATCTCGGTGATTTACGCCAACAACAATAGTAAATATCTTGTTTTCACTACACCAGTTGATTAAATATCTAGCTGCTTTATTCAGGTAATCTCTAACTTTATTGTTCCGATTTACTGTTATGCTGACTTGCTTTTTGGTTAAATCTTTGATGCTTTGTTTATCCTTTATAGACTGTAATCTAGAATTTTCCTTGTTGTACCACTGGTTGATTGATTTAAGTTTTCTACCGTCTAAAATAAACGATGACCCAGTATTTGATACACAAGTTGCTAGATTGTCTAGACCACAGGTCTATTGCTAAAGCATTGTCAGATTTTACTATCTGCTGTGGTTCATCTTCTGTAATAAATTCTACCTCAAAAAACCTAGCATCATATCTAGGAATTATTCTAACTTCCTTCAGGTTTTTACCTACTAATCTTTCTGGAAATGGAATTTTGACTGCACCATATTCAGCCTTGAATTTTATAGACATTGGGATGTTAAAATACCCATTTTTCACCTTAATTCGAGGTATGATTAAAGGAAAATACCCTTCTTTTTTGAGGTATCTAGGTATTCGTATTTGTTCCCAACGATATAGACTTTCCTGAGCTTTCTGGATTAAGTTAAAAAATGACTTAAAAGACCTATCTACAACTTTTAAAGTTTGCTGTGCAATATCAGTTTGAAGTAGTTGATAATTTTCGTTATCTTTGCAGTAATGGTAATTTGACTCGTATCTGAGATATCCACCCTCAGCAAAATAAAACTGTCGTACAGAATAAAGGCCTACATTGTACATATTCTTGGTCAATCTGCACAATTGCCTTAAGGCTTTAAACTCCTGGCTAGACAGGTTTCTAATTTTGTTCTTTTGGGTAAGATACATAATTTACTTTCGCTGTATAGTATATATATTAGTGAAAACCTCGAAAAATGTCAAATTGACTACGGGTGAAAACCCGCGCCTGTCGTTTCCATCCACCTCTTAAAAGACGGTGGTTTCCCACTTAACCGAAAGTTTATGATGATGACTGATAAATTTACATGGCTGCGTCGCGGTATCAGTGAAATTTTTCCAGATAGACCAGATTCTACAAACCCTGATGAAAACTTACTGCAAAGATTGGCCAAATCAGACCGACCTTTGCGAGTTAAATTAGGAATTGACCCCACTGGAGCAGATATCCATTTAGGTCATAGTATCCCGGTTCGTAAACTCCGAGCATTTCAGGATGCTGGACATACAGCAGTATTAATCATAGGAGATTTTACTGCAAGAATTGGCGACCCTACAGGGAAATCTGAAGTCCGAAAACAGTTAACTTCCGAACAGGTGCGGGAAAATGCCAAAACTTATTTAGAGCAAGTCCGGCCTATATTAGATTTTGACACGCCAGGGCGCTTAGAAATTCGCTACAACTCAGAATGGCTTTCTAAATTAGATTTGGCAAATATTCTGGAGCTTTTGGCAACAATGACGGTGGGGCAGATGTTGGCTAAGGAGGGTTTTGCTCTTCGTTATCAGCAGGAAAGCCCAATTTATATCCATGAGTTTCTTTATCCTTTGATGCAAGGTTATGATTCTGTGGCTGTGGATGCTGATGTGGAGTTGGGGGGTACTGACCAAAAGTTTAATATTGCTGTGGGACGAGATTTACAACGGCATTTTGGTAAAAAAACTCAGTTTGGTCTGTTGATGCCGATTTTGTTGGGGACTGATGGGGTACAGAAAATGTCTAAGTCTCTGGGAAATTATGTGGGTTTATCGGAAGACTCTCTGAGTATGTATTCTAAGTTGGAAAAAATTCCTGATGACCAGATAGAGCAGTATTTTGAATTATTGACAAATTTAGCTCTTGAGACTCTGCCAGAAAATCCTCGTGAAAGACAAAAGTTGTTGGCCTTGGATATTGCATCTCAGTACCACGGTAGGGAAGCTGCTTTGTTGGCTCAAAAAACGGCTTTGAAGGTGGTGCTTGAGGGAGATATGAGTCAAACTGAGGCAGTGCCAGAGTTTTCTTTGGCTAATGTGGAGTTTCCAGCGAAGTTGTTTTATGTTGTTAGTGCTAGTGGTTTGTGTAAGAGTAGTTCTGAAGCTAGGAAAAAAATTGCTGGGGGAGCTGTACGTTTGGATGACGACCGTATTTCAGACCAGAATTTGACTTTTGACTCCCCGGCAGACCTTGATGGTAAAGTTCTAAGGGTAGGTAAGAAAAATTTTGTCCGCTTGGTTAAAAATTAATCAATACTTTTGTTTAGACTCACAGTCTGAACAAATTAGTAGACAAAAATTCTGACTCACAGGGAGGGGAAAATCTCTAGGTAGAAATGACTCAAAACTACAACGTCTTAGTTTTTTTTCTTTGACTGCCCAGAAATAGACAACCCTCGAATTTCTGATACTGAATACTCAGACTCAAAGTCTCAAAAAATTAGCTGAATCGCCGAGAAGCCTCACACCATATTTATGCAGATTTGGTGTTAGATGAATCGGCAGCAAATTGAATGGGTTCGATGCTCATTTAATTTGCAAATATCCTACCAGAAGCTTTCGCCCTGGTTGAAAAATTTGTATTATGATCTTGCCTATAACCCTGGAAATTTTCCACCATGCGCACTGCCTACCAATATAAATTAAGGCCAAACAAAGAACAGTTAGCCACTATAGAATTGTGGTTGGAATTGTTGCGTCGGCAGTACAACTATAGGTTAGGGGAGCGGTTCTCGTGGTGGGAAGAAAATCGCTGTCCGGTTAATGCTTGCCCCTTGGTGATGCCCATTCCTCAACTAAGAGAAATTCCAGATTATTACTCTCAAAAACGAGATTTGGTCAATACCAAAGATAAGTTTTGTGAATACAAGCTAATTCATTCTCAAGTTTTACAGGATTGCATAAAACGGGTAAAACTTGCCTTTGATAGATGGTTTAAGGCAGACAAAAATGGCCAGAAATTAGGGAAACCAAGATTTAAAGGAAAAGGACGTTATCGCAGTTTTACTTATCCTCAAATCAAACAAAACTGTATTGAAGGAAATAAAATTAATTTGCCCAAAATTGGCAATATAAAGTTGATTCAACATCGGCCTTTACCTAATGGTTTTCAAATTAAAACAGTGACGATTAGTCGTAAAGCAGATGGTTATTACATTACTTTATCCTTAGAAAACAAATCAGTTCCAGCTTTAACAACTAAAGTTGAACCTACACTAAAAAACACTCTGGGAATTGATATGGGTTTGAAAGAATTCTTAGTAACAAGTGAAGGAGAATCTGTCCCCATACCTCAATACTATCGCTCATCTCAGAAGCGATTAAAAACTTTACAGAAACGTTTATCTCGAAAGAAAAAAGGAAGTAAAAGGAGGCTCAAGGCTGTTAAAGCTGTAGCCAAACAACATAAAAAGGTTGCCGATAAACGTAAAGATTTTCATTTCAAAACAGCCAATGAATTGTTATCAAAAGCTGAAGTTATTGCCCATGTAGACGCGGAGCGGCGTGCCGGAGGCAAACTTAAATATTAAAGGGCTAGCAAAGACCCGTTTGAGTAAATCAATTAATGATGCTGGATGGGGAAAATTTCTAACTATTTTGACTGTCAAAGCCGGAAATGCTGGACAGAAAACCATAGCAGTAAACCCCAAAAATACTAGCCAAGATTGCTCAAATTGTGGGGAAAAAGTCCCTAAAGAATTATCGCAAAGAACTCATTCTTGTCCACATTGTGGTGTTGCGATAGACCGTGACTTGAATGCAGCGATAAATATCAAAAATAGGGCGGTAGGGCATTCCGTCTTTAAAGCACGCGCTTGCCCGACGGGATACCGGGGCTGCGAAACGAGAAGCCCAGACTATAGCGTCAGCTTAGTGTGGGAGATGTCACTTTTTTTGTTTGATTGCCCAAAAATAAGCTACCGAAAGTTAAACAATACTAACGAAATTGATGAATATTAATAAAATTATTGTCCCGTTGGATGTTCCGACTGAGGTAGCAGCGATCGCTCTGATAGACCAATTACCGGAAATAATCTGGTGGAAAGTCGGTCTAGAATTGTTTGTTAGTTGTGGCCCTAAAATTATCTCAATTCTCAAAGAACGTCAGAAGCAGATTTTTCTGGATTTAAAGTTTCACGATATTCCTAATACTGTTGCTGGAGCTTGTCGAGCTGCTGCTAGTTATGGTGTCGATTTGTTGACCATCCATTCTACTGCTGGCAGAGTGGCTTTGACTGCTGCTCAAGATGCTGTTGTGGAAGGGGCAAAAGTTACAGGAGAAAACCCACCGAGGTTAATCGCTATTACTATTTTGACCAGTTTGACTTCTCGTGATGTGGCTTTTGACCTCAAAATTCCTCTGGAGTTGCCAGAGTATGCTTTGCAGATGGCTTTGTTGGCTCAGGAATCTGGTTTAGGTGGGGCGGTTTGTTCTCCTCAAGAGGTGGAACAGTTGAGACGGGTTTGTGGTGATGATTTTGTGTTGGTTTGTCCCGGAGTGAGGCCAACTTGGGCAGATAAAGGAGACCAGAAGCGATCGCTTACTCCTGGTCAGGCTATTAAGGCTGGTGCTGATTATCTTGTTATTGGCCGACCTATTACTGCTGCTACTGACCCAAAAGGGGCTTTGGAGCGCATTTGTCAGGAAATTTAAGGGGCTTTTTTCTAAAAATATTATGTTTGATGATCGATCGTTTCAAACATCACTTCACATAAATAGGGTTTGCTGAAAAAGTCTTTTTTTAGGAGTAGGGGAGCGGGGGAGTAGAGGAGCAGGAAAGTAATTTTTTTTTGCCCAACTTTTGCCTAAAATGGTAAATTTTTGAGCATTAAGAGCTGAAAACCAAGGTATTACAGACCCAAAAAGGCACTTACCTTTATCTTTAAAGACGTTTAGGTTTAATCAGCAAGCCCTAAATAGTACTCTGATTTGAGTTGAACAAAAAGTCATGCGTAGGTGCGTTAACGATAGTTATGCGAAGCAAACGCCTCCCAATGATTACATACTATCAAAATTTTTGGCAGAATGCAAGGCTAAATATCTTTCGATTTTTTTGAGCTTCATAAAATGATAAATTGCCTTTACTTCTAAGCCATCACTCATAAAAATTACAAAAATATTGCTATAACAGTGGCGATTAATTACCGTTAGGAATTTCTCAAATCCTCCAACTTATTAAATTTTTGGAAAAAACTGCTGAACATTAAATATTTTTCAGACATGATAACTTTCAGGGAAATGGAAATATCAATCTGAAAATCCTAAAGTTGAATGCTATTTTATTTGAAAATATTCATTTCTATAATCACGATTATTAGTACAGTTAGTAACGATTTATCTTTACCTAATTCCCTACCTAATTCCCTATTTTTGACCATTGACAATTATTTGATGGTCAGAAAAAGACGACCGAGAAAACCTAGAAGACCTAGAATAGAAAAAAGAGAATCAACTGAGCCACTCAAACCAAAATCTACTTGCCCGGAAAATTCTGAAGATTTAGAAATTCTCATGGCAGATTTAATATTAGACTTGCCGGGTTATGTTAATCGTGAAATTCAACGTGATCGCCAATCCAATGAAGATTATTTAGAACGGAATATAGTTATAGCAGGTCGTCCTGAGTTTGAACCTTTACCGATAGATGATCTGCCTTTTTTTCAGGAGGATATTAATCAAATTTTCCTGACTACTTTAGAAAGGCAATATCGAGATGACCAGGTAGTTGAATTACAACAATTTCATTGGTTATTTCTGAAAAAAAGTCAGAGACAATGGGAGTTAGTTAATATGTTTTCTATAGAAGAAAGTTTCCCAGAAAATTTACCACCACAACCAGAAGATAGTAGTAATGGAGTATTTGCTAGAGGTATTAGAGTTTGGTTAGAAAAATGTTATTTTGAACATAGGATTCAGGAGTCAGAAGACAGGAGTCAGGAGTCAGAATGAGGCATGAACTCTTAATTTTTCTGGTGGAATTTATGTAATTTTTTATTTGTGAGTTAATTAGGGCTATTTTCAAGCTGAAAGTTAAACTGAATTCTCAACAACAAAATATTGAATAACAGAGGAGACAGGGGTCAAAATTAGAAATGAGTTATGACTTTTAGGGTGGAATTTATGTAAATTTTTATTGGTAACTTAATCATGGTTATTTTCAAAGTAAAAGTTAAACCAAATTCTCAAAAACAAAGTATTGAAGCAGAATTAGATGGTAGTTTCAAAGTATGTTTGAAATCTCCGCCTGTAGATGGTAAAGCTAATCAAGAATTAATCAAACTATTGGCAAAAAAGTTTAATGTAAAAAAATCAGAAGTTACGATTAGATCGGGTTTATATTCAAAAAATAAATTGATTGAGATGCCTCTACCAGAAATTTAATAAGTTGTTTTGCTTAGAAGTGAGAAGAAGAAGAATTTTCCCCTATCTTCATATCAAGAAGCTCTTTAGGCTTTCGCTTTTCTAGTGGTGCCTAACATTAAACCACCTAGGGCGATCTAAGCTATTACTAAGCTTGGTTCTGGGGTGTCTGCTGTTATAGTGATATTATTTTTGTCTATTGAAATGTTACTTTAGTTTCTTGATGACAAGGGTGGGGTACTACTAGAAGTTAGAAGGTATTAGGAGGTAGTAGAAAACTATAGTCATTAGGGTTTTGCCTAGGTAAAAGCTATTTTGTTTCAGTTCCCACCTCACATTTGCATACAGTTTTAATTAGTTGGGGAAAACTTCTTCGACTTTTTCTAGCTCCTTGTTCAAAAATCTATGGAATTATTTTCACCTTCTAATTCATCTAATTTTTGTTTAACTGCCTGAATATCTTGCCACATTAACCACTTTGGTTTGCCTGGATCCCGAGAAGGATTTCGCAAAAGATAAGCTGGATGAAAAATGGGCATACAAAGTCGTCCTTCCCATTCCAACCATTGGCCTCTAATTTTAGTAATACCTCGTTTCTCACCAGTCAAAGCTTTAACTGCCGTTGCTCCAGTTAAAAGAATAATTTTCGGGTCTACAAGACGTATTTGCTCTAGTAAGTATGGTTTACAAGCTTCTATTTCTTGAGTTGTCGGAGTCCGATTTTCTGGTGGCCTACATCTAATAGCATTAGAAATATAAACGTGGCGATCGCTACTTAGCTCCACCGACTCCAAAATTTTGTCCAGTAGTTGCCCAGACCTACCAACGAATGGTAAACCTTGTTCGTCTTCATTTTGACCGGGTGCTTCGCCAATAATCATAATTTCTGCCTGGGGGTTTCCTCTACCAATGACAGCATTGGTACGGTTTTCTCCTAGTTCACATCTGCAACATTGGTTACAATGGACTGCTATTTGCTCCATTGTTTGATATGTTTCTGATGGAATGGGAATTTTAGCATCTGTGGGAATAAGCTTGGAGTCGAAGTCTGAATCAGAGGTAGATTCTGAATAATCATTATTGTTTGACCAGTCAAAGAGACTAAGTTGTTTTTCGTTAGACATGAAAGGAGATTGAGGAATCAATTGCTACTATATATTTACTCTAAAGTTTTGGGTAGAAAGTCTCAACTTGAAGGCCATTAGGTAAAATTTCATTAATTGATAATGGATAATGAATAATGGATAATTACCTCGGATTTTAACCATTACGGAATTGAATATAAGGAAATCTGATTTCTTATCTTGGTCGATGGTCGGACAGCTAGGAGACCTCACCATCCCTCGACCGCTTTTTTCTCCTTAAAAGGAGAGAGAGGCTTTAAACCTAGATTCGATTAATTATCAATTATCAATTATCCATTATCCATTGGTAAGTGCCAGTAGCTGGAGAAAATTATGTCATCTATTCCCATATTTCGAGACCGCACTGATGCGGGAGAAAAATTGGCTGAGGTTATTTTTTCAGATTTCTGTCAAATGAATTTGACTACTGAGTGGATGATTAAGCCTATTGTCTATGGTCTACCAAGAGGGGGGTTGCCAGTAGCAGTGATGGTTGCGCGTCGGTTGGGTTGTCCTTTGAGTGTGGTGGTGGCGAAGAAAATTACTTTACCGGATAATCCAGAATTGGCTCTTGGTGCTGTGACAGCGGATGGTTGTATAGTGTGGTCGAGGCACAAACCAAGGAATTTACAAGTCCAAAAGACTATAATTGAAAGAGCAAGGGAAAAAGCACAGTCTCAATTAGAATGTCTTAGTGGTGGAAAGCCTGAAGTTATTCCTCTAGGTAGGTTAGTAATTTTAGTTGATGACGGTATAGCTACGGGTATGACTATGATAGCTGCGTTAAAGTCTATTAAGTTGCAGAAGCCGAATGCTGTCTGGATATCTGTGCCAGTTGCTCCACCAGAATTGGTTAAATTTTTGGAAGATTGTTGCGATCGCTTAATTGTATTGGAAACTCCTCGGCCTTTTTTGAGTGTGAGTCGATTTTATGCTGAGTTTTCTCAGGTGGAAATGGAGGTTGCTTTGGCTTGTCTCCAGCAACAGACTGAATGGTTGTGAGAATACAATTTTTTTTGATTTTGGATTACTATGCATTCTTTTTTTCTAGTAATTAATCGTAATTTTGTGATTTGATTTAATGCCAAAAATATGAGAATTTTACAACTGTGGTTTGAAAATATTAGGAGTGGTATACAGTATAATCCACCGGGCTTTATCGAGTTAATAATGTTAGTCTTTGCCATAATATTACTATTGTGTTGGAGTGTTACAGATAAATGGCAATATTTAGTATTATGTCTGAGTTATGTAATGGGTTCTTCTATTTCTATTTTAGTTAGAGAAGCACTGACACCATCTCCTCAAATACAAGCTTCCCAATTTACAGCCGTACTATTATTAATTCTTAGCACTTTTAGTTTTGCTGATTTAATTCGTTAAAGAATAAACTTCTTACAAAATTCAAAATTAAATCTTTTTTCTTCCTGCTTGGTATATATATCTTTTCTATTTCCAGTTCCTAGCTTTTGGAATAAGTCTAATATTTGAAAGTTGTCGATTTGTTTGATCTTGATTTAATTAATACTTTTTGAGTTTTGATTGCTTGTTTGATTTAGAAATCTTAACAAAATTTGAAATTACTTTAGAGCTGATTTATAAACTAAAGTAATTGTTAATTAGGGCTTGCTGAAAAAGTCTGATGGGTAAGGGTAGGAGATAGGAGACAACCCACCCCTCGCCCCTCCTAGGAGGGGGAGGGGAAGAAAGGAGAAATGGAAATTTAGAGCAGGTAGGAGCTAAGTTTTGTCCCAAGATTTTTCTGCCCAACTATGCGCCTAAAATACTAACTTTTTGAGCCTTTTAGACTGAAATAGGCGCACTTTTTTCGACACAAAAAAGGCTAAATTATTTATATGTCAATGCTTTTAGATTTAATCAGCAAGCCCTAATTATTAATTATTGAAATCACCTATCTTTTATACCATTTTGAAAAAACTGGAGTTTAGACTAAATTCTATTTAATTGGCTGGAACCCTTAGTTTAGTAACCCTTTTCCCCTTTTATTTAAATAGACATCCGTTAAGTCTCAAATCCCATCAGGGTAATAGTTTGGTGGTTTGAGCTGTTCAATTAGTCTAAACTCCAGAAAAAAGAATGTTACGAATAGTTTGGTCAACAAAAATGGTTAAAGTCAGATGTTTATTTAGCAGAATAGAATTATTTTAGGGTCAAAAATGATAATAATAGTTCTTTCTACTGACTATTGGCTACTAGAAACAGTTCAAGTATTTGTAGAAAACATTTATCAAATTGGCATTAGGAGTTTGAGAACTACGGAAAGATAATTCAACAAGCCCTAATACTATTTCTCCATGAAGTTGCACTTAATAAAAGATAACAGCTATTAGTAAAATTCAGGTTTTGGTAAGAATTATTAAGCGCATTGTTACAGATAAATAGTATAAGTATAACAATAAATTCAGCCTCTTAATATTTACTTTATAAATCAGTGGTTAGAGTGAAAATTTCAGACTGTTTTATTGAAAAAGTTACAAAAGAGAGATAATATATTTAATATAAGTGTTGAAAATTGTAGTATCACTAATAGTCAATAAATCTAATTCTATTAATGTCCTACTTTGTTGGTATTGAGTGAAATTTTTGTTACACCAGGAGAGGTAAAATGAAGCAAAAAAATATAAAAAATATGACTTAGAGCAGAGAAAAAAGAACTCCAAGAGAGAGAAAGACAAATTAGATTAAAAGAACTAGAACTTGAAATAAATAAAAAAACTCCTTTATATAATACTGAAAAGTACAATTCACCAGAGAAACCAAATAAGTTTCAGTTGAAAAAACTGCTAAAGATAGGTGAATTTTTAGGGATTGTAGTGGGAGTAGTAGCAGCAGTTTATATTGGTTTTTGGGTGGGTAAAGCAGTTTTAGTAGTAGGGGTAGCTTGGGTAGGGTACAAAATTATATTTGGCCAAAATGATTCAGATAACTAGAGCTTCTAAAAGCATTACCTTGCTTAATTTGATGCTTTTAATAATCTCTTTTCTTCTGTTTCCTAGTTATACAAAAGCTGAGAATACTTATTTCAAAATCAGGAAATAATAAATAGTATAAATTATCCCTTCATCAAGTAATACTAATTAAATTAGTTATTAAGGATTAATCAATGAATAACCAAAATAGTCATTCACTAGAGTCTGACTTATAAAAGGTAGTCAGAGCTCGTTATGAGATTTCTGAGAACCTGAGAAATATTATTGATTAAAGTTACGAAAAAGAATTGATTAAGTATTTGCCAAAATTAGCAGATTCACAATGGGAAGAGATTCATCAAACAGTAATATAATGCTTTAAAGATTATGAACGAGAAGTAATGAAGCGAATTAATGATGATATTGAATCACGCCGTCCAGAATTAGATAATTTAGTTAAGCAAAAAGAGTCTAGTGAAATTAATCAAGAAAAAGAGGTAAAGCGTCTCCAAAGTTTAGATGCTGATGTATTATCTGAATGTCGTAATATTGAGTTGATTTACAATTATTTAGTCTGAGAGTGTAGGAGAAATTAAAAAAGCAGTCAAAACTCAGTACTCAGCACTCAGCAGTAAACGTTTAGAAGGGGACTATTACCTCTCCACGCACCTTCCGGCTTATAGAAACCGGGGATTTAAACCAGAGCTACTAAAAGCTGATAGCTGAATGCTAATTAAAACAAAACTTATTTATTCAAATCAAAATGAGTCACAAAATAGAAGCAGAAAATTTTATCCAAGATTTAGAAAGAGTAGCTAAAGTTCGAGCCGAAGTAGCTGCTAGTTTATCTACAATAGCTGAAACTTTAGAAAAAGCAGAATCAGAAGGTAAAAATACTTCTGGAAAATTAGGTTTAGAGAGAGAAATAGAAGATATTAAAAATGCTGGCAAAAATCTCCGCCTAGGCGTTTTTCGTCTGATGGTATTGGGAGATATGAAACGGGGAAAAAGCACATTTCTTAACGCTTTAATAGGTGAAAATATTTTACCTAGCGATGTTAATCCCTGTACAGCATTATTAACTGTATTAAAATTTGGACCAGAAAAAAAAGTTACTATACATTTTAATGATGGAAAAAAACCTCTGTCACTAGATTTTAAGAACTTCAAACGAAACTATACAATTGACCCAGCAGAGGCAAAAAGATTAGAACAAGAAAAAAAACAAGCATTTCCTGATATTGATTATGCAGTGGTTGAATATCCCCTACCAATTTTAGAAAAAGGCATAGAAATTGTTGATAGTCCTGGTTTAAATGATACAGAAGCAAGGAATGAATTATCTCTTGGTTATATCAATAATTGTCATGCTATTTTATTTGTGATGAGAGCAACTCAACCTTGTACTTTAGGAGAACGTCGCTATCTAGAAAATTATATTAAAGGTAGAGGGTTGAGCGTCTTCTTTTTAATTAATGCTTGGGACCAAGTACAAGAGAGTTTAATTGACCCAGATGACCGAGAAGAATTAGAAGAAGCAGAGATAAGATTAAGAAGAGTTTTTCAAGCTAACCTCAATGAGTATTGTATAGAAGAAAATAAAAATATCTATCAAGAAAGAGTTTTTGAGCTATCTTCAATTCTGGCATTAAGAAGGCGGTTAAAAAATCCTTCAGCTTCTCTAGAAGGAACAGGTTTTCCAGAATTTTTTGGTGCATTAAATAAATTTTTGACTCAGGAAAGAGCAGCTCAAGAATTTCGGCAAGCAAAAACTTTAGCAGCTCAAACAGATAGTCATTTACAAGAGGCGATCGCTCGTCGTACTCCTTTATTAGAACAGAATATTGAAGAGCTAAAAAATAAGATTAATTCTGTCGCACCAGAGTTTCATAAACTTGCTGAAATTCGCGACCAATTTCAGTCAGAAATTAGAACAGTTCGAGATAGAGAAGCGACTGAAATTGCTAATTCTTTTCGTTCTTATATCCTCGACCTGGAACATACTTTTGAATCAGATTTTTTGCGTTATCAACCAGATATGAAATTTCTCGATTTTATTAACCCTGGCAAAAGAGAAGCTTTTGAAATAGAACTAAAAAAAGGATTTGAACAATATATTAGTGATAAATTAGCAGCATGGACTATTACTGTTGAAAATAAGATGGATGCAGCATTTTTACAACTTTCTCGAAGAGCTGCTCATTATGGTGCTTCTTATACAAAAGTCACAGATAAAATCACTGAAAAATTAACAGGAAAAAAAGTTAAATCTTTCCCTTCTATTTCCACTGAAGATAACGCTCCTAGTTGGGCAAAATGGGCTATGGGATTATTTTCATTAGCTAGGGGTAATATCGCAGGTATTGCCATGGCCGGAGCTGGTTTTGATTGGAAAAATATCTTGCTAAATTTATTGGCTGTAGGAGGAATATATACAGCAATTACTTTCTTTACAGGGATAACTTTAGGACCTATTGGTTTAGCTTTGTTAGGTTTAGGTGTGGGTGTAATGCAGGCAGATGAAGCACGGAAAAAAGTAGTTCAAATAGCGAAAAAAGAGTTGGTCAAACATTTACCTGAAGTAGCAAATGAACAGTGGCAACCTATTTATGATGCCATTAAAGAATGTTTTGATACTTATGAAGGGGAAGTAAAAGAAAGGATAGATGATGATATTAAATCTCGGAAGTCGGAATTAGATAATTTGCTGAAGCAAAAACAGGAACAAGAAATTAATAATGATTCAGAATTAGCTCGTTTTCAACAGTTAGAAGCTGATGTGTCATCTGAGTATCAAAAAATAGCTGCTGTTTATCAGGATTTTCTAGAAGCAATGATTTAAAGAGGGAAAACCAAAATTTGACAAAAGCAGCAGCTTTTAACAAACGAGACAAATTTATGCGATTTTGATTTAAATAGACTACATAGAACCTGTCTTAAAGGCAGCAGGAGTTTCGAGAGTTGAGGGCAGAAGTTAGCTGTTTGATTAAAGTGAAAAATATTATAAGCAGTTCATTAATGGATATGGATAATGGATAATGGATAATTGATAATTACCTCTGGTTAAAACCGCTACGGAATTGAATATAAGGAGATATTATTTCTTCTCTTGGTCGATTGGATATGGCGAGGAGACCGCTCTTATCAGAGCCGCTCCGCTTTTAGCGCAGCTTTGCGATAGCAAACGCCATCCCTCGACCGCTTTTTCCCCTTAAAAGGGGAGGCTTCAAGGCGCGAATTATTTAATTATTAATAATAGAGTTGTTGGGAAATAAGGTAAAATGATTCAAGAATAAATTGGCCAGGAAAATGCTAAATATTGAACGAGCCTTAAAACAAGACAGGTTACTCAGAGCATTAACAGGATTAAACCATAAAGCATTTGAATCTTTGTTGAAGTCCTTTAATCAAATATATGAGCAAGCATTGCACTCAAAACCTCGTCAACGGTCTGTTGGAGGAGGCCGTAAGGCTCGTTTACGCACCACTCAAGATAAATTATTCTACATTCTCTTCTACTTTAAATGTTATCCAACCTTTGATGTGGCCAGCATCTTGTTTGATATTGATATTGGGTTAATCGTTTACAACCTATATTAGAAGCTGCCCTGGGAGAAAAAAAAGTACTACCCGAGCGTCAAATTAATTGTGTCCAAGTATTTATAGAGCGTTTCCCTGGAGTAGAACGAGTAATTATGGATGGCACAGAACGGCCAGTGCAACGACCCACTGACTCAGAAAAACAAAAACTGAATTATTCGGGAAAAAAAACGTCATACTCGCAAACATCTAGCAGCAGTAGACCAAAACAAGCAAGTGTTAGTATTAACTCAGGCACGAGAAGGAAAGTTACATTCAGGAAAAGTTCCATGACTCAGAAAAGCTAATAGGAAATATACCGGTCGTGATACCAATTGAAGTGGATAGTGGTTTTCAAGGTATTCAACACCAGTATGAAAATATCCGTATCCCACATAAAAAGCCGAAGGGAGGGCAATTAAGTGAGCAACAAAAATCGGAAAATAAGAAATTGAGCCAATCAAGGGTGATATGTGAAAACGCCTTTGCGGGTGTTAAACGTTATGGAGCTGTCAGCCAAATTTACCGTAATCACAAGAATGATTTTGATGACAAACGGTCTATACCAGATGTATCCTTGCCCTGATTTTCTTGAGTGACTCGTTTTACAGACAGTAGCGTATTGGAGAGGCTGCGTAACATGAGTTTCTGTAAGTTTCTCACTTGTTTCCATTCACCGCTTTGAGTTGCCCGATAAATCCTTTGTCTGAGATTCCTAACGGTCTTGTTAACTTTGTCCCATTTGATGGAGTGCCAGTCAACGAGTCCATTCTTTGGTTCAGTTATCATTATTGATTCCAACTTGCACTTCGGTTTGGTTTCTTTACTCTGATTTATCGTTTGTGACCATACAGAAGTCTGCTACCTTTCGGTATAAGGCAAATTTAGTAGCCGAAGGCTTCTCGAAGAGTACCTTTATCTCTTGCATTACCAAGAGCATTTGCTTTTTCTGTTTTCCTTTACCCTCTGAATATTCCGTCTCCCTTTCGGTTGACCTACTTTAAGCTTCGACTTTTGCTTAAAGAATCCATAGGGTTTACCAAGAAGTTCCATGTGCTTAACTTTCGATTTAGTTAGGGTCTACGAACTGTTCTGACATCTCCACGACGTGACGCTTTGTAAATCCGATGAATGCAACTTAAAGACACATCTTTGGGCTTTTCGCCAGTTGATGTCCCTCCATCCATACATCGGCTTTGGTTCCGTGTTCATAACTTGACATTGCTACTTGTAGCTTTACATTCGGTATTACCGTGAGTCCGTCTGCATATCCTCATCATTACAATGAGGCGTTGGCAATTGAGCTCAATCTTTCCCATCTATTACCTACACCTGTGGTAGATTTTCCGTCTTAGCTGACTACTTAATCAATCGACCTTGACTAAGAGTAATAAATGGGTTACTTCGTTCCAAATGACCATTGGTTTGTTCCTTTAGGATGATACTTTCCGCCTATATTCGGGAAACACATATCAGATTGAGAAATGACCTCTCTGATTCCCTTAGTTTTTGCCCTTTTGGGACTCAAGCGTGTATCAACCTATTTCACTGGTTTTCACTCAAGACGGTTCGGATGTATCTTTGTATTTCTATCCATAGGAACTTGCTGAGGTGGCATTGACTCTAGGTTGAGTTACCTTTACCCTTTCATCCCTGCTTCAAAGATTGATGGCTAGTCGCTACCTTGAGGGAAAGTGCTTTCACTCCTGTGTCTGGAGGACTGGACTTGATTTTTCGTTTGATACTTGCTCGCACCAGTATGGTTATTTAGTTGTCATCTGTTGAGGTAAAAAGTGCGAACTCTACCTTATCGGTTACTCAACACAAGCCAATCATCCCCCTATTTCTAGGTTTCGACTGAACGAATCGCACCAATGCATGAGAAGTGGGTTCCCACCTAGAAATAACTCTAAATTCCCTACCATATTTCTCGCATTTAGCCTCAGTTAAAGTCCTAAATTCCCTCCATCCTAAGTCGCTGATTGCTTTAGCGCTCCTTACGGTCTCTTGGTGCGCGTTCCCTTGCGCCTGTCGGCGACGCGGGGTCGCACCGCTTTTTAACCATGCCAGAAACATTTCCTTCGGACTGCTTCCCTACGGGATGCTACGCAAACGCAAACAAGTCTTCTAAAACAATAGTGTCGTATTTTTTGAACCAAATTAGTTGATAATTTGTGCAGAAAATCCGTTCTAATATCTTTAATTTTGCCATGTTTGCGCAGCATGACCTAGGAAAGTTTAGCTATTCTTAATCTACGTTTTTCACGAGGTTTACTGCCTTTTTCTGTCTTGGCAAATTTACGCTGGAATTTAGCTAACTTTTTGAGGTTGTTTTTCAGGGGTTTGGGAGCATTGATTTTATCTCCGTTACTCAAGGCTGCAAAAGTTGAAATACCTAAATCAATGCCTATTGATTTGTTAGTTTTAGTCAACAGTTCAGGATTTATTTCTGCTACAAAGCTGGCAAAGTAGCGATTAGCTGAATCTTTGATTATTGTTAGAGAACTGGGTTCAGTAGGCAATTTTCGCTTACCAACTATTTTAATCTTACCTACCTTTGGTAAACAGGTTTTATCTTGACCAATTTTGTAATTAGCACCTACAAATCTTGCAGTTTGCTTTGACTTTCTACTCTTGAATTTAGGTGGTTGTAAGGGTGCCATTCGTCAGCTATGCGTCAGCAAACGGCCGTTTGCTTCGCATACTTCGCAGGCGTCCCTACTCCTTTTCGTTTACCTTTACAACTATCAAAAAAGTTTTTGTAAGCTTGGTCTAAATCCTTGAGAGACTGTTGTAATGGAGTAGATGCAACTTCCTTTAACCAAAGTAATTCAAGCTTTGCTTGAGTAATGAATTGTTTAGTTAACTCCACATAGCTAGGTTTCTTTTGGCCGTTAGAATATAGTTGATTACAATGTGAATCGCGTACTATTCCAAACATATCTACAACAACCAAATAGTTGATTTAATTTGGTTATTTGAATATGATTTGGATAGATGTGGTACTTGTATCTAGACTTCAATGTTTTTGGCCTGTCACTAACATTAAGTGATTTCATTGTAGCACTGGTTGGCATTCCCATACGACACCAAATCTGCATATTATGGTGCGGGTATAAATGCCAACATTAGATAAATTAGACTTTATTTAAAATCTAAAAACTCAGACGTTATAGTTATGACTACAACAGAAGCTACTACAACAGAAGCAGCTTTCCTGCTTAATATTTCAACAGGTAGATTACGAACACTACTGAATCAAGGCCGCGTTATAGGTGCTCAGAAAGTCAAAAGACTGTGGAAGATTCCTCTCAATCATCGTGGAATGCCAGAGATTAAACCAGGTCGTCGCGGTCCCAAAGGTACTTGGAACAAAAATCTACGCTCGGGTAATACTTTTATTCATGTTTTACGAAAGACTATTGACTATAACCGAGACCATGGAACTTCTCATCCAGCAATTGCCGTGAAAGTTGGAGATAAAAAATATTATTGCCACGCCCTGAAAATTGATGGACCTTGCCAAATCGTCTATCAACCTCATCAACCTAATAGAAGTCAAGCCGGGGGTGCTCGTCTGTGGATTGAAGTGGAACCAGAACATATAGTAGAGCGAGTATACTTCTGTGATGGAGATTATGGTCCACCTCCTGAAGTGGTTGAGCAGAGGGCAATATTGAAAAATAAATATCAAAAAAATAAAAAATTAAAACAGAGAAAGTCAAAAATTAGAGGAAAAAGGAAATAATAAAATTAATTAGATAACATAGTTTGGCTATAAATAAGGATAAGTGAGAATTGCAAACTAATTTTAATAACTTAATTCGCTATTTTAATTCTGCTCTAGGTATGCTCGAACTTGAGCCAGATTCTCAACTGAAAAAAGATGTAATTTCTATCTGTGAATACCTGACAAACCCCTCTTTTAAAATTGCTGTTTTTGCTCCATTCAACTATGGCAAATCTACTTTGCTAAATGCTTTATTAGGTCAACGAACATTACCCATCGATTTAATTCCTACTACTGGAGCTGCAATTTTTGTAAAATATGGGAGAGAGTTACAGACTAAAATTAATCTGAAAGATGGAAGCCAAGTTTGTGAAACTGGTACGGATATTCTCAAACAATATGCAGTTTTAGATAATAACCGCCGAATGCGAGATGATGTGACTTCAGTAGAAGTTTATTTTCCTCATTCTTTCCTGGAAAGAGATGTAGAATTTATAGATTTACCAGGAACTAATGATCGGGAAACTCAGGATATTTTGGTGCAAGAAAAACTGTTGACTGCTGATTTAGTAGTACAGGTTTTAGATGCCAGAAAGTTGATGACTTTAGGAGAGCGAGAAAATCTCAAAGATTGGTTGGGGGAACGAGGAATTAAGACTGTGGTTTTTGTGGTTAATTTTATGAATTTACTCGAACCTGAAGAACAGAAAGAAGTCTCAAACCGAATGGGCTTTGTGGCAGAAAGTTTTCGCTCAGAACTACCAAATAATATTAGTAATTTGTATCGAGTTGATGCTTTGCCTGCTTTGCGGGGTCGGTTAAAAGGCGATGTTTCTGTGGCACAAACAACGGGTTTAGCAACTTTTGAATCTGCTTTACAAAATATTGTTGAAACTCATGGGAAAAAGATAGATATTCAATTGCCGAGAATACAGGTTATCGCTTCTCAGTTATGTCAAGTTATGGAAGCTAGTGCTAAGGAGGTAACTAAAGAGTTAATTGCTATTCAAGAGCGGAAAAGTGAAAAATTTGAGGTTCAAAAAAGAGCAGAAAAGTTAATTAAACAAGGTTTTCAAAGGAGCAGTTCAAACTTCCAAAGTTGGCTATATTTAACTAAACTTTTGGAGCGCCATCAATTTGAATTGGCTATAGTTTTGGAACAAAGAACTTTTAATATTTGGGAGTCGGAAAAATTTCGACCAGAAGCTCTGAAATATAAACAAGAAATTACCGAATGGATAGATAAAGCTTGTGAGTTTTTTCAACAAGAAGAACCAGCAGAATTAATTATCACATTTCCTGAAGCTCCTAAAGTTTTTTTGCCATCCCCACCCCCATCAGAAACTAAAAAATCAGGAGGGGTAAGAAATATAGCGATCGCCACTGGAATAGGTTGGTTATTAGGGGGTCCGATGGGTGCCGCAGTTGCTGGTGGTGCGACCTATTTTTTGAGCGATAATCAACAGAATAAATCACAAAATTTAGACAGTTATCAGCAACAGGTAAAACAAGCTTATGCTAATGCGGCTAGAGATTATTTAAGTCGTTTTAGTGCTGTAGCTTTAAAAGCAGTTGAGGAATATGAAGAAAAAGCAGAAAAAGTGATTAAGGTTCCTGTTAGTCAGCAGTCACCGGAGGCGATTAACTTAAGAAGTAAATTACAGTTATTGAATAGTTTATCAGCAGAAATCAATCAAGAATTAGAGTTTTTAGCTGGTTGAGATATCGGAATATTTCGATGAAAATCTAGGTAACAACTCTATTCAATATCAATATATAGATATAGCAATCTTATTTTAATTGTGAGAGATTGTAGATTTTTAGGGAACACCGGATCTGGGAACAGTTCATTAATTGATATTAGCTTTAGCTCCTCCAGAGGAGGCTAGACGCAAGGGAACGCCCAGCAAGAAGGCTGCGGGAGGAGCAGTGTCAGCGCCAGTCGCTCATGGGGGAAGCCCCCAAGACCGCGCTGGCTTGTCTGTGGAGCGACTGTAAGACCTTCTGGGAGTAAGTCCCCGAAGGCAGGTGCTAAGAAACAGAAAGCCCCTAGCAGTGATGGAGCGGGAATCCCGCGCTGTCTCGTGAGAGCCGCGTCGGGAGGATGTCAATCTGGAAGTTAAACCAACTTTATATATACCTTATATATAAGGAGAAATAGTAAGGTACACCCATAGCAGGCAAGATGCCCGCACTTGCATTCATTTAATTGTTAATATCTGTACTTCTTAATGCGAGGAATTTGCTGTATCAAAAACTTAAAACTCAGGCAACGAAAGATTTTTCCCACTTCGGTCCTTCCTTCTTACTTTTTCCTTCTCCATACCACAAAATAGGCAATCTATCAATCTGCCGAAAAATTAGGCGAGGAAAATTAGTCATTCATGGTAAAAGAACTGAAGAGTCTTTGCCTCTAAAAACAACGATATTATAGGCATTTGGAGCTTTATTTTTAAAAAAATCCATAAAAACCCCTTGGATCATAATATTATTTAGAGTATCACAAAACCTAGCTTAAGTGCTAAAAATATTGAAACCTCGTGAAGTTAATCAGAGAAATTTTCCGATTTTTTGTCATCAACTCCTGACAAAATTAAAAATTTTCAAACTAAAAGACTAAAATTTATCTCAACGTTGGCCCTTGACCCGCGCTCTCCTGTAGGGGAGCGGAGGGATGGGAAAACCAATCAATAACAGCGGTTTTACAGATAACTTGTTAAAATGCAAGTGTTACTCAACTAAAAACCAAGGTTAAGACTACTATCACTTTTTAATCAAGTCGCCGAGGGGCACTGGTCGATTATTTATCGGACACGGAGGAAGCGTGCTTGGCAAGCCAGCATTTTCCAGTGAGGTGTCAACCCGCCCTGAGTCATTTGTGAGCGCGAGTGTCTGTTTGAATGATGGATGGGAATCCCGCGCTGCATGAGCAGGTCAGCGTCGGGAGGATGTCAAAACTAAAACTTAAGGATAAACCTAAATTTGTGAGATATGGCAATTTTTGTAGTGATCGCTTAACAAGCAAGACAGTCGCGACAAAATATAATGACTAATTAGGGCTTGCTGAAAAAAGCAAAGTGTGGGAACCTACCCCAGGGCAAACGCATCTAAATTCTGGAAACTTGTACTGTTAAGCTTTACAAAAGTGATAAGTATAAATACTTAGGACCCTGACATCCTTACCCTGTCAGAACTTCAAAATAAGATGCGTTTGCCCTGGAACCTACCCCTAACCCCTCCCAGGAGGGCCAGGGCTGTTTCATTCTCGATAGACACGGGGACGCACCAGACACACCAGACACGGGGATGGAGGCTTTTAAGCGGCGTTGAACCAAATATTCTCTCAGAGCAAAAAGGAGGCTTATTGGCGCTCAAAATCGGCAAATTTTGGCAAATTTCACCGTTCCACTATCCCCTAATCTATCGTTCTCCCGCTCATCTTTAATCTACAATACTTTGAAACAACCCTGCTCCCAGGAGTGCAGGGCTGTTTCATCCGATGCGAAAAATTCTGATTTAAGTCCATAAATACTCAAAATTCAAAATTTCAAGATTATTCAAAAAATCCTTGACAAATCCCTGGATATAAGTGTTAATATAGTAATTGTTGACGAATTGGGGCGTCGCCAAGCGGTAAGGCAGCTGGTTTTGGTCCAGCCATTCGGAGGTTCGAATCCTTCCGCCCCAGTAATAAAGTTATGATAAACATAAGCTGTCCCTATATAACATAACTAAAGTGGGGCTATGTTCGCTTTTTTCTATCTTATATAGATAGAATATTAGTCCTATATCTCAAGATAAACTTTTTTTGCTTTACTTATAGCCTTGTTTGATTAACTTTTAACTTGCTTGTACAGAATAAGGAAGAAGGCGTTTAGTTATCTACCAGATAAGGAAAAATCTTGCGTTGTTTAAGTTTTGAGTTTTTAGTATGTCCGCGCCCTTTGCTTCGACTGCTATACTAAACAACAAAATCTTCAGAACTAGCTTTCTGAAATTCTTTAGTTTTTCATTTATTTTCTACTTAGCTTTTTTAATGCTTTTAAAGTTTGGCAAAACTAACTTATGTTAAAGAGATAGAGGTATTTTAAAGGCTATTAGTTTATTTGAATCTAATTAACTTAATATTAAAGCACTTTTTAAAGTAGTGATGTATAGTTTAATCTTCATATCTATTCTCTATTGCTCCAAAATTATATATAGCAGTTGAAGTAAAGGTTAGGACAGATTGAGAGCTGAAAACTCAGACAACACCAGATTTTTCCTTCTTCCTTCTTCCCTCTTCCTTCTTTTTTCTGCTATACCTCATAAAATGAAAAACTGCTTTAACATTAAATCTATTCAGTGTTTTTATTCGATCTAATAAATGTTCAAAATTACAGCAGTTTTGGAGTTGAAGAGGTACATAATTTTAGGACTTTAGGGAGTAAAGAGCAGTGAAAAAAAAATTAATCTTAAAACTTTACCGATAAATTGTGCTTTAAAGCCTCCCCTTTTAAGGGGAAAAAAGAAAAAAATTTTCCTTTTAGTTAATCCTCTTCTTTTCAAGGAGAGGTAATAATTAATAATTAATTATTAATTATTAATTAGGACTTGCTGAACCCACCCTTCCTAAAAAGTGCTGTAAGTGAAACTTGGTAGAGAAGGAATAGTAAATAAACACAGTATTTTTGGGGTTGCACAGTGACTAATGATTTGAGATTTTTGATGAATAGGATTTGGGATTTTAAAATTGCTATAATTATTAATATTAGGTTTTTTTAGTCAAAGTCGAACACCTATTTTTTGCAGTATCATTCCATAATGTGCAACCCCGTATTTTTTATCTTATTTATGACTTTCACCATTTTTGGTAGTGGTGTACAAGTAGTAATTTTTGTAGTTTTTTTATGACAGTAAAAGA
Source organism: Okeania sp. KiyG1 (assembly GCF_014132355.1). Classification (GTDB taxonomy): domain Bacteria; phylum Cyanobacteriota; class Cyanobacteriia; order Cyanobacteriales; family Microcoleaceae; genus Okeania. Next base: position 61,958 of record NZ_BLZO01000171.1, read on the forward strand.
GATTGACTGATAAATATAACTACATCTACAGCACTACCCCATTTTTCAAAACTTGAGACATTATCCTATACAGACTTTAATATTGGTTGTTAATGCTTATCCCTCGATATCAAGTTAAAAATTAAATCTAGACATTCTTGCAAATTGATAAATATCTTGCTTCCAATAAACATTGAAATTTTATGATATAATCAGCAATAATTGCCTAAAATAGTGCTTTGAGAAACTAGGGTTAGATGGAAAAAGAGTGTAACTATTATGAAGTTCTAGGAGTATCACAAAATGCTTCCACAGAACAGATTAAAAAAGCTTATCATAGCCTAGCACGCCAGTATCATCCTGATGTAAATCCAGGAGATATAAATGCAGCAGAAAAATTTAAAGAAATCAACTCAATGTATGAAATTCTTTCCGATCCATTGAGGCGATCGCAATACGATAAAACCGTAGGAGAAGCTAAAGAACTATATAAACAAGGAGTTGCAAAAAGTCAGCTTGGAGATTATCAAGGTGCAATAGTAGATTACACAAAAGCACTAGAAATTAACTCTAACTGGGCAGAAGTTTTGTATCACAGAGGATTTGCTAATTATAAACTGCAAGATTACCGGAGTGCCGATCTTGATTATACAAAGGCATTATTTTTAGACCCAAATTTAGTAGAAGTTTATTATTATCGGGGTCTATGTCGTATGAAATTAAGATACATTCAGGCGGGTATGGAAGACTATAGCAAAGCATTAGAAATAAATCCCTATTTTGCTCATGTTTATTATCAACGTGGTTTAGTTTATCTAGAGTTGCAAGAACATCGTCTGGCAATAATTGATTTTAAAAAAGCTGCTCAACTTTTTGCAGATCAAGGAGATAAAGCTAATTCTCAAAGAGCGCTAGAAGCTATTAAAAATTTACGCCATTTTTCATGGTTAGAAAAACTAGAAATATTTCAGACAACTTTTCAGGATGCTTGGATAGCAGTAAAGATTTTTCTTCCTAATCCCATAGGAGGTTTATTACCAGCTTTTACTAAGTTAGAACAAAGAAGAGCATTTAATGTAGCAGTTTTATTGGGCATAATATTTGAAATTTGCTTTGTAGTAGGAATTAGTCTGATTTTACAGAGATTAGATCAAGCAAATCATACAGAACTTTTATTATTAATAATTATCGGTATTATTCCCTTTGTAAATTTGACAGTTACAAGTGGTTTTGCCAGACTTATTTTCAAAGCTGATGGTAGTTTAACAGGAGATTTATTTACAGCAGGTGCATCACTATTACCTCTAGGTTTGATGGTGCTAGTCAGTGGAATTTTAAATAATTGGGTAATTAGTATTATTTTAGCTATTTTTGCTTTGTGTTATACAATTTTAACTATGTATAGTGGTTGCCAAAAAATTTCTAATATTTCTGAAGAAAAATCAGCTATAACACTACCTATTATGTTCCTTCTGACTGGGTTGCCATTTGCTTTAATTAATTAAAGGGTAGGAGTCATTTCAGTTATCAGTTATCAGTTATCAGTTATCAGTTATCAGTACCTCTGACTTTAGGCAGAGGCTTAAAATATTGAAGTTGATTTTTTCTTGGTCGATTGGATATGGCGAGGAAACCCGCTCTTATCAGAGCCGCTCCGCAGTCCGCCATCCCACCCTACTGGACTGACACACCTTAAATGGTGCATTAGAAAATGGGGAGATGGGGAGATGGGGGATGGGGGATGGGGTGACGAAAAAAGCTAATGCACTATTTTAGGTGAAACAATCCACTACGGGAAGCTCCGCTACGACCACTGTCTTGGTCAATTGGATATGGCGAGGGGACCCGCTCTTGACAGAGCCGCTCCGAATTGCGCCATCCCTCGACCCCTTTTTCATCCCCTTGTAGAGCGGTAGCTCGCGGCGCAGCCAAGGGGAGACTTGAGACCTAATTTTTTGGTCAGGAGTCAGGATAATTATAGAACCCTTATGGTATCTTTGTCTGCAATGAAATTTTTGAGTTACGAGTCGAGAATGGAATAGAGTAGAGGCTTTTTTTGGCAGGAATAAAGATTGAAAAATGTTCCCTTGCTCCCTTAGCGAATAATTAAGCTTTAAAGCCTCTCACTCGCCCTGGAGAAGCAAGAAAAAATTTTCCTTTTATTCAATCCTCTTCCTTTTAGGGAGAGGTAATTCTTAATTATCCATTATTGAATCCCCTGCTTTTAAGATGATAATTAGATTTTTCCCATCATTAAATCTTTTGGTCTATCCCTCCTAGGGTGGAAAATTTCCCATATTTTCATTTTATGAAGCTTATAAAAACGACAAAGGATATAAGGTTCCATCCTCCCCCAAATTGTGATACAATAATATTTAAATGGGGTCTTTCGCCTATACGCATGACTTTTTATTCAACTAAACTTCCTTACCAAGAGACAATCAAAGATTGAGGAATTTTTCCCAGAAGCAATACCAAAAATCTTTTCATCTTGTATAACTTCCCCTAAACGGTTAGTTTTTTTTTCTTCATCAAATCTTTCCATCCATTCCTCCTCATATCATGTCCGGTAGCATCGGTATTGTAAGCGTGAAGATAAGGAAGAAGGAAGAAGGAAGAGGGAAGAAGGCTTAAAAGCTTGAAAAAACGTAAATTTCCTGTAGATATTCACCCTTGATTTTACACAAACGCGCCCCAGCGGACATGGTATCACTGGAAAATTACCCATATTTTCATTTTATTAAGCTCATAAAAAATCGGCGCGTCAAAGGATATAAGGTTCCATCCTCCCCCAAATTGTGATACAATAATATTTAAATGGGGTGATTCGCCTATGCGCATGACTTTTTATTCAACCAAAGAGAGTATAGTTTAGAGGGCGATCGCTCAGGTTGTAGAAAGGAAAATCAATGTCAAGAATTTAGAATTTATAATTTAGAATTACCTCTTCTTGAAAAGAAGAGGATTGACTCAAAGGAAAATTAATTCATTGTTTCTCCTTTAAAGGAGAGGCTTTAAACCTTAATTATTCGGTAAAATTTAAGGTAATTCTGCATAGTAGAACAAGCAATGCCCAGTGCAGGATCCTGCCTGCGAGGGAGTAAGATGCTCCCACTACCGTGTCTGGAAACAAAAATAATTAGGGTTTGCTGAAAAAGTCTTTTTTAAGGAGTAGGGGACCCACCCTAACCCCTCCCAGGAGGGGAAAAGGGGAGTAGGGGAGTAGGGGAGAATTTTTTTGCCCAACTATGCGCTAAAAATGCGCTCCATGCATGAGTATGAAGAGCTGAAAATAATGTACTTTTTCAATACCTAAAAAGGCTAAAACCTTTATCTGGCAATTATTTGAAATTTAATCAGCAAACTCTAATTACAATGCATCACCATGACAACGGACTACCACCAAGCTGATGACTATTCACTCACCTTTAACATGAACTATCTTCGAGTAGCACCTGAATATACCGTACCTCTCTGAGCATCCAAAGTCAAAATCGTGCCATCGCGAACCACATTGGTAGCATTCTTCACCCCCACAATAACCGGCAACCCCAAACGTAAACCAATAATTGCAGCATGACTGGTAATACTATCCTCCTCCGTTACTACTCCTGCTGCTTTTTGCATTACCTCCACAAATTCAGCATCTGTGTGATTAACTACCAAAATTTCTCCAGGATTAAAATCTCGGACTTCTTTTACACTATGAGCAACACGAGCGCGACCACTAACATATCCCTGACCAATACCAGTACCTTGACCTAACACTGCAGTCACCACTTCAACCTTAAGCAAGTCGGTTGAACCCGCCACACCTTGAATTGTACCTGCAGTCATAACCACTAAATCTCCATCAAATAATAACTCCTTCTCCTGAGCAACACTAATTGCAGATTGAAAAGTCTGACCTGCAGAAGCTAAGTCTAACACCAGTAATGGTTTTATTCCCCAAACCAGTTGTAACTGCCTAGCAACATCTACATGAGGAGTCACTGCCAAAATAGGAGTTTTTGGTCGAAACTTAGAAACATTTCGCGCTGTTGCACCTGTCTTAGTCAAAGTCATAATAGCTGCAGCATCTATCTTTTCTGCAATTTGACCCACAGCTTGGCTAATTGCATTAGGAATTGAATGACCTGTATCATTCATACTAGAAACATTGCAAGTAATAATTTCCTGCTCAATGCGTTTAGCGATCGTTGCCATTGTTGCCACCGCCTCCACAGGATAATTACCTACTGCTGTCTCATTAGATAACATTACTGCATCCGTACCATCAATAATTGCATTTGCCACATCAGAAATTTCAGCACGGGTAGCACGGGGGTTATTCGCCATACTATCTAACATTTGCGTAGCAGTAATGACAGGAATTCCCATTCGGTTAGATGTTGATATCAGTCGCTTTTGCAAAAGTGGCACTTCTTCTGCTGGCAACTCCACTCCTAAGTCACCACGAGCAACCATTACCCCATTACACAAAGCCAAAATTTCTTCCATTTGTTCGATCGCTTCGTGTTTTTCAATTTTTGCTACCACAGGAACCTTTTTTCCCGCATTAGCAATTAATTGTTTAATCTCTAAAACATCCTGGGGGTTTCGCACAAAACTTAATGCTACCCAGTCTACTCCTTGGTCAAGACCAAACATTAAGTCTTTTCGGTCTTTGTTTGTCAGTGCTTTAATTGAGAGATAAACCCCAGGAAAATTCACACCTTTATTATTAGAAAGAGGACCACCAACTACAACTCGACAATGTAGTTGTTTCTCTGCTTTGTCTACTTTTTCAACCAACATTTCTACTTTGCCATCATCAAGGAGAATTTTGGCTCCTTCTGGCACTTCATCTGCTAGGGGTTCATAAGTCACAGAAGACATTTCTTGAGTTCCAGCCATTAAGTGACTGGTTAAAATAAATGGATCGCCCCGTTTTAGAGATATTGAACCAGTTTCAAATTTTCCTAATCTAATTTTTGGCCCCTGAAGGTCTTGCAAGATGGCTACAGGTTGATTTAGCTCAAAAGAAGTTTGTCTAATTAATCGAATACTGCGTTGGTGATCTTCATGGGTTCCATGAGAAAAGTTAAGTCTTAGGGTTGTTGCACCAGCTTTGATTAACTCCCGAAGTACATCAGGCTTAGTAGTAGATGGGCCAATAGTTGCTACAATTTTAGTTCGGCGTAAGCCATTTTGCAGTTGCATAATTTCAAAGTTTTAATAGTAATAGGTTAAAAGTGATATGTTTGATTTTTAATTATTTCTGAATAGTAATTACGCTATATACAATGTTGAAAAAATAAATGATATTTATTTAATCATTCAAGAAAGATAGTTAATTAACTCTGGGACAAAGTTATTATAGTGCCTAATTTATTTATGACGATATTACTAGGCGAGATTGATATCTTAGACTACCATACTTAAAGAATATCAATGCAACTATTAATAATTACTTTTTACTCTTAAAATTATTTAGTTAGCAACAATCTGTATTTTTCTAATTTAAGTTTTAGGATCGGGGTATCAGTTATGGGGATCGCGATTAAATTTATTTAATTTCTCCCATAACCAAAGATTCTAATTATTTTGTTTATATTAATATTATTTCATATATCTTTACAAAGTTTTGCCTATATCGTATTGTAATAAAAAAGTCTAAATTAATATAGAGGAGTGCAAATCAAAATGTTAGAGGCAGGGCTGCAGACGACAGTCCCAAGAGAGTTACTAAGCCCGTCTGGAGGCTTAAATACTAACTTACTCATGTTTTTGAGTGCTATAGGAATAATAATTTCCTCAACTTGCGGTTACTGGTACTGGCACTTTCCTGGCTGGTGTTGCTTCTTGATGAATGTTCTAGCCTTACATATGGCAGGAACAGTAATTCACGATGCGTCCCATAACTCAGCCCATAAGGATCGCTTAGTTAATGCTATTTTAGGTCATGGCAGTGCCTTGATGTTAGGTTTTGCTTTCCCAGTATTTACCAGAGTACATCTACAGCATCATGCCCACGTTAACGACCCAGAAAATGACCCAGATCATTTTGTTTCTACTGGTGGCCCCTTATGGCTAATTGCAGCCCGCTTTTTCTACCATGAAATCTTCTTTTTTAAAAGACGACTTTGGCGAAAGTTTGAACTCTGGGAGTGGTTTTTCAGCCGTTTAGTAGTATTCACAATTATAGGTGTGTCCATATATTTTGGGTTTGTGGATTATATTTTAAATTATTGGTTTTCTCCTGCTTTAGTTGTTGGTTTAGCTCTAGGGTTATTTTTTGATTATTTACCTCATCGTCCTTTTCAGGAACGCGATCGCTGGCACAATGCTAGAGTTTATCCAAGTGGCTTTCTCAATATTCTAATTTGTGGACAGAACTATCATTTAATTCATCATTTATGGCCTTCTATACCTTGGTATAATTACAAACCTGCTTATGAAGTTATGAAACCATTATTAGATGTTAAGGGTTCCCCTCAATCTTTAGGATTATTGCAAGGAAAAAATTTTTGGAGCTTTCTGTATGATATTTTTTTAGGAATTAGGTTTCATAAGCACCAGCAAGTTCAACCCCAGGAAAAGGTTCAGTAAGGGATAATGGATAATGGATAATGAATAATGAATAATGAATAATGAATAATGAATAATGAATAATTACCTCTCCCTTTTAGGGCTATGCTTTATAAACATCTTTCTTAACATAAAACTTGACACAATCAACAAGTTATGTACTAGCCTTTCAAAGATTTTTGCTAGAGAAAAAGTGTATTAAAAAGTAGATTTTTTTGATAACTTAAGTAGTTTTTCCTATCTAAATTGATTCTTTCTCCCTTCTCCCCTACTCCCTACTCCCCTACTCCCCTACTACACACAAGGTTTTCAGGAGTTCCTTATAAGGGATAGCTTTTAGGGAGAGGATTGACCAATAAGGAAAAAATTTATTTTTTTCCCTTGAAAGGGGAGGCTTTTAAGCATAATTATTTAATTATTTAATTATTAATTATTCGGTAAATTAACATTATAAAAAACTAAGTCTCACCAATAATTTTTTGGCAGATAATTGAATAATATTTTTGTTAGTTATTGTGATTAATTTTACCGATATTTATTTCCTTTTTTCTAGTAGATGAATTTTTAGATAGGCAGAATTTTTTTGATGATTATTGATGGCTTCTAAATAGGGTTTGCTGAAAAAGTCTTTTTTAAGGAGTTAGTGGAGTAGGGGAGAATTTTTTTTCCCAACTCTCGCTCAAAATACGCTCCTTTTTGAGCATGAAGAGCTGAAAACCAGGTATTTTTTCAAGACCATTAAAGTCTAAAACCTTTACCAGTAAATGGTTTGATATTTCTTCAGCAAGCACTAAATACCATTAGGTCTGGGAGCCAATCATCAAGAATAGAGAAAATTTGAAACTTAACTAATATCTTTTAAATACATATTATCAGAAGAATACCATAGCACTACCAATTTTTTTGATCGGCATTTAGCTGCTAGAAGAATAATTTGATCGACATCAAAATTATTCTATTTTTCAAGGAAATATAATGAACAAAAATGTAATTATCAGATTATTTATTTTATTAATTTTATTAGCTGGAATATTTATAGGATTATGGTTGATGCTGCAAAATAGCTCGCCTTCTGAACAAGCGAAAATATTAGAAAAAGTCTATAAAAAAGGTAATTATATTGAAGCAGTAATTTGGTTAATTTTTTCAGGTGCTTTTGCTATATCCGCGATTAAAAATAGCGGTATAATTAGATTACATAGAATAGTAGCAACATTCACATTTTTGTTATTTGGCTTATCCGATATTGTGGAAGTACAAACTGGAGCTTGGTGGCATCCTTGGTGGTTATTTGTTTGGAAAAGTTTATGTGTTTTATCTATGTTTTTTTGCTCATATTTTTTGTGAAAATTGAATATAAATAACTTGATAGATAGAGGCGATCTGATAATTAGGAACAAAGAATAAAAATGATAAATTTAAGTGGAAAAATTATATTAATTACAGGTGCATCCACTGGCATCGGTGCTGCAACAGCGCAAACTCTAGCTAAAGCAGGAGCTAATGTTATTTTACATTACGGTCATAAACAACAGGAAGCAGAAGCGATCGCCACTCAAATTGGTCAAGATAAATGTTATTTATTAAAAGCAGACTTAGCAGAAAAAAATGCTGGTGTAAAATTGTGGGTTGAAGCGATCGCCTGGCAAGGTCGTATTGATATTCTGGTGAATAATGCTGGAATTTTTGTTGCTGCTAGCGTAGATGATGAAATAGATATTTGGAGCAATGCTTGGCAACAAACTTTGCAAGTAAATTTAGTTGCAGTTGCCGATCTATGTCGAGAAGCAATTCGTCATTTTCAGACTCGTGATGGTGGCACTATTATTAATATTGCTAGTCGAGCTGCTTTTCGTGGAGACGATCCCCAACATATTCACTATGCAGCTTCTAAAGGTGGGGTGATTTCGCTAACTCGTACTATTGCCCGTGGTTTTGCCAAGTCTAATATTTTAGCTTATGCTGTTGCACCTGGGTTTGTGCGTACTGAGAGAGTAGAAAGTTATCTTCAACAGGTGGGAGAAGATTTTGCTACCCGCGATATTCCCTTGGGTAAGCTGGCAACGCCAGAAGATGTTGCTAACGTTGTAGCTTTTTTAGCATCCGGTTTAGCACCTCATGCTACAGGAGCAACTATTGATATTAATGGCGCTTCTTATGTGTGTTGAAATGTTATCTGCTACATTATGAATGCGGTATGTAGTATAAAGCTAGGAGTCAGGAGTCAGAATTCGGGAAGAAATCATAGTGGTAACTGATGAGTCAACAATTAAGTAATATCATGTCCGGTTGAACAGTTATAAATAAATGACGGAGGAGTCAGGAGTCAGGAATCAGGAGGGAAGAAAAGAGAAGAGAATGAGAAAGTTTTTTTATCACTAATTAGGGTTTGCGCTCAAAAGTCTTGTTGCTGAGGTAGGAGACAACCCACCCCTAACCCCTCCCAACCCACCCCTAGCCCCTCCGGTGGAGGGGAGGGGAAGACAGGAGACAGGAGACAACCCACCCCTAACCCCTCCCAACCCACCCCTAACCCCTCCGGTTGAGGGGAGGGGAAGACAGGAGAAATGGGAATGAGCGAAGAGGTAGGAGCTAAGTTTTGTCCCTGGATTTTTCTGCCATAATCGTCCCAAAATACTAGCTTTATGCAGCTCAAAAAGCTGAAAACAGGCGCACTTTTTTATACCAAAAAATGCTACAACCAATATCAGTCAATGCTTTGATCTTTAATCAGCAAGCCCTAATTATCCGGACATGATATAACTGTTTATGTTTAATATTTTCCTAAGAATTTGACAAATGAGAAAAGTCAATGAAGATGATTTATATAGTAGAGTTGTCGCTAAATAAAGAAAAAAAATCGCTCTAACCTAGGTTGACTCCTAAGAAATAGCCTAATATCATGTCCGGATAAGAGCGTGATGAAAAAATCTTCTCTTCTTCTTTCCTCTTTTTCTTCCCTCCTGTAGGGGCGTTAACGATAGTTATGCGCAAGCTTTCGGCAGTTTGCTTGCGCATAGCTCCGAATGGCGCCCCTGCTCCTGACTCCTGACTCCTGACTCCTCTCTCGTTATTTATAACTATTCAACCGGACATAATATAACTATTTGTAGCAAACAGTTATCAAATTGGTATCATACACGCTCTCTAGCAACACCGAAAAAAATATAGCAGTTCTCAGTTCATGCTCAGAATTAAATATTGAGCATTAAAAACTAAAAACCGCTTGCTATTTTTTATTAAAATATTAAATTGGGGAGATAAAAATTAATTATTAGCTTTAGATATAGCATAGAGAGCGATCGCTAAACTCAATCGTGCTTGTTCAACTTCTGACAAATCATACCAAGAAGTTGATTGAATTGTTGCCAAAGTATTTTCTACTGCATCATCATGACTACCACGCATAGAATAAGCTAGGGGACGCGCCATTACTTCCAAATCTTCCAAATCCCAACCGGGTAAAACTTCGCTGACACAATGTACTAATTGGTCTGACAGAGATAGAATAGACCCTAAACTATTCACCCGATCGACAACATTAACAGCAATTTTGCCTAACTTGTTGAGTAAATTCTTAGGAGCAAGACCTGAAAACTTCTCAGATAAAGAATTCTGGATATCAATCGCAGAAAAAAGTAGATTGGTTTGACTTAAAAATTGTTCGGAGGCGGAAGTCATTTCCAGATCGGTTAGTAAATCAGACAATGGTAGTTCCTGTTCGAGAGCATCAAAATAAGTATCTGATTCTGCTGCTTCAGGATTCCAAGGATAGGCAATATCATCAAGAACTATAGAATTTAATAAATCCAATTCTACTTGGGTAGAATTATTAGCAGAAAACTGAGAGCGGGAAGGCTGATTATTCATAATTTTATTCCTTAGTAAAAATAATTCATCATCTTCTATTAAATATAGAAGTAGGTAATTAGCAGTATTGTTATTTCCTACTTAATCAGCTACAAAAGCAACCTAGCTAGTTCCGCAATTCTAAACTTAGATTAACTAGCTAAAATCTTTTGTTGTTTCAATCACAAACTCAAAAGCTTGACCTTGAGAACTGCCAAATTTTACCAATGTTCCGGACGTTATGGCAACCTCATCACGATGAATTCTTTGCCAATCACCAGACTGATAAATTAAAGTACCAAAACGAGAAATATCTTTTAAGAAATAAGTCGGTGTAAGCTGCTCTCCCGGAAAACAACGAGAAAAAATTTCAGCGTGTTTTTGGGAAACCCAGCGCTCAAAAATCACCACATCATTTTCCTGAGAACGTCCAACCGCGATCGTACCAGGCCAAATAGGCCAAACCTGACCATTATTGTCTTGAGAACGTAAAAAAGCCCTAGAAGTTGAACTACCAATCCAAGTCGGAGAGTTAGTGGGTAGTTGAGTTACCAACTCATCGAAGACTTGAATTAATTGACCATTGAACTCTGGGTGCATATATAATACTGGTAAAGTCCAAGCTGGTTGATTAAATCTATAGAGAGTTAATAACTGTTGTCTAGCCACAGCTACTGCTTGATCTATCAACATTCCTTCTCTCAAACATTGCGCAAAAACTTGAATAAAACTCAAAGCTTCTCCATCAGCAATTTCATCTCGCATTCCTAAAACTGCTGGTACTCCATGATGAATTAATACCTCTGCTAGACTACTGCGTGGTATTGCCTCGACTTGACCAGAAGATATATCTGTAGCTGGTTGCGCCCCCCAGCAAGCATTGAATACTGCCAAAGTTACTCCATTGCGAACCAAAACTTGTGCTAACTCAGTACCATTAATAGTAGTCCCAGGTGCTAAAAATAACCAACCGCCATCTGGGCCTGGTTTACCATGACCAGCATAAAAAGTACGTTATAAATTTTTTTATCTAGATGGGAAATTAATTCTTCTGGAGTCGGTTGAATTAATGTATCGACTCTGCAAGGTACAACAGAATTAACTCTGTGTAAATTTTGGTTTGTAATCTCGCGGGGTTTTAAAACCTCAGTTAGTCGAGCTGCTTCTTCTTCTAGCTCTAATTTGGACAAAGTAGAAAATTGATGGTCTTTAGCTGAGGATGATTGTCCTTGAGGCGCATTTTCCCCCATCACCAGCAGAATATTCAAATATGGGGAAGGTGGGAGAGGAGGTAAGGAGTGAACGTCACTGGTAGTACGACTAAACAAAATTTCCCTACTTAGAGAAAAGGCAGGTAAAGAAATTCCTGGTTGCATGATTTCCCAGGGTAGGGCAATTAATTCGGGTGCGCGAATATCCAATCTTACTTGTAAGGGCAGTTCTTGGCCAATGGCAATACCTTGACTTTGGTGGAGACTTTGAGCAATTTCTCCTTGAAATAGCCACTGCCACAGACTAATACCCAAATTTTGCATCAGGCGACTGGTACGATTAATTTTGACATTGGAAGCAGGGGCAGGATGAATATTTGGAGTTGATGCTAAAGCTGGTTGAGGTGTACCGATGGGAATAGCAGGTAAACTTTGGGGAGAGAATACTTCTAACCAAGCCTTCCAAGCTTGTGACAAGTTTTCTGGCCAAATTTGATCGTGGTGGACATATCCCCGTTGGAAAGGAGCCTGCATTACCCAGATGGCAAAATGATTAGCTTCTGGGATATTCAGGCGGGCGATCGCTATATTGAGGCAAGGACTTTCTGGTGGGAAAGGCATTCAATTTTTTCTAAACTATATATTAAATGTACTTAAAGAAATCTATGCTAGTTTACCTATACTATTTTAAGTCTTAAGCCTTCATTTCATAACGAGACATCCACAATTTATTTATACAGAAATTTTTTTTTCCGGCATTGCTGAATTAAGGTATGAAAGTGGGTTTGTAGGAAATAGGGAATAGGGAATAGTTAATATTAACAAGTAGTTCAAACAATCCAAAATACAAAATCCAAAATCCAAAATTATCAAATCATACCCAGAATCAGCAACGCCTTTTTTATTAATAGACATAGGCGTGATAATAAAAAATAACATCAACTATTGCACTGAAATTATCAATTCTTTTCCCCTACTCCCTACTCCCTACTCCCTACTCCCTAATTTTGTGAGAATTTCCACCCCTTCTTCTGTGACCGAAAAATTGGGTTTAAAGCCTCGCCCTTGTAGGGCGACTTTTTATTTTATTTGCAAGTGAATTGAATATATGCTATGGTATTATTAGTTGCCGGGGGGCACTCGGAAACTATAAACGGACGTGGAGGGAAGCGTTAGACTACCGCCAAGGAAGCAGCACCCTGTGAAGCGTCAACCCGCCGAGGAGCTATGGCTTAGTAGGAATCCCCGCGCCTTTAGGCCGGGGAGGATGTCAAAGCGACAGTATGTTCAAATTGGGCTGAAAGTTTTTTGTCTTTGGTAATTACAGTCCAGCGATCGGCTAAAGTCTTAATATTATGAGTTCCTTCATTGAGCATAGGTTCAACAGTAAAAACCATGCCGGGACGTAATTTTAAACCTCGACCTCGTTGGCCATAGTGAGGAATTTGTGGCTCTGTATGAAACTGCCTACCAACTCCATGACCAACCATTTCTCGTACAACAGAAAATCCATTAGCTTCGGCATATTCCTGAATTGCTGCCCCAATATCTCCAACTCTTGCCCCTGGTTTTATTTCAGCAATCCCTAGTATCATACACTCTTCGGTTACTTTTACCAATTTTCGAGCTGAGGCTGATGGGTTTCCTACTAAAAATGTTCTGGAAGTATCGCCGTGGTAGCCATCGAGAATGGGGGTAACGTCTATATTGATAATATCTCCGTCTTTGAGTATCTGTTTGGGGTTGGGAATGCCATGACAAACTACTTCATTTATACTGTTGCTTGTTAAAGCTGAAAAACATGGACTATCCTAGACAAATATCTACAAAATGTCTATGTTTTTACGCCATTAATCTGTGTTATTATTACCTATGTCTGCTAAAACCAGAGGATTTTAGCAACAATTATGGAGTGTTTGGCACTCGACTTTTCATAAGGACGAAAACCCCAGAGGGAGTCCTAAACTCAATGTGTTTGAGCGGAACATTAACCTTCTTTGCCAGTAGACTTATGGACGGGTGAGTCGGAAAATCGCTTTTAGTCACCGATGAGTAGCGTGTCTAGGATTGTCTAGATTTTTAGAAGGTGGTACAGATAGAACCAGTAAATGGAGGATGACCGGGAGGGGTATAGCCAAGTTGGGCACTGATGGCTCCCTGTGCCTGAGTCCAATTTTCAGCTTCGTCGTTTAATTCTTGAGTACTAACTCCTGGTTGTACTATTGGTTCAAGATGGTTGAGTAAATTTGCTGCTAGTCTCCCCACTCGGCGCATTTTTTCTAATTCTCTGGTGGAGAGCAATACAATTCCAGATGTTTTTCCAGGAGCTTCACTAAATGTTTGATTGATAATGGTTGAGTTTTTCCGATTCATGGCCAAATGTCAAGATTTATTTGCTATACTTTGCTAGCATATACTATCATGGCAAAGCATAGCACAACACAAGTTAGTCAATTTTTTGTATGCTTAAGATCGGAAAAATTAAGTATTAGGTGTTGAAAATGGGCGGAAAAACAGATTTAGATAGAGTTGTAGCTTATATTCCTCCAGAGTGGAAAAAAGAATTAGAGGGATGGGCAAAAGAGAATGAACGTTCTGTATCTTGGTTGGTGGGCAAGTTAATTGAGCGAGGTTTACAAGAACATCGCAACCATCAAGATCCTGTAAAAGAAGGTGTTAGGTATTAGGTGTTAGGTGTTAGGTATTAAATATATTTTCTAAAGGATATTGATTTTAGAGATTTTTATTCTTACTTCTTCCTGATTATGAGAAAGAAAATGTTAGGTATTAACTAGATTTTCTAGCAGTACTAAATAGCATTCTTTTCTCAATAATTTAGAGTTTTTAAAGGGAGTAAAATCAAAATTTTACAACACGAAAACAAAGAATACAGCGGATTCCACCTTGGTGAGGTACGCCCGTCGCGGGCAAGATGCCCGCACTGGAAAAATTTAATTGTTAATATCTGTACTTCTTATGCGAGGAATCTGCTGTATTTTTGATAACTGATAGCTAGTTAAGTAAAGTTTTACTTTTAGAGAAAATTTACTTAAAAACATCAAAATACTCAGAGCAAGAGTGTTGATTTTATAGATTTTCCCTCTTCCTTCTTACCTCTTCCCTCTTCCTTCTTACCTCTTCCTTCTTGCCTCTTCCTTCTTCCTTCTTGCCTCTTCCTTCTTCCTTCTTACATAACAAATGTGGCATCTTAAAAAATATAGTTGGCACTTTACTTTATCTCTATTTACTTTTTTAATTCTCGGTGTATTTATTACTAGAGGATACACTTTTCCAGTAGGAAATCATTACACCCATGTTCCTCAAATTAAATCAATGTTGAATCCTGAACTCTATATTAATGATTACTATGTTCAGGAAATGTTGCAGTTTACCCCCAGATATTACTATCAACATTTAGTTTATTTTATCAGTAAATTTATTGGTAGTATTTCCCTCACATATTTGATTTATTATTTAATTTCATTGATTGGTTTTATCTGGGGTTTATCTGCTATTAGTAAAATTTTTACCACCTCAAAATTATCTACGGCAGTTTTAATTTTTCTGAGTTTAAAAGCCTACACTTTAGTTGGATATTTAGAATTTTTTCCTAATACTCCCATACCTGCAACATTTGCGATGAGCCTAACAGTTTGGGGGATTTATTTCTGTTTTCGGCAAAAATGGATAATTGGTTATTCATTTTTTGGTATTGCTTCAATCTTACAGTTTTTAGTTGGTATTTTGCCAGGAATAATGATGATACCAATTATGTTTATTGAGGCGGTCAAAAATCGGCGGCTTAAACAAGTAATTTTGCCGTTAATTATTTTATTTGGGTTGGCAAGTTTAGTTTATCTGCCAATGGTATTAACTGGTACGACTAGCACTGATAAATTGAGTAATGAAGAATTTGTTTTCATCTACGGTTGGGTAAGAAATCCTCATCATATTATTCCTGCTTATTGGAATTCGAAAATTAGGCTGGATTTTATTTGTTTTATTTTAGGTGGATGTTTGTGTATTCATAAAGTTGATATTGTTCAATCAGAAGATTTTTTGCAGAAGTCGGGAAAAGTCAAGATAGAAGAGATAACAGGAAGGAAAAAAGATTTAATTTTTACTAATGTAAGATTTCTTGAGAATGAGAAATGGAAATTTTACCTAATTATTGCAGAGTCAATTTTTGCTTTGTTTTTGGGTTATATTTTTGTGGAAGTTTATCCACTAGCTTTATTTGCTAAGTTGCAGTTAGCGCGAACTGTTCCTTTTGCTCAATTGATGATATTTATTGCTGTGGGTATTTTGAGCGATCGCTTATATAAACAGGGTAATTTAGGAGTTGGTTTACTATTGATAATATCTCTAATTTTGCCTGTGCCTTATCAAGGAATTTGCTTTTTTATTTTATCGGTGGGATTGTTTTTTTTGGAGAAATGGAGTTACAAATTAGTAGTCTGGTTAATAGTTTTAGCTGGATTAATATTTTACTTATGGCAGTCGCCGACAGATTCAAATTTTAATCATTTATTGGCAAAACTTAGTTTATTTTTGGTGTTAATATTTCCGTTTCTTTTGGATGAGGTTGATTTAGGGGTCACTCGTCAATATTTAATTACTTATAGTTTGGCTGGAGTCACAACTTTAGTATTTGTTTTAGGATTATTTGAGCCATTGCCAGGAAAATTTTTAGAGGTATTTCAACAACAGGTAAAATTCAACAGAGTTCCTCAAGATGAAGTGACGAAATTAGCTTTAAGATTTAGGCAAATTAGCGATAAAGACGACATAATTTTAATTCCTCCATTTGTCTCAAATTTTCAGTTTTTTTCTGAGAGGGCAGTTATTGTAGACTTTAAACATTTTCCTCAAACAGATAGCGGAATTAGAGAGTGGAAAAATCGAATGGAAGACGTTTTTGGCGTTCCTTTAAATGATAAATTAGCCGTGGGAGCGATGGAAATTTTGTTTCCACAACAGACGGGAAAAGAATTAGTTAATGTAGCGAAAAAATATGGAGCTGAATATATTTTGACTAGGGTTGAATGGCATGGAGATATTGAAGGGAATATTGTATCTAGAGAAGGAGAATGGGTAATTTTTCAAATAAATTCTGATGAGTAGAGGATTGATTTATCAACCCTAATGGTTTTGTTGCATAAAAGTATATAGCTGCCGTACTTGTTCCACATATGTACTTCATAATGTGCGGAAACTGCTGTAACTATTGGACAATAGATAAATAGAACAGGACTTACGCAAAGGCACTATTTATAGAGTCCAAGTACTATTGGACAATAGTTTTAAGCGCTATATATAGCGTATCTGCGTAAGTCCTATAGAACATCAATGTTTGAGGAGAAAAAGCCTGAAACTTTTACCTGTAAAAGCTTTGAGGTTTAATCAGCAGAGTAATAACTATTGGACAATAGTTAAATAGAATATGAATCATCAAAAAACACAGCGATCGCTATCTCAGCAGAGTAATAACTATTGGACAATAGTTAAATAGAATATGAATCATCAAAAAACACAGCGATCGCTATCTCAGCAGAGTAATAACTATTGGACAATAGTTAAATAGAATATGAATCATCAAAAAACACAGCGATCGCTATCTCAGCAGAGCAATAACTATTGGACAATAGTTAAATAGAATATGAATCATCAAAAACACAGCGATCGCTATCTCAGCAGAGCAATAACTATTGGACAATAGTTAAATAGAATATGAATCATCAAAAAACACAGCGATCGCTATCTCAGCAGAGCAATAACTATTGGACAATAGTTAAATAGAATATGAATCATCAAAAAACACAGCGATCGCTATCTCAGCAGAGTAATAACTATTGGACAATAGTTAAATAGAATATGAATCATCAAAAACACAGCGATCGCTATCTCAGCAGAGCAATAACTATTGGACAATAGTTAAATAGAATATGAATCATCAAAAACACAGCGATCGCTATCTCAGCAGAGCAATAACTATTGGACAATAGTTAAATAGAATATGAATCATCAAAAACACAGCGATCGCTATCTCAGCAGAGCAATAACTATTGGACAATAGTTAAATAGAATATGAATCATCAAAAAACACAGCGATCGCTATCTCAGCAGAGTAATAACTATTGGACAATAGATAAATAGAATATCAATCATCGCTAAACACAGCGATCGCTATCTCAGCAGAGCAATAACTATTGGACAATAGTTAAATAGAATATGAATCATCAAAAAACACAGCGATCGCTATCTCAGCAGAGCAATAACTATTGGACAATAGTTAAATAGAATATGAATCATCAAAAAACACAGCGATATAGCTGTCGTTCTACCCAACCTACATTTTTATAATTCTTCCTACTCCCTACTCCCTATTCATTATGTCAAATCTCACAGTTAAAGACTTAGAAATATTGCAAGATAATCTTAATCAAGCAGGCTTAGATTATCAACTAGAATTAGACGAAGGAAAAATATTAGTTATGGGTCCATCAGATATTGTTTCTAGTGAAGTAGGCGTTCGCTTAACAGTTTCTCTTTCTAACTGGGTTTATCCACGTCGTCTTGGACGTTTGTTTGATTCTAGTGCTGGTTTTATTATTTCAGATTCTAATTTAAAAGTACCTGACGTTTCCTTTGTTCGTGCCCAACGTCTGAAAAAAAGCGTTCGTTATTTTGGGGAATTGGTGCCAGACTTAGTAGTAGAAATTAAATCTCAAAGCGATAGAATCAAACTTCTAAAACAGAAAATAAAGAAATATTTAGAACTGGGGATACAAGTAGGAATATTCATAGACCCCGACGAAGAAATAGTTATAGTTTATCGTTCCAATGGTGAATAAATTGAGTTAAGAAATGGAGATAAGTTGACTATTCCTGAACTATTTGGTGAGTGGGAATTGCCTATTTTTGAACTTTGGCAACCTGTGTTTGATGAGGAAGAGTTAAGATAAATTTACTCCTAGAAAAACTCCAAATATTTGTAGCCAAAATTTTTAATACTGGTATTATCACGGTATGAAAAGCAACTCACAGCCATTGTTAAATAAGGGTTTAAAGAATATTCACTCTGGAAATAAGAACAATAACAGCAACGATGATAATAACAAGAAGTAATAAAGGCATAACAACAAGTAATAAAGGGACTTTGACTTGTTTTGTAGACAATAAAATAAATTCTCTAAAGAATAATTTAACCAATTTTCTAGACCATAAAGAAAGGACTTCAATTGGTTTTATCAACCATGAAAAATCTCCTACTATTGCTAACAAGATAAAGACAGCGGAAAAGCCAATAATTAAATGAGGTATTATATCAATAATTTGCGGTATAAGAAGTCTTTTACTTTGTATTCCATTGACATTTGAAGAAGGCACTTCACTTTGAAATTTATTGCTATTTGGAGAAAGTATTTTATTTTTTATCTGGGCGATGCTTTGAGAAACCTCTTCATCTGAAAAATTTCTGACAATTTTGCATGAATAATCTTCATAAACAGAGCATTTAAATTGCTCACAGTTAGGGCTTTGTGTAAAAATATTCAGTCTAATATTAAAGTCTTTAGGTATATCGCGCTTAACTGCTTCGCAAAAATCTATATTTTCCTCGCAATTATCTTTGTCTCCATCTGTAAAAAAGATAATATTGTTTGAGAGACTAAAATTGAAAGGATTTCGTAAATCTACACCAATAGCACTTTCAGCCTTCTTCAGCCCTTCAACTAATGCTGTGACTCCACTATCATTAGCATCTATTTTTTCTAGGCTATTAGATAACTCATTCTGATTGTTAAGCCGAGGAATTACATGAGTTATAGCATTACATTTACTTTGACCTCTTTTATACTCTCCTCCAACTTCAATTAATCCTGTCTTAATCTTTGTTGCAACTCGCTTTCCAGAAATGTTTTGTGTTGGAGTTGGAACTACATTAGATCCTAGGTTTTTATCTTGAAATTCTTTAGATAGCTGTCGTTTTACGTCATTTATAGGATACTCATCTTCGTTAAGTCGAGGCTGACATTGCTCTGTGATTTTATTATAAGATTCACACTTTCCCATACTTCCTGAATTATCTACTATATACATTATGTAATGAGAAGAATTTAGAAGAGATACCAAAAAAAGGATACCAAAAGCAATTAAAAGTCCCAAAAAATATATCCACAAAGGATGATATAACTTTCGGATCTTTTTTATACGAAATATGTTGAGTAAATTGTGTCTGACACCTGCAGCACTTTGTATAATAGGATCAGCTATATAAGTCGCAATTAAACTTAATAAAACAGAGTTCAATGCTCCAAAAATTTCCAGTAAAAATTTTTGAGTAGAATTATCTGTTGGAATCAAAACTGATAATAAACAGAAAAATATAACAGTTACTATAAATACAGCTAGTGGTAGTAGGATATTCTTAGGCATAAATTTAATTATATAGCTAATTAGCAATAGAATATTCTTCAGATGAAAGTGCCAGTTTTTCGGTCACTCAAGCTAGAAAAGTTAACATTTTGAGTAGATAAGGGCGGAAAAATCAAGGGACAGCTCTTACTCCTATCTTCTCTATAATTTTCCACTACGCATCACCCCCTATTCTTTTGTCTGAGGCATAAAAGCAGTGGATAGAAAATTTATTGGGTGGTAATTGATATTTGTTAGGTTTGGTTTCCTCAACTCTACCTACAAATAATAATATTTACTGTAGACATCTCCAATAATAAAAATCAAATTATATTATGTCCGGATAATTAGTGATAAAAAAAACTTTCTCTTTCTTCTTTCTTCCCTCGTGACTCCTGACTCCTGACTCCTGACTTCTCAAGTGTTTAAATTATTTATTCAAGCACTTTATGTACTTTAATTGGGAGCTGAATGATAAATTCTGTCCCTTCTTTTAGCTGTGAAGTGCATTTCAAAATACCAGAATGTTTCTCCACTATGATTTGGTAACTAATAGAAAGACCAAGACCTGTTCCTTTACCTACTGGTTTAGTGGTGAAAAAGGGATCGAAAACTCGATTAATTGTATTTTCTGTCATTCCTGGACCATTATCTTTAATAGATATGACAGCATATTTGAGATTAGCTGTGGATAGATGTTGATTTTTATTTGAATTATTTACTGCTTCTGTAGACTCAGAATTAACCTGGGTAGTAATTTTAATTTGTCTTGGTTTTTGTTGACCTTCGAGGGCATCAATTGCATTATTAAAAATATTCAGAAATACTTGATTTAGTTGCCCTGGATAACACTCTAATTTAGGTAATTTACCATAGTCTTTAATAACTTCAATTCCAGAATCTTTTCCGTTTGATTTAATCCGGTGATCTAAAATTAATAAGGTGCTATCAATACCTTCATGGATATCTACTATTTTTTTGTCTGATTCATCTAGACGGGAAAAATTTCTCAAAGATAAGACAATTTGACGGATACGTTCAGTTCCCATTTCCATTGAAGATAGAATTTTTGGTAAGTCTTCCATTAAAAATTCTAAGTCTATATCTTCAGCTTTATCTTCAATTTCTGGTATAGGATCTGGATAATATTTTTGATAAATGTTTAATAATTCCAGAATACTATTGATATAATTTTCAACATAGGTAAGATTGCCATAAATAAAATTCACAGGATTATTAATTTCATGAGCTAAACCTGCCACCATTTGACCTAGAGATGACATTTTTTCTTGCTGAATTAACTGAGCTTCTTTTTGCTGTAAATTCTGTAAAGCTTCACTGAGATAGTGAGCTTGGGTTTGAGCAGCCAAAGCAGCAGCACGGGTTTGAGCATAAAGTTCGGCTTGGTCAATGGCGATCGCTAGTTGGTCTACTACTGCTTGCAATAATTCTACTTCACTATCTTTCCAAGGTCGAGGACTACTATATTGGTTACAAATAACTCCCCCTTGTTGACCAGAAATAGTTTGTAATGGGAGCAATAATGTAGATTTTACTGTCAATTTTTGCAGATATGTCTGTACTGGTTCAAGATGAGGTTGATTAATTGTTTCAATATTATCAAATCTTATAATCTCACGATTACGAATTTTATCAGATAAAATTTTTACCTGTTCTGTGGGATAATCTGGGATATGAACTGATATTTCTGGGTTAGAATCTTCATGGGTGACGGCAATGCCAGTCATTTGATTGGGTAAACACCAAATGAATAAACATTGGTCAATTTGTAAAAGATTTCTAATTTCTGTAACTGCTGTTTCCAATATTTTGTCAAGGTCGAGGGAATCTCTGATTTGGCTAGCAAGGCGAAATAGTAAAGCTTCTCGGTTGTTTAATAGTTGTTCTTGCGTCCTAACTTTATCGATAGTTGTAGCGATCGCATTAGCTATCCAATTGAGTACATCTCTAGCTGACTCGGCAAGAACTTGACTGCTCCATATACATATAACCCCAACAACTCGATTATCTGAAGTCAATAGGGTAAAGTCATTTGTGAGGGTTTGTTGTTCGTTGTCAGGCTTAATTTTTGAATTTAGGGTGTCAGAATTTAAGAGATTTTTGGGAGTCAGTAGTCTTTTTCTATATTCGATTTCTAATTCTAAGTTTTTAGCAGATAATGCTTGTAGCTCTAGTTGACTGGTTTGAGCGTTAAGAGTCCATATACCTGAACAAATCACATTTAGTTCTGTCACGATCGCTTGGGTACAACGTTGCAGGATATCGCTCAGAGAACCACCTTCTCCCACAGCTACTCCTACTTCAGCTTCTAGAGCTGATAAATGCGATCTTTCTATTAAAGCTGCTTCTATACGTTTACGCTCTGTGATGTCTCGTGAAACTGCAACTAATTCTATAACTTTACCTGTTTGTGGGTCGTTAATTTTTTGGCAAGTAGTTTCAAACCAGATATAATGCCCTTTTTTGTGCCGTAGTCGATGAGTGAAGGTATTGCTTTCTAGATGTTTGAGGTTGTTTAGTTCATATAATTTTTTGTCTTCTGGGTGGAATAACTCATCGTAAAGACAGCGCCCCACTAACTCTTTTGGTTCATATCCCAGGAGATAACGACTGGCAGGAGAAGCGAACAAAAATATACCTTCTATTGTTTGTCTAGAAATGAGGTCAGTAGAATGATTAGTTAAGAGTCGATAACGTGCTTCACTTTCTCGGAGTGCTTCTTCCGCTTGTTTCTTTTTAGTGATATCTGTTTGGATACCAATAAAGTTTGTCAGACGACCATCGTTGTCTCTGACTGGAGATATTGCTAATTCGTTCCAGAAGGGAGTACCATCTTTGCGGTAATTTTTTAAGACAACTAAGCAGTTGGTTTCTAACTTCATTGCTTGGCGAATTTGAGATAGTGCTGTCGGATCTGTGTCAGCGCCTTGTAAAAATCTACAATTTTTTCCTAATGCTTCTTGACGAGAGTAGCCTGTAATTCTTTCAAAGGTAGAGTTACAGTAAATAATAGGGTTATCAGACTGAGTATTATCAGAAATTACTATGCCATTATTACTGGCTGCGATCGCTCTTTCTAGCAAATGTAGTGTTTTTTTATCTTGATTTTCGTCAGCTATTTCTTGTAATTTAATTAATTTTCCACTAAATTCATACAGTTTATGTTGTAATTTTACTTGGGTACTAATATGAATACTTAGTTTTTCTAATAATTTTTGACATTTATTTGTTATCGTTCTGGATACATAGTCCATTACTGACAAAATACCAACTTGTTTGCCATTAATATTAATCGGAATTCCGGCATAAAATCTAATTTTAGTTTCTGATATTACTAAGCTATGATTTGCTGTCCTTTCATCAGCTAGTGTATTAGATATAATTAGTAGTTTTGTTTCTGTATCCGGAAAAGTACTTAGAATAGCTTTCACAAAGTCTAGGTAGTCATTTTTTTTCTGATGAATACCTATTTGAGATTTTAACCAAATATAGTTAGAATCCATAAAGCTAATGAATGCAATTGGAGCCTCAGCGATGTTTGCTGCTAACTCTACTGTTTCTTCAAAGGAAGTTTCAAGAGCTAATAAATGGTATAGTGATTTTACTTCCATTTTATTGACCTTATTTGTTTGATTTTTTATTCTTATGACCCATAATTTGGTAACTACCTGTTACTTTCTCTATGATATTATTTGAAATATATTAACAACTTTAAAAAGCATCAAATTACATTTATTTATTATATTTATAGCATAAACAAACAGTTTTTGACTAAAAATTATCTAATCATTGATTTGGCGTTGTACAATTACTACCTAGTAACAAGCTACAATTGTCACTCAGCTATTAGCAAACAATACCTTTTTTGAGTGGGGTCATTTCAGTTATCAGTTATCAGTTATCAGTTAGCCTCCTATGGTCAGAGCTGCGTTAACAGTACCTCTGCAATAAGGAGGCTTGAAATACGGAATATGCTCTTTTTTTATTCCCTTAAAATGGGAGGCGCATACCCAGAATTTTTCGGTAAAGCTTGGGTTTAAATTTATTTTCAAGCTATAATCTACTAATTATTATTTGTAGAAAATTATGAGAAAATACTGAGCTTTGTTTACTAATAATTTAGTAATAAACACTATTTGAAATTAAATATATTACCGAATAATTAAGGTTTAAAGCATCTCCTTTAAAGGAGAAACAAGCGGTCGTTAGCGGAGCTTCCCGTAGGGTGGGATGGCTAGGTCTCCTCGCCATATCCAATCGACCAAGAGAGAAAAAAAATCCTTTGAGTCAATCCTATTCTTTTCAAGGAGAAGCAATAATTAATTATTAATAATTAATTATTAATTGTTGAACTCATCTATTTCTAAAACAAAACTAAATGTAAGTAATAATATATCTGGAACTGAAAGTATGAAAAAAACAATTTTAGCAGTAGATGATAGTACTGTTATGCATCAGATTTTTAAACAAGCTTTGAGTCAAGAATATCGGGTATTAGTAACTGATAATGCTATAGATGCTTTGTCAATGATTTACCATGAACAAGTGACAGTTCTTTTGCTAGATATTTTAATGCCTGGTATAGATGGTTTAGAACTTTGTCGGACAATACGCAGTATTCCTCAATTTCAAGATCTACCAATTATTATGTTGACAGCAAGAGGTAGTTCTTTTGATAAAGTTCAAGGACATTTAGCTGGTGCTACAGAATATTTGACTAAACCTTTTGATGCAGAAAAGTTACATCAGGTAATTCAACAATTAATAATTAATAATTAGGGTTTGCTGAAAAAGTCTTATGGGTGAGGGTAGGAGACAACCCACCCTAACCCCTCCCAGGAGGAAGACAGGAGACAGGAGACAGGATAAATGGGAATGAGCGAGGAAGTAGGAGTAAGAATTTTCCCTTGATTTTTCTGCCCTACTCTGGCCTAAAATACGCTCCTTTTTGAGCGTTTTAGACGTGATACCAGGTACTTTTTAAAGGCCCTAAAAAGGCACTTACCTTTATCTGTAAAGACTTTTAGATTTAATCAGCAAGCCCTAATTAATAATTACCTATAATTGAAAAGAAGAGGATTAACGCGGAGCGTGAAAATTTTTTCTTCTCTTGGTCGAGATGAGCGTAGTTATGACAACTGGAGAATTTTTTTATGTTCAATAAAACGGATTTGATATTATGCCAAGCGTGAAAAAAATAATGTTTAACTTAGGTGACACTTCAATTATTAAGTAATTAACACAGACTGAATAACTTTTTTGATAATTAGCACCCCAGTTATTGTTAATTATTCTTCTGTTTATTTCTACTCCCAGATCGGGTGTTTCCTCACAACTAAAATTTTATTGTCAAGCGCCAAAAGACGTAGTGCTATAGTATTAGAATTTTTATCTTTTCTTTTGCGGGTTTAATGCCCCACTGTCAACGGGGGTGTCTTCTGCCTTCTTCAATTAACTAATATGATTTAGTAGCACAGGGGTAATATCATTAATTGATAAAATATATTGAGCAGCTCCAAGATCGATAGCTTCTTTAGGCATACCAAATATGACAGAAGTTGCCTCATTTTGAGCAATTGTTAAACCACCTGCTTTAGCGATCGCCACCATTCCATCTGCTCCATCTCTACCCATTCCTGTCAATAAAATACCTGCTGAAGAAGAGCCATAAAAATTAGCAACTGAATTAAAAGTGACAGTAATTGAAGGGCGATGTCCTCCAAGGAATGGAGTTTTTGAACAGACAAATTTACCCATATTATTTAATTCTAAATGATGTTCTTCTAATGGAAAATATACTACTCCTGCCTGTGGTAATTCTCCATAACTAGCAATTTTCACTGGTAGTTTACATTCATGGGCCAACCAATTTATTAACCCAGTTAAAAATCCCTTACTAATATGTTGAACACAAATTATAGGCACAGATAAATTAGAAGGTAAATTCTGAAGAATAGTCTTTAAAGCTTGAGGACCACCTGTAGAGGCTCCAATAGCTACAACTTTAATTGTTTTTGCAGCTCGACAATATTGAGATATAGTTTTTTTAGCAGAAACAATAGGAATATTTACTAGCTTATCCTTTCTATTTTGTACAAATATTTTTGGCTGATTTTCCTGCTTTACCCTATTTATATTCCGACGGTAATGAGTAAAAACTTTAACTCCAGAAAGAATTTTAATTTTATTAATTAATTCCTGCTGAGTTATTTCATAATCAGAAGTTAATCCAGTTTCTGGTTTGGGCAACACATCAACTGCTCCTGCCTCTAAAAGTTGAAAAACATTCTGAGTATCATATTTTTGCACTGAATTACTAATAACTAAAATTGGTCGTGGGTATCTCTGCATTACCTCTCTAGTAAATTCTAATCCATTCATAAATGCCATGTGTAAATCTGTACAAATGACATCTGGCTGAACTTTAGGAATCAATTTTAATGCTTCTAAACCATTTTTAGCTGTGCCTACAACTTCAATTTCTCGAGAGACAGAAATAATTCTTTTTAGAAGGATTAAAGCTACAGGAGAATCATCAACAATTAAGATTTTTATGACTTTTTTTTTATTTGTCATTTCTAGCATAATTATTTATGGTACTTTGATTTTATATAGCAATTAGTGTAGGATTTGTCAAAAATCTATGCATTAGATAAAAAGTCTGAAACTCTTACTTCTGTTGTCCGTTAAGCTGTTCCTTAATTACCAGATATTTTCTGCGTAACCACGCTGAGGAGTGCAATATCAGGATACCGAAAAATTCAGGTATAAAGCCTCTCCATTCATGGAGAAAAAAGGAAAAAATCCTTTGATCCAATCCTCTTATTTATAAGAATAGGTAATTCTAAATTCTTAATTATTGAAATTTTTTCCATAGGCTAGATAACTTTTTAGTCTTACAGAAGTTATGCTTTTTTAGTTTTCTAACACTATATATAACAATCTTATTTGAGTTGTGATATATTGTAGATTTTTAGGGAACAGGGAAAGGAAATAGGAAGCAATCAAATTCTCAGGGTGCATCTCAGTTTTGAAGAAAGCCAAAAATTTATCGCTTTTAGGGAATAGGGAATAGGAAAAAAGTATTTTTGTAAATATGAGATGCACCGAATTCTCACACCTGATTCCTGATTGCTATATATATCTGACAATATAATTATATATGGTGTTTATATATAATTCCTACCTAAATTCTGTGCTGCTTGAGGATGGTTTTGAATATATTCGAGTATACTGCTGATCGTACCTTGGTCATTTCAGTTAGCCTCCTAGTGTCGGAGCTGCGCTATCAGTTAGCCTCCTCCGGAGGAACTGCGTTAACAGTTATCAGTACCTCTGCAATAAGGAGGCTTGAAATATGGAATATTCTGTTTTTTTTATCCCCTTAAAACGGGAGGCTTTAGACCAAAATTTATCGGTAAAAAACACCCTTTTATTTTATTATAGTATAATTATTAGAAAATATTTCCCTAACTTGCTTAGTACATTAGTTATACTACTGAATTTATCAAGTAGTTTCAGAGGAAAAAAGACAGAATAGATAAATGAATATTAGACAAGTTTTACCTGTAGGAGTTCTCATAATTATTGGTACATTTGGAATTACTAATATTTTTTCCCAAAGTAGCATTCGTACTTTAGAAGAATCTGCGGGATGGGTTGCTCATACCTATCAAGTTAAAGGTTTATTAAAAGGATTAGAAAAAACTTTAGTTGATGCAGAAACAGGACAACGGGGATTTATTTACTCTGGCCAAGAAAACTTCCTCGAACCATATAATTTAGCTCAAAAAACAATTGATGATGATTTGGAGGAACTTAAAACTCAAATATCTGATAATCCTGAGCAAATAGAAAGATTGGCTAAAGTTACAGATTTAATAGAATCTAAAATATCAGAGTTAAAAGAAACTATAAAATTAAAAAGAGCTGGTGAAGAAGAAAGATTAAGAGAGTTAGTGCTATCTGGTCTAGGTAAACAGATAATGGAAGAATTTCGGCAAAAAATTGATGAGATGATGGTAGTAGAAGATGAACTCCTGAACGAAAGAAAAACACAAGCAAAAAAGGATTATCAGTTAGCAATAACTGTTTTGTGGAGTAGTTTGATAATAGTTATGATAGTGGGTGTATTTATTATATTTGTGATTAACAAAATTGCCATTCAACCTATTAATGCTGTGGCTAATTTGATTGCAACTTCTGCTAATGAAATTGCTGCTACAGTCGAACAACAGGAACGCACCGCTTCTGTACAAGCTAATTCTGTTAATATTACCACTACAACAATGGATGAGTTAGATGCATCTTCTCGTCAGTCTACCGAACAAGCAAATGCAGCTAATAATACTGCCCAGTTAGCTTTAGAAGCTGCAGAAAAAGGAAATCATGCTGTCAGAGAAACATTTGATGCTATGAATAATTTAAAAGTAAAAGTCGAGGCGATCGCTCATCAAATTTTCAGATTAAGCGAGCAAACTAATCAAATTGGCCAAATTTCTCAGATGGTGGGAGACTTAGCAAATCAAACAAATATATTAGCTTTAAATGCGAGGGTAGAAGCAGCGCGTGGGGGAGAGAATATTCAAGGTTTTTCCATTGTCGCTGCTGAAATTAAGAAATTGGCAGCACAGAGTCAACAATCTGCTGCAAAAATTAGAATTTTAGTGAAGGAAATTCAAGACTCAATTCATTTAACAGTTTTGGTAACTGAAGAAGGAACTAAAACCGTAGAGTTGGGGATAGAAATAACAAAAATAACAACTGAAGCTTTTGCCAGAATAACTGAGTCAGTGAACAATGTAGTTATTAATAATCAACAAATTTCTTTGAATATTCAACAACAAGCTAATGCTATTAAACCAGTGGTAGAAGCGATGGATAGTATTAATCAAGGAGCAAAGGAAACAGCCTTGGGAATTAGTCAAACACGCACAGGTACAGAGAATTTAAAGAAAGCAGCAGAGCAATTGAAAACTATAGTATAGTTAATAATGAATAATGAATAATTAATAATTAATAATGGATGAGTTTAATTCTTTAATTGTTTATTGTTAATTGTTGAAAAGCAGTTTAATAATGAATGAATTTAATTCTTTAATTGTTCATTTTTGAAAAAGAGCTTAATAATCTATGCCGATGATAACTGATAACTGATAACTGATAACTGAAAAAGGGGGATTGACAAAAAAATTTGACATGGTACTATAAGCATAATGGAAAAGGTGCGCTCATATATACTCAAATAAATTTGGCCTAAAAAAACTATTTTCCTGCTAGGCACTATGAGAGCATTGACTTAATCAGAGAATAACGATATAATACGCTCTTAAGCATACTTTTATACAGTCTGCACTCACCCGCAAATGAAATCCATTAGAACAAAGCTGAAACTTAATAATAAACAGAAAACTCTGATGGCTCAACACGCTGGCTATTCACGCTGGTGTTATAACTGGGGTTTAAGTCTTTGGAATCAAGCATACACTGATGGGTATAAACCAAACACCCGTAAGCTAAGAGAGGTTTTTACCAATCACACAAAACCACTTTATCCTTGGATGAAAAACTTGTCATCTAAAGTTTATCAATATGCTTTTATTAACTTGGGTGAAGCATTTAAAAGGTTCTTCCAAGGATTGGGTAAACGCCCAAGGTTTAAGAAGAAAGGTAAGTTTGATTCATTCACAATTGATAATTGTGGAAAACCCATAGAATTAAATGGGTGGAATCATAAACTACCTTTTATTGGTATCGTGAAAACTTATGAACCAATTGAAGCAACAACTCAAAAAATAACTATCAGCAGACAAGCTGGTGATTGGTACTTAAGTTTGAGCCATGAATTTAGTGCAACTCCCACACCAAAAACTACTGATGTAGTAGGTGTAGACTTAGGTGTGAAAACCTTAGCTACACTAAGTGATGGAAAAGTATTTGAAAGTGTGAGAGCGTATCAGAAATTTGAAGCCAAGTTGTCAAGAGAGCAATATCTAAATCGTCATAAACAGGTGGGCTCTGCTAATTGGAGAAAAGCACAACTTAAGATAGCTAGGTTGCATAGAAAAGTAGCAAACATCCGTCAAGACGCACTTCATAAACTGACAGCATACTTAGCCAAAGTGCGACTCGTTCCTGTTAGGAGCCTCTAGAAACTAGAGGGGTATGAACAGGGTTCAAAGAGCAATTAAGCTCAATGAATAACTGAGTCACGGATGTGGGTGAAAGTCCCACCTGCCAAGGGAAGGCAGACTCCCGACCTGGCCACACCGAGCTAGACCTTTCCACTAGCAGAGTGAAGCTGGCAACAGGCCCCAACCAGAGCGTATAGTGGTAGGCACACTGGGGGTAATGGGGAGACGGCATGGGTACCGGGGCGGAATGTCCTGAAAAAGCGCCTCAAAGTACGGCAAGAACCACCTCTTATCTCTTGACCGCACACGAGGAAATCCCGCGTAATATTTTGGCATTAGACGCATCCCTGGGAATCGTGTAGGCGAATTGGACAGCCCTAAACCGTCAAAATAATCTGTAACTCGGAACGAGGAAAAACGGCAAGTGAGTCTGACTAAAATAGGTTATTTAGTTAGTAGGAGGGAAGCTCGGAATTCTCACTTGACGGGTAGGATGGGGGAACAGAATTGCCCCCGGCAGTCGAGAAACGGTAGTTGGATAGGTGATGATGCTTAGACACCTAGAGTGAAGCTCGCTGAAACTATGCGTACAGGGCAGAAGCTTTTAACCTGTAATTGCCTTGCTCGTTAGTCGAATGCAAAGCGACCCGGAAGCAGAAGCTCCAAGGCGGTAGGATTAGACACTCCTTGAAAACAATAGTGGAAGATTAGGAATCACTGGACTCTGACCAAGTTTAGTCTTAATCAAAGGATTTTGTATCTCACATGATACGTTGCCATAGACTGCTAGGAGCCTTGTGCGGTGAAAGTCGCACGCAGGGTTTTGAAGTAGAGGTGCGGGCGGTAATACGCCACATCGACTATAACAACCACGGCAGTATTGCCATAGAAGATTTAAACGTCAGAGGAATGTTAGCTAACCATAAGCTAGCTAAATCAATAACCGACCAAGGATTTTACGAGTTTAGGCGACAGCTTAAATATAAATGCAAATGGTACGGAAGTGAATTAGTAGTAGTAGATAGATTTTTTCCATCGTCAAAGACTTGCTCAAACTGCGGTCATGTTCAAGATATGCCGTTAAATCTAAGAACTTATGACTGCCCTGATTGTGGCATATCTATAGACCGGGATTTAAACGCAAGTATAAATTTAAGAAATGCGGTCGGCTCGGTCGTAAATGCCTGTGGATGAGTAACCGCCAACGGCCTCAGTGGAAGCAGGAAGTAAACATCAAATTGTCACGTTATGTGACGCTTTGTATCAGTTTTATAGAGCAGGAAGTCTGATAACTGAATAACTGAAATTATGCAGTCTGGAAGAATCCTGAAACAACGTTACGAAATTATTAAAAAAATCGGAAGTGGAAATTTCGGGGATACCTACTTGGCTCAAGATTTACACTTACCGGGAAACCCAAAATGTGTAGTCAAACATCTCAAACCTAAAGTTCCAGACCCAGGAGTTTTGCCTGTCGCTCAAAAGTTGTTTGAGAGAGAAGCAGAGACTTGATACAAATTAGGGCAAGACTCAGACCAAATACCAAAATTATTTGCCCATTTCCAGGAAGGAACGGAATTTTACTTAGTACAGGAATATATAGAAGGACAAGATATAAGTAAAGAACTGACGCCGGGGAAAAAATTAAGCGAGTCTTACACTATTGCTTTACTCAAAGGAATATTAGAAGCATTAGCAGTAGCTCATCAAAATAATATAATTCACCGAGATATTAAGCCACAAAATTTGATGCGTCGGAAGTCAGATAGCAAAATAGTATTGATAGATTTTGGGGCAGTAAAAGAAATAAGTGTATTAACTACAAGTCAACAACCAGGTACAACAACTTTAACTATTGCAGTCGGAACTCCTGGATATATGCCAAGTGAGCAAAGTAATGGTAAACCAAAACTTAGTAGCGATATCTATGCAGTAGGAATGGTAGGAATAAAAGCACTGACTGGTAAAAACCCAGGAAATTTACCGACAGATCCAAAGACAGAAAATATTATCTGGCGCAATGAAGCGCAAGTGAGCGATCGTCTGGCAAATATATTAGATAGGATGGTACATGAATATTTTCCACAACGTTATGAAAATGCTACGGAAGTATTAGAAGCGTTAGGTTTTATCACTCCACCAACACCAAAACCTACACCAGCACCTACCCCTCCACCAAAATCACAAGTTCCCACTCAGATACTTACTACCGTGGCAGTCAACAGTAGGGGTAAAATAATTAATCGCTCACCGACACAAACTCCTATCCCTCCAGCACAACCCAAATTTCCTATTCAGACATTTACTACTGTCACAGTTGATAGGAAAGGAGAAATAATAAGTCGCCGTCAAGGTCAAGCAGAAGTAGTGACAGAAAACCTCGATAATGGAGTCACCCTGGAAATGGTAAAAATTCCCGGTGCTAGATTTCTCATGGGGTCTCCAGAGACAGAAGCAGGGAGAAGAGATAGTGAAGGTCCGCAACATTATGTGGATGTGCCAGAATTTTTCATGGGAAAGTATCCAGTCACTCAAGCGCAGTGGAAAGCAGTTATGGGAAAAAAGAATTTTTGGCAAGTGATTACGGGAAATAATCCTTCTAGGTTTAAAGGTGCAAACCGCCCTGTAGAAAATGTAAGTTGGTACGACGCGACAAAATTTTGTCAGAAACTCTCAGAAATAACGGGTAAAAAATATAGTTTACCTAGTGAGAGTCAGTGGGAATATGCTTGTCGAGCAGGAACAACAACACCTTTTTATTTTGGCGAAACTATAACGTCTGAGTTAGTTAACTATAATGGCAACTTTCCTTATGCTGATGCACCGAAAGGAGAATATCGTCAAGAAACAACAGATGTGGGAATTTTTCCTCCTAATGCTTTTGGTTTGTATGATATGCACGGTAATGTCTGGGAATGGTGTCAGGATGTTTGGCATGAGAACTATAATGGTGCGCCTACTGATGGAAGTGCTTGGGAAACTGGTGGAGATAGTCATAGAAGAGTGCTCCGTGGCGGTTGCTGGTACTTCATTTCTCGGGATTGCCGTTGCGCCTGGCGTTACTACAATTTTGCGGACTTCCACTACTACGTTGTGGGTTTTCGTGTCGTCTCGTCTGTCCCTTGTTCCTAGAATCCTTTCCCTTTGTTCTTTTCTTCTTTTACCTCTTTCCTACATTCATCCGTATATCCGTGCCCGAATCTGTGTGTGCTGTTCTCTCTGTCCCACATCCATCCGTATATCCGTGCCATAATCCGTGTGAGCGGAGAAGTCAGGGCAAGACAAAGATTTTGCCACGGATGCACGGATGATAGAATCTGCTTATTCGATCGCGATAACTATTTAACCGGACATGATATCGGAAGAATAGTCTCTTAACTTTTCTGCCTTGTGTTACCTCAAAATGCTCACTTTTTCAGCTCGCTTCAACGGAAAAGCTGATACTTTTTCAAGAATTAAAATTGCTCAAACCATCAGAATGTCAAAGTATTGACATTGAATCAGCAAACCCTAACTATTGTCCAATAGATCAATCAAACATCAATAATCGTGAAACACAGCGATATAGCTAATACTTTTTCCAGAATTAAAATTGCTCAAACCAATATCAGTCGATGCTTTGAGAATTAATCAGCAAACTCTAACTATTGTCCAATAGATCAATCAAACATCAATAATCGTGAAACACAGCGATATAGCTAATACTTTTTCCAGAATTAAAATTGCTCAAACCAATATCAGTCGATGCTTTGAGAATTAATCAGCAAACTCTAACTATTGTCCAATAGATCAATCAAACATCAATAATCGTGAAACACAGCGATATAGCTGATAATTTTTCCAGAATTAAAATTGCTCAAACCAATATAAGTCGATACTTTGAGATGGAATCAGCACACCTTAACTATTGGACTGACACAGCTAAAACTGTGCAGAGCGATTATTGGTGCGGGGGCGGGTTTACCAGGTCCTGGGTAAAACCATTAACTTAACGCGGAACCCGCCCCTACCCGATGCACCATTTTAGGCGTGTCACGCCACTATTGTCCAATAGATAAATCAAACATCCATAATCGCCAAACACAGCGATATAGCTGATATTTCCAGAATTCAAATTGCTCAAACCATTAGAATGTAAATGCTTTGACATTGAATCAGCACACCTTAACTATTGGACTGACACAGCTAAAACTGTGCAGAGCGATTATTGGTGCGGGGGCGGGTTTACCAGGTCCTGGGTAAAACCATTAACTTAACGCGGAACCCGCCCCTACCCGATGCACCATTTTAGGCGTGTCACGCCACTATTGTCCAATAGATAAATCAAACATCAATCTATTTTTTTATTACGATCGCTCAATTAAAATCATATTAATAAAAATGTTGGGTAGGGATAATTCTTCCTCTTACCTCTTCTATAATTCCTAATTTATCCTGACTCCTGACTCCTGACTCCTGACTCCTACCCTATTTAAACTAATCTTTTTAAAGTTTCTAAAAGAACTTCTTGATTAAAACTATCTTTAGTAATATAAGCACTAGCGCCTACTTCTGCACCTTTTTGTTTATCTTCATGGGATGCTAAGGATGTTACTAAAATAATAGGCAATTCAGCGTAATTTTGGTTTTCTCTAATTTTAGTAGTTAAAGTCAAGCCATCCATATTAGGCATTTGAATATCAGAAATTACAGCATCAAAAGAGCGAATTTTTAGTTTATTAAGAGCATCTATTCCATCAACTGCAGTAATAACTTCATAACCTGCATTTTCGAGAATTCTTTTTTCTTGGGTTCGTGTAGCAATTGAATCTTCTACTAATAAGATGAGAGATTTTTTATTAACTTTTTCAACTTTTAATTGCTGAACAAATTTTGAACTAAAAATAGATGTCGATAATTTCTTGGCTGATTTCATTAAATCTTGAGGATTTAAAATCATACAGACATCACCAGTACCAAGAATAGTTGCACCAGACACATTTATTACCCGTTTCAATAATTTACTTTGGGGTTTAAGCATAACATTTTGTACATCTATTAAATCATCAACAAAAAGTCCTAATTTCTCATTTCCGATTTGTATAATAATACAATTATTCTCCTGGATTTCATTTATTTCATCCCGTTCAATAGCTGAAAAATTTAGTAAATCTGACAGTGGAAAAACTGAAACAGGCTCATTATCAAAAATAATAGTATCTCTACCTTCAATAGTAAAAATAGATTCTATAGATACCAATAAAGTTGTTTTAACGCATTCAATAGGCAAAGCATAATAAATATTTGCAACAGCTACTATTAATACATTAATCGTGGCGATAGAAGTACTGAGTATCACTCTGATTAAACATCCTTTTCCTAGTTGAGATTCTATGTGAATATTTCCTTTAAGTTCTTCTACATTTGCTTTGACTACATCTAAACCAATGCCTCTACCTGAAATTTCAGTAACAAATTTTTTTGTAGAAAATCCAGGGGTGAAAATCATGGATTGAATTTCTGTTTGTGTCATTGAGGCTAATTCAGTTTGACTACAAATTTTTTGCTTTACCGCTGTTTGTTTGATTTTTTCAATATCTAACCCGCGCCCATCATCTATAACTTCAATTATTACCTGACTAGCAGTATTTTCTGCTCTTAATTTAATTGTAGCAACAGAATTTTTTCCTGATTTTTTGCGTTCTGTAGGTGTTTCAATGCCATGATCTATTGCATTACGAATTAGATGAATTAAAGGGTCTTTCATCTGTTCAATAATTCGCTTATCTGCTTTACTTTCACCGCCTTCAATTATTAGTTTTACTTCTTTACCTTCTTGTCTTGCTAAATCTCTAACAACGCGAGGAAAAATATTAAAAATAGTAGATAAAGGCAGCATTCGCAGGGTACGAACTCCAGTTCCTATGTTACGGCTAATTAAATCAAGTTTAGCAATATCTTCATGAATAGAATTTCTCAAATTATTAATTAGCAGTCCTAAATTTTCTAATCGTTCTTCTGTTTGCAGATAATAGTTTTGAAATTGCTGAGTAGAATTATTAATAGTAGTATGATCGTTAACATTTAGACCGGAGACAAGAAAGCAATTTTTGAGGATGTCTCTACTCCATTCTTCCCATAAATTTGTAATTTTTTCTATTTCTGCTAGTCGGTGAAAAAGTCTAATTTGAGTTACATTAAGTTCTCCAGTTTGTGTCATTAAAAAATCTAGATTACGGGTAGATACACGAACTGTTTCAATATGATAAGAGCTGGAAATATCTGGAGTTTCACTGGTTAAAGTATTTTCATCTGGCTCGGTTTTGGTGAAACTAGATTCATTAATTTTAGCTACTTCTTCTGGCTGTTGAGTATTGGGTGAGGAAGTATTTTTGGCAACTTTTTGCTCTTTGACAGAAGTACTAATAGCAATAGTTTTTTCAGATTTTAAATGTATTTTATCTTGGTCTTGTAATGATGTCTTGATATTATTTGCTCCCATCAAAATAGCTAGTACATGAACAGTATTTATGCCTGATGGTTCTCCTGTAACTGCCTCTTGTACAAGTTTATAAATGGCATCTAATCCTAGTGAAAGGCGATCGCTAGTTTCTGGAGATATAATTTGCTTGCCCCGCGTAATTTCTCCTAATAAATGTTCCAACTGATGAGCAAGTTGAGATACATCTTTAATTCCTAACATTGCAGCATCACCTTTTAAGCTGTGAATTTCTCGTAATAGCTCTTCTAATTTTGTTAAGTCGTGTGGATATTTTTCTAAATATAAAAATCCTTCATCAAGTTTTTGGAGATGTTCTTCACTAGCAGTTTTAAATACTTCCCGAAGTTCAGTATCTTCAATCATAAATTACACCAATTTGATAAATGTTTACTACAAATAACTAGAGTATTTCTTAGGAGTCAGGAGTCAGGAGTCAGGAGTCAGAATGAATAGTTTTAATACCATTTATTAGGCCATAATTTATCTTTTTCTCTTGGTGCGCGTTCCGCAAGGGAGCTGGCGTCGTCGCACCGCTTAGTTAAAGGGAAATCTTCTGCACTTTTCTTTTAATCATACTTATTATTCGTAACATTCTTTATTTATTTTTCTTTATTCCTTCCTGACCCCTAACTCATTAAGATTAATATCATATACTAATTCAACAACGTCAAAAATTGAATTAATATATAGCAATCACTGAATCAGATGTGAGAATTGAGGTATTCCTTTGAAGTATAGAACATAGCAGTTATCTTATTCTTATGTATTCGTTTTTTCTTCTTCCCTATTCCCTATTCCCTATTCCCTATTCCCTAAAACAAAAGTCTCCAATATCTCACAACTAAAATCTTATGGCTATAGCTATTTAAACTATTTTCTTAAGTTTAAGCGCTGCTTCATAAAGTTCTTGAGTGCTAGTTGTAACTTGAGAAATACTCTTAGCTGTTTCAGCAGTAGTGTAGTTGAGATTATTCATAGATTCAATCGCATTTTGAATAGCATCTGCTTGTTGTTCAGTATTGTGATGAATTTGCTGGTTACTAGCAAATAAATGAGAAACTACTTCTGTTAAATTTTGGAAAGTATTGGCAGTTTCTTCTGCCGTTTTAACACCAGCATTCACTATTTTTTTTCCCTCATTTGTCACCTTGAGAGTAGAATTAATTGCTGCTTTAATTTCTGGCACAATTACATTAATTCTTTTCGCAGCTTCAGAGCTTTGATCAGCTAATTTCCGAATTTCTTTAGCTACAACAGCAAACCCACTGCCTTGTTCGCCAGCTCGTACTGCTTCTACTGCAGCATTAAGGGCTAAAATATTAGTCTGCATTGCTAAAGAACTTACTAAATTTGCCAAGCTAGAAATATTGCCAATTTGAGTAGTTTTTTCACCAAGTTCTTGATTTTTTCTACTAATATTATCAACAGTTTCTCTCAAGCTCTGCATTTGTTCAAAAGTTTTATCTACCATTTTATTTCCCTCTTCAGCTAATGTTAAAACTTTACTTGCTGCCACTGCAACTGATTCTGTTTGTTGAGATATCTCTTGAGAAGCTTGACCTAAAGTAGTCATATTATTATTAGTTTCATTAGCAGCTAATAACTGTTCTGATGCAATCTTTTCCTGCTGATTCATTGTCGCCAAAATATTATGAGAAAAAGAAGATACATTATTAATTGTATTTTTGACTATTTGAACTATATTCATTATAGTCAACCATCCAATGGACAAAAAAATTATCAAAGATAAACATATAATTACCAAAGCTAAATTTTTAAAATTATTGGCTTGAGCAAATACAATTTTTTAGGTAAATCATAGACAACTACTAAAAATTTATTGGTATTGTTTTCCTGTAAAAAAATAGTGTTGTAAGTAATTACGCTATCTACACCATTGACAATATCACTTTGACCGCCAGATAAAATTTTATCACTCACTTTTGCTGAATAATATTTTTGAATTTTTTCATCTGTATTTAGTTCAAAACCCCACTCTTTTTCTTCATTTGGAGTATATAAATAGTAGCCATCTTGATTAATAATAAAAGCTGTCCCAATTGGATTTTGATTTTCTTGTTTTAACTTTTGGAACATCCGGTCAACTAGCAAATTGGCAATGATAATTCCTTGACGTTTTCCATCTGCTGAAAATATAGGAGTTGCATATCTAATTGTTGGTTTATAAGGGATTTCAATTTTTCCCTGTTCTCGATTAAGATTTATGGGCGAGACGTAAATTTCACCTAAATTTAGGGTCATAGTTTCTGTAAAATATTCTCTCTTTGCTTTATTTTGTAACTGCTCTTCAGGAATATTTTTCACTATTAATCCATCTGAATTTACACGCACCATTTCATTTCCACTTTCATCCAAATAACGTAACTGCATATAGTATGGTTTTGTTTGCATAAATTCTATAAATATGACGCTTAGTCTTTCTCGCCAAGCATCATAAGTAGAATTACCTTGTAGATCGATGCTATTGTTATTTCTAGCTCTGACAATTCCTTGAATAGGCGGAACTTTGCTCAAAAATAAAATATCATAACCAATATTTTCTAAGTTATTAATTATATTTTCTGAACTATCGTTAATCTTTTTTTGCAAGTTGGCTAAAGCTAAATCTCGCAAAGTATTAGTAGCAGTGATTATCCCATAATAACCTACTATTGAAACAGGAGTAATTGTGCTAAAAATTAGAACAATTAGCATTTTGTATTGTATTTTTTGAAGATATTATCAAACATTTTTCATCTTTTATAGATAACTACTTAACAATTAATAATTAATAATTAATAATTAATAATTACCTCTTCTTTAAAATAAGAGGATTGACTCAAAGGAAAATTTTTCTTTATTATCCCCTTAAAAGGAGAGGCTTTAAATCACAATTTTTCGGTAAGCATTTCCTACGGAATACTTCCCTACGGGATGCTACGCAAACGCAAACAGCAGTCAGCTATCAGCTATTATATTAGAAGGAAAATTCATACAGAAAATAAATTATTATCCATAAATTATCAATTATTCCCCTCCCAGGAGGGGTTAGGGGTGGGTTGCCTGTTGCCTGTTCAAACTATAGACTTTAACTCTTTACTCACTTCATTAAGCTTTTGAACTCCTTGCTTAGTTTGTCCTAAACCACTAGCTGTTTCTTGTGCTCCTTTATTCAGCTCATTCATTGCATCTACAACTTGCTTAATAGCGAGCGCTTGCTGTTTAACATTAAAAGAAATTTGCTGATTATTTAAAACTACATTATTAATTGCTTCTTTAACACCATTAAAAGCAGTCGCTGCTTGTTGAGAAATTTTTACTCCTGACTCAACATTCTGTGTACCTGCTTCTGTTGCCATAACAGTAGAATTAATTAATGTTTGAATATCAGCAACTAATGTATAAATTTTTTCCGCAGACTTTCTACTTTCATCAGCTAATTTACGAATTTCATTAGCAACAATAGTAAAACCTTTACCATGTTCTCCAGCACGAACCGCTTCTACTGCAGCATTTAATGCTAACATATTAGTCTGATTTGCTAAATCACTAACAAGCTGAGAAATATTACCAATTTGATTTGTTTGTTCACTTAAACGAGCAATTTGTTGAGCGATCGCTCCCACTTTTTCACTCAAAGAAGCCATACCTTCTAAGCTTATATCAACTGCTTCTGTTCCCTCTTCAGCTAAATTTAAAGCCTTTTTTGCAGCTGCCACTGCCGCTGTAGCTTGTTCTGCTGTAGTTTGAGAAGAAGCACCTAATTCATCCATCGTTGTAGTAGTTTCATTTACAGAACTAGCTTGTTGAGCAGCAGTAAGTTCCTGCTGAATTATTGTGGTAGAAATTCCTGTAGAAAAGTTGACTATATTTTCAGTTACCTGATTAATTTTTTTACTAATATTACCTGTAGTTTTTACTGCTACAATTATGGAAATGAGAATCAACAATATGGAACCTATACTTAGCAGCCATAATAATAAAATTAAATTCTTTTGTGTTCCCTGTGTTTCCTCTTCAAGTTCTATTTTCTCCAGGGAGGCAAATTTATTACTTAGTCTTTCAAATTCATCAACAAATTCTTTACCTTTTCCAGTATTAAATACACTTACTGCTTCATTTTGTTTGCCATCTTTTACTAATTTTATAACTTGATTGGCAAAGAATTGAAAATCATTTTTAGCATCCTTCATTTGGCCTAAAAGCTCTTCTTGTTCTGGAGTATTAATTAATTCTTCTATAGACTCAATAGCTGTATCGAAAAGCTTTGCACCATCATTATATTCCTCAATAAATACTTCATTTTGAACAGCTAAATAACCACGAAAACTTCTCACCATTTTTTCCCCATATAGAGTTGCCTTATTTACATCAATAATCACAGCTTGTACTTTCTCAATTTCTTTTAAAGTTCCTAATACTTTAGTCGTAGTTCCATACATGACTCCCGTTAGTCCTAGAAATAAAACTACATGGACTCCATATCCTAACAATAAACGCGTTCTTAACTTGATATTTTCAAACATAAATTTTTCAGTGATGATTCAATTATCGTAAATATTTCCTGCGGAATGCTGCGCAAACGGAGGAACTGCGCTCTTCAGCAATTAGTAATGAATAATTACTTCTAAGGTTTAGTAAGGGGACTTTGGCAGTAACTTTTATTCTTTCTCAATTTCAAAGGTTGCTTTTACCTTTCCAAAATTAATAGCTGATAGCTGATAACTGATAGCTTACAATTATACTTCTTGCTCAACAACTAAGCTTTTCTGCGTAATAATTTTCTGAAAATTGATAAGACTAATCATTTTTTCTCGGTACATCGCAGTTCCCAATAAATATTCATTGTGAGTTTGAGTATGATTAATAGTAGCAGGAATTGATTTAATATCTAAAGGATTAAGATAGATCACATCAAATATTTCATCTACTCTAATACCACCAACAAAATCATCTACCTCAAAAATTAATGCTTGATTTTTGTTATTTTTTGTTTGATAAATCTGCATATTTAACAACCCACGAATATTTACTAAAGTGATAATTTCTCCCCGTAAATTAATATTACCAAAAATATGCTCTGGAGTACAAGGAATAGGAGTAACTTTGTGGATGTAAGTAAATTCCCGTACTACTTTTAAATCAATTCCAAAATATTCTTTATTTAAACCAATTACTGCTAGTGGCATCAAGTTACTAACATCCTGAATATGAGTAGATAACCTCATGTTTTTTGCCCGTTCTTGGAAGATATCTCTTTCTCTTGATGTAGCGTTTGGGCAAAATATTAACCTTGAAAATTGTTGATGTTCTGTACTTTTTCTGACGAATTTTCTTTAATCAAACCATCTATTTTTTTTTGCTTATCTACAGAAAACTCAGGTAATTCTACATACTGAATTAGATACTTACTAGATAGTAAAATAATTAATTTTTCTTCCAAATTAGCCAACCCTGTGACTAAATGTGATTTATTATGTCTATCATTTCCATAACTATATAGTTTTGTTGTTATTTCTGTTACTCGAATATTTTTGACTTCGTAAACTTCATTGACAATAATACCAATAGTAGATTGTTGCCATTCAATAACAACCACATTATCTGTTAAAGAATAATCTCTTTGCTGATATCCTAGACGAATATTTAGATCCATCAAAGGTAATATATTTCCCCTCAAATTAATCACACCAATAATAGAGTCTGGCATTTCAGCGATCGCTGTTACTTCGGGCAATAAAAATATTTCTCTAACAGATAATGCTTCTATTCCATAGAAACAGTTATTCTGTAAAAATATCAGATATGATTTATTTTCCATCAATTACTTAGGAGTCAGGAGTCAGGAGTCAGGAGTCAGGAGGGAAGAAAGAAGAAAGAAGAATAGAAGGAGAGGCGTTACATATTTGTGGGATGAATTGTATGCTTGAACAAAAAAGAAGTATTAAGGATGAGATTTACCTGTTCAAAAAAGATTCATCCCTTGATTCAGCAACGCCCATTTTCTAAGTTTCTAAATATTTTATTAACTCACACACTTTGATGCCTCCTTTATACTCTACGGTAGCATCATTAGGTAATTTTTTCAGTAGTTCTAGAGCTGTATTTTTCATCTTTTTAGCTCGTGTAATATCTTGTTGTGCTTCATATAACGAACTAAGTTCTAGATAAGCAGGAATTTCTTTTGGAGAAAGATAAATTATCTGTTTTAACAACATTTTTGCTTTTTTATATCTCCCTCTTCTTCTGCTATATTCACTAATAAATAGTAAGGATATACTGATAAATAATTTACTTCTATTGCTTTATAGCAGTAAAAAGTAGCAGATTCATACTTGCCTAAATTTGCATACAATTGAGCAAGTAACTTATATGCCCTAAAATTTTTCGGATGTAAATTAATAAATTGCTCTGCCTTTTTAATTGCATCAACATAAGCTTTACATTCAAATAATGCTTCTGCTTCGAGTAAATTCCGGTCTGATTCAATAGAGTAGTTACTATTTATTTTTCTCGAACGTTTTTTTTTGAGTCTAAATCAAATAATATTTTTTGATTCGTATCATAACAAATATCAGAATTACTAGAGACGCGAACGTTAGATTTTGAACTAATTAATGCAGAGCTTAAACTTTTATTTATAGATATTAAATTACCCCCAATTATTGAAAAACTATCATCAGCTAAATTCTTTTTAGATTGCCGATCATGTACGCGCTGATAAACTAAAGATTCTGGAAAACTGATCGCCTGAAACTTGTCAATTAATTGACGATATAGTTCAGCATGACCTGTCATTAAATACCCTCCTTTGTTCAGAGAATTATAAAATTTCCTGATTACCAATAGTATAGATTTAGCTTCAAAATATACAAATACATTGCGACATAAAATTAAATCGATATGACTAGGAAAATTATCTCTGACTAAATTTATATTGTTAAACTTAACCCTTTTTTTACTTGTTCTTTAAGTTTCCATTTTCCCTGAAATTTATCAAAATATTTATCTTGTATTTGCTTTTCTAGTAAACGAAATGACCAATGACTATAAATTCCCTCTCTTGCTTTCCCTAGAGCTACTTCATTAATATCCGTTCCTAAAATCAAAATATTCCAATCTTTCCAGTTAGGTATTAGTTCTTGAACAATAATTGCTAAAGAATAAGGTTCTTCACCCGTCGAACATCCTGCACTCCAAATCTTTAATACTTTTTCATTAGATGCTTCTTTCGACTTAATAATTCCCGGCAAAATAACATTTTTTAATAATTCAAATTGCCCCCGGTCTCTAAAAAAATAACTTTCAGTCACAGTTAACAATGTTATGAATTTTTCCCATTCATTTTTGCT
Organism: Okeania sp. KiyG1; assembly: GCF_014132355.1. GTDB lineage: Bacteria > Cyanobacteriota > Cyanobacteriia > Cyanobacteriales > Microcoleaceae > Okeania. The sequence goes on from NZ_BLZO01000171.1 coordinate 105,969, forward strand.
TGTTTTATTTTGACTTTTTAAAAGTTGATAATATTGCTCCGGCAAAGATAATTTTAATGATTTAATCCTCATAAATATCTTATCACATAAATTATCATAATCTTGTTCTCGAATCTGCAAACCTACATAATCTGCAATTAATTTAATAAATTTTTGTAATAGAGTTCCATTCATTTTTATAGAATAATATAAGGAAGGCAGAAGGGAATATTGGTTCAAAGGAATAAGGTGTTTGCGACCGCGCTATTATCCGGACATGATATTATAAATAATTGGAGTCAAAACTCAGGAGTCAGGAGGAAGAAAGAAGGTATTAGGAGAAGACATTTCCAACAATAAAAAATCAAATCAATTATCGTACATGAATCATCAATTATTTCCCACTATTCCCTATTCCCTCTTTTGGAGGAGATGTCTAATAAGTTAACGCAAATAACACATCTATTTAATAGCTTTATTAAGAGTTCTCAATATCTCCCCAAACTCCCCATATAATTAGGATTTGCTGAAAAAGTCTTTTAGTAGGGGTAGGAGACAACCCATCCCTAACCCCTCCCAGGAGGGGAAGACAGGAGAAATGGGAATGAGCGAGGAGGTAGGAGTAAGAATTGTAAGAATGATTTTTCTGCCCAACTATGAGCCTAAAATACACTCCTTTTTGAGCATGAAGAGCTGAAAAATTTGCACTTTTTTCGACTTAAAAAAGGCTAAAGTCTTTATATTTCAATGCTTTTAACTTTAATCAGCAAGTCCTAATTACACCAATGATACCGGATTTGATATAACAGGACTTACGCATAAGGTACGAAAAATTAGGATTTAAGATTGCTTTCCGTTCCGGAATGCTCCGCAAACCCTGTCGGTCGCAATGACGGAAATACGTTGTACTGCGTAAGTCCTATATTAATTATTCGGTAAACACCTTCTTCCTCCTTCCCTCTTCCTTCTTCCCTCTTCCTTCTTCCTTCTACTACGCTGGATAAATACGCAGACGTCGGTTAGGCTCATCTCCAAAACTAGAAGACTTCAAGCGATAATGCTCCACAAGTTCATGCTGCATCTTCCGCACCTTTGGAGACCGTGGCAAAAGTTCCACAGGTTGCCCCTTTGGAATCACAATTTGCTCCACTGCTAACCGTGCTTCCTCCAAAGCCTCCATCTCATCTTCCGAAGCTGAAGCAGCAAACAAATTCAAGTCAGCAAACTCAGGAGTGCTAGGATCTTCCATATCCAATAACCGTCGCAGTGCCTTAGCAATTTGAGGCAAACCACTATTCTTAATCACATGAATAGGCACATGACGAGCCTTAGCAATATGCCGTAACTTAGACTGTTTTCTGGTGTGCGTTCGCAAAGCCAACACCACATCCGCACTATCAATATCCTTAGTCAAAACCACAGGCAAACCCAAAGTACTAATCACCTGTTCCATTTGATGACGTGGAATTGCATAAGGATAAATATGCAAAGGTAAATCCTCACCATTCGGACCCGTCGCCTGAGCTTCCCAACGCCCTACATTACCATTACCATTAGAAAACATCCCATTTCCCGAGAAAGACTCATCCAATAACTCTTCAAAAGACTTAGACTCAGAAAACTCTACAGGTTGATTAACTTGACCTGTATTAGGCAATGGCATAATATAACCAGAATCACGAAAACCACCACGAGAAGTCAACATTGCCCCTGACTGTCCCAATAGCGCTCCCGCATTCTGATTAACACCCCCACCCAATCTTGGAGTACCATTATACTCTCGTGTGATCTTCACCTCACCATTCTCATCCACAGTCCTCACTTGTGGATTAGGTTTCTGCCCCCGCAACAAAGCATCAACAGTATCAGCAACCTGTTCGTGAACCACCCAACGTTGTCTTTCCAACATTTCCACAGCAATTTCAAAAGTAGGCGGTGCTTTACGTTCCAGAACAGTTTTTTGAGAACCCCGACGTCGTGCCTCATCATCACCCAAAGTTACAGCCTGAATACCCCCAATTAAATCGGATAGAGTTGGATTTTTTACCAAATTTTCCATCTGATTACCATGAGCAGTTCCCACTAACTGCACGCCACGCTCTGCAATAGTCCTCGCTGCCAGAGCCTCCAATTCCGTACCAATCTCATCAATCACAATCACCTCTGGCATATGATTTTCCACCGCCTCAATCATCACTTGATGCTGTTGTTCCGGGCGAGCAACTTGCATCCGACGGGCACGACCAATAGCAGGGTGAGGAACATCTCCATCCCCAGCAATTTCATTAGAGCTATCAATAATCACCACCCGTTTTTCTAAATCATCAGCCAGCACCCGTGCAATTTCTCGTAGTGCCGTTGTTTTTCCTACACCAGGGCGACCGAGCATCAAAATCGACCTTCCGGTTTCCACTAACTCGCGAATCATACCAATTGTGCCAAAGACTGCCCGCCCCACTCGACAAGTTAAACCAATAACTTCTCCCGTGCGATTGCGAATAGCACTAATCCGGTGTAGCGTTTGCTCAATACCTGCTCGATTATCGCTGCTAAAATGACCAACTCGTTCTATGGAATAATTGAGGTCTTTTCTAGAAATAGGAATTTCGCCCAGGTATTCTGCATGGGATGGAAAACGAGCTTCTGGGAGACGACCCAGATCCATCACAATTTCGATCAGGTTATTTCGCTGTTGATGTTGCAGTAGAGGCCGTCTAACTTGGTCTGGTACAATTTCTAGTAATCTATAAAGGTCGTCTGTTATCTGCATACTTTAGTTAAAAGTTACTTCTATTCTACTGGGTGAGAAAAAAGCTTTTGAGGCAAAAACTGAAACTATGATTTATATCAATTCCGGTGACTGACGGAATTATAAACCTTGAGGGGGCGAGCTTAACACATACATACTGAAGTTTAAGCGTTTTTACCCTGATTTCAACCCGCCTTCTATTTCCATATCGGTATCAAAGAAAATTCTCTTATGGAAATTCATTACTAATTCCTCATTCTACTGAGATGATCCGATTTTTTGATTTGGGAAACCAGAGAGTCAGCTAAACTGACAGCTTCCCAAAGAAGTTCCGGTAAAACTTCCAGCTTTGTTAGCTGGGAATCATTAATGAGTTCTTGGGCATTGCTAGTTGTGCTGTAGACAGATTCAATTGCCTGCAGCTGTGATTTGTGCATTGTTTCTAATTTTTCCAAAATTGGTGACAACAAAACGCGGGCATAGCTACCATAAGCTACACCAGATACAAATCTATTTTCCGGAATATAAGTATTTAAATTTTTAGCAGAGTCTTCCTGTTTGTTATTCTCAGAAGCTAGCAAACCTTTAGCAACAAGCTTGGCTACAGTAGAATTATTTGTTCCTCCTGCTAGCTGTACATACCCTGGTAGTTTGGCATTCAACACCTTTTGACTCAATACGATCGCCGCCATTGTGCTACCTGCCCCAATATCTCCACTCATCGGCCTACCATCAGTTTGCCAGATTAGAGTACAAGGAAGAGGAGAGATAATTTCATACAAATTTTGTAAATATTCTACCAGCCCTTCTCCATCAGGGCAACTAATAGCAATTAGTTTTAATTGATTTACCCAAGGTTTTATGCTTTTCCAGAGTCGCTGAAAATCACTTTCTCTTCCCACTTGGGTGTGAATTTCAATGGCATCTACACCAGTCTGCAATACTAATGATGCAATAGAAGTAGGAGTGGATACATAAGAACGAGCCTGTATTAGTTGCTTAGGACATACAGACAAACATCTTCCACAACCGTAGCAAAGTTCATCAATAACCCCTGAATTACCAGAAGTTATACTATCTCTATCTTCAGAAAAAACTATAGCATCTGCCGGACAGACTCTCTCACAAGGTCGCCAGCAGTCTGTGGGGCAAACAGTAGGGTCAAACTCAGCTTTCCGGAAATGAGGATCTTCTCCATCATTGATACTTACCATTATCCATGGTAACGTTTGGTAGCCAAATCCCTGATACTTGGCCCAATCTTGGAGACCACTTGCAACCTGTAAAGCCTGTCCAGCAGAAGCGATCGCCGCCGGATCGGCAGCCACATCAATACAATCTGCCCCTGCCAAAGTATAAGCTAATGTTAAATTTCTTACTGTTGGCAGGTGTTGGAAGCTGGCCCCACAGATTAACTTAAACCAGTGGCCTTCTTTTAGCGAAATTAGGGAGAATAGCGTTCTCTCACGCTTATATACTAGAGCCTTTAGCTCAAAAAAAATTGAAGTACAAAGATAAAATGTTAGCTCAAAAACTCTTTAGCCGGGTACCAAAGCATTTTGAAGTGGTGTCCATCTAAAGAAGCGATCGCCACCCATTTCCACTATCACCTTAACTCGTGGTTCTGATTTAGGTAGGACAGTTAAATACTCAATTTCTTGACTAGATAGAATCTGACCTTCTATAATCCACAAAACCAAACCCTTAGCTTTAGGTGGTAACTGTTCCAGTCGATAGCTGACAATTGGCGGTACATAGTAAACATAACCAACTGCTGGGCCATTACTCATACTTTTCTTACCTAAGTGAGGAGGTCTAACTCCATGCACCCCTGTCAGATACATGGCCAAATCCCCAAGACCTCTAGCAGTAATATTGTGACTTACATAGCCAGAAGCCCTTAACCGACGTTGATAACGCCCTTCAAACCCTCCTTCCAAAGGAACATAAACGGCCAAAGACCCAGACTTCTCCAAATCTTTAATCATTCCTCGACCAGTCGTAATCAGTGCCATGCTTAATCTTGTTCCTAATTTTTAGATTCTAGGTTATTACATTTGGTCTACATTATAGTTGTTTAAACCAAAGATACTTGTGTTCCTAGCGACCTCAAAAAAATTATTTCAACTACTAGACAAGTCCTAGTAAATACTATACAATTATATATTGTCGCCAAAAAGTGATCTAATAGGTAAGTATGGCCTAAATTAACCCTATTATTGAGTTCAATACTTAGATTTGGGTGATACAAAGGTTTAGTAAATTATTAGTTAGCTAACTATTTCAGGTGTAAAAATCAAGTAATAGTCAGTTGTGTAAATTTATGTACTTCCTAGAATAAAAGGATACTGATTAGCAAGCTACTCAAGTCCTGGCGACCATAAAGCTAAGAACTAGAGCTAAAGACAAAAAGCTAAAAAATAATAGCTGGTAAATATAAATATTATCGTTATCATTCAACGATGATATTCTATTGTCATGCTGAGTATTAGTTCCATAAATTCTCTAGTACTTTAAGAGAAAAATTAGCTACATCGCCGAGAAGCCTCACGCCATATTTGAAAAATTGGTGTGAGATGAATCGGTGGTAAATTAATTGGATTCGATGTCCAAGTCCAATTGATTGACAATGCCATTCTGGAGTTTTTCACCATTATTTAAAAATTTCTGTTTCTGGTGGGAAAATCAAGCTTAAAACTTGGGCAATCAACTGGATGGGGACAAATTCTAACTATTTTAACTGTCAAAGCTGAAAATGCTGGATAGAAGACTATAGCTGTGAATCCTCAAAAGACCAGCCAAAATTGTTCAAATTGTGGTAAAAAAGTCCCCAAAAAATTATCAGAAAGAACTCATTCTTGTGCCAATTGCAGTGTGATTATTGACTGCGATTTGAATGCAGCAATAAATATCAAAAATAGGGCGGTAGGGCATTCCGTTCTTAAAGCTTGTGGAGTCCGACGCAATAGCGGGACTGGGAAACGAGAAGCCCACACCATACCTTAAGGTTGGCGTGGGAGTATGTCACAATCAAGACTAATACAAGCTTAAGTCATTAGTTAAATCTAGCAACGCTACTGGTTTAATACTAATAATATGTTTAATTCTGATGTTATTTTAAAAAGCATCAAAGTTGATCATAAACTTGGTGAAAGCAGTAAAACCTATCCTAATACAATCAAACAGAAGTTAACTATTACTAACAATAGACTTAGGGCGATCGCTCCTAAGAAATAGTGATGAAATTAACCACTGTTGTAATTAAGATATAAGGATAAGTTTAAACTATTATTTATGTGTAAATAATATGATTTATTAATTATTAGGTACAAAACTGTCTGTTAAAAAAATAAATTATTTCAACTAAAAAGCGTTTCCTGACGGAATGCTCCGCAAACAGATACCTAATACAAATTTTTAGGCTAATAGCTGATAGCTGACAGCTAGTAAAAACATTATTTTTGTAGTGCATAAATAAAGTATAGGAGAGCGACAGTGGTAGTTGGTATCCTGGGAAAAAAACTAGGCATGACACAAGTATTTGAACCTGAAACAGGAGCAGCAATTCCTGTAACAGTAGTACAAGCTGGTCCATGTGTAGTAACCCAAATTAAAACCGAACAAACAGACGGTTATACTTCAATCCAAATAGGATATGGAGAAGCCAAAAATAAAACCCGTCAACTCAATATCAAAGAACCAAAAGAAGTTAATAGATACTTGACTAATGCTCAACAAGGACATTTAGTTAAGTCAGGCGGTATTCCCTTACGTCATCTACGAGAATACAGAGTAGAAAATACAGGTAACTTTGAACTAGGTCAACAAATAAAAGTCGATCTATTTGAAGCAGGCCAACTCGTTGATGTCACAGGAAAAAGTATTGGTAAAGGCTTTGCTGGTTATCAAAAACGTCATAACTTCAGACGTGGACCAATGGCTCACGGTTCCAAAACCATCGTTTGCCTGGCTCCACAGGTCCAGGAACAACACCAGGGCGTGTTTATCCAGGTAAGAAAATGGCAGGACATTTAGGAAACGTGCGAGTCACTACTAGAAAACTCAAAGTAGTGAGAATAGATACAGAAAGAGACCTATTGCTGATAAAAGGCAGCATTCCTGGTAAACCAGGCACATTAGTTAGCATTGCTCCAGCCAACATAGTAGGTCAAAAATAGAAAAAATTTTGAGAAAATAAAGATGGTTGATTGTGTCATAAAAAACTGGCAAGGTGAAGAAGTTGGACAAGCAACTCTCAACTTACGAGTAGCAAAAGAAGAAAGTGCAGCTCATGTTGTTCATAGGTCCTTAAGACTACAAATGGCGAATAACCGCCAAGGAACAGCCAGCACAAAAACAAGATCTGAAGTCAGAGGTGGAGGTCGTAAACCTTGGCGACAAAAGGAACAGGTAGAGCAAGAGCAGGTTCCATCCGTTCCCCTCTATGGCGTGGTGGTGGTGTAATTTTTGGTCCTAAACCAAGAGACTACTCTCATAAAATGAACCGCAAGGAAAAACGTCTAGCACTCAGCACCGCCTTCCAAAGTCGTTCAGAAGACTTAATTGCGATCGAAAATATTTCCGAGCAATTAACAAAACCGAAAACAAAAGAATTAGTCAAGCGATCGCTCGTTGGGGAGTAGAACCAGAATCTAAAGTTCTGCTGGTATTAGAAGAGAAACAAGAAAATGTATATCTGTCAGGTCGTAATATTGCGAAACTGAAAATCTCTCTAGCTAATAATTTGAATATTTACGATATTCTAGAAGCAGATAAAATCATAGCTACCGCAGCAGCAATAGAGAAAATTCAGGAGATGTATGGGGATAAAAGTTGATTCACGAGATCTAGTGGATATAATCAAATGCCCAGTTGTCACAGAAAAAGCTACTAGATTAATGGAACTAAATCAATACACATTTGATGTAGATCCAAGGGCAACAAAGCCAATGATCAAAGCAGCAATTGAACAACTATTTGAAGTAAAAGTAACAGGTATGAATACCCTAAATTTACCAAGAAAAAAGAAAAGAGTAGGTAAATTTCAAGGCTTCAAACCTAGATATAAAAGAGCCATTGTTAGCTTAGAAGATGGGGAACCAATTAGAAAAATTCTATTCCCAGACCTCTAAAAAAACTCAACTAAATTTAAAATCTTTAAATCTGTAAAATCTCAAGTGGCATAGAAAATTAATTATGGGTATTCGTTCTTACCGACCCTATACTCCAAGTACCCGAGAACATAGTGTATCAGACTTTGCTGAGATAACTAGCTCAAAACCAGAAAAGTCTCTGGTAAAAAACAAGCATAGAAAAAAGGGTCGTAATAACCGTGGTATCATTACCTGTCGTCACCGAGGCGGAGGTAGCAAAAAACTATATCGTGTTATCGACTTCCGTCGTAACAAACATAATATTCCGGCCAAAGTAGCATCAGTAGAATACGATCCGAACCGGAACGCCAGAATAGCACTACTACATTATCAAGATGGAGAAAAACGTTATATCCTTCATCCTGTAGGACTAAAAGTTGGTGCATCCATTATTTCTGGCATAAACGCTCCCATCGAAATTGGCAACGCCTTACCTCTGAGTCAAATTCCCCTGGGTACAGATGTTCATAATGTGGAACTTGTTCCAGGTAAAGGAGGACAAATAGTCCGTGCTGCTGGTGCCGCTGCTCAATTGGTAGCAAAAGAAGGCGAATATGTAACAATCAAACTCCCTTCTGGCGAACGGCGTAAAGTCAGAGCAAGTTGCTACGCAACTCTTGGCCAAGTAGGCAATGTCGATCATAGAAATATCAGCTTAGGTAAAGCAGGTCGCAACCGCTGGAAAGGTAAAAGACCAACAGTTAGAGGTAGTGTGATGAACCCAGTCGATCACCCTCATGGTGGTGGAGAAGGCCGGGCACCAGTCGGTAGAAGCGGACCAGTTACTCCTTGGGGTAAGCCAGCATTAGGTCTGAAAACTCGTAAGAAGAGAAAACGGAGTGATGCTTTAATTGTACAACGTCGTCGTAAATCATCTAAACGAGGTAAAGGTGGACGTCAAAGCTAAAAGCAGTCTGTGGTTGATGAGCGTTAACGAAGTCAGAAGTCACCAGTAGGGGCGAATGGCATTCGCCCCCACAGAAGCTTGTTTTTGCCCCCACAGAAGTTGTTTTTGCCCCCACAGAAGTTGTTTTTGCCCCCACAGAAGTTGTTTTTGCCCCTACAGAAGTTGTTTTTGTAACGGGGATTTGAGCAAGCCTCAAAAAATATTTCGCCTTAAAAGGTGGGATTGCGCAACCCAATTATTTTGATAAATCTAATATGGTGCATCAACTTGAGCAATTCTGACTTCAGTGAAACTGCATAACACCTCTAACTGGAATTGTATTAAACCAATCATAAATTAAATTATGGCTCGATCTTTAAAAAAGGACCATTCATCGCAGATCATCTATTGAAAAAATAGAAGATTTAAACGAAAAAATCAAAAAACAAGTAATTAAAACTTGGTCAAGAGCTTCAACTATTATTCCTGACATGGTAGGTCATACGATCGCAGTACATAACGGACGGCAACACGTCCCTGTATTTATCTCCGATCAGATGGTAGGCCATAAGTTAGGGAATTTGCACCGACTAGAACCTATCGAGGTCACGGTTCAGATAGAAAATCTAAAAGATAAATAGAAAACTCGTTGAAATTGATAATTGGAGAAAGGTATGCCTGTAGATACCAGTGAAGAAGTAAAAGCCGTAGCACGTTACATCCGAATGTCTCCCTTTAAAGTGCGACGCGTACCAGACCAAATTCGTGGCATCTCTTACCGGAAAGCGTTGATCGTACTTGAATTTATGCCATATCGTTCCTGTGACCCTGTGCGTAAAGCATTGCGTTCAGCAGCAGCGAATGCCGAGCATAATAAAGGAATAGACCCAGAAACCTTAGTTGTATCCAAAGCCTTTGCCGATCAAGGGCCTTGTTTGCCACGCTACCGACCCCGCGCTCAAGGTCGTGCTTACAGAATTCGTAAACCTACTTGTCACATTACAGTTGCAGTAGCTCCTGTAGTTGATTAGTAGAGAAAGGAACTTGAACGATTAGATTAAATTAATTTAAGTTATAGACGTAATGGGACAAAAATACATCCAACTGGTTTTAGATTAGGCATTACCCAAGAGCATCGCTCTCGCTGGTATGCTGATGCTAAAAATTACCCAGAGTTGTTGGAAGAAGACCACAAAATTCGTAAATATGTAAAGCAAACTCTGGCAAATGCAGGCATCTCTCAAATCAGAATAGAGCGCAAAGCAGACCAGATAGACTTAGAAGTTAGCACGGCAAGACCAGGTGTAGTGGTTGGTAGAGGCGGAGCAGGCATTGAGTCTTTGAGAGTAGGTTTACAACAACTTTTGGGTAGCAACCGTCAAATCAGAATCAACGTTGTTGAAGTGACAAAAGTAGACACTGATTCCATGCTTATTGGTGAATACATTGCTCAACAACTAGAAAAAAGGGTTTCTTTTCGTCGAGTTGTACGTCAAGCTATAACTAGGGCTCAAAAAGCAGGCGTAGAAGGCATAAAAGTGCAGGTAAGTGGAAGAGTCAATGGAGCAGAAATTGCTCGTACCGAGGTGACAAGAGAAGGTAGTGTGCCATTGCATACATTGAGAGCTGACATTGACTATGCTTACTGTACTGCTAAAACAATTTACGGCATCCTTGGGATCAAGGTTTGGATATTCAAAGGAGAAATTATTCCTGGTCAAGAAGATATGGGAAATTCTCAAGTAAATCAACCAAAACGTAGACAACAAAAACGTCGTCAGCAATATGAAGACAGGTCTAATGAAGGATGAATTTAGAATTCAGAATTTAGAATTTAGAATTCAGAATTTGTAACGGTATGCGCGAGCAAGTATCCAAAAACAGTATCCGCTCAGTCAGATATTACTTTTGAATTGCGCGTAGCGCCATAACTGACTTTCTAGGAAAATACTAAATTAAGCAGTAAATAGTAGACTATGTTAAGTCCTAAAAGAACAAAATTCCGTAAACAGCAACGCGGACGAATGAGAGGTAATGCAAATAGTGGCAATAGCATTGCTTTTGGTGAATTTGCTCTCCAAGCATTAGAACCTTCTTGGAT
>NZ_BLZO01000172.1 GCF_014132355.1 Okeania sp. KiyG1
GCTATGACAACTAATCATTTGCTCGAAATCAAAGACTTTGGTCAGAGTATCTGGATGGATAATCTCAGTCGTAATATCATTGAGTCTGGGGAACTCAAAAATATGATTGCCCAGAAAGGGATTCGTGGTATAACTTCTAATCCCGCTATCTTTGAGAAAGCGATCGCTGGTAATGCTATCTATGATGCAGATATTGAAGCAGGTATCAGCGCTGGTAAGTCAGTGATGGATATCTACGAATCTCTAGTTTTTAAGGATATTCGTGATGCTTGCGATATATTTATGCCAGTTTACGAACAAACCAATGGATTAGATGGTTACATTAGTATTGAGGTTCCACCTACTATAGCTAAAGATACAGAAAGTACCATCACCGAAGCAATTCGTTATTACACTGCTATCGGCCGCGAAAACCTAATGATTAAAATTCCAGGTACACCCGAAGGTTTACCAGCAGTAACAAAAGTTATTAGTGAAGGAATTAATGTCAATGTAACTTTGCTATTTTCTGTAGAAAGCTATGTAAACACCGCTTGGGCCTATATTGAAGGTCTAGAAGCAAGAGCAGCTAAAGGAGAAGATGTCAGTAACATAGCTTCTGTGGCAAGTTTCTTTTTGAGTCGCATTGATAGTAATATTGACGGTACTATTGATAGCAAAATCAAGAATGTAACCGATAAAACTGTCAAGGCCAAATTAGAAACAGTTAAAGGAAAAGTAGCGATCGCTAATGCCAAAATAGCCTATCAAGAATACAAAAAAATAATTCAGAGCGATCGTTGGAAAGCTCTATCTGCAAAAGGTGCAACAATGCAAAGGCTATTATGGGCAAGTACTAGCACCAAAAATCCCACCTACAGTGATGTGATGTATGTGGATGAATTAATTGGGCCTGACACAGTAAATACTTTGCCACCCCAAACCATAGATGCTTGTGCTGACCACTGTCATGTTGATAACAGAGTAGAGACCAATATAGAAGAAGCGATCAAACTTATAGAAAGTCTTAAAGACCCCGATATTAATATCAATATCGACCAAGTTATGGACGAACTGCTAGCAGAAGGGATCGATAAATTTATCAAACCCTTTACTTCTTTAATTAACTCCCTAGAAGAAAAAGTCAAGAAATTAGCGCCTGTTTCAGGCTAGAAAATCCTATAGCAGGGAACAGGGAACAGGGAACAGTGGGAAAAGCATACGGTTCATCATAAATCTATATTCCTAATTCCTAGGAATTAAGCAACTCGTTCCTTGCTATCTAAAATAGAGCAAGAGGACTCCCGGTAAATCAGAGATTATACCGGGAGATGAATTACGACCAAAATCAAAACAGATAGATCAAGACTAGCCAAAGTCGCACCTTAACACCACACTAAAATAGAATTATGATATAATGCGAACATGATAACACTAACCTACGAATTTAAGTTAATCCCTTCTCAACAGCAGATAGCCATCATTGAAGATATGTTGGCAGTCATAAGAAAGGTGTGGAATTATGCCTTGAGAGAGCGTAAAGACTGGATTAACAGTAGGAAGTGTGCAGTTAACTGTTGTTCATTACATCAAGAATACATAATCCCAGGAGATACACCTTACCCTAACTACAACAGACAAGCAGCTAGCTTAACTAAAGCTAAGAAGACTAACCCAGAACTCAAAAGAACAAATGCTCAAGTCTTACAACAAGTTCTCAAGACTTTAGAAAAAGCATTTAACAATATGAAACAGCAGGGTTATGGTTTTCCTCGCTTTAAAAACAAGTACAGAATGCGGTCTTTTGTATTCCCTCAGTTTAAAAATAATCCCATCTCAAATGAGTACATAAAACTCCCACAAATTGGGTTAGTTCCGATGAGATTATCTCGCCCTATCCCAGAAGGATTTAAACTGAAACAGGTAAGAGTAGTCAGACGAGCAAGCGGGTATTTTGTCATGTTATCTCTACAAAGTCCTGTTAGTGTTCCGGACACCCCTGCTTCTGGACACCCGTTAGGGATTGATGTGGGACTTGATAAATTCTTAGCAACTTCTGATGGTGAATTGATTGAACGTCCAAAGTTTTTAACCAAACTACAAAGCGAGTTAAAATTACTGCAACGTAGATTAAAGTTAAAATCTAAGGGGTCAGCAAATCGACATAAGCTGAACCAAAATATAGCAAGACTTCACCAAAAAATATCAGACACCCGAAAAGACTTTCACTTTAAACTAGCTCATCATTTATGCGACCAAGCAGGAATGATATTTGTGGAAGACCTAGATTTTAGAACCTGGGCAAAAGGAATGTTAGGTAAACATACTTTAGATGCAGGGTTCGGTCAGTTATTCAATATCTTAGCTTGGGTATGCAGGAAACGAGGGGTATATTTTGGCAAAGTAGACTACAGATATACCAGTCAAATTTGTCCAAATTGTGGAGCGCATACAGGTAAAAAAGATTTGTCTGAACGTATCCATAAATGTCCTGAATGCCAATACGAAATCAACCGGGATGTAGCAGCAGCAAAAGTGATTTGTCATCGAGGTGTTACTGCGGCCGGACAGATCGTGGTTCAAAAAATTGACGATCGTTGGCGTACTGTCGGGGACTGGCAACAGTTTAGATAAGTGCCATTCAAGCTGTCACCCTAAATCGTGAGGTTTAGGAATCTCCCGTTATAATCTTCGATTTAATGGTAGAGGATGTCAAATGTCATCAGTCATTTTCATGTCGGCGACAGCCGAAACGTGAAAAAAAAACGGTTTGACTGATGACCAAAAATTAAAATGAATGTAGCTAAAGACGCTGAATTATTAAATTATTTCCTATAAAACAATCATAGTGAATTGTTGTTAAATCATAAAATAGCACACCTCGGCAAAAACAAACAAGCTTCTATAAGTAACTAAATTAGAAGGAGTCAACATAGATGGTAGCATTATTAGAAAATCCCTTGCGGGTTGGGTTACAACAAGACCGAGTCCCAGAACCCCAGATTTTAATTATCTTCGGTGCTTCAGGGGACTTAACTCAAAGGAAACTCGTTCCAGCACTCTATCAAATGAAGCTAGAGCGGAGACTCCCCCCCGAACTAACAATAGTCGGAGTAGCACGCAGAGAATGGAGCCATGATTACTTCCGCGAACAAATGCGGACTGGCGTAGAAGAATTTGGTGGTGGATTACAATCTGAAGACCTCTGGAATGACTTTGCCAAAGGGATTTTTACTCTCCCGGTAATATCGACAAACCAGAAGATTACCAAAAACTAAAAGAATTTTTGAGTCAACTGGACGAAGAGAGGTACGCGAGGTAATCGCGTATTTTACTTATCTGTGGCACCACGCTTTTTTGGAGAAGCTGCTCAACAGTTAGGCGCAGCAGGAATGTTGGAAGACCCCAAAAAACACAGATTAGTAATTGAAAAACCTTTTGGTAGAGACCTCAGTTCAGCCCAGGTACTCAATAAAATCGTTCGTCAAGTTTGCCCAGAAGAGCAAATATATCGTATTGACCACTATCTAGGAAAAGAAACAGTTCAAAACTTAATGGTATTTCGATTTGCTAATGCCATTTTTGAACCCCTATGGAATCGTCAATTTGTCGATAATGTGCAAATTACTGTTGCAGAAACAGTAGGACTAGAAGGACGTGCGGGATATTATGAAACATCAGGTGCCTTGCGGGACATGGTACAAAACCATCTGATGCAACTATTCTCCCTCACAGCAATGGAACCTCCTAATTCCCTCGATGCTGACAGTATTCGTAACGAAAAAGTAAAAGTAGTTCAAGCAACCCATCTAGCAGACTTAGAGCGCCTAGAGCTTTCTGCAATTCGCGGCCAGTATACAAATGGCTGGATGAAAGGCAAAGATGTACCAGCTTATCGTGAAGAAGGAGGAGCAGACCCCAACTCCACCACACCTACTTATGCAGCACTGAAACTCTACATTGATAACTGGCGTTGGAAAGGAGTTCCATTTTATCTACGGACTGGTAAGCGAATGCCGAAAAAAGTATCAGAAATCGCGATTCAGTTCAAAGAAGTACCATATTTAATGTTCCAGTCAGCAGCTAAACAAGCAAATCCTAATGTATTGGCTTTGCGAATTCAGCCAAATGAAGGAATTTCTATGCGTTTCGAGGTAAAAACTCCAGGCAGTTCCCTGCGGACTCGTTCAGTAGATATGGATTTCCGTTACGATACTGCTTTTGGTAAACCGAGTACAGATGCTTACAGTCGATTGTTGATTGATTGTATGTTAGGAGACCAAACACTATTTACTCATGGTGATGAAGTAGAAGCATCTTGGCGAGCATTAACACCAATATTAGGTATCTGGGATGCTCCAGCACCACCAGAGGCAATACCTTTATATGAAGCAGGTACATGGGGACCAGTTGAATCTGAACTTTTGCTCAACCGCGATGGTCGTCGTTGGCGCCGACTGTAAGTTTCAGTTATCAGTTATCAGTTATCAGTTATCAGTACCTTTAGCTGAGGCGTTGGGATTGAAATCTGAAATATTCTCTTTTTTGATACCCAGGACTTACGTAAATTGACTGTTAAACCACCATCAGTAGGGGCGAATGGCATTGGCTAACGCCAAGCTCCGCTAACGCCCTAACCATAAGTAGAGTCTCTGCGTAAGTTCTGATACCCTTAAAATGGGAGGCTTTAGACCAGGATTTTTCGGTAATATCATGCCCGCTACTTTTACCCAATGGATAATGGATAATTGATAATTAATCAATTTGGTTTAAAGCCTCTCATAATTGATAATTGATAATTGATAATTAGAGATACTTTTCATTATCCATTGTTAAAGAGGTAATTATCCATTATCCATTGTCCATTATCAATTAATGAAAGTTCCCTAGCGCTACGCGCTACAAATAACCATCAGTAAAGCATTTACAAACAAGAAAAATGAGTACAACACTTGTTGCCTTACAACAACCAAAAGATATTTCTCTCGGAGAAATTGAAGCAGAACTTAGTAAAATCTGGCTCGGTCAAAATGGAGGAAAAGCGACTTCGATCGCAACCAGAGCAGCTACTTTCAGCATGGTAATATATGAACCCGAAGAATTTCAGCAACTTTTGGCTGGTTTAGGATTCTACAAAGGTGAAATAGATGGTATTAACGGCAATGAGGCCCGTGATGCCATCAAAGAGGCTCAAAAAGCTTATCAGTTACCAATAACAGGTAGGGTAGACTCTGAGACTCTCGCCAAGTTACGCTCAGAATGGGCGGCAAAATCTCCAGAAACTCGGCAATTCCCCAACATGGATGCTAGAGGATTTAGCATTAGTGAAGTAATTGCAGATCAAAATCCCTGTCGAGTCATCACACTATGTCCTACTTTTGGGGAAGATACAGGGGTAACAGCACAAGTTTCTGCTTATTGCCCAGTAAAGAAAAAGCAGTCTTCATTAACTTGCTGTGAATACATTACCCTACGTGGAACTAAAGAAGCACTGGAAAGGGTGAGTGATGTCGTGACATCATTGATGATTCCTGACCTGCCCAAATTTGTTTGGTGGAAAGCTACTCCCAACCCAGAACAAGAATTATTCCGAAACCTTTGTGAAAATAGCAATTGCATTATTCTGGATTCATCTTATTTTAGCGATGCAGATTCAGAATTTCTCAAAATGCAAGAGCTAATCGAAAATCAAACATATATTGCTGACTTAAATTGGCACCGTCTATCTGCATGGCAAGAGTTAGCTGCTGCTACTTTCGACCCACCACAACGTCGTGCTGCTTTGTGTGAAATTGATAAAATTACTCTTGACTATGAAAAAGGGAATGCTGCTCAAGCACTAATGTTTTTGGGTTGGTTTGCTAGTCGTCTTGATTGGCAACCCACAGCTTATACTGAGACTGGTGGTGATTATGACATCGTTCATGTCAAGTTTACCAGTCCTACGGATAAGGAGATTTTAGCTGAGTTAGCAGCAATTCCTACTGCTGATTATGGTGAAATTCCTGGAGATTTAGTGGGTGTGCGTTTGGGGTCTAGTAATCCTAATGCCGACTGTTGCACAATTTTGTGTTCTGAAGATACTGGTTGTATGCGATTAGAAGCAGGTGGTAGTGCTCAATCTTGTCGTACAGAGCAAGTCAGTGCTTTGAGCGATCAGAAAGCAGAATATTTGATGGCTCAACAGTTACAACGTTGGGGTCGGGAAGTTTTATATGAAGAGAGTTTGGCTATAACTGCTGACATTCTCAAGTTACGTTAAAGAAGTACTTCAGCGGTTAGCACCGAGAGCGATCGGCAGATTTTTTAGCTTGAAGAAACCGTAGGGGCGTTACGAAGTATGCGCAAGCAAACGGCCGTTTGCCCCTACAAACTGTTTTACAGCGCTTTTCAAATTGATGAACCACATCTTCACGCATCAAACCTTGTAGGGACATTCCATGGAACGTCCCTACTACTGTGGTCTACCCAAATGAAAACCGCTGTAAATCAACAATCTGAGCACCATTGCCAACTATTTCTCCATCTCCCCACGTTCCCCTCCAGGGAGGGGTTAGGGGTGGGTTCCCATCTCCCCATCTCCCCATCTCCCCATCTCCCCATCTCCCCATCTCCCCATCTCCCCATCTCCCCATCTCCCCATCTCCCCATCTCCCCATCTCCCCATCTCCCCATCTCCCCATCTCCCCATCTCCCCATCTCCCCACACTCCTCACACTCCTCACACTTTCTAGTGCAGGATGGCAGAAATAACTAACCAGTCACAAAATCCTAAAAGCCTTACCAATCAATACTTTTGAGGGCGTTAGCGGAGCTTGGCGCTAGCCAATGCCATTCGCCCCTACGACTTTTGACTTTTGACTTCCGCGTAGCGGCACTAGCGAAATAACTCCACACCATCTCTCCCATCAATATCTTGCACATAAACTTTGACTTTCTCTTCTCTAGAAGTGGGTAGCTTCTTACCTGTAAAATCTGGATGAATTGGTAGTTCCCGATGACCTCTATCAACCAAAACAACTAATTTAATTGCTTCTGGGCGACCATATTCAATAACTGCATTCAAAGCAGCTCGCACTGTTCGACCTTTATAGATCACATCGTCAACTAAAACTACAATCTTACCAGTAATATCACCAGGAATTTCAGTTCTAGCTGGAGTTCGCATTCCCGTTATATTCAAGTCATCTCGATAAAAAGTAATATCCAATGCTCCCACAGGTATCTTGACTTGCTCTAGCAATTCAATTTGATTTGCTAATATTTTTGCTAGCGGTACTCCTCTAGTATAAATGCCTAACAACACCAGTTGAGACAAATCTCCCGCATTTTCAATTACTTGGGATGCAAGACGAGTAACAGTACGCCGTAACTCCTGTGCTGATAAAATTTCTACAGTATTGCTCATATATTCCACCACCTTAATGAAGTCAGAAGTCAGAAGTCAAACGAAGTCAGAAGTCAGAAGTCAGAAGTCAGAAGTTGTTTTTGTAATGGTGATTTACAGCAGTTTTCATTATTAAGTAGACTAAAAAGTTCTTTTTTAGGACTTACGCAGATACGCTATATATAGTACTCATAACTATTGTCCAATAGTTACTGGAATCTATACACAGTGTCTTTGCGTAAGTCCTGTTTTTGCTTAGGGAGTAGGGAGTAGGGAGTAGGGAGCAGAAAAATGCTTTGACCACTGTATTCTATCTATATTGAAAACCTTGAAAACCGCTATAAGCTCACCTCCAAAAACATTTCGCCAATTAAGGCGGGGTATTAGACCCAATTATTTTGATAAATAGGGTTTGCTGATTAAATCTCAAATAATTACCAGATAAAGATTTTAGCCTTTTTAGGTATTGAAAAAGTACATGGTTTTCAGCTCTTCATGGTCAAAAAGGAGTGCATTTTTAGCGCATAGTTGGGCAAAAAATTCTCCCTACTCCCTACTCCCCGCTCCCCTACTCCTTAAAAAGACTTTTTCAGCAAGCCCTAAATAATATCATGTCCCCTGGGGCGCGTTTGTGTAAAACCAAGGGTGAATATCTACAGGAAATTTACGTTTTTTCATACTTTTAAGCCTTCTTCCCTCTTCCCTCTTCCCTCTTCCTTCTTCCTTCTTCCTTCTTCCTTACCTTCACTATACAATATCGGTGCTACCGGACATGATATAACAGATCAAAAATAACCCCAACCAAATTAGAAAGCAATATCGAGTTAACTGCAATGCTCGATCGATAATTTCTGGTGTAATTGGATAGATGGGGTCTCCTAATAGTGGTTTATGTTTAATCACTCCCTGATACAAGTTTGTACCACCTACCTGCACTCCCAAGGTTGCAGCATAAGCACATTCACTCCAACCAGCATTAGGACTAGGGTCTTTCACCGCATCCCTTTGACATATTCTCCAAACATATAAAGGTTTACCAGAGAGCAAAGCTATAGTCAGCACATTTAGACGACAGGGTAGCCAAGTTAAAACGTCCTCTAGTTTGGCACTAAACCATCCTATATGAGTATAGGGTGCTTCTTTGTACCCGACCATCGAATCTAATGTACTAGCAGCTTTGTAGGCAAATGCCAAAGGTACGCTACCTACACCTGGTATGATGGCTCCCACTAAAGCGTAAAATAAAGGTGCAATTACTCCATCTGTTGCATTTTCTGTTACTGTTTCAAAAATTGCTCGAAATATTTCCGATTTTGATAAATTTTCTGTATCTCTACCTACATACATACTTAATTTTTGACGTGCTTGAATTAAATTGTTACTTCTTACCAGTTCAAGTACCTCGTTAGCTGCCATACTTAAACTTTTTCCGGCAAAACAGCTAGCTAATAAAATACTCTCTGTTATTACTGTTAATAAAGAAAATTGGACAAAGTTTATTCGTAAAGCTTGAATAATTAACCAACAGATAATTCCACTGCCAAAAACAAGAGCGATCGCTAGTAGTATTCCTGCCAATCTAAGTATAAATACGCCAGAGTTATCTTGATGAGGTTTAGTGAGTTTAAATATTTGTTTAGTGTAATGAGTAATTATCCAACCTAAGATATTTACAGGATGTGGCCAACTCCAAGGATCGCCAATCAAATAATCTAGGCAAGCAGCTATGAAAAGAATAATTAAAGTATGGTTGGCATTCACAGGAATTCAATAGTTATAAATTTGTTTTAATAAGTAATCATTGTGAATCATAGTAAGCATTCAGCCGTCAGCTATTAGCTATCAGCTATTAATGTTGGGAAAGGTAAAAGCAACCTTTGAAATTGAGGAAAGAATAAAAAGTTACTGTTAAAGTCTCCAGACCTAACCTGAGAAGTAATTATTCATTATTAATTGCTTAAGTGCTGAGTGCTAATAGCTGAATGCTTACGAATAATATACTACCGATTAAGTATTACAACTTGAGAGTCAAGCTATCAACAATTAAACCACAAAACTCGTTTCTTCTCCTACTACAGCTTGCCAACTACGGACATCATAGTATAAGTCTTCTAGAGAAATATTGTAAAGTGCTTCAGAAAGTTTTTTATCTAATCTATGCCAGATAGAATAAGTAACCCAGTCTTCTGCCTGTTTATTATCAGGAACATATCTAGGTAAAGGTTTGATTGTTTCACCAACAGATTCTAGTATTTGTCCTAAAGATATTTGAGCAGGTAATTTAGCTAATTGATATCCTCCTTGAGCACCACGAACTGATTTAACTAAACCAGTACGGCGCATCTCTATTAATAACTTTTCAAGATAGGCTATAGGTATGTCTTGACGTAGTGCAATTTCTTTGACAGATATGGGAGTATTACTTTGTTGTAAACTCAAATCTAAAAGAGCCTTAACACTGTAATGTCCACGAGTAGTTAACTTCATTGTCTTATGTTTAATTTAAAGGGACTTCAGGAATTTATAGCTATAACTATATCAATAGGCCCTTCAACTAAATAGGTGAATAGTTGATAGTTGATAGCACAATGCTTAATATTACATACTATAGATATGATTGCTGACTATAATCAACACCTCTTCTCAGAATATTGTGTGAAAAATTCGATCGAATATGTGAAATAATTAGATAATTAGTGTAATATAGTTTTACGAGCAAATATTTGTTTATCGTTTCTTGGAATTTAAACAAACCAAGATAAAAAATGATAACTGTAGTAAAATGTTAGGACTGAAAATATGGCTAAAAAGAAAAATATTGAACCCTTATCTGGAGAAGATTTACTGAAAAAAGTCAAAGACTTAGGTAATCAAAGTAAGGAAAAGAAGGCGAGAGAATGTGGCTACTACACTGTTACTAAAAATGGTGTTGAAAGAGTTAACATGATGAAGTTTTTGAATGCTTTGATTGATGCTGAGGGTATTCAATTAGATAGTAAACAGAATGGTAATGGCCGTGGAGGACGCTCTGCTAGCTATAGAATTAGTGTACAATCCAACGGTAATTTACTAATTGGTGCGGCTTACACTAAAATAATGGAATTAAAGCCAGGAGATGAGTTTGAGATTTCTTTGGGACGTAAACATATTCATCTACGTCAAGTAGAAGCAGGTGAAGTTGTGGAAGAAGATGAAGATGAGGAAGAAGAATTATCAGCAGCAGCATCTTAAGTTAAGGCTACATACTTACTTAATATATTCTCTATTTCACTGATGTTCTTCACTTTAAGCATCAAGAACTATAGCTATTGATGCTTGTTGCACCAATAGCTGTACCATCACTTTTTTGTAAATACTTCTTCTGATCGTCAATATGTCATACTAATTTAGTATCTTCGTGGTCTTTGTCTATAGAAAGTGTCACAAAGATTGCGTTACAGCAGAAGGAGTAAGGAAAAGGGAAAAATATTGCGTTGTCTGAGTTTTAAGCTTTTGATCTATCTGCGCCCTTTCCTTTGACTGCTATGTATATTGGTATAATAATAATTGCGTTCACTATGAGAAGGCAAATGTTTTTTGGTGCAATCTTTTTTTATCTTCTTTTTTGACCACGATGTTTACAAGGAGTAAAAAAATTGAATAAAGCTCAGAGATGACTTTTCTCTGAAACACTCATATATTTCACTTAGCGAAATACAACTATATTTGCCGGGCAAAATATTATACCGACTAGCAAAAATCAGGTTTTAGAGTCAGAAGTCTATTTTCTTCTACTTTCTACCCTATGCCTACTGCTTTTCTTTAACAATAAATATTAATATAGCGTTTCTCAGGCTAGTGAGGTACTTTTATCTTTCTTCCCTGTTGCCTGTTGCCTAGAATTTTGTACCTCACCAGTATGGGAATTGCTATACTTACCTATTTATACTAAATCCGGCGATCAAAAATACTTGATTAGGATATAATATCAAGTCTCATTAATTAGCGATAATAAAAATGTGTTCTCTGATAAATTTCTCCCTATTCCCTGTTCCCTGTTCCCTGTTCCCTAAAATTTTTATTGTGGGCCTTAAAGAGACATGATATAAGATTAAATCCTCTCCCAATCTCCCCATTTGCACAATCATGATACTCTATAAACCGGATTTAATATTACCTGTATGTTCTAATTAGGGCTTACTGATTAAATCTAAAAGTATTTATAGATAAAGGTTTTAGCCTTTTTAAGTATCAAAAAGTGCGAGGTTTTAAGTGGTAATGGTTCAATTTAGGAGCGGATTTTGGTCAAGATTTGGGCAGAAAAATCATTCTTACAATTCTTACTTCTACCTCCTCGCTCCCGATCCATTTCTCCTGTCTTCCCCTCCCCTCCCAGGAGGGGTTAGGGGTGGGTTGTCTCCTGTCTCCTACCCCTACTAAAAGACTTTCCATACGCAAACCCTAATGAATTTGACCAAACCTAGTTAACTATCAAATAGCTAACCGTACTTCTAGCGATCAAAAACCGAAAACTCAAGCTTAGGAAACCATTACAGAAGTCAGTAATCTTTCCACAATTGTTTGAGCACGTCTTCCTCCTGCTGGTATCAAACGATGGGAAAGGACATAGGGAGAAAGAAACTTCACATCATCAGGAATAGCGTAATCTCTTCCAGCAAGAAACCCTAAAGCTTGAGCTGCTCGATGCAAAGCAACTGTTCCACGAGGACTAACACCCAGGGTAATTTCTTCATCTTCCCGTGTTGCTCTGACTAATCGGAGAATATATTTTTGTAAAGACTCATCTACTTTCACTAGACTACACAAACGACGCAACTCTTCAACTTCCTCTAAAGTAATACAAGCTTTTAACGTACTTACCCCTACTCCCTCAGAAATTCTTTGTAGCATCTGTAACTCTTCAGACTCTGTAGGATAGCCTAATGTCAGAGATAAACTAAAACGATCCATTTGTGCTTCCGGTAGTGGAAATGTCCCCTGATATTCAATAGGGTTTTGAGTTGCAATGACAAAAAATGGCTTAGGAACAGAACGTGAAACCCCATCTATAGTAACCTGTTTTTCCTCCATCACTTCCAATAGAGCAGACTGAGTACGGGGAGTAGCACGATTAATTTCATCTGTCAATAGTACATTGGCAAACACCGGACCTGGTAGAAATTCAAATTCTCCACTGCGAGGGTTCCAAATATTAGTACCAGTAATATCGGTAGGTAGTAAATCAGGAGTACATTGAACTCGCTGAAACTTTCCAGCGATCGAATAAGCTAGAGATTTAGCTAATAAGGTCTTACCCACACCGGGAACATCTTCTAAAAGAACATGACCCTCCGAAAGCAGTGCCACTAATACTAAGTTAATGGCATCTTCTTTTCCCACAATAGTCTGACGAAGATTTTGTTTCAGCTTTTCAATACTTTCTTTCATAAAATTATGATTTGCTATCTATAGAAATCCTATTTCAGTTGTAATATTTTGGTGCTAAGGGCGGACCGCAGAGAGCTTCTACGTTAGTTTTAGGGCCAGAAAACTGGGGCATAACTATCGTTCATGCTGATACAGGAGTTCAGAAGTCAAGTATGGGAGCTGTCGGATTGGCGATGTACATAATTTCAAAGTTTTCAGTTAAAATTAACTTTTATAATAATTTTCACAACCTATTTAGGATTGCTATATAAATAATTACTTCGATCACGAAAGGCAGAGGACAGGAGTCAGAATTCCCTTCTGCCTTCTGCCTTCTGCCTTCTGCCTTCTGCCTTTCCTGATAATCTTATATCTTTAGTAATGGCACTACTATAATAACTAATATTTAGTAATTTTTGTTAGTTGAATTAATTTTGGATCGGTAAATATTGGCTTAAAGTCCTAAATATCCTGGTTTTTAACTCCTAAATTACCACTCTTTCATTCATTGAAAAAATTAACAGACTTGTAGAAAAAGTCTAGCACAATCAACAGCAAAGATAAACATCAAAAAATTAAGGCCAAAAATTTTATTTTGACAATTTCTTGAGATTTAATACTTAAAAGCGCGATCGCGCTATTTACCAGAAAATTGGGTTTAAAGCCTCGCCCATAAGCGGGCGACTTTTTATTTTATTTGCAAGTGAATTGAATATATGCTACAGTTTTATTAGTTGCCGGGGGGCACGCCTCCTCCGGAAGAGCTACGAATTGCGGAAACTCGTGCGCAGACGTGGAGGGAAGCGTAACACACCCCCATGCCCTCCCGGGAGGGGAGCAAGAGGAGTAGATACAGCACCCTGTGTTAGCGGAGCTATGCCCCAGCAAAGCGTCAACCCACCGAGGAGCTACGGCTCGGTAGGAATCCCCGCACCTTTAGGCCGGGGATTATGTCAAATCAGAAAAATTATCGATCCAATTGTAATTAATACTGAAGATATAAAAGGAACAGGATGAATTCCTATCCCTTGAATTGAATCTAATTTCATCTCAACGTTGGTTGGAGACCCGCGCCCTCCTGTCACGGGAGCGTCATAAGGGAATGCCAATCAATAAGAGCGATTTTGCAGATAATCTGTTAAAATGTAAACGTTAGATAAGTAAGCAGTCAATAGTTGAAAAAGCGTACAAATTTAGGTTTTACCCAACTCCACAACAGGAAAATCTGTTGCGGAGGACGTTGGGTTGTGTACGCTTGGTCTACAACCAAGCTTTAGATGCTAGAACTCAAGCTTGGTATGAACTCCAAGAAAGAGGTAGGGGCGAACGGCCGTTCGCCCCTACAAGCAAACTTCAGCTATGCTTACGAATTGGAAAAAGCAGGAAGATTTAGATTTTCTGACACAAGTAAGCTGTGTACCATTGCAGCAAGGTTTGAGGCATCTACAAACAGCTTTTACCAACTTCTTTACTGGACGTGCCAAATATCCCAACTTTAAGAAAAAGCGCGCCGGGTGGTAGTGCAGAATTTACGCTCATCAGCGTTCAAGTGGAAAGATGGTCAAGTCTACCTAGCTAAATGTGCTGAACCATTACCGATCAGATGGAGTAGGCAACTGCCCCAAAACTGTGTACCAAGTACAATTACCGTAAAACTTGACCCCTCTGGGAGATGGTCAGTGTCCCTGAGAGTCAATGACCCTAGAGATTTAAAACTGAACTCAGTAACCAAACAAGTTGGTATTGATTTAGGAATTATTAGTTTAGTTACTACCAGTGATGGAGAAACAGTTGCTAACCCTAAGAATCATTAACAAATTACACAAAAAACTGAGGTTAGCTCAGGAAGTCTCTATCTAGAAAAAGCAAGGGGTCTAATAACTATCAAAAAGCTAGGCTTAAAGTAACTAGGATACACGCAAAAATCAAAGATTCAAGGCTTGACTATACTCATAGGCGCGCCCACTCAACTGATTAGAGAAAATCAAACTATTGTAGTTGAAGATTTAGCAGTAAAAACATGGTCAAGAATCATAACCCACCCCCATCCCCTCCCGGGAGGGAGCAAGAGGGGTGGGTAGTGATGCCAACTGGTCAGAATTAGTTAGGCAATTAGAATACAAAGCAGAATGGTACGGTCGTCAACTAATTAAAATTGACAGGTATTTCCCTAGTTCTAAGCGTTGTTCTAATTGTGGTCATGTAGTGGAAAAATTACCTCTAAATATTAGAGAGTGGGATTGTCCTGAATGTGCAGTTCACCATGATCGGGACATAAACACAAGTATCAATATTTTGCGGATGGGAACCCGCGTCGGCGTCAGACGCAAGCGGTCAGACCCCGCGCCGCCGACAGCTCGCTTGCGGAATGCTGACCAAGAGAGGGAACACCCACGCTCGAAGGCTGCGGGAGGAGCAGTGTCAGTCTGTGGAGCGTGCTTTTAGACCATCTGAGTAGTAAATCCTGGAAGGCGGGTGTTATGTCAGCGCGTCGCGGCGAGAAACACAAAGCCCCTAACAGCGATGTTAGGGAATCCCGCGCTGTCTGGTAAGAGCAGCGTCGGGAGGATGTCAATATGAGAGTTTAGTATTCACGAGGGAATTTCTCTCCTCCCCCTTTTCTTCCACCACCACCAGATGACCCTCGACCTTCTCGTGGCCTGGCCTTATTGACCTTGAGAGTACGTCCCATCCATTCAGCGCCATCAAGTGCTTCTATGGCTGATGTCTCTTCATCTTCTGTCTCCATTTCTACAAAAGCAAAGCCCCTGGGGCGACCAGTGTCACGGTCTGAAGGAACTTGAACTCGCTTAACACTACCATATTCCTTGAAGACATCTCTGATATCTTCTTCTGTTGCATCGTAGGAAAGGTTTCCAACGTAAACTGACATAATTGACCTCCAAAATAAAATGCCATCTAGAGAGATTTCGGAAGGCCAGCAATGCCAGATGAAACATCACAAAAAAGCTCACCACTGAAAGCAAAAACTGTAACCTATACCTATTTCTCGAACTAGATTATATCATAGACAGTTTTGGCTAAAAATTATACAAATTAAAACTTTAGTCCAACTTAAAACTACCAGTAAAACTTTTTAAATTTTAGCTACATAGAAGTTTGATAAAATGTCTAGGCTAAATTATTCATCAAATTTTACAAATCAAATAGGAATGCTATATTTTTTTAGCTTTGCATAATTTATTGTTGATATGTTCGACCAATAGACATTTCCAACGATCAAAAATAACATCAATTATCCCACATAAATTATCAATGCTTTCCGTCCTACTTCCTACTCCCTCTTTTCTAAAGATGTCTAATAATTAGGGTTTGTTGAAAAAGTATCCATGGGTTCGGGGAGGAGTCAACCCACCCCTAACCCCGACCGTGGAGGGGAGGGGAAGTCAGGAGTAGTAGGGGCGTTAACGATAGTTATGCGAAGCTAACGGCCGGAAAGCTGGCGCAAAGCTCCGAATGGCATCGGTACAGGAGGAACGGGGAATTATAGAAGAGATAGTAGGAAGAATCTTCAATAATTGATAATTGATAATTACCTCTCCCTAAAAGGAAGAGTATTGAATAAAAGGAAAATTAATTCATTGTTTCTCCTTTAAAGGAGAGGATTTTTACCTTAATTATTCGGTAAGAGTGATTTTTCTGTCCAACTATTGACCAAAATTCGCTCCTAAATTGAACCATTACCACCTAAAACCTCGCACTTTTTGATACTTAAAAAGGCCAATACCTTGATCTGTCAAGACTTTTAGATTAGATCGGTAAGCCCTAATTAATTAGGGTACGGGTGAAAAAATTGGTTGGTGGGCGTAGGACACGGGGACGCACCAGACGCGGGGACGCGGAGATGGGAGAACAGGCAATGGTTTTGGCAATTTTATGTGAAGAAATTTTGTTGAATTTCAGCAGGAAATTTCAGTAAATTGATGCCAATAAGAGCCAATAACTTAGGAGATAAATTGAATATAAAAAGCTCAATTACCGTAAGCTTTCTGACTTTTAGCTTTATGAGCGCAAGCCCTAATTAAAAACCAACGTTCGATTAAAGTGATACAACATTTACCAATAACTAAACTATTTTTCATTGAAACAACTACATTTTTATATAGTGAACTACCCCAACTTGCTACGCTGAAGTTGAAGCTTCTGAACTCACAGGGGAATGCCTCAAGATTTTCTGAAAGTGGTCGCTCCCGCAGATTCTTCACTGGTCGCAATTCATCCCAACTATAATGGAGGGATGGGGAATTTTTGCGACATTGAGTTAAATTTATTTAGTATTACTTACGAGTATACTTCTAGCAACTGCACAGTCTTCTTTAATCTTTGCTTTGAGTAAATCTAAAGAAGCAAATTTTTGTTCAGGTCTTAAAAACTCAATCAAATTTACTCTTAGAGTCTGACCATATAAATCTCCAGACCAATTTAACAAGTGAATTTCTGTAGTCGGGTGTAGACCATTTAGTGTGGGGCGACAACCAACATTCATTACTCCTAAGTAGGGGCGATCGCCAGAATAATTTTCCTGAAGTTGCTTCTGTTCAAAGATATAGACCTCCACAGCATAAACTCCAAAACGAGGCAAAAATTTTTGTGGCGGTAGCTGTAGATTAGCTGTCGGAAACCCTAAAGTTCTACCTAATTTTTGCCCTTCTACCACCTGACCGACTAAACTGTAGGGACGACCTAATAAACGATTGGATTTTTTTAAGTCTCCTTGTTCAAGAGCTTGGCGAATTATAGAACTACTAATGCGTTCTCCATTTTCACAAGTGTATAGAGGTACAATAGTAGATTCTATATTATAGTTAGCTGCAATAGTCTGTAAATCTGTTGCTTTTCCTGCTCTGTTTCGCCCAAAGCGGAAGTCCCATCCTACACTTACTTTACTTGCTTTTAAGTGTTTTACCAGAATTTTTTCTACAAATTGAGTAGGAGTTAAATTTGCCAATTCTTGGTCAAATTTCAGTAATACTACCTGTTCTACTCCCATCTGTTCAAAAAGAGCTAATTTTTCATCTAGTGGAGCTAACAATTTTTTTGGCTTTCCACTAAAAAACTCTTGGGGA
The DNA here is from genome assembly GCF_014132355.1 of Okeania sp. KiyG1. Taxonomy (GTDB): domain Bacteria; phylum Cyanobacteriota; class Cyanobacteriia; order Cyanobacteriales; family Microcoleaceae; genus Okeania. The sequence goes on from NZ_BLZO01000172.1 coordinate 17,860, forward strand.
TGAGGATTAAAAGTGACAACAGTTGAATAAATTTTTGGTTCTTGGCAATCATCATTTTTGTCCAATTCTCTTTGGCAATACCATGATGAATTCAATAATTGAAGCTTTGTGTCTTTGTCTACTTCTGTATCTGTTTGTGATGGATAAACATAGAGTGAATTTTTTCTAGTATCTAATTTTAAAGTTGGTTGAACTACTTGCCTATGTCCTCGATGTAAACCATCAAAGTTTCCCAAGGCCACGGTAGTTGGAGTTAATACTGTAGCTAAAGAAGAAGTTACCCACACACCTTATATTTTGATTAATTGAATTATTTTCTACTACATTTAATCTTTGTTCATCTATATTTTTTGTCAGCTTACTCACAAAATTAAAATTAAGCTCAAACTTTACATTTTTTTGGAGTGTTTTACTACTGAATTATTGTCTTCACTATTGCTTGGACGAATTAATTGAATTGACAAACCTTCTCTTGCCATCAAGCTATTTGGAAATTTTTCTGCTACTTGCTCTCCTACTTTATCTAAGAAATCATCATTATGTATAGGGTCATGGTGAAAAATCACTAATTTTTTAACTTGAGCCGCTTTAGCAATTTTTACAGCTTCCTGCCAAGTTGAATGTCCCCAACCTATTTTACTAGATTTGTCGGAATAATATTCTTCATCTGTATAAGTAGCGTCGTAGATTAATACATCTGCTTGACGAGCCAAAAATAAAACATTTTCATCAAAACGATCAGGAAAATGTTCTGTGTCAGTAACATAAGCTGCAGTGTATCCTTGCCAGTTGATACGATATCCTACTGCTTCTCCAGGGTGGTTGAGCAAAGCATTTTCTACAACTATATCACCAATTTGAACTGGCTGACTTATTTCCAAATCGAAAAACTTAAGTTCAGCCCCCATAATTTGCAAAGGTACAGGAAAATTAGGGTTGAGCATTTGGTCATTAAGCCTCTGTTGAATAGTAGCTCCATTCGGAGCAACCGCTCCATATATATAGAAACGATTTTTTTTCACAAAAGCAGGTGCAAAAAAAGGAAAGCCTTGAATATGATCCCAGTGGGTATGGGTAAAAAACATATGGGCTTCTACGGGCATTTGAGAGAGCAGGGATTGACCCAAAACTCTTAGGCCAGTTCCACCATCAAAAATCAGGCGATGTCCACCCACTCGCATTTCTACACAAGGAGTATTACCCCCATATCTTACTGTTTCTGCTCCGGGAGAAGCAATACTACCTCTTACGCCCCAAAATTGAACTGTGAATTGATTTTGTTTAACCGACATGAGTTTTATCGCAGAATTTCTTTAGTAAGTCCATCGAGGAGATTTTACTTATGAGTCAAATTTTTGCCATAATAAAATGGCTTTATATTTAAGTTTAATTATATATTTTAATATATATTAACTTTTATCCTAAATTAATCTAGCAAAATTTTGGGTGGAAGATGAGAGCTAGGATTTTTATTTCTGCTGAGATTAAATGACTCGCTGAATTTTTATCGGCCATCTTCTACATCTACAGATTATTTAGAATTCTACTATTGTAATAACTTAGTAAATTAATTTTGACAGTAAAATTTTTTCGATCAACTCATCGCTTTTCAACCTACTTATGTATTAACAGTGTAACTTTTACCGAAAAAGTTCGAGAGCTTGAAAGCCCTGTGACTTCAGTCCAGGGATGAAAAGCGATACGGCGGTTGCCTCAAGGGGAGGAGCTACGCTATCAACCGCCAGTAAACATATTCTATTACTATTGGGTATTTTACTCTATCTGTGTTAGAGTAAATATATATAGAGAAAGGGGGTAAATGGTCGATGCCTTATGATGCATGAATTCAAGATTAAAGCTAAAAAAAATCAATATGCTGCCATTGATGAAGCAATTCGTACAGGTCAATTTATCCGCAATAAATGTATCAGATTGTGGATGGATGAAAGAGGTACAGGAAAAGCAAAATTATATAGATATTGCAGATTATTAGCTAAAGAATTTGCTTTTGCGAATAAACTTAATTCACAAGCAAGACAAGCAATGGCTGAAAGGGCATGGTCATCTATCTCTAGATTCTACGATAACTGTCAGAAAAAAATATCAGGGCTCAAAGGATATCCAAAATTTAAGAAACATTCTCGCTCAATTGAATATAAAAACACAGGCTGGAAATTATCAGAAGATAGAAAATATATAACTTTTACAGATAAGCTAGATATAGGAAAACTCAAGTTAAAAGGGACTTGGGATTTGCATTTTTATCAGCTAGAACAGATCAAACGAGTCAGGTTAATCAAAAGAGCAGATGGTTATTATTGTCAGTTCTTAATTCAAGCAGATATTAATGTAGAAACTACTCCTACCCAAAAAACAACAGGAATTGATTTAGGGTTAAATTATTTCATAGCTGATAGTTCTGGAAATGTGGTTGAATCTCCAAAATACTATCGAAAAGCATCAAAAAAACTAAGCCGATTAAATAGAAGAAAGTCTAGGAAATATCGGAATCCAGGTAAAGGAAAAAAGGGAGCAAAAATGGTAAAAGCTCCCAAACAACGACAGTCAAATAATTATCACAAAGCTAGAGTTCGATATGCACGGAAACATTTAAAAGTAAGTAGGCAGCGTGAAGAGTTTGTCAAGAGAGTGGCCAACTGCGTCATCCAGTCTAATGATTTGGTTGCCTACGTAGGCGCGGAGCGACGTGCCGGAGGAAGATTTGAATGTAAAAGGCATGGTAAAAAATCGGCATTTAGCTAAGTCGATAAATGATGCAGGATGGTCAACTTTTAGGCGTTGGTTAGAACATTTTGGTAGAAAGTATGGAAAAGTAACTGTAGCGGTTGCGCCACATAATACTAGCCAAAACTGTTCTAGTTGCGGTCAGACAGTCAAGAAGTCTCTATCAACTCGCACCCACATTTGTCATCATTGTGGGTTTGTAGAAGACAGAGACGTAAATGCAGCGTTGAACATTCTGCAAAAAGGACTTTCTACGGTGGGGCACACCGAAAGTAACGCTTGGGGAGACACACCCTCTAGTTGTGTTGGAGAAATCCTGCATGATTATGGTGAGTCGTTGTTCGCGCAGCGTTGCGACAGCAAACCAAGAATCCCCGTCGCTTTAGCGCGGGGAGTGTCAAAATCCTAACAGGCTTTGTTGCATGAATGTTGCGATCGCAACTTCTCCCCAGAAGAGAAGTTAATTAGTGAAGAGCGAATTCTACTTTGTAGCTTTCTGGCTGACAATTCTGTATCATAGGATTAAGTATGGCACATTGTAGGAACAATTCCACTGCCTGATTGTCGAATTTCCGTCGTCGCAACTTACCTCCAAATATTACTTTGAGTCTAAACATAGTTGTTTGTGATAGAGAACGTCGGTGATATCCACTCTCACATTTCCACTTTTTACCTCCAACATATACGAATCTCTCTGAGGTTATCGTCCCTAGGATGAGGTGGACTATTACAATTACCATGATGCCATAGAAGTGCATTTTTACGGGGTGGTATGGTTGGTTTGGCTCCTCTGTGACTTGCTGCGGAGTAGCACTTGCTTCAACAATGAATAATGAATAATGAATAATGAATAATTACCTCTCCTTGAAAGAAGAGGATTGACAAATTCATGAAAATTTTTCTTCTCTTGGTCGATTGGATATGGCTCCGAGACCTCGCCATCCCATCCTAACGGACTGCTCCGCAAACGACCGCTTATTATCCCCGATCAAGGGGAGGCGCATACCCACAATTTTTCGGTAATTCATAGGCTCCATCACCTGACACTTGACCTATCTCGCTTTCTACTCCCAGATCGGGCGTTCGCAGAATACTTGGTCGTCACTGACATCGTTGGTACTAACCACTGCAGTTACTATTTCCCCTGTTGCCTCATTCACACCTAGATGCAACTTACGCCATGTACGACGTTTACGCGACAACCATGAACTCTTGTTTTCCACTCACCAACTCCCATAAACTTTGACTCCCGTGGAATCTACCACCAGGTGAATTGCTTCTGTTGCTGGAATTACTGGTATTTCTATGTTCAATTTACATAAATAGACGAGAAAAAGTACTGTGGTCTGGGGCTGGTAACTCTAGGGCGTGTTTTCAAACTATAGCCACAAAATAATGCAGGCGATCGCGGTTCATGGCTGTATAATTGGCAGCAAGTAACTCAATTCCGAGTAGCGATACGTCTCCATTGCTTGAGTCGATTGATAGCGCGTTCAACAATATTGCGTTGACGATATATTTCACGGCTAAACGAGCCTCGGCGTGGTTCATTGGATAATCGTGGAATTGTCAGGCGAATACCGCGACGACTTAAATAATTGCGTATGCGACGACCTGTGTAGCCTTTGTCTCCAACTAATCGTACAGGGCGTAAACGCGGACGCCCTGGCCCTGAACGTTTCACAGCACCTTGTTCCATCAATTCTTCCAGAAACAGTGACTCGTGACGCTGGCCTGGGCTCAATAGAAAAGTCATCGGTTTACCTTTCCCCTCACAACGTATGTGTCTTTTTTGTACTAAAACCACCACGGGAACGACCTAGTTTTTCTAAGGCTTGGCCTCCTTTTTTTCCTCCTGCAGCATGTTGATGGGCACGAATCACACTGCCATCGACGATCGGGAACTTCCCAGTCTATCTTTCCTTGTTGGTCTGCCGACCCTTGTAGGCTTTCTAGGAGAGAAGGCCAAATCTGTGCTTTTTGCCACCGATAAAACCGTGTTGCCACGCTTTGCCATTTTCCATAGCGTTCTGGCAGGTCTCGCCATGGGGCTCCAGTCCTGAGTATCCAGAGAATGCCATTGACCACTTGTCGGTGGTCGTGATTGGGCTTACCTGTTCGGGGTTTCAATGGTGGAAGTAGGGGTTTCAACTTCTCCCACTGTTGATTACTTAAGTCTCCTTGGTTCATTGGCCTTTTAGTAAGCGCGATCGCCTCTACTATTTAGGATACCACGAGTTTGAAAACACGCCCTAGTCCCAAAGCGAGAAAATATAGATTCTAAAAAGCCCTCAGTTTGACGTCGTGCCAAGCTAAATAAAGTCGAAAGTGTTGCCATAAAGAGGGTACGCCACATTACTGTAAGTATTTGATGCTCCCTTGCGTCCTGTTTTCGTGATTGTTAAGCCATTGGTCTATTACCTCTTGATTAAGCCAAAATGTCAGACTGCCTCGTTGCTTTCCTTCGGAATGCTTAGCAAACAAGGATGCATCATACTCAGACCAATTCTTGACCTTGTACTGAGGCTTAGACTTAGACTTGGACTTGGACTTGGACTTGGACTTACTCATATCTACTGATTTGTATTATCCTGATGCTATTTATAGCCTAAACGTCACCTTTTGTGCCACAAAGCCGAATTGTGGTAATATTTTTAATATTAGGAAAGAGGTGCGATATTTTATCTGGGAATCATAATTGTAAAAATTGTACCTTGCCCAACTATTGAATTACAGGTAACCTGACCACTGTGTTTTTCTGTGACGATTTGATAGGCGATCGCCATCCCTAAACCCGTTCCTTTTCCTACTCCTTTGGTGGTAAATCCTTGCTGGAATATTTTCGCTTTTACTTCTTCTGGCATTCCTATTCCATTGTCTGCAATTCGCACTATTGCATTCTCTTGGTTCTCACTTAATTGTGTTCTAATAGTAATTCTATTTGGTTCTTTTTTTATTTCTTGAAAAGTTTTTCCGGCATTGCTTTCATCCAAAGCATCGATCGCATTCGCCAAAATATTCATAAATACTTGATTGAGTTGCCCCGCATAGCATTTTACTGGTGGAATATTACCGTAATTTTTAATAATCTCGATACCTGGACGGTTTTCATTAGCTTTGAGACGATATTTTAAGATTAATAAGGTACTATCAATACCTTCGTGCAAATTAAACTCGGTTTTCTTATCGGTATCCTTACGAGCAAATGTTCGCAGAGATGTGCTGATATTACGAATGATATCGTATCCGCTTTGCATTGATCCAATCAGTTTTGGGAAGTCTTCAGCAACAAATTCTAGGTCGAGGTCTTCAATTTCTGCGATGATTTCATCATCAAGGTGGGAATGTTCGCGATAGAGAGAAAGTCCTACCAATAAATTTTGCAGATATTTTTGTGCTGCCCTGACATTGCCACCGATAAACCCAAGAGGATTATTAATTTCATGGGCAATTCCAGTCACGAGATTGCCCAAGGTTACCATTTTTTCATTTTGTACGAGCTGTAGTTGTGCTTCTTCAAGTTGCAAGTATTTCTCTTTCAGCTCTTGATTTGCCTTTTCCAGTTCTTGATTGAGTGTCTTGAGTTGTCGATTTTGTTGGGCTAATTTTTGAGACTGAATAAAGTTAGTCTTTTGGAGCATTTCTCGCAAGCGAAAAAGTTGTAAATGAGTTTCAACGCGAGCTAAAACTTCTTCAGCTTGTACGGGTTTGGTAATATAATCTACTCCCCCCACACTAAATGCTTTAACTTTGTCAAAAATTTCGTTCAATGCACTGATAAAAATCACGGGAATATCTCGCCATTTTTCATCTTCCTTGAGATACTCGCACATTTGATAACCATTCATTTGCGGCATCGTAATATCCAATAAAATCAACTCCGGAAGGAAATTTTTCATTCCCATTAGAGCTAACTTAGCACTGGGGAAAGCTCTAACTTCATAGTCGTGTTCCTCCAAAAGATTGGATAATAAATGCAGATTAGCGGGGGTATCGTCAACAACAATAATTCGACCGTTATTTTCAATCATAACTAATAGACATCTCCAGCAAAAGAGGGAACAGGGAACAGGGAATAGGGAACAGGGAACAGGGAACAGGGAACAGGGAACAGGGAAGATATTTTTAGGAAAAAGGTAAGGAAAATAATTTTGTGAGGAACTTTTAGTTCTCTTGCTTATGCTAAATAAAGGGCAAGTTTCTTTTCTGAAAATATATAATCTTTTTAAGATAAAATATTTAAGATTTTGGTATTGCTGATTTGAGGTATAATATCATGTCCGGATAAGAGCGTGGTCAAAAACTTTCTTCTTCAACTCCAGTTCTTCTTCTTCCTTCTTCTTTCTTCTTTCTTCCCTCCTGACTCCTGACTTCCCCTCCCCTCCACGGTCGGGGTTAGGGGTGGGTTGACTCCTGAGGACTCCGTCGTTATTTATTTATAACTGTTCAACCGGACATGATATAATATCTTGTCCGGATCACAGGGCGAGCAAAAAACTTTCTCCTTCTACTCCTGTTTACTTCTTCTTTCAGCGTTGGTGAAAAAAGGTATGATATCTTGTCAGGATCACAGGGCGAACAAAAAACTTTCTCCCTCTACTCCTGTTTACTTCTTCTTTCTTTCCTCCTGACTCCTGAGGACTGACTCCTGACTCCTAAATAATTAATATTATACACTAATTCAGCAACGCCAAGATTTTTTCATACTCGAAGTTATAAAGAGATGTTTGTAAAGCCTCCGCTAACTCCTCGTGCTCTAGAGAAATTTTTTCTACTATACCATTCATGGCTTTGCGGTCTGAACTCAGGATAGCATCCTCTAATTCTCTTTACCATTCTTTGGGTAATGTCGCTAAATTTTCTTGCGTTAATATTTCCCTTGTTAGTTAATTTCTTTCTTTTGTACTTCTTCATAAATAAATTCTACCCCAATATGTTCTCTCATGGCCTCAAATATCTCTTCCTCTCGAAATGGCTTCCTCATAAAAGCACTACACCCTGCGGACAAGATTACCGCTTTTTCTTCTTCTAACACACTTGCAGTCAAAGCAATTATTGCTATTGCTTGTCCTTTTGTTGTCGCTTTGATCTTCCGGGTAGCTTCGTAACCATCCATGACTGGAATCCGCATATCCATCCAAATCAAATGGGGTTCCCATACCTCGAAAATTTCGATGGCTTCTTTGCCGTTACTCGCTTCTTTGAGTTCAAAACCTAGGGGATTAAGTAATTTCACTAACAACTGGCGATTCAGGGCTTTGTCATCTACAATCAGGATACGATAGCGGGGTTGGTTGGGAGCTAGGGCGATAACTCTTTGTTTGGGTTTTTGGCTTTCTACGTTTTCTGCTTTCACCTCATCAGCTTGAATCTCAAAACTGAAGATTGTCCCTTTTCCCACTTCGGAGGTTACTTGGATATCACCACCCATTAACTGCACGAATTTACGGGATATGGGCAAACCTAACCCAGTTCCTTCTTGTGCTTGTTTGCCGGTTTCAGTCTGAACAAAAGCTTCAAAGAGCTTGTCTAGTTCTTCTGGGGCAATTCCTGCTCCAGTGTCTTCCACAGCAAAGGATATCTGTTTGATATGGGAATTTTTGGGGCGATCAACGGTGCTAGCTCGCAGGATAACACCTCCTACTTCGGTAAATTTGATGGCATTGTTGAGCAGGTTGATCAGGACTTGACGTAGTTTCACTTCGTCGGTGCGCAGGTAACGTGGTATTCTTTCGTCTCTTTCGAGTAAAAATTGCAACCCTTTGCCGTCAGCTTTGAGTTGGAACATATCCTGGATGTCGTCAAGGAGTCGGTAAAGGTCAAAGTTCTTTTTGTTAAGGGTGGTTTTACCAGCCTCAATTTTGGAGAGGTCGAGGACGTTGTTGATGAGAGTCAGGAGGTGTTCTCCACTGCGGTAGATGATGCCGACGTTTTCTTGGTGTTCGAGAGGGAGGTTTTGGGAGCGAGTCATCATTTGGGCAAAACCGAGGATTGCATTCAATGGACTTCTCAACTCGTGACTCATGTTGGGAATAAATGAACTTTTGGCTTGGTTCGCCACTTCGGCTTTTTCTTTGGCGACTTCTAATTCGGCAGTTCGCTCTTGCACTCGTTGTTCAAGTTGGGTATTAGCTTGTTCTAAAGCACTAAAGGATGCTTGCAAGTGTTCGGACATTCTGTTGAAGGATGCGCCGAGATTCTCTAATTCAGCGATCCCTCGAATCTCAACTTTGTGAATGAGTTGGCCTTTATTGGCGATCGCTCCTGCGGATTCTTGCAAGCGCAAGATCGGCTTGGCTATCCACCCGGATGACAACAGACCTAGAACAGTCGGTAAAAACGACTGAAAAAGGGGGATTAGAGGTTATGATGCAGGTAAAAAGGTAAAAGGAAGAAAACGACACATATTGGTAGATACTCAAGGGTTGTTACTGAGTGTAGTTGTACATAGTGCAAATATACAAATGGAGAGAGGGAGCTAAGTTTGTATTTCTTCAAGAAGTAATCTCTGATTTTTTCAGGATTATTGACATTGAGAATATTGATCTTGAAAGCCGAATCATTCAATGTATTGAGAGTGTGAGGAATTTCGAGATAGTCACCAACATACTGGGTTGCTCTTGACGTAATTTCTTCCCGCAGTTCTTGAGTTATTTCCCGGATTGCTTTCTGACTATTTTTAAATGACAGATAACTAACAATTCCAACGGCAGAAACAATTTGAATAATAAATGGGAACACAAAAATTGTGCGAAGAGAAATGGATGAAAAGAGTTTTTTCATTTTTTATCCTTATTTTCAATCATAACTAATATCATGTTTGCTTTAATCCCACATTCCGCACGACAAAATGTAGTACATAAAGAGGGGGAAACTTGAGTAAGTATTTAGACTCAAGAAAAAAAACCTCAAAGTGTAATTTTAGACAAAAGGTGAAGATAAAAAAAGAGGAGAAAATGTCAGCAGAAGTGAGTAATATAGACCATCTAGGATTAGTAGCAGGAATTATTGATGAGATAGGGATAGAACAGAAAATTAATCAACTACTCGGAGAAGAGGTATCAGAAAAAATAACAGGGGGTCAAGCAGTCAAAGGAATGCTTTTAAATGGATTGAAATTAGCTTCATCTCCATTATATCTATTTAGTAAATTTTTTGAGGGAAAAGCTATAGAGCATTTAATTGGCAAAGGAGTAAAAACAGAGTATTTTAATGATGATAAATTAGGTCGGGTATTAGACCAACTATATCGCAGAGGATTAAATGAGATTTTTATGTCTGTGGTGTTAGAAGCAGTGAAAATTTTGAGAAACGAAACAAATACAGTCCATTTAGATTCTACATCATTTCATGTTCATGGAGATTATCACACAGATGAGGATGAATCCACGGAAGATATAGAACCAAAAACTATTAAAATTACCTATGAATATTCCAGAGATAAACGACCGGACTTAAAACAATTTATGATGGATTTAATGTGTACGAATGACGGAAATTTGCCATTGTGGATGAGAATTTGGTCTGGAAATGAATCTGACCAAAAACAATTTCTGCAAGCCATGAAAGATTTCAAAAATCAGTTAAATTTTGACAGTTTAATGGTGGCAGATAGTGCTTTATCTACTCAAGAAAATCTACAGTTATTAACAAATATTAAATGGTTAAGCCGAGTCCCGGTTCGTATAAAAGCAGCTCACAAGTTAGTTCAATAAACAGATGTGTCAGATTTTACTCCCAGTCATATTAAGGGATATAGCTATCAATAACTCTCAAAAACGGGGGAATTGAACAGAGATGGTTAATAGTGGAAAGTCAACTGCGCATCTGTATCAGATTTGAAAAGCTTAGAGAAAAAAATCCAGAAAGAACGAGCTGAAGTTGACAAAAAACTGCGCACTTTAAAATCAGAAAATTTTGCTTGTATAGCAGATGCAGAAGCAGCAACAAGGAAGCTTTTAAAAAACTTTTTATATCACGAATTGACAGAAATTAATGTTCAAGAAGTAGAGTCTAAATCTGAATCATATTTTCCTTATGAAGTTCAAGTTAAAGTGGGCTTAAGAGAGTCAAAAATAAAACTATAAAAAAAACGAACAGGTCGATTTATATTAGCAAAAAATGTTTTAGAGAAGATGGAATTAATTACAGAAGAAATGTTGCCTAAATACAATGAAAAAAAATCAGTTGAGAGAGGTTTTATATTTCTCAAATACCCCCTATTTTTAACTGATAGTATCTTCCTTAAATCTCCTCATCGAATCGAAGCTTTGGGGTTAATTATGGGTTTATGTTTGTTGGTCTACACTTTAGGTAAACGTCAACTACGCCAAACTTTAAAACGGACTCAATCTACTGTAAAAAATAAATTAGGTCGCCCTACTAATAGACCAACAAAACGATTGAATATTTCAATGTTTTCAGTCGATTCATTTATTGATTAATTCCGAAGTTAAGAGCATATCTAATCTGACTTATGAGCGTTTAGAATTATTGAAGTTTTTTCCTCCAAGTTGTCAAAGATACTATCTGCTCAATTGAGAAACTTGAGACTAAAGCAGGTAAAGCACTAAAATAATCAACAATTGAATAGTAGTGTAAAATGAAAGCACTTGGCAATTATTTAAGATGGGAGTAGTCAAGTGATAGATAGACTTTGGCAATTTTTGAATTGGTCTATTGGTGAGTTCCCTCAACTGATACCATTCTATTGATTTGCGTTGGCGGAGCAAGTGCGGCAGCTACATCGCTTCCTACCCCATACTATAAGTCTAAATACTTACTCAAGTTTCCCTCTCTTTATGTACTACATTTTGTCGTGCGGAATGTGGGTTTAATACTTACACTTTGGAGGAAGGAAGGCAGAGGACAGAAAGCAGAAGGGAAAAAAAAGGCACTTATATAGAATCCGGTGTGCGATTCGTTTGGCCTAAGCAAACCCTAGTTTGCGTTCAGCCAGCCCTGTTAAAGGGTAACTCTGATCATCATGGAGGTTAAATTCCTTCCCGCGCAGGTACCGCGTGACTCCCTAGTCCCAGGATTCTGACAAAGCGCAATGTCAATCTCTCAGTGCATGGCCTAAAAGCGCAGTAAGGGTAATGTCATCCCAACCCTCTGCAAGGGTTGTTGACAATGGTTATCGAATAGAGAATCTAGTAATATGGGTCGTTACTATAGACAGGGGAAAGACATTGATACCCCTGAACCAAAATGGTATACCTCACATAATTGGAATCAATTAACTGGAGTTGATTTCGTATCTAATTGGGGTCGGTCTAAACTAGGAGCCTAAAGTCAACGTGAAATGGTGTCAGGGCAACGTTGTAACTCCTTTTAGCCTCTCTTAAAGAGTAGGAAAAGCGTAAACCTTTGGCTATTAGGAATGAGGATTCCTCAAGAAGCAAGCCTGGAGTAATGCTCAGGATATGCAGACGTGGGGAGACATTGCTCTTAGGCGTGAAACCGAAATTGTATTAAGCCAAAACGCACGCTGCTGGGGTAAGTAGGCTCAAATCGAGAGTAGGAGACTCTTGTGAAGAAAAACCTCCAGGCAGTCAAGCCAAAGAGCAGCGAAAACCGAAGCCAACAAGCATGGACAAACCTTGAAATATAGGTGCGAAACTAGGTGTAACCAACCTTGAAGAATCCTGCGATGTCAGGAGCCGTATGAGTTGGAAACTCTCATGTACGGTTTTGGAGTAGAGGTGAGGGATAGCGATATCCCCATCGACTACATCTAAATACTTATCGTATCTACAGAAGGAAGGTAGAAGGCAGAAGAGAAAGAATAAGCTGAGAAGGTACAAAGTTTTTCATCAACTAATTATCCGGATTCCATATAACCGTATTTTAGATAAAATCTAACTTTTGAATGCATGACTTTTGACTTCATTGAATGGTGCGATTATTGTATAACCGGATCTTATATTACGGGAGAAAGTTTTATTATAGCTAATCATCCAGATATGATATCAAATCCGCTTAATTCGGTATCAAAAAATGTTCCATCTTCAACCATTACCAAATATTTCTCGATCTCCCCATCTCCCCATCTCCCCATCTCCCCATCTCCCCATCTCCCCATCTCCCCATCTCCCCATCTCCCCATCTAATTACACCGATGCTACCGGATTTGATTTGATATAATATTTTAAGATATAGCACTACGCATTAAGGTGTTTGACATTTATAAACCCTGTTTCCTGACGTATTCCGCACCGAAAAACCTTTAACAGTTTACTATTGCCTATTCCCTAGCGCGTAGCGCTATAAAATATTCAAGATTTTTTCATACTCGAAGTTATAAAGACATTTTTGTAAAGCCTCTGCTAACTCCTCGTGCTTCAGAGAAATTTTCTCCAGTATACTATTAATGGTTTTACGATCTGAATTCACAATTGCATCCTCTAATCTTCTTTGCCATTCTTCGGGTAATGTCGCTAAATTTTCTCGCGTTAATATCTCCCCTGTTAGTTTGATTTCTTTTTCTTGCACTTCTTCATAGATAAACTCGACACCAATATGTTCGTGCATTGTCTTAAATATATCTTCCTCTCGAAATGGCTTCCTCATAAAAGCATCACACCCTGCCGACAAAACTACCGCTTTTTCTTCTTCTAGAACGCTTGCTGTTAAGGCTATTATTGCCGTCGCTTGTCCTTTTATGCTAGCTTTAATCCTCTGGGTGGCTTCATAACCATCCATGACTGGCATCCGGATATCCATCCAAATCAAATGAGGTTCCCATGACTCGAAAATTTCCATGGCTTCTTTGCCATTACTTGCTTCTTTGAGTTCAAATCCCAGGGGATTAAGTAATTTCACTAACAACTGGCGATTAATGATTTTATCATCAACAATGAGGATACGATAGCGGGGTTGGTCGGGAGCCAGGGCAATAACTCTCCGTTTGGGTTTTTGACTTTCTACGGCTGTGGCTTCTACCTCTTCAGCTTGAATCTCAAAACTAAACGTTGTCCCTTTTCCTAATTGAGAGGTGACTTGGATATCCCCGCCCATTAACTGCACAAATTTACGAGATATGGGCAAGCCCAATCCTGTTCCTTCTTGTGCCTGTTTACCAGTTTCGGTTTGGACGAATGCTTCAAAGAGCTTGTCGAGTTCTTCTGGAGCAATCCCGGTTCCGGTGTCTTCTACAGCAAAGGATATTCGTTTGGGCTGAGAATTTTTTGAGGTCTCAACAGGGGTTGCTCGCAGGGTAACACCTCCTGTTTCGGTAAATTTGATGCCATTGTTGAGCAGATTGATCAAGACTTGGCGCAGTTTTACTTCATCGGTGCGAATGTAACGTGGTATTTTTTTGTCTGTTTCGAGTAACAATTGCAATCCCTTGTTGTCGGCTTTGAGTTGGAACATATCGTGGAGGTCGTCAAGGAGTCGGTACAGGTCGAAGTTCTTTTTGTTGAGGGTGGTTTGACCAGCCTCTATTTTAGAGAGGTCGAGGACGTTGTTGATGAGGGTGAGCAGGTGTTCTCCACTGCGAGAAATGATGCCGACGTTTTCTTGGTGGTCAGGAGAGAGGCTTTGGGAGCGGGTCATAATTTGGGTGAACCCGAGGATAGCATTCAATGGACTTCTCAACTCGTGACTCATATTGGCAATAAATGTACTTTTGGCTTGATTGGCAAGATCGGCTAGTTTTTTGGCTTCTGTTAATTCGTGATTGACTTTTTCCAGATTAGTTACAAGTTTGGCTGTGGTTTGATATTGTTCAAATAGTTGGAGATCGTGTTCAATGAGATTTCGCAATTCTTCCATCAAGTTCAAATAGTCTTGCTGGTAATCTGTCTCTTTGAAATCCATCACACAAATCGTTCCAAAGGGATTATTGTCAGGCCAGTTTATGGGTAAGCCATAGTAGGACATAAAACCATCTTGCGCGACTTCAGGATTATCATCCCAATAGGGGTCGGCTTTGGCATTTTTCACATAGAGCTGTTCACGAGTTTGCACGATTTTCCGGCAGAAGATATTACAGTTGAGGGGAATGACTCCACCAGGAGAGTATGGATTGGAGTCTTGCTGACTGGCAATGACAACCTGATATCCTTGGTTCGTATGCTGCACGATAAACCCTGCAGGTGCTTGAAAAATGTTAGCCATCACATTAATAGTCTTTTGCCATTTTGCAAGTGGAATTGTGTGTCCGTCGTCATTAAGGACCCAAAGATTGCGATCGTAAGCGTTCATTAATCCCTCCTAATATTGTTAACAATTTTTACCGAATAATTAATCATTATTAATTAAATAATTCAGCTTACTTTGCCTCCCCTTTCAAGGGGAAAATAAAGAAATAATATTTCCTTATCTTCAATCAAGAATGGTTTTAACCAGAGGTAATTATCCATTATCCATTATCAATTAATGAAAAGAATGACTATTGCTGGTTAAATCTAGCTTAGAGGCAGATAAATAATAAATTTTGTCCCTAATTTTAGGGAAATCTTCAAGGATAAATTCTAAATCTTTATCTTTAGTCATTTATTTTATCTGCAAGTGCTTGGCTGGGTTTTTGGAGTTATATCATGTTCGGATAATCAGTTATAAAAAAACTTCTGGCCTTGAACCTTTCTTTCCCTTCTGCCTTCTGCCTTCTGCCTTCTGCCTTCTGCCTTCCTTCCTCCAAAGTGTAAGTATTTAACCGAACATGATATTATTTTTGATAGTCTGTTACAATTTCTAATATCAATTGGAAAAATGCTGCCATATATTTTTACAGCGCTTTTGAAAGAGGCACTTGTGCGACGAAAGTATAGTGGTAATGAACATCAAGTAATTCGAGGAATAGGAATAGTTAATTGTATCTATTTTAACCCCGAAACCGAACAATTTTGGATATTAGATTACCGCATATATGATCCAGATAGTGACAAAAACTTGAGTTTGACCATGTTGAAGACATGATACTTAATGTGGTAAATAAGAATAAATTACCATTTAAAAATGTATTGATGGATAGTTGGTATGCAACACAAAGATTAATGGCATTGATAGATAATATGCGAAAAATTTATTATTGCCCCTTAAAAGTTAATCGCGCCCGTAGATGATACTGGTGGTGCAGAAAAATATAAAAGTATTGCTGCATTAAGTTGGAATACATCAGAAAGAACATCAGGTAAAATAATAAAAATTAAAGGAATTCCTTTGAGATAAAAAAGTCAAGCTATTCTGGGCTACTATTTCGGCCAATAGGACAGAATACATTGTCACTAATGACTTAAGTCAATCTTCTACAGATGATGTAGAATTCGAGTCGCTTTCCTTGATGGAAAATCGAAGAATTTAACGCCAGAATCAAGCAGTTAACAGGAATAGAATTTTGTCAATGTCGTAGGTGCAAAAATTCAAAAAAATAATATTGCTTGCGCTATGTTAGTCTGGAATCATTTGAAAAAATAGCTTAGATTCTGGGGAAAACTATTTATCAGCTAAAACATCAATTATTATCTAAATATCTAGTATCTGAACTCAAATATCCTGCAATTAAAATGACGGCTATTTAAGTTTTTCTCAATAGATAAATGCTCGGCGTTGGCGGAGGGAGCAAGTGCGGCAGCTATATCGCTCTCTAAAAATTATAGCGATCGCTTAATTTTCTATTCGCTATATATAGTGTCCTTGCGTAAGTCCTGTAACTGTTTAACCGGATTTGATATACAGCGGTTTTCATTTGGGTAGACCATAGTAGGGACATTCCATGGAACGTCCCTACAAGGTTTGATGTGTGAAGATGTGGTTTATCAATTTTAAAAGCGCTGTAATATCATGTCCGGTTGAACAGTTATAAATAAATAGCGACGGAGTCCTCAGGAGTCAACCCACCCCTAACCCCGACCGTGGAGGGGAAGTCAGGAGTAAGTAGGGAATAAAGAAGAAGGAAGAAGGAAGAAGAAGAACTGGAGTTGAAGGAAAAAGTTTTTTTATCACTAATTATCCGGACATGATATAAGAAAATTAATAAAGCTTTAATGGTCAACTAAAAGTAATAACTGATAGCTGATAGCTGATAGCTGATAGCTGATAGCTGACGGCTGAAGGCTTACGTTTTAAAGACCTAAATGCGCTTGAAAATACTGACGATATAACTCACATCTGGGATAACATTTATTACTCTGCCATTTCACCAAACCTAAACTATCTAACTTAAAACCCAACATTCCTGTTAACTGCCCATTATAATTTTCAGAAATCGCATTTTTCATCGCTTCAGTTAACTCTGGATATTCTTCTAAATTCCATAAATGTCGTCGTAAATGGTCGCTATAAATCCCAGTTTCAGCAGTTACATTCTCCGGCAAATCTTCCAGAGTTAAATCTTGTTTAGAGATATGATATAAAGCCACCCTGACTAAATAAGGATGACCGCCAACAATTGCCATTAATTTATCAACCTCTGACTCCGACCAATTCAAATTATGTCGCGATGCTAAATCCAGAACTTGTTGTGCATTAAACTCTGGTAAATCTATAGGCAGCCCTACATTAAAAGGAGATTGATTAATATTCATTGGAATATAAACTTCCGTAGAATGTACTACCAATAATCGCAATTTTTTCCAAATAACTCGTCGCTTTGATTCCTCATGCCAAGCTCGTAATAATCCCAAAAAATCTTCGGCAATATCAGGATATTGAAAAACTCTATCAATTTCATCTAAACCTAACACTAAAGGATTATCTATTTGAGCTAATAAATACTTTTCAAAATAATCCTTACAATTAACTTTACTACCAAAAATATCATCCCAATAATCATCTAATTGATTGGGCAAACGTAACTCTCGCCCCACATAAGCACAAAACCATTTTAAGAATTTATCGAGATTACTAAAAACCTCTTTATCTACTAACTGAAAACTCAAAGGTACAGTCCGATATCCTTCCTGTGTAGCATGGTGTAAAATTCTTGCCATTAAAGAAGTTTTACCCATCTGTCGTGGCGCTTTAATTCTAATCAACCCACTTGGCTGCAAAATAGCTTGATAACAACGTTCTTCTATAGGCGGACGTTCGATATAAAAAGTAGATGCCACATCAATTTGCCCCCCCGGTATTTCAGGTTCAGCAGAGGGTAAAGGAGCGCTATTTGTTGATGCAATGCTACTAATTTCTTCCGCAGGTAAAGTCTCTTGTTGTTCCTCTACTTCCGACGCAATATTCTCTGGTGGAGTAGCTAAAAGAGTCAAAACTTCCCTGAGAATAACCACACTATCTTCTGGTGATCGCCACTCCCGTTGTTGAATACGATAGAGATAACCCCGTAGATCGTGGTTGAGGGGTGTACTCAGGGAAAACCCCACCCTTATCGGCAAAATTACAGGTTTACGGTTGGGTCTGGAAAATTGTAACTCCCTTGCAAGTTGTACTTGATAGGTCAGTAATTCACTTTGCACGGACTGGGGAGGCAAAAATAACAGTAAGTAGTCACACCGCTTCAACTCCTCATTAATACGTCGAAACCAATTTTCTCCCAGACGGATGCTATCAGCGGCCATAAAAACTTGATGACCAGCAGCAGTCAGAGCAGTTTCAAACTGTCGCGCCAATTCTAGGTCTGGGTCTTGAGTGCGATAACTGATGAAAACTTGGGAACTATTGTGACTAACTATTTCTTCGTTATTTAGTAGTGGTAAAAGTTCTCCTAGAGGTTCTGTTTCATTTGAGGGTTTACCTTGTTTTCCCGAACGGTGGTCTGCTTCATCCAATGTCAGACCAAAGGAAGCAAAAAGCTGCTGAATTTTACTTAGGTCTGCACCGACTCGCCCTTGTCTAATTTTACTGATGGTGTCGGAACCGACTCCAGACTCAGCTTCAATTTCTGAAAGAGTAGCTCTGAGGTTGTACCGTTGTTTCCATTCTTCAATAGCTTCATTCAGTTTTTTCAGTCCAGAAGTTGTGAGAATTCGTCCGCGATCGCGCTTTGATTTTTTTTCCACTGTTTATCCCTTATTGTAATTTTATTGTCATTTATTTTACAGCAGTTATCGAGTTGATGAGGTATAAAGTTTTATTGCTCTAGGGAACAGGAAACAGGGAACAGGGAATATACGAATAAATAGTCTTTTGACATCCTCCCGACGCTGCTCTACGAGATAGCGCGGGATTCCCTAGCATTGCTGGTAGGGGCTTTCTGCTTCATAGCACCCGCCTTCCAAGATTTACTCTCTTCGGGTCTTACAGTCGCTCCACAGACTGACACTGCGAGTCCCGCAGCCTTCTTGGTGGGCGTTCCCTTGCGTCTATCGCCGACGCGGGTTCCCATCCGCAAAATGTTAATTGCGGCGTTAATATCACGGTCATGGTGACTACCGCACTCTGGACAATCCCATTGTCTAATATTTAGAGGTAATTTTTCTACTACATGACCACAAATAGAGCAACGCTTAGAACTGGGAAAATATCGGTCAATCTTGATTAATTCCCGCCCATACCATTCGGCTTTGTATTCTAATTGCCTCACCACTTCTCCCCAGTTAGCATCACTGATAGCTCTAGCTAGTTTGTGATTTTTCACCATGTTTTTTACTGCTAAGTCCTCAACTACAATAGTTTGATTTTCTCTAATTAGTTGAGTGGTTAGCTTATGGGTATAGTCTTCTCTTGAATCTTTAATTTTTGCGTGTATCCTAGCTACTTTCAGCCTGGCCTTTTGATAGTTATTAGACCCCTTGGTTTTTCTAGATAGAGACTTCTGAGCTAACCTTAATTTTTTGTGTAACTTGTTGAGTTTTTTTGGGTTAGCAATTTTTTCTCCATCACTGGTTGTTAATAGATTGGTGATACCTAAGTCAATACCTACTTGTTTGTTAGTCGGGTTGAGTCTCAAATCTCTGGTGTCGTTGACTCTCAAAGATATAGACCATCTACCACTTGGGTCAAGTTTGACAGTAATTGTACTAGGCACACAGTTTTGGGGTAGTTGCCTACTCCATCTAATAGGTAGTGGTTCTGCACATTTAGCTAGATATACTTGACCATCTTTCCACTTAAATGCAGATTTTGTGAATTCAGCACTACCACCGTTGCGCTTTTTCTTGAAGTTGGGATATTTAGCCCGTCCACCAAAAAAGTTGGTGAAAGCAGCCTGTAGATGTCTTAAACCTTGCTGAAGTGTTACACTACTTACTTCAGTCAGAAAATCTAAATCTTCCTGTTTTTTCCAGTTCGTCAGCATAGCTGAAGTTTGTTTGTAACCCACTCGTTCTTGGCGTTCATACCAAGCTTGAGTTCTTGCAGCTAAAGCTTTGTTGTAGACTAAGCGTACACATCCCAACGTCCTCCGCAACAGACTTTCCTGCTCCGGAGTAGGGTAAAATCTAAATTTGTACGCTTTTTCAACCATCTACTGCTTAATTTTCAACAAAAACATTCTAACATATTATGTGTAAACCCGCAACATTGATTGGTTTTCATGCCCTAGCTCCCCTGCGGGAGAGCGCGGGTCTTCAACCAACGTTGAGATAACTGTACCTCACGCTTCCTCAAAAGTGCTGTAAATGATTTTAACTAGCTATCAGCTTTTCTGTTCCGGAATACTTTCCTACAGAATGCTACGCAAACGCAAATAGCTGTCAGCTTTTATGTTCCGGAATACTTTTAAATAGTCTTATAACTGTACCTCACGCTTCCTCAAAAGTGCTGTAGATGATTTTAACTAGCTATCAGCTTTTCTGTTCCGGAACACTTTTCTACAAAATGCTACACAAACGCACAAACGCAAATAGCTGTCAGCTAAAAATTCAGGCGTTGCTGATTCTGGGTATGATTTTCCCCTCCAGGGAGGGGTTAGGGGTGGGTCCCATACTCCCCTACTTCCCTACTCCCCTACTCCCCGCTCCCCTACTATACTTAATAATAAGTATTCAACCGGACATGATATTAATAGGGGACTCAAACCTCCATTATACACCTTGAGAAGCTGATAGCTGAGTGCTGAATGCTACTTTAACGAACATAGATAACTCTTTCTAATTTAAGGAAGTTAACTAATTAACAACATTTTAACTGCTTTTACCTGGAAACTATACTGCCTAACATAATTGACACTTTTCTAGATTTTTTAAATCTTGTTTAATTAAAATCCTAATGTTCTCTACAAAAAAAAAGCCGATTTTTTTAAAGTATTTATATAAACACAAAACAGGGAGCAAGCCAATGAAAAATATTTTTCATCGTTCAATTTTTACTATTTTTAGCACAATATTTTTACTATTAATACTGCGACCTCTGCCCAAGCAAATTTTACTTTTGATGAAGTAGAAATTGACCAAAATCAAGTTATTGCCACGGCAATGCCTCTGAGCGATCTAAACGGATATTCTGGTTATAAACTAATTATTTTAGAGCAGCGTTCTAATCAAAGACCTTGCTGGAGTGAAAGTGAAGCAGGATTATATCCAATTTTAGTTGAGCCTTTGCTGTTAGACTTTAATTTTTCTGGCATTTGTGGAAGAGCTACTGATAGTAATGGTTATTCAATTCGGGTAGATGGTAATGATTTATCACTTAGTCATAGATTAATTTTGCAAAATGTTGGTGGTGAAATTAAATTATTTGGCATTTCCTTGACAGGAGATAAAAAATTGATTGGTAGAAGTCGCGGACTTAGTAATGGAATGATGAAAATTTTTCTAGAACCTGGTTGGCAATTTACTAAACGTAGTTATCAAGGAAAAGTTATTGGTCATTTTTATTTTAGTTATGATAGTTTTGCTGCTAAACAAGCTGAGATTGAGCAAAGAATATCTGAGATTGAGGCTCAAATGCCAGATAGTTTAGAGTTTGATGATAATACTAATTCAGCAATAGCAGAAGGTTCATAAACTGAAGAATCAGAAATTACAGAAGTATTTTTAATATACCTTGAAAAATTTGTACGCCCTACTTTCTAATTTTTCAAATAGTTAATACATTAAAATTTTATTTCACAAAATCAATAAAAGCTATGAAAATCAGATTAATGAACCACAGAAAAACCAATAAAGCATCTCAGAAAGAATTGAATGATTTAGAAACATTATTAACTTTAATTGGTCTAGATTTAGTCATTCAAGAAACAGAGTATTTTACAGGAGATGATTGGTTGCCTCTATGTAATGATATTGATAGTGGAGAAATTTATCGGAACTGGTTTATTTGGCAAGATACAGAAGTTACTCAAGAATGGGAAGCTTACGATCATATTACCAATCAACGAATTATTGATAGTAACTTAACTAGATTAACAGCAAAAATCGATCGAATAGAAAACCAGAGAAATTTACAAATAAATAATTAATTCAAGAAGAAAGAAGGAAGAAGGAAAAAATGGATAGGGATACTAAAATAAGCCAGTCCACATCTACAAACCCCAAGAAATTGTAGATACTTTTATACCAAGCGTGATAAATGTTTGTTACAAATGCTAGAGACGTTGCATGCAACGTCCGTACGAAAGAAGGAAGAGGGAAGAAGGAAGAAGGGGAAAATTAAAAAAAAAGGGAAAAACTATAGAAATAAATATCTAAAATGAACTGGATAGGCTATTTTTAAGCATATCCGATCGATATCTACCTTTTTGTAGCATTCTTTTTTTTAATTGGTATTAGACTGTATCAAAACTATAAACTTTACATACAAAAAATTAAGTAGGAAATTAATTATGACAGGATTAGAAATAATAATTTTTGCTTTAGTACCAAGTATTGCTTGGGGAATAGGAATTGTATTTGCCTTCCCTCCTGATGATATTCATCATTATTAAAATCCAAAAATAAGCATCTAAACTTTCATCATCATAGAAATTGATTAAATTAGTCAATCCACTACTACTGAGGATAATAGAGAGATTGGGGAAGCGATCGCTCGTGTGGAACCTTCAGCAATTTTTGGCATCCAGATGGAATGTCATGTTGGTAAGTGGTTAAATATTCCTTATGGTGTAATTACTGCACCAATTAATATTCAGAATTTTCCGATTGGTTATAAACCATTTATGGGTTATGAAGGTACTAATCAAATTGCCGATTTGGTTTACAACTCTTTTACTTTGGGAATGGAAGACCACCTATTAGAAATATTTGGTGGGCATGATACTAAGGAGGTTATTACTAAGAGTATTTCTGCTGATTCTGATTTTAATTGGACGAAAGAAGCAAAGGCAGAATTGAATAAGGTGCCTGGTTTTGTTCGGGGTAAGGTGAAACGAAATACTGAGAAGTTTGCCAGAGAACGTGGTTTTGAGCAGATTTCTTTGGAAGTTATGTATGCTGCAAAAGAATCTGTTGGTGCGTAGTTAAGTTTTGGTTTTAGTGGGGTAGGAAACCACCCCACTATTGTTTGTTAGAACTTTAATTTAGGCTGCCTTATTATTCTCATTCAAAACAACCTTATAAAATAGAGCACAAGGATTTTTGAGAGTGCTTTTGCTATACGTATTATGTACGGTAATACAGCAACGACAAGTTGCAAGTTCTTGTTTGAAAAACTTTTGAGCAAAGAAGTTAGTCTAGGAGTAGATGTATTAGGAATTCCAAAAGATTTTATGATATGAACTACATCATTTTTTCCTAATGGATGACCTGCGGCTTGAGTTGCTGTATTTAGTAACTCATTAACAGACTTAATTTTTTCGACTGGCCATTCCATGATGGCAATGACGGTCTCTTTACCAATTGAACCACCTGCTGCTTGGGTAGCTGTCCCTAAGAAATCAGTAACAGCCTTAATCTTTTCAGGCGGCCATAGTTGATCTTGTGGCTCTTTTTCGTTATAATTGAACATAGGAAAAAACATCCAGCTCATGCTGGAAATGAAAGAACAATTTATTTGAAGAAAGTCAACTGCTGTAACAGTTGGCTTTCTTTTTTTTATCTTATACCAATGCACATCATTCTGGCAAGTTATGTTTTTAGTGCGTACTAAGTATTAACTTAATAAGTTTAACTAATGTTATATAATTTTATATGTATGAACTTTATACGCATAGTGTACATTACTATGGCATTTTATTTAACCTACTTAACACAAAAAACTTATGAACAAAAAGAAAAATTCAATGATTTTTATCCACTCTGACCTAGACCTTTATGGCCTTAATCCCTATGAGTTTAGACTTTATGCCCACATTGCTCGAAGAGGCCGATGTTACTCCAGTCTGCAAACAATCTCTAGGATTTGTAAAATGAGCATTAGAAAAGCTCAGTATGGATTAAAAGCTCTTGAAAGTTTTGGACTAATCACAAAAGAAGTTCGTAAGGGTAAAACAGATATTTATGAACTCAGCGATAGAAGCGAATGGAAACCACCAAAAGATGATGAAAAGTTGGAACCAGAGCGCAAAAAAGTAAGCGAAGCATTAAGTCTACGAGAAAATCAGGCTAAAAAAGCTGAAGAGGAAACTTTAGATGTAGTTTCACAATCAAAATAACCCATTTATTTTTACTAAAAATGGAGTTAAGTTTATCTAATGAAGAGAATATATAAATTATGGAAAATATCAAGATAAAAACACATATTGGCGAAGATGGAATATTATCTCTTCGTTTACCAATTAGTAATCAAGAAATTGAAGCTATGGTTGTGTATCAACCCATTATCAAACAAAACCATCAAGAATCAAAATTAAAATTTGAACGTTTATTACAACAATATAAAGGTCAGACTTTTACTAATAGTGCTGAATTATTACGAGAGGATCGCCTGAGTGAGTAAGTTTGTTGTTGATGCAAATTTAGCAATTAAATGGGTGATTCCAGAAATTCATAAGGAATTAAAAAAGGAAAAATCATCGAGTTATTAGAAGAAGTAAATTTACCGGATAACCAAGAAATTTTAATAGAAATCAAAGAAGTTGATGGTTTTTGGTCAGCCTATCAAAAATTTAGGGCAAAAATAGAACAAGAAGGAATTACTTTTGATGACCATACTTTTAACTTCCCCGGCGGGAAGTCCCGCGCTCTCCCGCAGGGGAGCGTCGTATGGGAAAGCCGGGCGTTATCTATGTGGTTCGTCCTGATTTTCTATGTATTTTTTTAGCACTGAAACACTTACACCACCACAGCTAGCAATAAAGTATGATTCACTCCAAAAAACAGCTTTGAAATAAGCTTTGTTGATTTGTTCTGGAAACTCCGTTCTAAGTCTCCTACTGCTTACAGATTTTAGATTAGTAACAAATTTAGGCAACTCAAGCTGCGGGTAGTATTGGAATAGCAAGTGTACATGGTCAGGTTCACCATTAAATTCTATTAGTTTGCAGTGCCATTTAGTACATAGATTGTCTACTATTTCTCCTAATCGTTTGAGCATCTCCTGATTGATTACCTTTTTTCTATATTTAGTTACCAAGACCAAGTGAGCTTTCATGTCAGACACGGCTCTACCACTAGATACAAAATCTTTTTTCATAATTCTTTGGCTATAGCTGTTGACAATTAGACATACAGTCATTATAATAACAGATATATAGTGCAGGAAATCAATCCTCTATGCTGTTGAAATACAAGTACAAGCTAAAACCCCATAAAAGTCAAACGGTTATTATATCCAATTGGTTAGAAATGGCCAGGAAGCAATATAATTATCGTTTAGCTCAAAGGTTAAACTGGTTTGAAGCAACGCGGACACCAGTAAATGCTTGTTCACTTAATGTTTCAGTGGTGCCAGTAGACGAGATTTATCAGAATATCCCTGAATTTAGGATACAAACACGAGATGGTAGAAAAAAGGACAGTAATGGTAGTCCGATCACAAGGAAAGGAGATAAGCATCCGAACATAGTTAATGGATATGTTGTTTGGGAGACTGTGCAACTAGCAGATTTAGCACAGACTAAAAAACTTTTCCCTGAGTATAAGTCTATGCACTCTCAGGTGTTGCAAGATGTTATCCAGCGTGTACAAACAACAATGGATAACTTTACCAAACCCGATCAAAACGGTAAAACCAGTGGTAGACCTAAATTTAAAGGTCGGCATTATTATAATTCTTTCAGTTATCCTCAGTTATCAAATGCCAATATAGTCAAAAATGCAAATGGTCGTTTTTGTATAAATCTACCAAAGATTGGCTTAGTTCCCTTTGTCTACAATCGTTCAATACCAATAGGATTCAAGGTTAAAACAGGTACAGTAGTACGGGCGGCAGACGGATGGTATATCAGCTTAACGATAGAAGATAAAGCTGTACCTTTAGAGGTTGCAGAGATTCAACCCACCGAACAAAACTCAAAAGGTATTGATTTAGGATTATTGCACTATGCTGTTACCAGTGATGGAGAATTTCTTGAAGTTCCTAAGTTTTTTAGGTTCTCTGAAAATAGACTATCTAAACTTCAGGTGAGATTAGCTAAAAAACAAAAGCATTCTAAGCCTTGGAAAATTCTCAAGCGTAAAATAGCCAAACTTCATCAACTAATAGCTAGACAACGTTTAGACTGGCAATTCAAACTAGCTTATCATTTGTTCAGTGATTGTCAGGTGATATTTTTAGAAGACCTACAAATAGCTTCTTTAGTCCGACGTTGCAAAGCTAAATTAGGTGATAATGGTCAATTCTTACCCAATGGTCAATCAGCTAAGTCAGGACTAAATAAGTCTTTGCAAGATGCAGCTTTTGGTCAGTTTGTTCAGGTTTTGGAGTATGTAGCCTGGAAACTTGGCAAAAGAATTATCAAAGTAGACCCCAAAGGTACATCTCAACATTGTTGGGAATGTCTGAATAAAGTTTCTAAAAGTTTATCAGAACGCTGGCATTCTTGTCCTAAATGTGGACAGGAACTAGACAGAGACTATAACTCACCCACCCCTCTTGCTCCCCTCCCGGGAGGGATGGGGGTGGGTTGGATTGTTGTCAACACAGGAGGAGGACATCACTTCTGTTAAAACTGCGGTCAGGTTTTTCCTGGCTGAAGAATCCCGCGCTCTCCCGTAGGGGAGCGTCGGGAGTATGTCAAAAAACTAACTCAATCCTACCAACTTTGAACTTAATTCCCAAAGCTTAATCGCTTTATCATCATCACTCGCTTCATCAGAAACTTCTTGCACAAATGACTGACGATCTTTCTTCTGTCGATTTCCCCAACTCCAATACATTCCAGACTCCTTATACTCAGAATCTTTAACTAAAGCAGCAACCCTTTCTCCTGCCAAATCTTGAGAAACATATCCCCCAGTAATATTTTTCTGAAATAGCGGGAAAATTTTCTGGAATAAAGGATAATGATTTCGGAATAGAGGCGTATCTGCAACACATCCAGGATATAGAGAACTAAAAACAATTCCTGTTGACTCGTGATAACGTCGATGCAGCTCTCGCATTGTCAATACATTACAGAGTTTGCTATCTTTATAAGCCTTACCAGATTTAAACTTCTTACCATTAATCATAGAAATAGGAGCTTTGAAACCTGCTTCAAAACCCTGAAGATTTCCCAAATCTGGAGGTGCAGGAATTGGAATCTTTCCTCCCAACTCTTTCGGGTTAGCTGTCACAGTTCCCAAAATCACCAACCTTTTATCTGCAGCAGGAGACTGTTTAAAATCCTCTAACATAATGTTACATAGAAGAAAATGTCCAAGATGATTTGTCGCCACACTCAACTCATACCCATCTGCACTACGCATCGGTTCTTTTAATAGAGGCAAATATACCGCAGCGTTACATACCAAAGCTTCCAGAGACCTACCACTTTCTCTAAAAGAATTGACAAATCGTTTTACACCATCTAAACTTGCCAAGTCTAAGTGCATCACAGTATAGCTATCTTTTGCCATACCCACTTCTTGAGCAGCTTTTTCCGCCTTTGAGAGGTCTCGACAAGCCATCACTACATACCATTCACCTGTTTTAGCCAGAGCTTTCGCTGCGTATAAACCCACCCCTGACGATGCGCCCGTAATTACTACTGTTGATTTGTGATTTTGTTCCATTCTCAATGAGATTTTGTAAAATGTGATTGACTAATTTTATGATTTTACAACAGATTTGGCCAACTCATACCATTTCTCAAAAACTTTTCAACCCGCATCTTGAGTAGGAGAGTAGGAAAGTAGGGGAGTAGTAAACATAATTACTTCATCACCTCACCAACCTATTGATTGTGCTTTTACCGAAAAATAGGGCCTAAAGCCTCGCTCTTGTAGGGCGGCTTTTTATTTGCAAGTGAATTGAATAGATATGCTACACTACTATTAGTTGCCGGGGGGCACTCGGAAACTCTAAACGGACGTGGAGGCAAGCGTAAGACTACTGCCAAAGTAGCAGCAGCCTAAGAAGCGTCAACCCGCCGAAGAGCTACGACTCAGTAGGAATCTCCCCGTCTTTAGGCTGGAGAGGATGTCAAATTTATTGCTTTTGGTGACGCTCAATAAGAGTCTTAACCCTCGCCAAAAATTTTAACAGTATATTAATTATGCTGTATTTAAAACTTATTAGAATTAAATATAGCCCCAGACTTTTAGTTTGAGGGCTTTTTGTTTATTTTACTATATACTTGGGTAAGATTTTAGCTTCTGTTTCTACTCCCTTTGATAAGGATATCAAACCTTAAAACCTTATCTAATACTAAGCAGAAAACCTGAAAGCAACAATAATATAAAACAATGAAACGAAGAAAACTCATTAACCATATTGCAACTGCTACAAGCGTGGCAACTTTAGCCGCTTGTACTCAAAACACTTCTGAAACTACCTCTACTGATACTGATAGCTTACCCTCTATAAGATGGAGAATGACCACGAGTTGGCCTCGCTCTCTAGATACAATTTTTGGTGGGGCACAAATCCTGTGCGATCGCGTCGCAGCAATGACCAATGGCAAATTTGAAATTACACCTTATTCCGCAGGTGAAATAGTGGGAGGGTTAGAAGTTCTCGATGCTGTCCAACAAGGCACAGTACCATGTGGCCATACTGCCAGCTACTATTACGTTGGCAAAAATCCAGCCCTTGCATTTGGCACAACTGTTCCATTTGGCTTAACTGCCCAACAACAAAATGCCTGGTATTACCATGGTGGAGGGCTGGAAATAATGCACAAGCTTTATTCTGACTTTAATATTATTAGTTTCCCTGCTGGTAATAGTGGAGTACAGATGGGGGGTTGGTTTAAGCAAGAGATTAATACTATTAACGACCTTAAAGGTTTAACTATGCGTATCCCTGGTTTCGGTGGGGAAGTAATGAAAAAATTAGGAGTAAATACTCAAGTTATTCCTGGTGGTGAAATTTATCTGGCTCTAGAACGGGGTGCTATTGATGCTGCTGAATGGGTAGGTCCTTATGATGACCAGAAATTAGGTTTGAATAATGCTGCGAAATACTATTATTATCCTGGTTGGTGGGAACCTGGTCCGACTTTTGAGGTGCAAGTTAATCTGGATGAATGGAATAAGTTACCAAAAGAATATCAGGAAGCTTTTAAGACGGCTGCATATCAAGCGAATATAGATATGTTAGCTAAATATGATGCTTTAAACGGAGCAGCATTGGCAGAATTGATAGCAGGTGGTACTGAATTACGCCCTTACAGTCAAGAAATTTTACAAGCAGCACAGAAAGGGGCTTTTGAATTTTATGAAGAGAAAGCTAGTCAGGATGAAACTTTTAAGGAAGTCTATGAGCAGTGGAAAAAGTTCCGAGAACAGATTTATCAATGGAATGCTATTAATGAATTGAGTTTTGCTCAATTTACCTTCAACAACCCCCTAAATTGAATTTAGAATTTAGAATTTAGAATTTAGAATTTAGAATTCCCAGCACTGACTAAATTTGATCGGAATTGAGAATTGAGAATTTAGAATTTATAATTCAGAATTTAGAATTCCCAGCACTGACTAAATTTGATCGGAATTGAGAATTGAGAATTTAGAATTCCCGCCACTGACTAAATTTGAGAGGTGTGAGAATGTCTTAAGAGTTCTATCAGAATTTAGAATTGAGAATTTAGAATTGAGAATTTAGAATTGAGAATTCCCAGCACTGACTAAATTTGAGAGGTGTGAGAATGTCTTACAGAATTGAGAATTTAGAATAGAGAATTAAGAATTCCCAGCACTGACTAAATTTGAGAGGAGCAAGAATGTCTTAAGTGCTCTATCAGAATTTAGAATTGAGACTTGAGAATTTATAATTCCCACCATTGACTAAATTTGAGAGGAGCAAGAATGTCTTAAGTGCTCTATCAGAATTTAGAATTGAGACTTGAGAATTTAGAATTCCCACCACTGACTAAATTTGAGAGGAGCGAGAATGTCTTAACTGCTCTAGCGGTTATAAATAGATATAGCTAAGAAAGAATTGGCTGTTGACAATTACTGATGATGAATCTTAACGGAAGTGTTTTTCCCACTATTCCCTATTCCCTGTTCCCTGCTATAACACATAAATAAATCATGAAACGTCGAAACCTAATTAGTTATACTACTGTTGCTGCTACAAGTGCAGTTGCTTTACCTGCATTGAGTCAAACCGAACTCCAACAAATAAAATGGAGAATGACGACAAGTTGGCCGAAATCTCTGGATACTTTGTTTGGTGGAGCGCAGAGGATTTGCGATCGCGTAGCAGCTTTGACCAATGGCAGATTTACTATTACTCCCTATCAAGCTGGTGAAATAGTCGGAGGATTGGAAGTTTTAGATGCTGTACAACAGGGTACTGTACAATGTGGTCATACAAGTAGTTTTTACTATAAAGGCAAAAATCCTGCCTTAGCATTTGCAACTTGTGTTCCATTTGGTTTGACTGGCCAACAACAGAATGCCTGGCTATATCACGGTGGGGGTCTACAAACCATGCAAAAAGTTTATACTGATTTTAACGTGATTAACTTCCCTGCAGGTGGCATAGGGGCACAAATGGG
Source organism: Okeania sp. KiyG1 (assembly GCF_014132355.1). Taxonomy (GTDB): domain Bacteria; phylum Cyanobacteriota; class Cyanobacteriia; order Cyanobacteriales; family Microcoleaceae; genus Okeania. The sequence goes on from NZ_BLZO01000172.1 coordinate 48,470, forward strand.
TGGTTGGTTTAGAGAGGAAATTAATACTTTGGCTGACCTCAATGGTTTAAAAATGCGCATTCCTGGTTTGGGAGGTGATGTGATGACTAAATTGGGGGTAAATGTGCAGGTGTTACCTGGTGGGGAAGTTTATTTAGCTTTAGATAGAGGAGCTATTGATGCTGCTGAATTTACTGGGCCTTATGATGATGAGAAATTGGGTTTATATAAGGCTGCAAAATATTATTATTATCCTGGTTGGTGGGAACCTGGTCTGACTTTAGATTTATTAGTTAATTTGGATGCTTGGAATAAGTTACCAAAAGAATATCAGGAAATTTTTCAAACTGCTGCTTATGAAGTTAATTTGAATATGTTGGCTCAATATGATGTTTTGAATGGTGAAGCGTTGCCGAGATTGATTGAAAAAGGTGTCCAATTAAGGGCTTTTACCCCAGAAATTATGGAAGCTGCTCAGAAAGCTGCTTTTGAGATTTATGAGGAAAATGCTAGTAAAGATGGGAGTTTTAAGGAGGTTTATCAACAGTGGAAAAAATTTCGAGAGCAAGTTTTTAATTGGAATAAAGTTAATGAATTGAGTTTTTCTCAGTTTTCGTTCAATAACTCCCTAAAGTGAAGTCAGAATTTAGAATTTAGAATTTAGAACTCCCACCATTGACTAAATTTGAGAGGAGCATTGACTTAATCAGAGAATAACGATTTAATACATAGCATACTTTTAGACAGGTTGCACTCACCTATATATGAAATCCATGATTAACAAAGCTGAAACTAAATAATAAACAGAAAACTCTGATGGCTCAACACGCAGGCTATTCACGCTGGTGTTATAACTGGGGTTTAAGTTTGTGGAATGCAGCTTACACAGATGGTTATAAACCAAACACCCGTAGGCTTAGAGAGGTTTTTACTAATCACACCAAACCCCTCTACCCCTGGATGAAAAACTTGTCATCTAAAGTTTATCAATATGCTTTTATAAGCTTAGGTGAAGCATTTAAGAGGTTCTTCCAAGGATTGGGTAAACGTCCACGGTTTAAGAAGAAAGGTAAATCTGATTCATTTCCTACGGAATGCTACGCAAACACAATTGATAATTGTGGAAAACCCATAGAATTAAATGGATGGAATCATAAAATACCTTTTATTGGTATGGTCAAAACTTATGAACCAATTGAAGCAACTACTCAAAAAATAACTATTAGTAGACAAGCGGGTGATTGGTACTTAAGTTTGAGCTATGATAAGCGTGCAACTCCCACACCAAAAACTATTGATGTTGTAGGTGTTGATTTAGGTGTGAAAACCCTAGCAACGCTAAGTACTGGTCAAGTTTTCCCAAGCATTAAACCTTACCGTACAGCTCAAGATAAACTAGCAAAATTGCAACGCCAACTTAGCAGGAAAGTCAAACATTCAAATAATTGGCACAAAGCTGTAATCAAGCTAGCTAGACAGCACAGACGAGTAGCTAACATCCGCAAAGATGCACTTCATAAATTGACAACATATCTAGCTAAAAACCACAACCCACCCCCATCCCCTCCCGGGAGGGGAGCTAGAGGGGTGGGTGAAGATTTGAATGTTAGCGGTATGTTAGCTAACCACAAGCTAGCAAAGTCAATTGCAGACCAAGGCTTTTATGAGTTTCACCAGACAGCTTGAATATAAAACACGATGGTACGGTTCTAAATTAGTAGTAGTTGATAGGTTTTTTCCATCTTCACAAACTTGCTCCTACTGTGGTCATGTTCAAGACATGCCCTTGCATCTGAGAACTTATGACTGCAAGAAGTGTGGGTTGTCAATCTTATTGAGATTTGAATGCAAGTATAAATTTGAGAGATGCGGTCGGCTTGACCGTAAATGCCTGTGGATGAGTAGCCGCCGACGGTCTCAGTAGAAGCAGGAAGTAAACATTAAAATATCACGCTATGTGACGTTTTATATCAGTTTTATGAAGCAGCGAGAATGTCTTATACCAGTTTGATAAATGTTTGCTACAAATCTCTTTTGCCTATTACCTGTTGCCTATTCGCAGTTAAGTGTTCCCTATAAATAGAGTTTTGTAAAATTCTTTTTTCACGCTTGATATTAACCCCTTTGGTAGTTGCTATCAATAAATAACACATAAATAAATAATGAAACGTCGAAATCTAATTAGTTATGCTACTGTTGCTGCTACAAGTGCAGTTGCTTTACCTGCATTGAGTCAAACTGAACCACAACAGATAAAATGGAGAATGACAACGAGTTGGCCAAAATCTCTTGATACTTTGTTTGGTGGAGTGCAGAAAGTTTGCGATCGCGTAGCAGCTTTGACCAATGGCAGATTTACTATTACTCCTTATCAAGCTGGTGAAATAGTGGGAGGGTTGGAAGTTTTGGATGCCGTGCAACAGGGAACTGTACAGTGTGGTCATACTCCTAGTTATTACTATAAAGGCAAAAATCCTGCTCTGGTGTTTGCTACTTCTGTTCCTTTTGGCTTTACTGCCCAACAACAAAATGCTTGGCTATATCATGGCGGGGGTCTAGAAGCTATCCAAAATGTTTATGCTCAGTTTAATATTATCAACTTTCCTGCTGGTAATACTGGAGCGCAAATGGGTGGTTGGTTTAGGCGAGAGATTAATACTGTAGCCGATCTTAATGGTTTAAAAATGCGTATCCCTGGTTTAGGGGGCGATGTGATGAGTAAGTTGGGGGTAAATGTGCAGGTGTTACCTGGTGGGGAAGTTTATTTGGCTTTGGAGCGAGGAGCTATTGATGCGGCTGAATTTAGTGGACCTTATGATGATGAAAAATTGGGTTTATATAGAGCAGCAAAATACTATTATTATCCTGGCTGGTGGGAACCTGGTCCAACTTTAGATTTATTGGTTAATTTGGATGCTTGGAAAAAGTTACCAAGAGAATATCAGGAAATTTTTCAGACTGCTGCTTATGAGGCTAATTTGAATATGTTGACTCAATATGATGCTTTGAATCGTGAGGCTTTAGCTAGATTGATTGAAAAAGATGTTCAGTTGAGAGCTTTTAGCCCAGAAATTATGCAAGCTGCTCAGAAGGCTGCTTTTGAATTTTATGAGGAAAGTGCTAGTCAAAATGGGAGTTTCAAGGAAGTTTATCAGCAGTGGAAAAAATTTAGAGAGCAAGTTTTTAATTGGAATAAAGTTAATGAGTTAAGTTTTGCTCAGTTTTCTTTTCTTGATAGTAAATAAAACTCAGTTCGGTAATATCATGTCTGGTAGCATCGGTATTTTCAATAATTAATAATTAATAATTAATAATTAATTATTACCTCTCCTTTAAAACGGATAGGATTAACTCAAAGGAAATTTTTTCTTTTTATCCCCTTAAAAGAGGAGGCTTTCAACTACAATTTTTCGGTAAGCACCAAGGTAAGGAAGAAGGAAGAGGGAAGAAGCAGGAAGGTTTAGGAGCCAGAAAAAAACTTAAATTTCATATATATATCCACCCTTGGGTTTAGACAAGCGATTGCGTTCGGACATGATATAATTTCTTGAAATTACTGTAGCATCAAATTTTTGTAGCTCTACAAAATCTGATTTTTAACTTTTGACTTATAACTTCTAGTTTCGCTTTCCTACTGCCCATTGTTGAGGTAAATTTTGCTCTGGAAATACTAATTTTGCTTGTAAATAATGTTCCAGAGATTTAATTAGATTATGGGTATAATTTCCATAACAGCGAGTCTGATAAATTACAGCTAGATTGTTATTAACTATTGCCCATTCATAGGGAAAATCATTAAAATTAAATACTTCCAAAGCTAACTCGCAGCAAGCTAAAGCAATTTCTAAATTAACATCAGAGTCTCCATCTGGTAGTGCCCAAATAATCCTACTAAAGTTTACTAATGCACTAGCAATTGTAGTTGCTCTACTTTGACAAATGTTAGGAAAAACTTGCTTCGCCCACTTGCGTAAAACGTATATTAAATGAGGTTCTAATAAATCAAGATTTTCTACAATTAGAGGGTAAATTTTTTGAGGGTCGCCTTCACTTTCCAAAGTTATTTGCAACGCTTCTAGCAAAAATGGCAAAGTTTCATTGATAGGAGTAGTTAAATCAGGAATGACAATTTTAGCTTCTAACCAAGCAGCAAAATTCTGAGAATATGGCAGATTTTCATCTAAAACTATATATATAGGAAAATATGATTGCATAAATTTATATTTACTTAATTTTGCTTTTATTGGCTGTGGTTGAAAGTTAATCATTTTTAATATTTTTGTGCCTCTATTATGAGCATAATTACATTCTATTTTCCCATTCTCAAGAGCAGCTTTCCGGATCGTATTCAATTATTTTTCTAGATTTACTAGAATGTAAATGGAGAATCTAGGGTAGTTAATTATTTTTATATAGTTTAGTTGAGATTATTATAGTTATATGATGTCCGGATAATTAGTGATAAAAAAACTTTCTCCTTTTCCTCTTCTTCTTCTTTCTTCTGGTTCTCTCTTCTTGCTTCTTTCTTCCCTCCTGACTCCTGTAGGGGCGAATGCCATTAGCCCCTACTCCTGATATCAAATCCGGTAGCATCGGTGTAATTAAAGGGTGGGGAGTGTGGGGAGGTTGGGGAGATGGGGAGGTAGGGAGATGGAGAGATGGGGTTAGGGGAGATCAAGAAATATTTGGTAATTGTTGAAGATAGAACATTTTTTTATACCGAATTAAACGGATTTGATATGACTCCTCAGTTGTTTATTTATCAGTATTCAACCGGACATGATATTATCAAGAAATATTTAATTCCTACATCTAAACCGACGGCTTTTCCTGTTGGTAGGGGCGATTCGCGAATCGCCCCTACAATTTTTAAATCTATTTTGAATAGCAAACTGAGCATAATAACCGCGACTCACGTTTAACCAACCTTACTCGTTTTATTTGGTTGAGTTGATAATAGTTTAAACCCACATTCCGCACGACAAAATGTAGTACGCAAAGGTGGCAAAACTTGAGTAAGTATTTAGACTCAAGAAAAAAAAACCTCAAACTATAATTCTAGACAAGAGGTGAAGATCAAAAAAGAGGAGAAAATGTCAATAGAAGTAAGTAACCTAGATCATCTAGGATTGGTAGCGGGAATTATTGATGAAATTGGTATAGAAAAGAAAATTAATCTATTACTTGGAGAACAGCTACCAGAAAAAATAACAGGGGGTCAAGCTGTAAAAGGAATGCTTTTAAATGGGTTGGGATTAGTTTCCTCTCCATTATACTTATTTAGTCGATTTTTTGAGGGGAAAGCAATAGAACATTTAATCGGACAAGAGGTGAAAGCAGAGTATTTTAACGATGACAGATTAGGAAGAGTATTAGACCAACTTTATCGCACAGGATTAAATCAGATTTTCATGTCTGTGGTGTTAGAAGCAGTGAAAATTTATCAACTAGAAACAAGCACAGTTCACCTAGACTCTACTTCATTTCATGTTCATGGAGATTATCATACACTTGAGTATGAATCCACGGAAGATTTAGAGCCAAAAACTGTCAGAATAACCTATGGATATTCAAGAGATAAACGACCTGATTTAAAACAATTTATGATGGATTTAATTTGTACAAACGATGGAGATGTACCATTGTGGATGAGAATTGGGTCTGGAAATGAATCTGACCAAAAACAATTTTTGCAAGCCATGAAAGAGTTTAAAAATCAGTTAAATTTTGACAGCTTAATGGTGGCAGATAGTGCTTTATATACCCAAGAAAATTTACAGTTACTAACAAATATTAAATGGTTAAGCCGAGTCCCTGTTCGTATAAAAGCAGCTCATAAGCTAGTTGAAGAAATAGATGGTGATGATTTGAATCCCAGTCATATTAAAGGATATAGCTATCAAGAACTATCAAAAACTTACGGAGGAATTCAACAGAGATGGTTAGTAGTTGAAAGCCAACTGCGCCGAGAATCAGATTTGAAAAACCTAGAGAAAAAAATCCAGAAAGAACGAGTTGAAGTTAACAAAAAACTCCGCACCTTAAAATCTGAAAAATTTGCTTGTCAACCAGATGGAGAAACAGCAACAAGAAAGCTGTTAAAAAAGTTTTTATATCACGAATTATAGCAATGTGCGCTGGCATATTTACAAATTACAGGAGATGTCCAATAGCTAAAAGTCTTATATTATCAGCCTTTTATTCCCCCTGTTGCCTGTTGCCTGTTGCCAGATGAGCTGCGCACAGCGCTATAACACAAATTAATGTTCAAGAAGTAGAGTCGAAATCTGAATCAGATTTTTCTTATGAAGTCCAAGTTAAAGTGGGCTTAAGAGAGTCAAAAATAGAACTAGAAAAAAAACGAGCAGGTCGATTTATATTGGCAACAAATGTCTTGGATAGAATGGAATTAACAAAAGAAGAAATGTTGTCTAAATACAAGGGACAACAATCGGTTGAGAGAGGTTTTAGGTTTCTCAAAGATCCCCTATTTTTAACCGATAGTGTCTTTCTGAAATCACCCCATAGAATCGAAGCTTTGGGGTTAATTATGGGTTTATGTTTATTAGTTTATACTTTAGGCCAGCGTCAACTACGTCAAACTTTAAGCCGGACTAAATCTCATGTGAAAAATCAATTAGGTCGCCCTACTAATAGACCAACTTTACGCTGGATATTTCAATGTTTTCAGTCAATTCATTTATTGATTAATTCTGGAGTTAAGAGCATATCTAATCTCACTGATGAGCGTTTAGAGTTATTGAAGTTTTTTCCTCCAAGTTGTCAAAGATACTATCTGCTTAGTTGAGAAACTTGAGACAAAAGTAAGTAAAGCGCCAAAATAATCAACCATTGAATAGTGGTGTAAAATTAAGCACTTGGCAATGATTAAGATGCGATAGAACTTCGTTCCGCTTCGCGATCGCTCAAGTGATAGAGGGACTTTGGCAGTTTTTGAAGATGTCCATTAGTAACTTTAAGCAACTCATATTATTATATCAGGCATTTATGGAGTACCATAGGAGTAATTACAAGTTAAAAAGCTTTTCAGATAGACTTTTGAGCCTATATCACTTCAGAAAAATTTAGGGTGGATTTGCGATCGCCTCCTACCCCATACTATAAGTCTAAATACTTACTCAAGTTTTCCCTCTTTATGTACTACATTTTGTCGTGCGGAATGTAGGTTTAAATCATAAGTACCAATCAATTTTAAAGTACCTATATTTTTCTTGTCTGAAAAAGTAATTGCTTTCCTATTCTCTGATAAATTCCATCCAGAAGTCTTATTACTTAGGAAATGTCAAGGAAAAAAGAGGTATTTTTGCAAGGAATGAAGTCGCCCATTCACTTTTCATCCACGCTTTTAAAAACGTGGTTTTCAAGCTCTCGTCCCCTCTCAATAAAAAATTCTACTTTGTATGTTACAAATTGATGTGCCGAATGTGGGATATTAAGATATAAAATCAACAACTTCATCTCCCTATTCCCTATTCCCTACTCCCTGACTTGTGCAAGAAGGCGTTGGTAATTTGAGGTATGATATCATGTCCGGATAAGAGCGCTATAGAAGTCCATGACCTTTACGCGACCAAAAAACTTTATCCTTCTACTCGGGGTTTCTTCTTCTTTCTCCCCTCCACGGTCGGGGTTGGGGGTGGGTTTACTCCTGACTTCACCTCCCCTCCACGGTCGCAGGGCTGTTTCAAAGTATCGTAAGTTAACGATTTAAGGAGAACAGGAGATGAGGGGGTAGGGGAATAGGAAAATTTACCACGCATTTGCCTAAATTTGCCGATTTTTTAGTGTTGGAGTATGGTTAAACTCTGGCTAAATATCTAATTCAATTGGCTCAAATTACAACAATTCGTATTTTTGACCTTCAAGAATAATTGAGAAATTTTGCCTAAATCCTGACTATGTGTGCCAAAATTTACCATTTATACCCATATTTCTATCTCTTTCTCTGTTTTTCGCTCTTATTGAAACAACCCTGCTCCACGGTCGGGGTTAGGGGTGGGTTGACTCCTAAGTAGTTAAGATTAATATCATGCACTAATTTATCAACGCCTGCAAGAAGTCTTTACTAAAAATGCAGCACATTCGACATGAGCAGTTTGAGGAAAAAAGTCTGCAGGTTGTACTTTTCTCAACTCATACTTACCTGTCGAACATAGAAATTTCAAATCGCGAGCCAAGGTAGCAGGTTTACAACTAATATAAACTATACGTTCAGGTAGAATTTGTAAAAGAGTTTCTAAAACAGAGCGATCGCAACCTTTTCTCGGCGGGTCTAACAAAACCACATCTGGCTTTACCTCCAACTGAGGCAGTAAATCTTCAACTTTTCCTTCATAAAACATGACATTTGTCAAGTGATTAGTTTCAGCATTAAACTGAGCCTGTTTTATGGCCACTGATTGAACTTCTATACCAACGACCAGACCCTTTCTTCCCCCCATTTGTAACAACTCCTCACCCGCTATTTCCATAGAGTCGTTATCACAAACACCCACTTGCTGCAAATATTTTGCTAGAGGTAAAGTGAAAGTACCAATTCCACAATAAGCATCAACAATAATCTCCGATCCATTCAATGCCAACTCTTGAATCACTACCTCTATTAATTTTTCAGCAGTCTTTGTATTTACCTGAAAAAAAGTATCCGGAGTCAATTGAAAATTTAAACCACTAAACTCTTCGTTTAGATACAACCGACCAGCAATACAAACAGTCTGTTGACCAAAAATAGTATTTGTTGCCTTGGAGTTGTAGTTTACACAAACACCTACTAACCGAGAATAATCTTCCAGCCATTTTTGTGCTTGAACTTCAATACCTGGTAATAACTCTTTTGTTTTTTCCTCCTCTACATTTACAACCAAAGTCAACAATATTTCCCCTGTGTTGTTACCTATCCTCAAAGATAAGTGGCGTAAGATACCTGTATGTTTCTGTTCATCATATATTTTCCAGCCTTGCCCAGTAATATCCTGTTTTACTTCTTTGAGTAAAGGGTTCAAGCGTTGGTCTTGGATAGGACATTGATTTAGATTAATTACTTTATGGCTACCTTTTTGATAATAGCCAGCTTTAACTTGACCCGTAGTAGAAATACTTAAAGGATATGTAGCTTTATTGCGATATCCAAAAGCCGCTGGAGATGCTAGAGTTGTATCTACTGCTGATAATGTTAGCCCCCCTATTCTCTTTAAAGCTTGAATAACTTGATTTTGTTTAGCTTGGAGCTGATATTCATAACTAATATGCTGCCATTGACAACCACCGCATTTGTCTGCAACTATACAATGGGGTTTTATGCGATATTTCGATGCTTCTAGGAGTTGGTGTAATTTCCCATAAGCATACTTTGGTTTGACTGCTGTTAGACGAGTAAGTAGGCGATCGCCAGGAACTGTATCAGGCACAAATATGACTTTTTGACCGTAGCGACCCACTCCATCACCGCTATCTGTTAAGTCTGTAATAGTTATTTCCACAATTTGACCTTGTTGACCGAAAAATTGGGTTTCAAGCCTCGCCCTTCTAGGGCGACTTTTTAGTTGATTTTTGTCTATAGAAAATATGTTATCATATTGTTAGTTTCTTTCATCAGGTTATGAAATCTAGATTTAAGTATAGAAAATATGTTATCATATTGTTAATTTCTTTCGGTTGGTTATGAAATCTAGATTTAAGTATCGTATATATCCAACATCAGGACAAAAGCACCGATTGGCCAAGCTATTTGGTTGTGTTTGCTGTCGCAACACTTCGTGAACGTGTTGTTTGGAATGATAGTCTAGCTTGCTGCCAAGAAAAGTATAAATTAGGAGAGAAGAAACCAACTAACTCCGAGCTACAAAAGCTTTTTATTACTCAAGCTAAAAATACTGAAGATAGAGAGTGGTTATCGGAAGTTTCTAATATACCATTACAACAATCTTTAAATGATTTAAACCGTAGGGGCGAACGGCCGTTCGCCCCTACAAAATTTTTTTAAATCAACCAAAGGTCAACAGAAAGGCAGACCTATAAAGCCTCCGAAGTTTAAAACTAGAAAATCAAAGCAAACTGCTAGGTTTAGAAAGGGTGGTTTTAAACTTGGTCAACATAAAGTTTATTTAGCTAAAATTGGGAAACTAAAAATAGTTTGGTCAAGAGATTTACCTGCTGCTCCATCATCAGTAACAGTAATCAAAGATTCAGCTAATAGATATTTTCTGAGTTTTGTAGTAGAAACTTGTGCCGAAATCTTACCTCAAACTGAGAATTCAGTAGGTATAGATTTAGGTATCAAAACTTTTGCTACATTGAGCGATGGTACAAAGGTTGATGCTCCTAAACCGCTCAAAAAACGAATTAAGAAGTATAGAAAGTTAAGTAAGTCATTGTCGAATAAAACTAGGGGGTCAAACCGTTATGAAAAAGCTAGGCTAAGAATAGCTAAATTTCACGCTAAACTGAAAGATACAAGAACAGATTTTCTACATAAATTGTCTACTAAAATAATTTGTGAAAACCAAACAATTGTTTTAGAAGACTTGAATGTTTCAGGAATGGTTAAAAACCGTAAATTATCCAGAGCAATTTCTGATTTAGGTTGGAGACAATTTAGGACACTGTTAGAAGGAAAGGCTGAAAAATACGGTCGTGATTTTAGAGTAATTAGTCGTTGGGAAGCAACATCTCAAACTTGTTCATGTTGTGGATTTAAAGGTGGAAAGTTAGAGCTTTCAGTGAGGGAGTGGGAATGTTTGAATTGTGGTGCAAAGCATGACCGTGATGAAAATGCAGCAATAAATATATTAGTCGCGGGCGGGCAGTCCGAGACTCTAAACGGACGTGGAGGCAAGCGTAAGACTACCGCCAAGGTAGCAGCAGCCTGTGTTAGCGACAGCTATGCGAAGCAAAACGTCAACCCGCCGAGGAGCTAAGGCTCGGTAGGAATCCCCGTGCCTTTAGGCCGGGGAAGATGTCAAAAGGTAGTGTAGCCAAGTTTTGATTATTGATATTCACTCATTTATTTTGTCTACAAAATTTATTTTAGAGTCATGTATAACCCATATTAAGTTTATCTCATATAGCAGAAGGAAGGAATAAGAAAAAATATTGTGTTGTCTGAGGGTAGTCCTGTAGATGTAGTGATATTTATAAGAAAACCCCTTTCATTGTCAGAAACAAAACTAAAAAAATCACTACTTGTACACCAGTAACTTGTCTGAGTTTTAAGTTTTTGATCTGTCCTAGCCTTTCCTTTGACTACGATAACTTCGCAATATATTTATATAGAACCAATTTATGAAATTGGGAGTAAAGCAAGGAAAACTTTTAATCCGATAATTTGATTAATAGCTTATTATCCGAGCATCATATTACTTTTACTTGCCAAGATTAATTATTTCAAATCGCCTATGATTTTTTATTAAAAATCATTAATTAGCAAAATCATTTTAGTCATTAATTAAAGGTAAGAAAAATAATTTTCTACCTTTCTAAATTCCCGACTCCGAACTCCTAATACCAATTCCTAAAAGTAATGCTATACTTCAGTGATACTTCAACAGTCAAAGATTTATCAAGATTCAAAGTCTTTTTTGACAATTATTAGTGGGTTAGTATAGATTTTTCCTACTTTTAACCCCTCCCCACCTCCCACACTTCCACACTTCCCCTCCACCGGAGGGAGGGGCGAGGGTGGGTCCCCACCCAATCATACATAGCATTCTTGCGTGAGAAATGGTATAACTTCCTACTCCCTGTTTCTTGCTCTAAATTCCCGACTCCTGACTCCTGACTCCTGACTCCTGACTTCCGACTTCTGACTCCTAACTCCTGACTCTTAATTAATATCCGCTATTCAAAAATACCAATAAATCTCTCAAATTAAATCCCTCAAATTTGATGACTGAGAAAGGTCGTCAATAGCTAAAATGAAATATAATTCTGAAATTTTTTGATAATTATGAGTGTAGTTAGCCAAGTTATTCTCAAAGCAGACGATGAATTACGTTACCCCAGTAGTGGGGAACTTCAAGCCATAAATACTTTTTTAAAAACAGGCGAGCAGCGCGTGCGTATCGCTACCCTGCTTTCCGAAAATGAGAAAAAAATTGTGGACAAAGCTAGTCAAGAGTTGTGGCGCAGGCGTCCAGATTTTATTGCCCCTGGCGGTAATGCTTTTGGTCAACGCGAGCGTGCCTTGTGCCTCCGGGATTATGGTTGGTACTTGCGTTTGATTACTTATGGGGTACTAGCTGGTGATAAAGATCCAATTGAAAGTATTGGTTTGATTGGTGTTAGGGAAATGTACAACTCATTGGGTGTACCAGTTCCTGGAATGGTAGAGTCAATTCGTTGTTTGAAGGAAGCTTCTCTTGCTTTACTTGATGATGAAGATGTTCAGGAAGCTGCTCCTTACTTTGACTATATCATTCAGGCCATGTCCTAAGTTTTTTTGTTTCTTGTAGCATAACTCCCCATCTAAGGAATTCGTGAAGTTCTCTCCCGTTAAATCGAAGATTATAACGGGAGCTTCTCAAACAAAGAAGTTTCTTGCGAGTGCTGGCGCAACGCTGCGCGTTACATGTCGCGGAGCGAAACGCAGGCTGATTAACATCTAAGCCTCCACAAGCAGACAAGATGATACCCACCTCGTTTAGTGCTTTATTTAATATGTTAATTGCTGCATTCTCATCTCTATCTAAAACTGTTTTACATTTAGGACAAGAGTGAGTTCTAACTGATAAAGTTTTAGGTACTTTCTGACCACAACGACTACAATGCATGTGATGTATTGTGAGGATGTACGGGCGAATGGCCATTCGCCCCTACTTACATGAACACCTTAAATAATTAATAATTAATAATTAATAATTAATTATTAAAGAATCATATCAAATCCGGTAGCATCGGTGTTATTTAATCTTTAAAGATTCAGAGTCTATATTGTAGGGGCGAATGGCCATTTTTCCTTGCCGATTGTATGATGATCGACAGAATTATACTACTGTGAAGCCAACAGATTTGATATCATTCATTATTCATTATTCATTATTCATTATTCATTATTCATTATTCATTATTTACCTACATCATAAATTGATTTTGAAAGTTTTGTGTTTCTAGCTAAACCTTTGATACTCAGATCTGCCTTCGGCGCGCCGCTCCGCGTCTACAACGGAAATTAGGTCATATCCTTTAACTAATTTATGAGCAGTCTTATAGTGAAAATCTTCTCTTTGTCTAGCTATATGTTGATGTAGTCTAGCTATTCTATTTTGTGCTACCCTCCAGTTGTTAGACCCTATTTTTTTTCTAGATACTTTTTTTTGCTTTCTTGCTAAATTGGATTGAGACTTTCTATAGAATTTAGGTACAGAAACAGTCTCACCAGTATTAGTAGTCAAAAATTCTTTTAACCCTACATCAATGCCTACAGCAGTTTTGATATTTTCTGTAGAAATTAGGCTAGGTACTGATTTATCTTCCAGGCTAAAACTTATATAATAACCATCAGCGTCTTGAGTGCGTCTTACATTCTGGGGAAACCCCAGAATTACGCACTCGCTTTTTTGGTTATAGTTGCAGTTTTAATTGTAAAAGCATCTGGAATTGGTCTATGAACTATGACTCGAATCGCACCAAACCTCGTAGTAATTATTTGTTTTCCATCAAATTTAATTACTGCTTTGGAATGATTAACTCTACTGAAACAAAATGACCTTAACTTTCCTGATTTTTTAAATCTTGGTCGTCCTCCACGTTTACCCTTTTTGTCAGGTATTAGCCTTTCATGTCGGCTCTTAGCCGAAACGTTTCCAAGCTTTATCTAGTCTTTGTAAGTTAATTTGTTGAACTTCGTATGGATATTTCTTTGTAGTCAGGAAATAACTTTTTTGTTTGCTTAAGTGCTGATTGCTGAAAATAATAATCTGGCCTACTAGAAATTTCACCAATAGGGCATGAAATTAGTGAGCAACGGTCAACTTGACATCTAGTTCTATTTAACCAATCATGTCTTTGGCTATCACGCATAATTGTAATGCCTTCGCAGGTGTTCTAGCCAATAATCAATTTTGATTGACTGTTCAGGAGTGGGCTTAATTTTGTAGCAATGAGTAATTATCATAATTTTTATACTACTCTGAGGTAATTTTTAATTGTTGAAGTTGTCCCTATCCATTATTTCCAAACTTCAGTCCTTCCCTCTTCCTTCTTCCTTCTTCCTTCTTCAAATTACACCACCAGCGATCGCCACTAAGATGAATACCCCAAAAGCTAATCTATACCAAACAAATATCCATGTATCTTTTGTTTGTAAGTATTTAATCAACCAAGCAATTGCTATGTAAGAAAAAATTATTGCAGATATAATTCCAGCAATAGTAGGTACTAAACCTACACCTCCAAAACCTTCATCCAATAAAGTCTTAAGTTCAACTAAACCTGCTAAAGTAATCGCTGGAAGACCCAATAAAAAAGAAAATTTTGCTGCTGTAGCCCTTTCTAACCCCATAAATAGGCCGCCTGTAATAGTTGAGCCAGAGCGAGATACCCCGGGGACTAATGCCAATGCTTGAGCTAATCCCATGAGTATGCCATCTTTAACATCTAGTTGTTCAAAATTACGTTTTCGACTGCCAATTTTCTCTGCTATTCCTAATAATAAAGCCATAACTATTGAAGCAATAGCGATCGACACTGTACTCCGCAAGGGCGAGTTATCAAAATCTGGAATAAATATTTTAATTAATAACCCAAAAATACTATCGGTATAGTTCCCAGTCCTATTCCAACTGCCATGCGGAAATCTGGAGACTGGTAATCGGATGTCACTATAGATTTATATGCACCAACCGCAATCTTTGTCAAGTCCTGCCAAAAATACCAAACAACTGAAAAAATACTGCCCAATTGAATCACAGCAGTAAAAGCCACACCAGGGTCTCCCCAACCCAGGGCGACAGGAACAATCTTGAGGTGAGCGGTACTACTAATGGGTAAAAATTCTGTTAACCCTTGTACCATCCCTAGAATAACTGCTTGAAAAATATTCATCAAGCACCTCCGTGGAAACCCGCGTTGTTTGCTTTGGCATCAACGTCGGGAGGAAACGGCGGATATTTTCTATAGGCCAATTTCCCTAAAATATCCAATCGATTAAACATAAGCGTAGCCATCCTTTTTGTGAATAGGTTGACAATATTTGTGGCTAATTCCTTGTACTAAACCATTGTTGGTTTTGACGTTGAAACTACCTGTAGTGCGTACAGCAACTCTCCCTACATAGACACCTTGTTTCTTACCTTTAGTCACAACAGCTTTGACCATATCTCCTGTTTGATATCCTTTAACCAACTTGAATCGGGGGACATAACGAACTGGAAATCCATGCTTGTCAGTACGACACATCTGACGTGAGCCATGTCCTGTAGCGGTGACAATTAAAGGTTTTTTCACATCCTTGATAATTAGCTGCTCGGGAGTAGAAGTACCCACACAAGCTGCATCTAGCCAATGAGTCTTAGGCAGGTTTTGACTACACCTATTGAATTTTGTTAACCCACCACTGCCCACTTCTACAGGTAGTCCAGTTAACTTTAATTCGTTGTACAACTTCCACCAAGTTGCATTTACGGCTGCTGCATCAGCGAGTGGCTTCTTAGCTTGAGATAAAATCCGTTGCAGAACATTGGGCTTTCCAGATAAGAACTGCTCAACTTCTTGATTAGACTTGGCCTGATTGCAGCTATGACAGGAAATAGCAAGATTAGAAACTCGGTTTGAACCACCTTTAGATTTAGGAACAATGTGTTCTATTTCTAACTGGGTATCCGTCGCACCACAATAAGCGCATTTACGATGCCATTTTTCGAGTAGATATTCCCGAATTTCGTAACCAAAAAGTGTACCTTGTTGATACTCAACACCTGAAATTTCGGGGTTTTCTAATTTCTGAGTGTCGAACCTAACTAACTCTTGAGATATACCTGTAATTGGACAGAATCTAGTTAGCTTATTAACCCAACTCAAGATATTTTGTACTCTTGACATTAAACTAGGGGGTAGCCACCCCTTTGGCCTTTTTCTATTCAGGAATCTTGGCTGACGATAACGAGTTTGGCGATTTCTACGGGAACGTCTTAAAGTTCTACGTTTGGTTAGACTATCTCGCAAGTTAAACCCTCTGTGAATAAGTTCAGCTCCCCAGATTATTCTGTTGTTTTGAACAATTGCTAAACCAGTTATTTTCGCTCCGGGGTCTATTTTTAGTTGATGGTTGTGAGTAATTGGTTCATTTACCTCCTCAGTCAAAATGATTGTCAAAGGGTATCGACGTAGAACTTTAGCTTTGCCAGTCCTGAGTAAAATTCTAGCTCTGGCTGGTTTACAGGGGTCTAGAGGTTGTCGGTTTTTGTTAAGTACAAATACACGCACAATTGGTGTGTTCTCCTATTGCTAGGGTAAGGTTCGCTTCTCCCAAGGGAGACGCTGCGCGAACGACAATGTTTTAATCGCTTGTTAGGCTAGCCACACTTTCTTAACCCTCTAAAAATGTTTAATGACTAACGGTAGAGCTAGGGACTAGCGACGCATCCAGAAGGTACCATGACGATCAAAACGTAGGAAAGTTAATTCCTGAGTCTGGTCAACTAGGGCTTAAAAAAGCCCACGCTATATTCCTTGAGAATTAGCGCTGGGTTGTTGACTCCGTAGGGTCTTAAGTAGAACTATTGCTTGATTATAGCATCAGAAGTATTACCACTTTTTTGAGTGTTCACTCCTCAAAACTCTTGATTCCTTATGATTTTTATTTATTGTTAACTCTTCCTAAAAATCCCTAGGAGGGGATAAAATAGCTATTATTATAAAAATGCCCCAGGAGGGGATAATAAATATGTATGATATATTAAATTACATAAAGTTAAGTAAAAAATTTTAAAAATACCTTGTTGAATAATACTTTATTTGCTAAATTCACAATGCTTTACCCAGAAAAATTGGGGACAAATTTCTTTTTCGGCGTTGCTGAAAAAATTAGAATCAACCAAAAATGGGCTGTGTTTTGTACTGCCATATTTCTAGTGTCAGTGCCAGTCTTTTTTCAAGCTCCAATGGTACGTCAACTACCTTGGTTAAGTTTGGCTATGACAGGCTTTTGGTTATGGCTAAGTTTAAAACTACTTAAAGATAGAGATACCCATATATGGGGCGATCTATTATTGGGATTTACTTGGAGTTGGTTCACAGGCTCAATCTACTGGGGTTGGCTACGAGAGGAACCACTACTCCATTTACCAGTTGAAGCGATATGTGTACCTTTTGCTTTGTGGTGTTTGGCGCACAAAAAAGAAATGATAGGTAACTGTTTTTACCTTGGTTCTCTACTAGGTACAGCAGTTACAGACGGATACTTCTACATAACTGGCCTTATTCCTTATTGGCGACGATTAATGATTGTTGAACCAGATATGGCCTTAGAAGTATTCCAAGATGCTTTAACTCAAGTGCGTACTTCCTGGGGAATAACTTGGATATTTGTTTTAGTGGGAGTTCTATTGCTTTTTGGTATTCTACCTTTGCAATCAAGAAAATTATACTTTTGGGCGTTTGGAGCAGCAGTATTAAGTACAATTTTAGTGGACAGTCTATTTCTATTAGCTGCTTGTTTAGCCTAATAAATATAAGTAAGATAGTCAGAGGGGGTGCATGAGAAGTAGAACTCAGTAATAATCCTGTAAAAACCTATGCTATTTTAGGGACAATAAGTTTATAACTAATTATTACTAATATATTTAGTTAAATAGAGAATTCACACAAGCTCTAAACTTGTGTTACCGTGAGTGCCACTGTCGTGATTTTGCAACCTCCTCATATGCTCCTTCGTACCGAAGCAGGCGATCGCTACCTACCTCTAGTAGGAAGTAATTGTTGGACTATTGGTAGAGGTAGAGATAACACTTTTGTCCTGACTGATAAATGGATATCCCGTAACCATGCCATGATACAAAAGATGGACAAAGGAGATTTTTATCTGATTGACTTAGGCAGTCGTAATGGTTCTTTTGTAAATAGTCGTCGTGTTAGTATTCCTGTGGTCTTAAAGGATTCCGATCGCCTACTATTTGGTCAAACAGAACTAGAATTTAATTGTCCAGACCTAGTAATGGACACAGAGTCTGGCATAGATGGTGATTCTCAAGATTTTACATCTACCTTACATGTTCGTCGCCTAATATCAGTGATGGTAATGGATATCCGAGATTTTACAGTGCTGACCAGAAAACTGGACGAGAGAGTATTGTCTGAAGTTATTGGTAGTTGGTTTCGACAAGCAGGGGATATTATTAGGAAGAATGGAAGTTGGGTAGATAAATATATTGGTGATGCTATTATGGCTGTTTGGTTTCATGGAGCTGACGGAGTTAGTAGTGTAGAAATGATTCGTATTTTTCAAGCTCTCCAAGATTTATATGAAGTAACAACAGAACTAAGTAGGACATACCCTTTACCGTTTCCTTTAAGGGTAGGAGCAGGAATAAATACAGGTTATGCAATGGTGAGTAATGCTGGTAGTAGCGAACGCTCGGACTATACTGCTTTGGGAGATACTGTAAATGCAGCATTTCGCCTAGAATCATCTACTAAAGAAATTGGTATGGATATTGCTTTGGGAGAAGGTACTTATCAGTATATTTGCGATCTAGAAAATGTGCATCAAATATTTAAGCAGTATCAAGTAAATCTGAAAGGCTATGATAGTCCAATTATTACTTATGGTGGTACTTTTAATAATCTCAACACTTTTTGGGCAAAAAATTGTTCTCTGCAAAAAATAAAAATTTGTTTTAGATCAAATCAACCATAACTTTTCAGATGTAGAAATTATGGTTTTTCCATCCATATAGTTACGATCCGTCAAGCAAAAGCTTAGATTATAGATGTGCCAAATGTATAAACTCAAGAAAAAACTGTGTGGTTTAATATCCCACGATATTTCTTACTATGGGACATATCCGTAGATCGTTAACATCAAAAGCCTTGGAATTAACTGCAACACAGCATGATAAGATAACTGGGAGAAAAAGCAAAAATAATTGTTGATAGATGGTTTCCTAGCTCTAAAACTTGCTCTAGCTGCGGGAATGTTTTACATTCTCTGTCTTTGTTAGAGCGTGTTATGAAGTGTGAAGATTGTAGTTTCACCTGTGAAGCGAGACTTGAATGCTAGTTTAAATCTAGCTATAGCGGGTAGTTCGTCCGTGACGCTCTGTGGACTGGTGAGTGCCGACACTGCCAGAATGAAGCAGAAATAGAACAGGCTAGCGCGAAAATCATAGATTTTTACAGATAGTTGTAGGTTTCTCAGAACTGCTTAATAGTCTATGACTAAATTTGTCTTGTTGGACAAAAATATATCTCCCAAAGTTTCTATAGGATTAGAGCAAGGAAGAGATAATTTGCGAGACTTTTAAGCAGTGAAAACCGACAAGTAGAAAAATTATTTTCATAGACTTTCTGAGTCTGGAGAATAGTAAGCTGCATCATGCAGTAATTACTTGATTAACCCACTAACAATTAAGTAAACTGTTTAAATTTCTACAGTTTAATTTTTACCCTACTGTGTATATCAATAGATGAGGAGAAATAGAATAATGAAACAAATAGGCTTACTGCTAGCAATATTAGGGTTATGTCTAGGTTGTGTAGGATTAATGCCATACCATCAAGCTTATGCAGGTAACTTAAGTTTAAGTATATGGCCTTCAACATCAATTCTAGCAGTAGAATCTGGAAGGGTTAACAAGGCAGACAGAAAATTAGGAGAGATTGGAGAGAAGCTCGATCTTAACAATAGTCCTTTACGAAGCTTTCGGAAATACCGGGGAATGTTTCCAACTATAGCTTCGATGATAGTAGATAATGCTCCTTACGAAAATGTGGAGGATGTACTAGCAATTCCCGATCTAACTGAAAGACAGAAAAATCTTTTAGAAGCTAACCTTGAAAATTTTACAGTGACTCCACCTGCTGATGTTTATATTGAAGGTGACTATAGATTGAATACTGGTTCATACGACTAAGATTAGCATAGACTAAACTCTCCGGCATTAGTCAATTTTCCATGCTGCTATGTAATACTTGAATACTTGATTGACATACTCCCGACGTTGTGCTTATGCGACAACGCGGGATTTTTCAGCCAGATAATATCGTGTGCTCCCTCCGGGGGAGCTACGAATTACTGAACTTTATACTATTATTCAATTGTTGATTATTTTCATGCTCTACCTGCTTTGGTCTCAAGTTTTTCCACTGAGTAGATAGTATCTTTGACAACTTGGAGGAAAAAACTTTAATAATTCGCTCACGTTCTGGAGTTAAATTAGATATGCTCTTAACTCCAGAATTAATCAATAAATGAATCGACTGAAAACATTGAAATATCCAGCGTAAAGTTGGTCTATTAGTAGGGCAACCTAATTGATTTTTTACAGTAGATTTAGTCCGGTTTAAAGTTTGACGCAGTTGACGTTGCCCTAATACCAAATTGATAAATATTTGCTACAAATAGCTAGGATATTTCTTAGGAGTCAGGAGTCAGGAGTCAGGAGTCATAATTAATAGCTTTAATACCATTTTTAAGGTCATAAATCATTCTTTTTGTCAAAGGACATATCCTGCATTTGTCTTTTTATTCCTCTTACTATTCGTAACATTCTTTTTTCAAATTGGTATAAGGCGTAAACTAATAAACATAAGCCCATAATTAACTCTAAAGCTTCGATTCGATCAGGGGATTTAAGGAAAATACTATCAGTTAAAAATAGGGGGTCTTTGAGAAACCTAAAACCCCTCTCAACAGATTGTTGCTCCTTGTATTTAGACAACATTTCTTCTGTAGTTAGTTCCATCTTATCCAAAACATTTGTTGTCAATATAAATCGACCTGCTTGTTTTTTTTCTAGTTCTATTTTTGACTCTCTTAAGCTCACTTTAACTTGGATTTCATCAGGAAAATTTGAATCAGATTTCGAGTCTACTTCTTGAACATTAATTTGTTTCAATTAGTGATATAAAAGTTTTTTAACAGCTTTCTTGTTGCTGTTTCTGCATCTGGTATACAAGCAAGTTTTTCAGATTTTAAGCTGCGGAGTTGTTTGTTAACTTCAACTCGTTCTTTCTGGATTTTTTCTCTAGATTTTTGTAAGCATTCAGCTAGCTCGCATTTCCGTTTGTCATGCTGCGCAAACAGCTATCAGCTTTTATTTGAATCAAGCAAATACTAAGGTTAGCGGACAGAAATATTTCATTTCGGTCCGAATGCTGCGCAAACAGAACTTTTAATTCTCCTTGACTACTAATTCCTTCTTCCAAGATAATGAGTTAATAACTCATAGCTGATAGCTGATAGCTGATAGCTGATAGCTGACGGCTGAATACTTACAGATTTTTCAAATCTGATTCTCGGCGTAGTTGACTTTCAACTATTAACCATCTCTGTTGAATTCCACCGTAACTTTTTGAGATTTCTTGATATTTATATCCTTTAATCTGACTCGGATCAAATCCGACCCATCTATTTCTTCAACTAGCTTGTGAGCTGCTTTTATACGAACCGGGACTCGGCTTAACCATTTAATATTTGTGAGTAACTGTAGATTTTCGTATTGATATAAAGCACTATCTGCCACCATTAAACTGTCAAAATTTAACTGATTTTTAAACTCCTTCATGACTTTGACAAATTGTTTTTGGTCCGATTAATTTCCCGACCCAATTCTCATCCACAATGGCACATCTCCGTCGTTCGTACAAATTAAATTCATCAGAAATTGTTTTAAGTCGGGTCGTTTATCTCTCGAATATCCATAGGTTATTCTCACAGTTTTTGGTTCTAAATCTTCGCATTTATTCATCCTCGTATCTCTGATAATCTCCATGGACATGAAATGAACTTGAATCTAGACTGCTTCTAACACCACAGACATGAAAATCTGATTTAATCCTGTGCCATACAGTTGGTCTAATACCCGACCTAATTTATCATCATTAAAATACTCTGTTTTGACCCCTTTTCCGATTAAATGTTCTATCGCTTTTCCCTCAAAAAATTTACGATCGAAAGTTTTTGAGAATTGGTATTATATCAAATCCGGTGGGGTTGCACATAGAATCCGGTTATATAATATCTGTTTATAATTTCTTAAATTACTTCAACATTAGACATCTCCTTCATGCATAGTAGGGACGTTCCATGGAACGTCCCTACTGTAGTTTTGCTTGTGAAGATATGGTTCATCAATTTGAAAAGCACTGTAAGCAGGTGAAGGTAAAATTGAAAAACTTATCAGGAAAGGCAGCAGAGCTGTTTGCGCAGCATGACAAACGGAAACGGAATTCTGATTCCTGCCTTCTTTATGCCCGCGTTCAAAGGGAACAAGGGTTTAATGAAGTCAGTAGTCAGTAGAGGCGATTTCCCACCATGGAAACGCAAATGAAGTAATGTTAGCGTGCTCCTCCACCTTTAGTACCGTCTCCAGATGTACCATTATCATCTGGTTTATATCCTGTAAGAACAGACGATCTTAAAACATAGGTATCAACATCTGTGTAAGTATGATTAGAGTTAGAGTAATGGTTAACTTCAGATAATGCCATCACTCTTGCTGGTGTTATGATACCTAAGCTTAAAGTGAGGGTTGAGAAAGCTATGTTTTTGATGGCAATTAGTAGTATAGCATTCATAAAAGTTATCCCCTGATAGTAGAGCGAGATCAAAGATTATCTAGATTGATTAGCTTGCTAGAAAAGTGGCGCTTTTTCTTATATTGTGCTTTTAAATTGCACATATTTATTAAAAATTTGGCTACTCATTGGTAGCTATGAATGGCAAATCAAATTACTAAAATTTTTAAATTATATATCTATTATATCAGTAGATACACAGATGTATATACGATATTTTGCTTAATAAAATTCATAAAATGGCCAGTTATTCAGTATAAATGCGGAAAAAAATTATTAAGATAAATACATTGATAGCCAAGTCGATCGGGATAATTATATAGAGTCAGGAGTTTGGCGTTGCAGGGGAAAAGAATTGCTTATATA
>NZ_BLZO01000173.1 GCF_014132355.1 Okeania sp. KiyG1
TTACCTAAATAACACGGGAGCATGAAAGCCATCGTCTTTTAAGCGATGGATGAAAGGCGAGGAGTCGGATTTTAATCCGATGTATTTTATTTGACCGAAAAGCCACGTTGAAGGCCCCGTGTTTTAACCCGGGGATGAAAACAAGCGAGTCGTTTAGACTAGACAACTAAAGTGGTCCTGTGCTATTATTACCCACAATAAAATTTCCAATCCCCGTTTCAAATGTACTCTTGTCAGCAAGTTTTAGTAGGTAAAAATCCCGAATTAATTGCTATCTTAACATTCTTATGTGAACAGTCTCACAAGCTCACTAACATGGGAATATATTATGGTCGGCAATTATTTTTTAAGTCTCACAAAACTCTGGGCAAGTTTGACGCAGTAATTAGTCTACAAAAGAACAATCACTATAAAGTTTTATATTCGCTCTTCAGCACAACAAATATTGAGAACTGTAGCTGAATCATTTAGGTCTTATTATGGTTTAATAAAAGCCTATAATGAAGGTAAAATCACAAACAGACCAAGGATTCCTAACTACAGAAAAAAGGGGGAATGGCTACAGTTAGTTACCCCAAGCAAGCATTAAAACTTAAAGATAATCAAATTAGAGTACCACGCTTGTAATACCTGTAAGCGCTGGTTTGGTCTAGATTGCTTTTATATTCACAAGCCGAGTAATCTCAACTTTGCTTCTCTTAAAGAACTGAGAATATTACCGAGAAACAGATGTTTTTACTATGAATTTGTCTATGAAAAAGAAGTAGTAGTTAAACCTCAATTAAATCAAGATAATGTATTAGGAATAGACCATGGTGTCAATAATTGGTTGACCTGTGTATCTAATGTGGGTACGAGCGCAGGTTGTAGATGGTAAACATCCACCCTTTAGTTCCCTCCGGGAGGATAGTCGTTGGTACAACAAACAGGTATCAACTATCAAAGAAAATAAACCGTTAGGATTTTGGTCAAATAGGCTAGCTGCTATTACAGAAAAGCGTAACCGCCAAATCCGATTTGGGTATTAATAAAGCAGCCAGAATAGTAATTAATCATTGCGCACAAAAATTCTATTGGTACAATTGTTTTTGGTTGGAATAAAGGTCAGAAAAATCAAATAGATTAGGGTCATAAAAAGTAATTCAGAATTTGTACCAATTCCTACAGCTAGACTCAAAGAGAGAATAGCTCAGTTATGCTCTGAATATGGAATAATATTTATAGAAACTGAGGAAAGTTATACTTGTAGGGGCGAATGGCCATTCGCCCCTTCATTTTTAGATGGTGACAATCTACCTAATTATGGTGAGAAACCCAATGATTGGAAACCGTCACCGAAAAGAATAAAGCCTGGTTTGTATAGAACAGGTAATAATTGGTGCGTGAATGCAGACTGTAATGGGGCTGCAAATATCATCACAAAAGTAAGCCGCAAAGCAGTAGGGGCGCCATTCGGAGAAACGGCCGAAAGCTTGCGCATAACTATCGTTAACGCCTCTACTTAAGCCGACTGTGTAGGGGCACTTTGACATTGTCCCCAGAGAGTATATCTTTGGTCAGCTAAGAACAGACGGAGCAACACGGATTTATCGGTGTTGCGTAGTATCTGCACTTAGAATCCCCGTGACTTGACGTCCGGGGAGCAGTCAATACATCAAAAAATTAATCAATATTCTTGCTAATATTTTTCCAGCCAATAAATTTATATTTTTATACTTATGAGGATAGCTCTTTTTACCGAAACCTTTTTACCAAAAATAGATGGTATAGTTACCCGTCTATGCCACACTGTTGAACATCTGCAACGTGCTGGCGACCAAGTGCTAATATTTTCCCCGAGGGAGGACTGAAAGAATATCAAGGAGCAACAATTTGTGGCATTGAGGGTTTTCCCTTACCCCTCTATCCAGAATTAAAATTAGCAATACCAACTCCTACTATTGGCAACCAGCTAGAGCTGTTTCAGCCAGATATAATTCATGTAGCTAACCCAGCAGTATTAGGCTTAGGTGGCCTATACTATGCTAAAAAGCTGAATATTCCACTTGTAGCGTCCTATCATACCCACCTTCCTCAATACTTACATCATTATGGTTTAGGAATGCTCGAAGGTTTACTATGGGAATTACTAAGATCGGGCCATAATCAAGCAGACTTAAATCTTTGTACCTCTACAGCAATGGTAGAAGAATTAAGCAACCATGGCATTGAGCGAGTAGACCTTTGGCAACGCGGAGTTGATACAGAATTATTTCAACCACACCATGCTAGTCAAGAAATGCGCGATCGCCTTAGTCAAGGAAATCCAGATAGTACAATACTACTATACGTTGGCCGTTTAGGTGCAGAAAAAGAGATTGACCGTATTAAACCAATTCTGGAGGCCATCCCCAATGCTTGCCTGGCCCTTGTAGGAGATGGACCTAACCGAGAATCCCTGGAACAACATTTTGCAGGCACTCCCACACATTTTGTGGGCTATCTCCGGGGTCAAAAATTGGCCTCTGCCTATGCCTCTGCTGATGCTTTCATCTTTCCTTCTCGCACCGAAACTTTAGGATTGGTACTTTTAGAGGCTATGGCCGCTGGCACCCCTGTAGTAGCAGCTAATTCTGGAGGCATTCCTGATATTGTTACAGATGGAATAAATGGTTATCTATTCGATCCTGCTGATGAAAAAGGAGCTATTACAGCTACTCAAAATCTCTTAGATCGTTCAGAGGAACGAGAAACTCTACGTCAAAATGCCAGAGCTGAAGCAGAATGTTGGGGATGGTCAGCAGCAACTCAGCAGTTAAGAAACTATTATCAAAAAGTTATTTCTGCCCATTCGATACCATCAGCAGCATAATTTAAGACTATCTGCAAAGAGCGCTAATTCCATCTAAGTCAAAGGGTGCTATGGATGGAAATTATCCATGGTAGGGAAAAACTGGAATCTATAGGCAAAAGAAAATTTTGCTTGTGGAACCTCTTAAGAAAGCAGATTAAATAGTTCATAAAAATATAGTCACATAAGACATATCCTTATTTTGCAAGTGTTACCCTGACCGGGTGTTAGCGTTTGGGTAGCATGACAAAGGTCAAGGTCCTCCGAAGGAGGCACTACAAAACTACGCCAGTTACTTTAAGTAGGGGGACTAACCCAACGCACTGGCTCCTCTATCCCATAGTCAAAGACAAAAGAGAGCTGCTTTTTGTTTTCCTCTTTTTTTTTGATTATCTCCCTGACTCAATTTCTGCTTGGTCATAATAAAGAGGCTTGGACTTATGTTCTTATGTGTCTAGAGGTAGGGTGTCAGTCCAAGAATTTCACCCTATTGAACTCAGATCCCTGACTCTTGAGGATATTCGATTTTTTACGATCGCCGACTTAAAGTTAAATTATCTCAATCTAATCCCCAATTTCTGGAGACAAAAGACTATATTTATGTACAACGTTTATTAGACTTGTCGCTTTATAACTTAAAAATCCCCAAAGGAGCCATGTAAGAATAAGTTGTACAAATTTTATCTGGGATAAATTGTGAAATATAGCTTCCATTAAAAACTGTTCAAGTTATTTTTACACGACTACAAAAACCTTGTTCTGTAAGGATTGTAGCTATTGGAAAATAAAAATGCTTGGAATTATTGCTCTGTCTAGGTTAGAGCGATTTTTTTCCTTTATTTAGCGACAACTCTATTATACAAAAATTTGATTATTGTTAGAGATTGTCAAAAAGGGTAAACTATTAGGCTATACAACAAAATTTTACAGAATCTATACTGTTACCTACCCGTATCTAGAAATATATGATTTAGATATGGGCTGCGAGATATTAAATTCAAGCTTGTTTGACATCCTCTCTGGCCTAAAGGCACAGATATTCCTAGCGAGACGTAACTCTTCGGCGGGTTGACGCTTCTTAGGCTACTGCATCGACCCCTCTTGCTCCCCTCCCGGGAGTGGATGGGCGTGGGTTATGCTTGTCTCCAGGTCCGTTTAGAGTTTCCGTTAGCGCAAGTCATCCGGGGGCGTGCCCCGGCAACTAATTGTAGTGTAGCATATATTTAATTCACGAGCAAATAAAAAGTCCCCTTCAAAGGGGAGGATTAAGACCCAATTTTTCGGCGATAATGAAGCATAGTAATACTAATGATAGAATGTTACTAATCGTACTAAACTTTCATATTCTAAATACTTCCTAATTGTCCTAACTTTTCTAGATTTTTGCGATACTATTGCAAGAAATATACTTAAATATAGTCTAGCCTAGTAATATAACATTTTTTGTAAGTAAAAAACTTTATCTGCTTAGAAAAAATTAAACCCAGAGAAAATATACACTTAAGTTGGAGTAATTTAACTTTAAGATAAAGCAGTTCAAATGACATTCTCTAACGCTGCTGGTAGTATTCTGGCAACATTGACTCAAGTCGATCGTATGGGTCTACTGGCAACTCGCGTCAAGGATTTGCCAGTAGGAGAGTTTGTTTGTCTGCTAGACTTTATTACTGCTGAATTTCATCAATATCTACGAGCTATTGACTTAATTAACAATGAAGGTGTTGAAACTTTACTAGAACAACTATTAGATGCCTTTACTGTCAAAATTGGTCAAATCTTGAAAGCAGATCAAACAACTATTTTCTTAGTTAATCAAGAGAAAACAACTTTGGTACAAGACTATTCTCGAAAGTACGGGTAAGTCCCAAGAGTACCAATTACCAATCAATGTTGGTATTTTAGGCCATGTAGCCACAACAGGAGAAGCTCTCAATATTGCTGATGCCAAAACTCATCCACTCTTCAGCGAAGAAGTAGACCAACCTCCAGGCTATGATACTCGTACTATCCTCTGCATACCAGTTTTCAGTACCACCAACTCTGACAAACCAGTAGCAGTAGTACGACTACTTAATAAAGCGAATGATGTCCCTTTTGATCGAGAAGATGAGCAACTATTCCGCTCTTTAGGGGACTCAATGGGAATTATCATAGAAAGTTGTCAATCATTTTATGTAGCAGCTCGGAATCAGCGAGGGGTTTCAGCATTGTTGAAAGCAACCACAACTTTAGGTCAAAGTCTAGACTTAGAAACAACTTTAAGAGCTGTAATGGATCAAGCTTGTAATTTGATGCAAGCGGACCGTAGCACATTGTTTATATTTAGTAAAGAAACAAATGAACTTTGGACTAAGGTAGCGACAGCAGATGAAAAAAAAATGGTGGAAATTAGAATTCCTGCAAATCGAGGTATAGCTGGTTATGTTGCTTCTACTGGACAAACTCTGAATATTCCTGATGCTTATATAGATCCTCGTTTTGACCCTAGTACAGATCAAAAAACAGGTTATCAAACGAGAAATATTCTCTGTATGCCTGTGTACAATGCTAAGGGCGAATTGATTGGGGTAACTCAGTTAATTAATAAAAATCAAGGTAGTTTTAATTCTTCGGATGAACAATTTTTACTAGCTTTTAATGCTCAAGCAGGTATTGCCCTTCAGAATTCTCAACTTTTTGAAAATGTTTTAGTCGAAAAGCAATATCAGAAAGATATTCTACAAAGTTTGTCTGATGTTGTAATTTCTACAAATATGCAAGGCAAAATTGTGACTATAAATGGAGCAGCTTTAGAAATGTTAGGCTGTCCTCTTGAAAAAGAGATAAAAGGTAAAACAAGTAGACAACTTTGGGAAGAAAAACTGATTGGTAGATATGTATGGGAAGTTATACCAATTGAAAATTTACAGTTCCGTTTAGAGGATAGTTTACAGCATGGTACTAGGCAATATGTTCCAGAGCAAAATTTACGAGTAGGTTCTTTTATAAAATTTGAAGGTGAAGAAGAAGTAGCTTATATTTTAGCAGTTCCCGACCAAAAAAATCCTAATATTTTTCTTCCTTGGGGGGAACAAACACCAACAAATTTACAGGCAAATTTAGTTCAATATAACCATATAGATTTTAGCAGATTAATAGATTTATCTGAACTAGATCGAGTCATTGAACGTAGTTTAAATCTAACAGTTAATCCCCTAACTAATCCTGAAGGTGGTGTGCGTGGTGGATTGGTAGTTCTTGAAGATATTAGTCAAGAAAAACGCATGAAAAATACCATGTATCGCTACATGACTCCGGAGGTTGCAGAACAAGTAATGGCTTTAGCTGAAGATGCTTTACTTGAAGGAGAACGTAAGGAAGTAACTATTTTATTTTCTGATATTCGAGGTTATACAACTCTGACAGAAGACCTAGAAGCTTCTGCAGTAGTTAAGCTTCTAAATCAATATTTTGAAACAATGGTAGAGGCAGTATTTAACCATAAAGGAACTTTAGATAAGTTTATGGGAGATGCTTTAATGGCTGTTTTTGGAGCACCATTACCTTTAGAAGATCATGCTTTAATGGCGGTTAAAACTGCTTTAGATATGCGTCATCGTCTCCGGGAATTTAATGAGTCTCGTCCCAATCAACCGCAATTTAAAATTGGTATTGGTATTAGTTCAGGAGAGGTAGTATCTGGTAATATTGGCTCTAAAAAACGAATGGATTATACAGTAATTGGTGATGGTGTAAATTTGAGTTCCCGTTTAGAATCAATTACTAAACATTATGGCTGCGATATTATTTTAAGTGAGTTTACTTATCAACTTTGTCGCGATCATATTAGGGTCAGAGAATTGGATAAGGTTAAAGTTAAAGGTAAGCAAAAATCTGTAAGTATATATGAATTGATTGGTGCAAGTTCAGATAATATTGACCAGGAAACAGAACAGTTTTTAGAACTTTATTCTAGAGCTAGGAAAGCTTATATGGAAAGGAATTTTGCTTCGGCTGTTCGTGACTTTAAGAGTGCTAAAAAAATTAGACCTGATGATGAAGCTGTTAGTGCACATATTCTACGATCGGTTGACCATATAACAAATCCACCACCACATGATTGGGATGGAAGTTATACTATGATAACTAAATAGTTAAAGTTAGAAATAAGCAAGTATTAAATTGGGAGTGAATACTTAACAGAATGTCAAATACTTAATAATTCAGCAAGATTTTGGACAGGAATCAAATAGGATTACTATACTTTCAAAAATCAAATAATAACAACACTAGAAGAAGAATAAATAGTAAATATAATAGTTAAGATAAAAAGTCTAGTAAGTGATGTAAATAGATGAAGAAAACAACAGGATAAAGTTGATAAAAAACAAAAGTTTCTGTTGAGTTAAAACCCATAGAGGAGTCAAGATAAAAACTATACCGAAACAGAAAGCAAGAAAAAGAAATACCACCAGAAATTAAAGAAGAGAATCAAGAAAAATCCAATCAAATAGGATTACTATACTTTCAAAAATCAAATAATAACAACACTAGAAGAAGAATAAATAGTAAATATAATAGTTAAGATAAAAAGTCTAGTAAGTGATGTAAATAGATGAAGAAAACAACAGGATAAAGTTGATAAAAACAAAAGTTTCTGTTGAGTTAAAACCCATAGAGGAGTCAAGATAAAAACTATACCGAAACAGAAAGCAAGAAAAAAAGAAATACCACCAGAAATTAAAGAAGAGAATCAAGAAAAATCCAAAAGGCAAGTTCTTAATTGACCGTCCCACGGCGAATGTAAGAAGCACTCAAGAAAGAGGATATTTGTAGAACAGGTAATAAGATTAATTAATACCAATTTAATCAAATAATGTTACAAATAAGTAGTTGTAAATCCTTACTCAATATAGGTTTGTTTTTCCGTAGCATAAATTTTTAAAATTGGGATCAAATATTTGGAGTTGCTAGAGAAAGATTCAGATTAAAAGATAATGCTTACATTTTGTCAGAGTAAGAACTGGTTGATTTATATTGGCCTAAAAAATCTGTAGTTAGTCAACAAAAAAGTAAAAAAATTTGACAATCAATATTTAATTAGTAATAGAAAATATCTCAAAACCTGATTCTGTCATAAAATTACGCAAATATAGTAATCCTAAATAGATTGTAAAAATTCAAAAACTAGAAATAAACTTCAAAACTCTTGCCCATTGCCCATTTCCTATTCCCAAAAAACAGCAATATTTTGGACACGAATAAAATAGGATTGCTATATTTTTGACATTGCAAGTAACCTGAAGTCAAATGATAGAGGCACTTTATTAATTTTTGAATATGTCTATTGTTTTAAATTTGTCGGTCTAAAAAATTTGGATGTATGATAAATTAAGCAATTATCTATATCTATATATAAGTAAATAGACAAAATTATTTGTATATTTACGACTCAGATATATTTTCTGTTCACTTATTCTCTATATCCTCAAATACTGAATATGAAACTGACAATATTAGCAATCATAATGATTTTATCCCAACTGGGCTGGATAAATTCAGCAAAAGCAGCTAATCCAGCAGCTATTAGAAGACTATTAGAAACTAATGAATGTTCGGGATGTGACCTTAGTGAGGCTAACTTATATAATGCTAATTTGATTGGAGCTGACCTCGAAGGTGCAAATCTTGAAGGAGCAAATTTATCTGGAGCTAATCTTGCTGTTACTAATCTTATTGGTGCTAATCTTTCTAATGCTAACCTCTCTAGAGTAAAAATGAATGATGCGGATCTTCGAGGTGCAGATTTAACAGATGCTTACTTAGCTCATGCTAATTTATCTAGAGCTTATCTGACAGGAGCAACTTTAGAAAATGCTAATCTATTTGAAGCTAATTTGATTGAATCTGTTGTTAGTGGGGCTAATTTTTCTAATGCAAATTTACGTCAGTCATATTGGTTTAGAGCTAATTTAGAAAATGCCAATATGAGTGAGTCCGATCTTTTTAATGCGGATATGCGTCAAGCAAATTTGAAAGATGTAAATTTTTCTAATGCTAACCTTGCTAAGGCAAAACTTATTGAAACAAATATAACTCTTGCTAATCTGAGTGGAGCTAATTTAGAAGGGGTTAATTTGCGTGGTACAAGCATAGGTCCAAGTGTATGTTTATTAACTAATTTTATTGCTTGTGCTCCGGAAAGAATAGTCCCTGAAGTAGTTCCTGAAATAGCTCCTAAAGCAGTTCCTGAAGTTCAAGAAGAAGGTAAAGAAAAGGTTTATAAATAAATAGGGCTGTTTATTCTAAACTGTGCGATTTTATGTATTGACAAAACTACGTTATTTACAGCTTTAGGAAATTTATCTTTTGCTGTCTGAAAATCAATAAATTCATTGCCAAAATCTAGAATTAAATAACCCCGATAGATAAATAGTTTGGAGTCAAACTAATATACAGTTCTAAGTAGTTTTAGAATGCTCAGTGTTGACAAGAGAAAATGAAAGACACTGACTTTTCTCACTGCTTACCGAATTATTAATAATTAATAATTAATAATTAAATAATTCGCGCCTTGAAGCCTCCCCTTTTAAGGGGAAAAAAGCGGTCGTTTGCGGAGCAGTCCGTAGGATGGGATGGCGAGGTCCCCTCGCCATATCCAATCGACCAAGACAGCGGTCGTAGCGGAGCTTCCCGTAGGGTGGGATGGCGTTTGCTAACGCACAACTACGTTAACGCGTAGCGTCCCGGAGGGAACGGTCTCCTCGCCATATCCAATCGACCAAGAGAAGAAATAATATTTCCTTATATTCAATTCCGTAACGGTTTTAACCAGAGGTAATTATCAATTATCCATTATCAATTATCAATTAATGAACATCCTATTGGGTTATACAGCAGATTCTGCTTTAGTGAGGTACACCCATCGCGGGCAAGATGCCCACACTACAAACATTTAATTGTTAATTTCTGTACTTTATATACTTGGAATCTGCTGTATATTTTTCATTTCACGCTCTCTTCGCCAAAAACTTTAAGAGGATATCTGAAAAGTTTTTTTGATACTGAATTTTGCCCCCCGAGCAAGCCAACTTTGGGGGGAACAAGAGTCAATTTGCTTGCTCTAGTCCCCCAAAATTGGGGGATGCGCGGGGGCTTGGATATAGCAAATGGGACTTCTCAGACAACCTCTAAATGAATAGTAATAAATAAAGTCTTGTTGCTCAATTAAAATAATTTGGTTGATAAATTTTGCCAAGGGAATGATCGGAATTAATTTCTATGATTAAATCTACTAATTCAGTATTTTTTACCAGTGGCTTAATAAATAATTCTGGATGTAATGCTTTCCAAAAATATTCGACAAATTTTTCAATTTGCTCGTCGCTCATTCCCGACTTTCCAGAAGCAATCATTTGTTGTTCTGCTTGTTGTCGCCATTGTTTAGAAAAGCGATAATCAGTAGGGTATAAAACAATTAATTTATCTAACTTTTGCCAAAGAGGTAAATAGTCTATTAATTTTCGATTCATATCACGGGCAAATTCCCGGTCTGTTTCTGTAATAATAGGTGGTGGTGCAACATTAAAAAGTTTCTCAGCAATTGGTCTAACTCCAACAAACCAACCTTCAAATAAAACAATATCAACTTTACTTACCATCTCAGGTTCTATTCTATCTCCAGCACCATTAAAAAGAGATTTATTAAATCTGGGAATTGGAATTAAATTATCGGAATTTTGATTATGAGATTGACGTAACTTATCTAAAGTTTCTATTCCTAAACTAACATCATGAGTTCCTGGGGGACCGCGCCAAATTAATCGGGAATCTTGTTTTTGTAATAGTTGACGTTCAGCGTAGGTTTTATAAATATCATCAATAGAAATAGATATTGTATTGTAGCCAAGTTTATCTAAAATCAAGATTAAAATTTTAGCCAGAGTAGTTTTACCTGTTCCTTGTCCGCCTAAAATACCTTGAACTAATGGATGACCTAAATTTTGACATTTATCTGCTAGTTTTATCCCTAAAGGCAACCAAAATTTCCATAAATTCTCTAACGTATTATTATCCTTCAAGGGTAATTTATGATAGTCAGTAATTATAGATTGAAATACAAGCGATCGCTCTCTAATTACTTCTCTCACATTTTCTGAAGTAATGTTAAAAACTACGGCTCGTTTTCGGTCTATTAATTCCTGAGTTTCTAAAATTGCTAACTCTTTTTTTCCTAGAAACTTTCCTAACTTTAAAGCTTCTAAAATTTGTACTAGAGATAAATTGGAAAATTCCATAAGAATTAAATTAACTATTCAAGAAGGTAATAGGTGGTAGGTTTTAGGTTTTAGGTTTTAGTTTTTAGGTTGAAAAAGTTTGCCGAATAATTAAGGTTTAAAGCCTCTCCTTCTCAAGGAGAGGTAATAATTAGGGTTTGCTGAAAAAGTCTTATGGGTGAAGGTAGGAGACAGGAGACAGAAGACAGGAGACAGGAGAAAAGGGAATGAGCGAGGAGGTAGGAACTAAGTTTTGTCCTTTGAGATTTTTCTGCCCAACTATGAGCCTAAAATACTAGCTTTTTGAGCATGAAGAACTGAAAACCAGGCACTTTTTAAAGGCTCCAAAAAGGCTAAAACCTTTATCTGTAGATACTTTTATATTTAATCAGCAAGCCCTAATTAATAATTAATAATTAATTGTTGAACGCCCGACCTTCGGAGCATAGTGATAATAATAACAGAACCCTATAGTTTAGGAAATGTAGATATTGGTTTAAAGGGAAGATGAAATATAAATATAGTAATCCTATTTCAATTGAGAGTAAAAATATCTTTTAATTTAGGGAACAGAGAACTCTTAACAGAGAATAGAGGTAAAAGTTTCAGAGTTTTTATATATCCTTACATTTTTTAGAAATGATTTCTCATTGCTATATATTAATCATTACTTTAAAAAGCGGTCAGCAAACAGTTTATATTTATACTTAAATCGAGAGAAATCCCTTTTAAAATGGTATTTCAATCCCTCTTAAATTATCCTGCTTGTAGAAGTCTATAATTTAAACCCAAACTGATAGTTGAAAGCTAGTTAACTGCTAAGTAGTCGGACAAAATTACAGTTTAGTAACTAAAACCTACCACCTACCACCTACCACCTAAAACCTACCACCTACCACCTACCACCTCGATCTAAGAACCTAATTTGAAAGCTTCTAAAAATAGACCATAAGTAAAACCAATTTTAAAACCATTCAAAATATCTATTCCCAAAGAACGTGCTATTTTCCCCTTAATACCATAAGCAAACCAGTTTAATAGTTCAGTAATCAGCAGACATATTAAAGCGTAAATAACATCTAAGTAACCTTCTTGTCCAGCGATCGTAGAAACCGCAGTCCCAGCAAAATTACCAAATAACAAACTAATAACTAATAGAGAAATTCTACGCCAAGGATTACTTAACCATTGCCTAAATCTTTCACTAATAACATTAAATAATCTATTGAGACGAGTATTTTGCATAGATATAGATATTGAAGTTAAATATATAGGGCTACTTGAATCGGGAATAGGGAACACCGGATATGGGAATAGCAAACAGTAAAAGGGTTTTAGGATTTAAAATTGTCCTAACCAATTCTTGTAGTGCTATATTTTTGTTTTTTGAACTTTTTGACTTTTTAAATCAATTTGAAAGTTAAAAATACTCTAGGTAGTTTAACATAGCAGAAGAGCAAGCTTTCAATAATTGATAATTGATAATTGATAATTGATAATTACCTCTCCCTAAAAGGAAGATGATTGAATAAAAGGAAAATTTTTTCTTGTTTCTCCTTTAAAGGAGAGGCTTTAAACCTTAATTATTCGGTAATGTATCAGGTTAATTGAACAAAATCAGGATGCCCAGTTAAAGAATTAAAAGAAAGAATCAAATTCAAATGAAATTTCAACCTTATACACAAGCTATTATTACTTTTATATTTTTTTGTTAGGATTAATTATTGGCAGATTTCAGTTAACAATATTTTGGGAAACAAATGATTATGAAACATTTTATCAACCTCAGTTATTAAATATTCCTACTCAGAAACCCCTACCAACATCTCCAACAAAAAAGATTCAAGAATGTGGTGTCCTCACAACTACTTCTCAATCATCTATAGTAAAAACCGATAAAGGAGCTTTTCGAGTTAGCAACTGTACAGATCGTCCAATTCGTCTAGCACTACTAGCTAAATCCTCAGACCAATCTTACCAAAAATCTGCTCACTGGGATTTTGCTCCGGGAGAAGGTAGTAATAGAGGATTAATACTTTCTTTGCCAGAAGAAAAATTAACCTTGAAACCAGGAGATATCCTAGTTGTCTTTGCCCAAGATGGGTCTCGTTTATACTGGGGACCTTATGTTGTAGGAGAAACAAAATTTCCTACTTGGAATAGAGAAACATTAGAATGGCTGTTAATTTTAAAGCCTTGAAAAAATATGATTAATGGTCACTCTTTCAATAGAGGGAATAGGGAATAGGGAATAGGGAATAGGGGATTGTTGATTTCATATCTTGAATTTATGTAAGTAAAACTTTTGCAAAAGGTCTAATAGCAAATTGATAAATGTTTGCTACAAATAACTTTCTAGGTGGTAGGTGGTAGGTGTTAGGTAAATTATTAATTGTTATACCATTTATCCATGAAGTTGCGCTTAATAAAAGATAACGGCTATTAGTAAAATTCAGGTTTTGGTAATAATTATTAAGCGCATTGTTACAGAGAAATGGTATGATTTATTAATTATTAATTATTAATTATTAATTATCTACTGGCAAGTTTATTTGTAACATTCTTTTTTCAATTTGGTCTAATTTTTAGCTAAATTAGGGTCGAAACTTTTAAGACGAACAAAGGATAACTAAATCTGAATGAAACTAATACAAGAATTAGGAATTATCAATTGGTTTAAAACTCAACCAAAAAATCATCTTTTAGCATTGGGACTTTCTGTTTTATGGCTTTTTTTACTTGCTTGGTTAGCCTTTTTTTGTAATTTGGGAAATATTGGTCTAATTGATGAAACAGAGCCACTTTTTGCTGAAGCGGCTCGTCAAATGGTAGAAACTGGAGATTGGATTACACCTTATTTTAATGGAGAAACTCGCTTTGATAAACCACCTTTAATTTATTGGTTAATGGCGATCGCTTATCATCTTTTTGGTATTAATGAATGGTCTGTGCGTCTCCCTTCAGCAATATCTGCTACTTGTTTAGTATGTTTTGGATTTTACGTCCTCTACAAATATGGTAATTATCATTTGAGTAATCAGGAATCTACCCGTAAGAATAAGTCTTTAATAGTAAAATTATTAATAGCATGGATTGGTGCTGCTACTATTGCTTTAAATCCAGAAACTATTGCTTGGGGGCGTATTGGAGTTTCTGATATGTTATTAACAGGTTGTATGTGTTCGGCTTTATTCGCTTTTTTTATGGGATATGCTTCACAAGCAGATAGTAATCAAATCTCTCAAGCAAATTATCCTCAAAACCCAAAAAATCAACAGTCAAAAAACAGCAAAATACTCAGAGAGAAAGTTTCATCACAGCCAAATGAAAATCAATTATCAATAGCTACAAAAACTCCCACAATTAACAGATGGTATTTAGCTTTTTATATCCTAATTTCTTTAGCAGTTCTCGCCAAAGGTCCCATTGGAATTGTTTTACCAGGACTAATTATTGGTTCATTTTTATTATATGTAGGTAAATTTTTTCAAATTTGGCAAGAAATCAATATTTTGCGTGGTAGCTTAATTTTTTTGACTATTACTTTGCCTTGGTATTCTTTAGTCACTTTAGTAAATGGCAAAGAATATATTGATAGTTTTTTTGGTTATCACAATTTTGAACGTTTTACCAAAGTTGTTAATCATCATGGAGCGCCTTGGTACTTTTATTTTTTAGTCATACTAATTGGTTTTGCACCTTGGTCTATTTATTTACCAATAGCGATCGCTCAAACTAAATTTTGGCAACGTCGTTATTGGCGCAATAAACCTCGAAATGAACAGTTAAGTCTATTTGCTTTTTTCTGGTTTATTTGTATCTTCATTTTCTTCTCAGTCTCTGCCACCAAATTACCCAGTTATGTCTTACCTTTAATGCCAGCAGCAGCAATATTAATAGGATTATTGTGGAGTGATATTATTATTAATAGAGATTTAGTTGTTAGTCCTAGTCAGGCTAATGAAATTGCTAATAATTCCACATCAACTTTTAATACAAGTAATAATTCTGTTCAACCTGTTGCCAAGTTCAAGAGAAATAATTCTAAATTAATAAGTAAGTTTTTATCTGCTTCAATTGTCGCTAATATCATTTTTATGCTCATTTTAGCCATAGCAATTATCTTCAGTTTTAACTGGTTAGATGGAGACCCAGCTATGCCATATTTCCCAGAGTTAATTAGAGAGTCAGGTTTATTAACTCGTGGGGGATTAATCTTAACAACTACAGCAATAGTGGTGGGATTTCTTTTAGTTAAAAGACAAGCTTCTTGGATTTGGAGTACTAACTTTATTGGATTAGTAGCTTGTTTAATTTTTACTATTAATCCGATGATGTTTTTAGTAGATAAAGAACGTCAATTACCCTTACGTCAACTAGCTCAAACTATTGTTGAAGTTAGACAACCTGGAGAAGAAATAGTGATGATTAGCTTTGAAAAACCTAGTTTAGTTTTTTATACTCAGCAACAAGTAGAATTTTTCAGACGTGCTACAAATGCCAGAGAATATTTAGAGAAAATTGTTCAGAAAGACTCTTCTGGTAATGTTGTAATGATTGGTTATCCTAAAAAATTTATTCATGTGGGATTACAGCCAGGACAATATCAATATTTAGATAGTCGTGGAGCTTATCAATTAGGCAAAGTTCCTAAAAATATATTCTTGAAAAAGCAGTAATAGGTAATAGTTCAACAATTAATAATTAACATAGCAATTCTCAAGAAACGTGAGCTACAAAATTCGTTTATTTTAGGGAGTAGGGAAATAGGGAATAGAAAAGAAGAAAAACAACTGTACCTCAGCAACCTGAGAAACGCTATAAATAATTAGGGTTTGCTGAAAAAGTCTTTTTGCTGGGGTAGGAGACAGGAGACAGGAGACAGGAGACAGGAGTTAGGAGGAATGGGAATTATAGAGGAGGTAGTCAGAAGAATCGTCCTAAGATTGTTATGCCATAATCATTCCGAAATACTTGCTTTTTGAGCTTGAGCGACCGAAAAGCTTGCACTTTTTTCGACCAAAAAAAGCTGAAACCAGTATCAGTCAATGCTTTGATATTTAATCAGCAAACCCTAATTACCTCTACTTAAA
Source organism: Okeania sp. KiyG1 (assembly GCF_014132355.1). GTDB lineage: Bacteria > Cyanobacteriota > Cyanobacteriia > Cyanobacteriales > Microcoleaceae > Okeania. The sequence goes on from NZ_BLZO01000173.1 coordinate 16,179, forward strand.
ATAAGAGTATTGGTGAACATGATTTTTTTTCTTGATTTATTCAAAGAATAAGAGGCTTTAAACCTTAATTATTCGGTAAATTTAAATTTTCAATATCTTATATTATGTCCGGATAATTAGTTATGAAAAAACTTTCTCCTTTTCCTCCTCTTTATTATTTTCTTGCTTTTTTCTTCTTCTTTCTTCCCTCCTAACTCCTGACTCCTGACTCCTGACTCCTGACTCCTCCGTCATTTATTTATAAGTATTCAACCGGACACGATATTACTGCAACTTTTTCAGAATATTTATTCTGTTCAAATGCCTGCTTTTGAATATTGAGATTTAAGATAAAATCCCAATCTTGACGCGCCCTGGGAGACCACAGCCAATTTTTTTGCAATTGTTGAATATGAAAATCTTTGCCACTTTCTCCCATGACTTTATTCACATAAGATAAAGCTTGCCTGGGAGTTTTTTGTAAATTTTGAGCAGATTTAAACTTTATTAATCCCAGACCAGCATAAGCATTCAAAGCTTCTCTCTTATTGATAGATAAATTTCCCTGATCGCTATCAGGAACAGGACGAGCTTTTTCCATTTCTGGGGTTATTTCTCCTGACAAATGCAATACTTTTAACCAAGAACTATAAGCTTTTTCAATATCTCCTTTAGTGTAATAAGCAAAGCCTAAAGCATTGTGATATTGAATATTTTTTTGACTTTTAGCAGCAGCCTTTTCCCAATAACTTATAGCTTCATCTATCAGATTATTTTGATTACTATCTTGGAAAATTTCCCAAGCTAATCTACCTTTAAGAAAATTAATTTCTGGATAGTCTTTGAGTTGTTCCGGTACAGCAGCGATCGCTTCTCTTGCTTTTTCTAATTTTCCTGTTTCTAGTAATCTTTCTACAGCCCATTTGCCAGCCGGAATATCATTTTGATTAAACTGTATAATTGCTAAATTTTCTTCCTGGATATTATTAACTCTTTCATCAACAAGTCGAATCCTTTTATAGTCATCGTTCATACCTGGGTAAGGTGCTTTAGGTAATTTATTTTTTGCTTCTGATAGTGGGTTTAAAGTAATTAGGTTAGTACCAAAGGCTAACATTACTAATGATGCTGCAGATACTAATATTTTTGTCCAGGAAAACTTATTAGATTTTTCCTGAATATTTAATGTGCTTAATACTGACTGAGTTTGTGTTACTATCTCTTCTTGTTTTTCATTGCTTTGATTCCCGATATGTTCTATTATTTCCCTTTTTTGTAATAACTCCTGGAGAGTCATTACTTCCTCTTGATTATCTGTAGTCTGCCCATTAAGATTATCTGTTTGAGGTTCACTAGGAAATTCCTTCAGATTCTCTAGATCGATATTTGGTTCTACACAAATTGAATCTTTTGGCAGTTTTGGTGATGCAATTTTTTCGTCAATAGGCGTCAGGAAATCCTCTTCTATTTCATTTTGATAATTGTTTATAGTTGCATATTTTGGTATCAAAATAGAATGATACATTTCAATTGGGTCAGCTACAACACAAGGAGTTTGTCGTCCTTTATCTTGTGTTAATTGTTTCACCGTTTTTTTCAGAGATTTATTTAACTTTTTAACAGTTTCTCCTTTCTCTGTACCCAATAGTTTTAACAATGCATAAGTAAAAGCTCCATGCTGAAGTTCTTGTAGTTCCCAAGAATATTCATTAGAACTACAAGAAAAAAAACTAATCATTCCCATTTGACGAGCTTTTTGTTTAGTTTGCTCTCCCGGTCCTTTGATACTTTTAATACCCTGGTCTCTGCACATATCCAGAAACAATACAACATTCCCCGCTCCACATTTTTTGAGCTGCTGAATGACATAGTTAACTGAAATAGCACTTTTTTGAATATCTTTATGGGTATCAGAAAGCATCAGGTAGTCAATACCATCATATATGGAGCCATGGCCACTGAAAAAAAACCAAAAGCGATCGTCAGACCCCATTGATAAATTTCCAATCTGTTCTAATTTTATTTCTATATTAGAACGTCCTGGATATTCATCACTATTAGAAGAATCATCTGAGTAGTGCCAAACTTCATCAAAACCTGCTTTCTTAAGTAAAAAATTTCGCATTTTTTCAGCATCATTTGCAGCACACTTGAGAGGAAGAACAAACTGATATTCCTGAACTCCAATAGTCATTGCAAACTTATTAGCCATTTTGTTGATGTCCCTTGAATTTAAGTTTTATAGCACCCTTTCCAACAGCTTTTACCGAATAATTAATAATTAAATAATTCAGGTTTAAAGCCTCCCCTTTCAAAGGGAAAAATTTCTTTTTTTCTTAAACGTCAATCCTCTCCCTCAAAGGGAGAGGTAATTATTAATTTTTAATTGTTAATTGCTGAAACCACTTCCGAAAAGACTCGCTTTTCCTTCTCCATCAACTTCAACAGAAAGTTCTATCTCATCTAGTTGAATTTTAGTTTTGTAGCTGTCGCTTGAATTTAAGTTTTATAGCACCTTTGCCACCAGCTTTTCCACCGCTGCCGAAAAGACTAACTTTTCCTTCTCCATTAACTTCAACTGAAAGTTCTATTTCATCTAGTTGAATTTCAGTCTGAGTTTGTTTTTCTGCTCTACTCAACAAACGCTCAAAAACATCTATCAAATGACCCATTTCTGTTTCTAAAGTATCCACTGCAACTTCATACTCTCCAATCTTTTTATCCGAAGATTTAGAAGACCATTCTGTAGAAAATCTAGGAATGGGTGGACTAAACGCATCAATACTTTTTGCACCTTCTTTATTATCAGTTGTAGCGGTGTTAATACTGCCATAAGTTATGACTCTAATGGTGTCTGACATAAGAATAATTGCTCCTTAATTATTTATTGACTAAGTATTCAATCAAAAGACAAATATCTTTCCATTTCAGAAAATTTTTGAGTAAATTCCACCTCATCATTGATACCTAGACAATCTCTTTCTTAATCCTGAGATAATTTTCAGGAGATTTTGCCTTGAGTAATAGAATTGAATTGAGCGTCAAACTAGAGAAGAGAAATATTTACCCAGAATGCTGAGAATTGAATTTAATTATCACAGAAGTCAGAAAATATATAAACCTTAATCCTGAGATAATTTTCAGGAAATTTTGCCTTGAGTAATAGAATTGAATTGAGCGTCAAACTAGAGAATAAAAAGAAATATTTACCCAGAATGCTGAGTATTGAATTTAATTATCACAGAAGTCAGAAAATGTATAAACCTCAATCAGTGAGGGCGAATGCCATTCGCCCCTACATATGCTAATTCTTAATCGTTAGATAATTTTCAGGAAGTTTCGCCTTGAGTAATAGAATTAAATTTAGGGTCAAACTAGAGAATAAAAAGAAATATTTACCCTTAATGCTGAGAATTGAATTTAATTATCACAGAAATCAGAAAATGTATAAACCTCAATCAGTGAGGGCGAATGCCATTCGCCCCTACATATGCTAATTCTTAATCGTTAGATAATTTTCAGGAAATTTCGCCTTGAGTAATAGAATTGAATTGAGCGTCAAACTAGAGAAGAGAAATATTTACCCAGAATGCTGAGTATTGAATTTAATTATCACAGAAGTCAGAAAATATATAAACCTTAATCCTGAGATAATTTTCAGGAAGTTTCGCCTTGAGTAATAGAATTAAATTTAGGGTCAAACTAGAGAATAAAAAGAAATATTTACCCTTAATGCTGAGAATTGAATTTAATTATCACAGAAATCAGAAAATGTATAAACCTCAATCAGTGAGGGCGAATGCCATTCGCCCCTACATATGCTAATTCTTAATCGTTAGATAATTTTCAGGAAATTTCGCCTTGAGTAATAGAATTGAATTGAGCGTCAAACTAGAGAAGAGAAATATTTACCCAGAATGCTGAGTATTGAATTTAATTATCACAGAAGTCAGAAAATATATAAACCTTAATCCTGAGATAATTTTCAGGAAGTTTCGCCTTGAGTAATAGAATTAAATTTAGGGTCAAACTAGAGAATAAAAAGAAATATTTACCCTTAATGCTGAGAATTGAATTTAATTATCACAGAAATCAGAAAATGTATAAACCTCAATCAGTGAGGGCGAATGCCATTCGCCCCTACATATGCTAATTCTTAATCGTTAGATAATTTTCAGGAAATTTCGCCTTGAGTAATAGAATTGAATTGAGCGTCAAACTAGAGAAGAGAAATATTTACCCAGAATGCTGAGTATTGAATTTAATTATCACAGAAGTCAGAAAATATATAAACCTTAATCGTTAGATAATTTTCAGGAAATTTTGCCTTGAGTAATAGAATTGAATTGAGCGTCAAACTAGAGAATAAAAAGAAATATTTACCCAGAATGCTGAGTATTGAATTTAATTATCACAGAAGTCAGAAAATATATAAACCTTAATCGTTAGATAATTTTCAGGAAATTTCCCCTTGAGTAATAGAATTGAATTGAGCGTCAAACTAGAGAATAAAAAGAAATATTTACCCTTAATGCTGAGTATTGAATTTAATTATCACAGAAGTCAGAAAATGTATAAACCTTAATCCTGAGATAATTTTCAGGAAATTTTGCCTTGAGTAATAGAATTGAATTTAGCGCCAAACTAGAGAAGAGAAATATTTACCCAGAATGCTGAGAATTGAATTTAATTATCACAGAAGTCAGAAAATATATAAACCTTAATCCTGAGATAATTTTCAGGAAGTTTCGCGTTGAGTAATAGAATTGAAATTAGCGTCAAACCAGATAAGAGAAATATTTACCCTTTATCAAACCCATTTGATATCTATTTAAAAAGAGATGAGGAAGTGGGGATTATTTTTCAATCTTTTTCCCATATTCCTTCCCTCCATTTCCTGACTCCTAGTAAAAAAACTTAATCGCTGACAAAGATACCAAATTGCTTCTATATTCTAGGCTAGAGTAATGTATAAGTCCCAATCATACTTACTTAACTTCTTCCTTCTTCCTTCTTCCTTCTTCTTTCTTCCTTCTTCCTTATTCCTTCTTCCCTCTTCCTTCTTCCTTACTCAATATTACTCATCACATGATGCTTAATTTCCTCTAATAAATCTGCTATAGATAAATCAAAAGGTAAAATTTTTGTAGCTATCTTGCTCAAGACTAAACTTAGATTTTTTCCTGTAAGATTTTCTGGTAATTGATAATGAGAATTTTCTAATACCAAAATCGGAGGTTTTGCGACAATTTGCTCCAAATTAGATAATGCTTGGTCTAATCCTAACGGTAATTTATCCTGCAAACAAATTAGTAGTAAATCTACACTTTGATTTTGTAACTGTTGCCAAACCTCAATCCAAGATTTACCAATTAAACTTTTAAATCCAGAAGTTTCAAGATACTGAACTAATACCCGTGTACTATCAATTGGTAACTTTGTTTTTTCACAATCTTTCCCACTTTCCTTAATAATTTTATCCCAGTTTTGATTGCCAACTTCTACATGAGGAATAAACGCTGAAAAATTTGGTGAATTAAAAGTATCATCTGCCAAATTTAGCTCCTTTTTTTCCTGACTCAACTCCGACCAACTAACTGTAGTCTTGTGAGACAAAATATCTTTTAAAGGAGCCGTTAAATCTGTAATATTCGTCACATCCATAACTAATATAGTTGGCTTCCAACTCATACCAGCAGCAATAGAAATTACTTGACACAACGCAGAGGTTAAATATTCATAATCAAGTGTTGTTTCTGTTAAATTATTGTCATTTTTTTCAAAAGCTAAACAAGGAAACACAGACAATTCTTTAACTTGATTAGCCACTTGAGTAGTTTCAGAATCTAAAGTTACTAAAGGAATAGCTGTTAAAGTAGAATATCGACTTAGTTTCTTAATAAATTCAACTGGACTTACTGAATTACTAATTTTTTCGATCAGAATCACATTAGGTTGCCAAATCTTGGCAAGTAAATTTGCTTGAGCTAAATCATCTGCCTCTATTACCGTATATTCCCCAGGCAAAGAAAGGAACTTATCCTCATAAACAAAATCTTCTTCTGTAGACTGCTGAAACTCATATTTACCTGGAACCAACCGCAGAACTACTAACTTTTGATAATGATTTTGTAATTCTGAATCAGGAAATTCTGCCAGTATTTCTTCTAATTCTAATTGTTCCACAGGCAAACTTAAAAACTTATTTGCACCATTATTTATCCCTCGTTCCTTATCTCCTCTAGTAGCAGTTATTACTACAGGAATCTGACAAGTATCAACATCAGTTTTCAGCAAAGTCAATACATCCCAACCCGATAAAAGAGGCAGTAATGGATTAAGAAATACAAATTTTGGTTGTAATTTTCGCGCCTTTTCCACCGCTTCTGTGCCAGAACGTGCAATAACAACTCGATAACCTAAACCTGTTAACTTACTCGTTAAATCTTCAATAAATCGTGGCACTGCTTCAACAATCAAAACTAAACGAGATGAATAATTAATAACAGGTACTTGGTAATTATTAACAGGTAATTTATTATATTTTTTTGTACCAACTTCACTTTCCTGAGTAGGAATTAACCCTTGTTCCTTGAGATAATCATTTGTTTCCCATCCTTCAGTTCCTAAATCTTTTGGAGGTGGACTTGGTGGTAAAATTAACGTAAACTCACTACCTTTACCTTCCTGAGAAATAAACGTAACATCCCCACCATGTAAATGAGCTAAACGTTGAGTTAATACCAAACCTAAACCAGTCCCTTCAAACTGACGAGTCAGAGGATTTTCTAATTGTTGAAACTTCTGAAAAATCAAATGTTGCTTGTCTGCTGGGATGCCAATACCACAGTCCCAAACTGTAAAAGTTATCCACTTTTCCCATTTAGCTACTTTCAATCCCATCTGGCCATCTGCTGGGGTAAACTTCAAAGCATTGGATAACAAATTTATCAACATCTGACGCAAACGCAATTCATCTGCAATTACAACATTTAGACCAGGTTCTATTTCCAATTTATACTTTGCTTTTAAAGAATCAGGTACTGAGGAAGAAGATGAACCTTGAGGATTTTTATACTGAAGTTGTAAAGCCTCCTGAAAAGCGTGGCCACAAACTTTCTGAATATCCACAGGTTGAGAGTTCAACTCCATCTGACCTGTTTCCATGCGAGTCAAATCTAGAATATCATTAACTACAGCCATTAAATGACGACCACTTTGATGAATTAGTTGAGCATAACGAGCTTGACGTTCATTAAGACTGCCCAGAGCTTGTTCCTTCAACAAACTAGATAAACCCAATACAGCAGTTAACGGCGTTTTCAGCTCATGGCTAATACAAGCCAAAAATTCGTCCTTAAGTCTATTAAGCTGAATCAAATCAGCATTTTTAGCTTCCAACTCCTTCGCTATCAAGTGTTGCTCCGTGACATCCTGAGCTAAAATTAATGTCAAGTCAAATAACGGTTGACTACTAAACTGCCATACTCGTTCCTGGCCATTTTCTTGAGGACAAGTACAAAGGTAGGTATTTGGTTGAGTGTAATAACAAAAGCTAGAAGCAGAATTTGACTCTGGTAATTTTGCTCTTTCTTGTAAAAGTGTTGCAGGAGAAAATTTCCAATTAGTTGTAGCTGGACATGATAATGTAATCATATCTTTCACTGCTGCTAGAGAGTCTGGCATTGTGACTCCTTTTTGCTGTTGTTTGATATTTTTGCTAGATAAACTTACTACAGCATCTGCAATTTTCATCAAATCAGATTCTTTTGTTATCTGAGAGCGCCATGCCAGGTTTTGCTTAACAATTTCGCCTTCATTGCTCTGTAACATTAGAGCTAGAGGCAGTTTTTCTAAAAGTTCTATTAATGAATAGAGGTCGGAAGAAGTCTCTGCTGTTGCCTGGGGTAAATTTTTATTGGTAGTAGGTGTAGGTAAAAATTTCCCAGATATATTTGTAAAATTTTGTGGAGTAGAGATACAATTTTTGCTACTCAATTTTGTCCCTAGCTCTTGATTTGTAGCAATAAATTCTAGTAGACGCAAGGTATCTAGTAGTCCTAAAAATTTACCTTCCTTGTCTACTACTGCAATAGGTGTACTAGGAGATGCAATATCTAAAGTATCAGATTCTCGATCGATTTGCCCTTCCGCTCGTGCCTGGATATATGGCCATAACTCAGTAATAGTTAAATCTGCCGACAATACTCTCAGGCCATTGAGTGTTAAAGAATCTACTTCAGATAGAGGTTGTTGCCAATTCAAAATTAGAGCATGATTTTGAGAAGGTTGAGTTTCAGACTTTAAATCTATATCGGGAATTAAATTATGTAAGTAAATTAGTCCTAGTGGTTGCTCCTGATGATTGACTACTACTAACTCATTGTATTTTTCTTTACAGAAAATTGACCATACTACTTGCAAATTTTCTGTGTGTAAGCAAATTGGTATAGAAGATATAAATTTTTTAAAGTACTGTAGGGCATTGACATGACAGTTAGAGCATATAATATGCTGAGAGTAAGTTCATTAGCGATGAGCGTATTTTGACTAACCTAACTATAAGTTTAGGCCATTATTACCAAACCCAATTATCCCTACATCTATCTACCAGATTATTCAAAATAGCTACATTAACACTTGGTAGGAAACTTCTATAATTTATGGTTAGTTAAAATTTTGATAGTAATTGGCGATCGCCACAGAATTAAATACCTTGTACGCGGATACAACTTAGTTAAGCTAGTTCTATGTTAGAGATATTGGTGAAGTTCTCTTTGTTAAATCGGAGATGATAACGGGAAGCTCACAAACAAAGATAACTGTAGCCAAGTTTCAGAAGTTTCTTGCGAGTGCTGGCGCAACGCTATGCTAACACGGGCTGGCCAATATCTAAGCCTCCACAAGCAGGCAAGATAATACCCACCTCGTTTAATGCTTTATTTAATATGTTAATTGCAGCATTTTCATCTCTATCTAAAACTACTTTACATTTAGGACAATAGTGAATTCTAACTGATAAAGTTAATGGTACTTTATGACCACAATTACTACAATTTTGTGACCTATTGTGAGGGTTAATTTTAATTACATGAACACCTTGAATAATTAATAATTAATAATTAATAATGAATAATTAGGGCTTGCTGATTAAATCTCAAAGTCTTTATATATAAAGATTTTAGCCTTTTAAGTATCAAAAGTGCGAAGTTTTAAGTAGTAATGGTTCAAAAATGAGCAGATTTTGGTCAAGATTTGGGCAGAAAAATCATTCTTACAATTCTTGCTCCTACCTCCTCTATAATTCCCATTTATCCTGTCTCCTACCCTTACCCATAATACTTTTTCAGCAAACCCTAATTAATCATGAAAGAAGGAAACTAATTATTCACTATTAATTGTTACTTATTAGACGTTTATTTATTGAAATTCAATTCTGATAATTATTAATTATTAATTATTAATTATTAATTATCAAAGTGCCTTTTTCCAATTATTAGAGCAAATTTCCTTCCTAGCTGCTTTCTTTGTTTTCTAGTAAGCACTCAGCATTCAGCGGTCAGCTATCAGCTATGAGTTATTAAGTCACTATCACACCAGAGGAGGAATTACTCTCTAAATAGAATTAAAACTTATGTTTGCCTAGCATTCCGCAGGAAATAAAAAAGCTATGAGCTAACTTTAGTAAGTCCTGTACCTTTAAAAGCTGTTTGCGCAGCATTCCGCAGGAAATGCTGACTGCTAATAGCTGAATGCTTACGTTTTCTAGCTAAATTAAATTGAGATTTTCTATAAAATTTAGGAACAGAAACAGTCTCACCAGTATTAGTAGTCAAAAACTCTTTTAAGTCTACATCAATACCTACAGCAGTTTTGATATTGTTAGTAGGAATTAAACTAGGTACTGACTTATCTTCTAAGGCGAACAGCTGTTCGCCCCTACTTACATAATAACCATCAGCTTCTTGAGTGCGTCTTACATTCTGGGGTTTCCCCAGAATTACGTACTCGCTTTTTTGGTTATAGTTGCAGTTTTAATTGTCAAACCTTCTGGTATTGGTCTATGAACTATTACAGGTATAGCACCAAACCTCCTAGTAATTATTTGTTTTCCATAAAATTTAATTACTGATGAGCGGATGATTAACTCTACTGAAACAAAATTACCTTAACTTTCCTGATTTTTTCAATCTTGGCCTTCCTCCACGTCTACCAGTTCGATCGGGTATTAGCCAAAATTTACAAGCTCGATCCAACCTTTGTAAGTTAATTTGTTGAACTTCCTATGGAGATTTCTTTGTAGTCAGGAAATAACTGTTTTGTCTGTTTAAGTGCTGATTGCTGAAAATAATAATCTGGTCTACTAGAAAATTCACCAATAGGATATGAAATTAACTAACAACGGTCAACTTGACATCTAGTTCTATTTTACCAATCTAGTCTTTGGCCCAAAACATAATTGTCATGCCTTCGCAGGTGTTCTACCCCATAATCAATTTTGACTGACTGTTCACAAGTGGGCTTAATTTTGTAGCAATGAGTAATTATCATAATTTTTCTGCTACTCTTTATTGCTTGATTTAAACATCAATCGACACCTGTTTAATTTACTCTCGGTAATTCACCTCCCGTTAAAGCGGAAATTATACCGGGAGACCCCCTTGCCGAATCTAGTTGGAAATATTATTCATATATTCATCATCCAGCTATATTTTTTATGCTATCTTCCTTACAAAGAAAATAAAGAAAATATGACGATATATGTTAATATTTGTTAAAGTTTGTGTTTAGATGTTGAA
>NZ_BLZO01000174.1 GCF_014132355.1 Okeania sp. KiyG1
TATAGAATCCCCGATCGTATCTTTATAGGCGGTATGTGCTTTTCGCAGAAGTCCGACCCGACGACTGAGGAGTGAAGACCGAAATTCAGGAACGAGAATAGAGGAGGCCTGCAGATGCGACTAACGTCGTCGCGGAGTCGCATCTGCAGGCAACCCTAGCAAGTTGAAATTTGCTTCCATCTCCTCACAGTCCCCACATTCCCCTCCAGGGAGGTTAGGGTGGGTCCCCACAGTCCCCACATTCCCCTCCAGGGAGGGGTTAGGGGTGGGTCCCCACACTCCCCACACTCTCCCTATATTTTTAAATAGATCCACTCAGGGGTTCTATAGAAGGGGAATGTTACCCCTCCGCGCACCTTTCGGTTTATAGAAACCGGGGATGTTTTACCCAAGTAGGGGCGATTTCCTACGGAATACTTCCCTACGGGATGCTACGCAAACGTAAACGCGTTTGCGGAGCATGACCTTAGGAAATCGACCCTACAAGCTAAAAGCTAATAGCTAGTTACTTTTATAGCTCTTTGCGTAAGGAACAGGGAACAGAGAATAATTGAAGTTGACAAGGTAATTATTCTATGTTAAAAAAGGTGGAAATTGGGAAAATCACAAAAGTGTTTTCTTCCAAGATGTTGAAAAATCTCTGATTTCAAATAAACTCAAAGTATAAAGAAAAGTCTGTGAATTTCCAATCAGTCATAGCCACCTTAAATCAGTTCTGGAGCGATCGCGGCTGTCTCATCGCTCTACCTTATGATACTGAAAAAGGAGCAGGTACAATGAACCCCCACACATTTCTGCGGGCGATCGGTCCTGAACCTTGGTCAGTTGCTTATGTCGAACCCTGTCGTCGTCCTACTGATGGGCGTTACGGGGAAAACCCCAACCGCTTCCAACACTACTACCAATATCAAGTCCTGATCAAACCTTCTCCTAATAACATTCAGGATGTTTATCTAGACTCCCTCCGCGCTCTGGGTATTCGCCCTGAAGACCACGATATTCGTTTTGTAGAAGACAACTGGGAAGCTCCTACTCTAGGAGCTTGGGGAGTAGGTTGGGAGGTTTGGCTTGATGGTATGGAAATTACGCAGTTTACCTACTTTCAACAATGTGGTAGTATAGATTGCCGACCAGTGTGCATCGAAATTACTTATGGTTTAGAACGTCTTGCCATGTATCTCCAAGAAGTAGATGCGATTACAAAAATAGCTTGGACTGATAAGGTAACTTATGGAGACGTTTATCTTCAAGGAGAAATTGAACAATGTACCTATAATTTTGAGGCATCTAATCCTGAGTTTTTATTTACGCTCTTTGGTCTCTATGAAAAAGAAGCCGAACAATTAACAAAACAAGGGTTAGTCTTACCAAGTCTTGATTACGTTCTCAAATGTTCTCATAGTTTTAATTTACTTGATGCTAGAGGGGTAATTTCTGTCACCGAACGTACTCGTTACATTGGCAGAATTCGTAATTTAGCACGCCAAGTCGGTCAACTTTATTTACAACAACGGGAAAGTCTTAACTTTCCATTGCTAAAACCTAACTCAGAAGGTCAGGCTAAAGCAGCAGCTTAATGAAGTCAGAAGTAAACCCACCCCTAGCCCTCCCAGGAGGGGAAGTCAGAAGTAAACCCACCCTAGCCCCTCCCAGGAGGGGAAGTCAGAAGTAAACCCACCCCTAACCCTCCCAACCCACTCCCTAACCCCTCCCAGGAGGGGAGGGGAAGTGGGGGATTTGAGCAAGCCTCCAAAATCATTTAGTCTGAAAAGGCGGGGTTGTGCGACCCAATTATAGCAGTGTACGCTGGTATATTTGCAAATTGCAGGAGGTGTCAAATCGCTAAAATCTTATTATATTATTGGCATTTTTTTCCCTCCTATTGCCTATTGCCTGTTGCCTGCGCACAGCGCTTTATTTTGATAAACTTAAACTTTGAACGAGAAAGCAAAAACTACTACCAGAGAAAGAAATGGAAATCAGAGAATATTTAGAACCAATAGCTGACATCTTCCGCAATTTCGGTACGCCAGAACCAATTGTACATTGGGGACATCCATTGATGATGGCGATCGTTGTATTTGTTATGGGTAGCTTTGTGGGTTTAACTGGATGGCGTAGAAGAGTAATTACTGATGAAGCTATAGCTGTTGAAAGTGCTTCTAATCATCGTAAGATGGCACCATTTATGTTTTTATTTATGGCATTAGGTTATACGGGTGGAATATTATCTCTAGTGATGCAGGAACAGCAAATATTTGAAAGTCCTCATTTTTGGACGGGTTCGGCAGTATTGGCGTTACTGGCAGCAAATGGTTTGATCTCCCTGACAAAATTTGGTGGAAATCAAGCTGTATTGCGTACTACTCATGCTTACCTTGGTAGCATCGCACTGTGTATCATGTTTGTTCATGCAGTGTTAGGTCTAAGACTTGGTTTAGCTATCTAAATTAGGACTTACCCATGAGGTACAAAAAACTAGGACTTGAGATTGCTTCCCTATGGGTCGCAATGACGGAAATACCTTGAAGTGCTTCAATAATTGATAATTGATAATGGATAATTGATAATTACCTCTCCCTAAAACGGATAGGATTGAGTAAAAGGAAAAAATTTATTCTCTTGGTCGATTGGATATGGCGCAGGTTTCCTCGCCATCCCTCGACCGCTTTTTTCCCTTGAAAGGGAGGCTTTAAACCTGAACTATTTAATTATTTAATTATTTAATTATTAATTCTGCGGTAATATCAAGTAACATTAACAGGACTTACGCACAGACACTAAATCCAGTGAGGGCGAATGCCATTTGCGTTCTGCCAAGCTCCGAATGGCGCCTCTACAAATGGCGTTTTCAAGGTTGATTTGCGTAAGTTCTGATTAATTAACCGCAATGTAAGGACGTTGCATGCAACGTCCCTACCTGGCTAACCTAAAATAATTTTGTAGTCTATTTACAGTGAATTGCGCTGTAACTGAATATGTAGGGGCGAATATTGGCTAACGCCAAGCTCCGAATTGCGTCCTCACTCGATTTAGTGTCCGTGCGTAAGTCCTGTTAGATTTAATAGCTTTATTCAGCAAAACCTTTTCTTCTTCCTTCTTTCTTCTTCCTTCTTCCTTCTTCAATAAAATATGAATCAAGCTGTAGCGATCGTCATTAGCCTAGCTTACATATTGGGGCTAGTATCTACCATTGTTCCTTGGGGTATATATGGTATGCTAACTGTGGGCTTAGTCTTAGCAATTATCGTACAACAAGGATACCGACAAAACTTACGAAGATCGACTAAAATCATAGCCACTTCTCAGCAAAAAATTAATACTGAAGACTTACTCAGAAATGGTCAGCTTCCAGATTTAATCTCAAAAAGAACGAGAAAATCTCTGCTAAATTCAAATTGGTTGTGGATAACTGCAGGAGCGGTCGCTTTTCTTGCTAGTTTTTATTTTTTAGCCCGAGTACCCCAACCATCAACAGATGACATTAGTAAAATAATTCCCGTTGATGGTGACTCCCAACAACAAGTAGTTACTGTTCGTGGAAAAGTGCTTTCTCTACCCCGCAAGACTCGCTCAGAAAAAGCCCAACTGTGGCTAAATGTCGCTCAAGTTAGTGAAATCGTAGGTACTGATGGTTCGGCTAATGTACACCAAGATGTTACGGGTAAACTTTATGTCACAGTTCCTCTATTACAAGCAACAGGTGTCTATCCTGGTGAGGCGGTAGCAATTACTGGATCTTTATACAAACCATCACCAGCAACTAATCCCGGAGGGTTTGATTTTCGTGCCTACTTAGCTAGACAAGGTGCTTTTGCTGGGATTGCAGGTTATAAACTCACCATCACTAACCAAGAAAGGACTAATATTTGGGGATTAAGTCGGATACGACAACGAATTATTCGCTCTCATGTAAGTTCTTTGGGCGTACCAGATGGTCCCCTTGTGAGTGCAATGGTATTAGGACGTAGAGCTGTAGATTTGTCTTATCAATTACGAGACAAGTTTGTCAAAGTAGGGTTGGCTCATGTATTAGCAGCATCAGGTTTTCATATTTCCTTAATTTTAGGTGTGGTGCTGACTTTGACTAAAAGCTTGCCTCCAGGAGCAAGATTTAGCTTTGGCATCCTAACTTTAATTATTTATGTTGGTTTAGCAGGTGTTTCGCCTTCAGTATTACGAGCAGCACTCATGGGGTTAGCTGCTTTGATTGCCATCGTTTCCCAACGTCAAGTTAAACCATTAGCTTCTTTAACTGTGGCTGCAACTTTTCTACTATTAATCAATCCTTTATGGGTTTGGGATTTAGGATTTCAGTTGAGTTTCTTGGCAACTTTCGGGTTGTTGGTAACAGCGCCACCATTAATGAAACAGTTGGATTGGTTGCCCTCTGGTATTGCATCTCTAGTTGCTATTCCGATCGCTGCTTCTATTTGGACTCTTCCTCTGTTACTGTATGTTTTTCATGTTGTATCTCCCTATACTATTTTTGTGAATATTATTACTGCACCTTTGGTTGCGGTGATTACACTGGGTGGTTTTATCAGCGCCATTGTGGCTTTGATTTCTCCTTATGTAGGTAGTCTTATTGCTGGAATATTGTTTTTTCCAGTCAGGGTTTTAATAGGGATCGTAAATTTTTTTAGCGCGTTGCCAGGAAATCAAGTGGCGGTGGGTGCTATATCAATTTATCAATTGGTTGTGCTTTATGGGTTGATTTTTGGTATTTGGTTGTGGAGAAATAGACGGTCAGAAGCGAATCAGAGAAAAAAGAAAAAGTTTTCTCTAAAGTTTTGGCAGTGGGGTGTGATTTTAGCGATCGCCATCATTATTATTCCTCTTTGGTATACTCGAGCTTCTGTGTTTCAAGCTACGATTCTTGATTCATCTGAGGAACCAGTGTTTGTGATTCAGGATGGACGGAAAGTAACTTTGATTAACTCTGGAGATGAAAATACGGCCAGGTTTATGGTTTTACCATTTTTACGCCAGCAAGGTATTAATAGAATTAATTGGTCTATTGCCCTTCATTCTCAAAAAGGTTTGAGTCGTGGTTGGTCAGATATTTTGAATACTTTGAGAGTGAAGATATTTTATGATGTGGAAGCTGATGATGAAAAGAATTATCAAACTAACAATCAACCTGTTCTAGATGCTGTGGGAGCTAGTCGGGCTGATTACTTTACTCTAGTAAATAATCAAACTGTTGAATTGGGTTCGATACAGATGAAGTTAATTAATTCTGAGACCCCAATCGTAGAATTTATGATGCATGGCCAAAAATGGTTATTATTGGGAGAGGTGAAATTGCCCGAACAGAGTCGGTTACTAGCGGCAAGAAGTTTTCCCCAGACTCAGGTGCTTTGGTGGTCTGGGAATAAGTTAAATCCAGAGTTGTTGAATATTATTCGGCCAAAAGTAGCGATCGCTTCGTCTAATTCTGTCCATCCAGATATGGTGGAACTTTGTCAGAAAAATAATATTCTTCTATTTTGGACTGGTCGTGATGGTGCAATTCAATGGACTCCTGCTACGGGCTTTCAAACTACTTTAGAATCGGATAAGGTTGACAGTTCTTTATTTTGAGAAGGGAGTAGGGAGTAGGGAGTAGGGAGTAGGGGAGTGGGGAGTGAGGGAGTGGGGGAGTAGGGGAGTAGGGGAGTAGGGGAGTAGGGGAGTGGCTCACACGGATTATGGCACGGATACACGGATACCGAAGTCGTAGGGGTGAATGGCATTCGCCCGTACAGGAGTAGGGGAGTGGGGGAGTGGAGAAATGTCCGCGCTCTATTTGCGTAGTGCTATGGATTCGGGATTTTTTACAAATCAATTCAGATTTGCTATATACTATAAAAATGTGTATTTTCTGAAGATCGAAATTTAATTATCATTTTTGACTTTTAAATTTTGACTTTTGACTTTTTATGGAGAGGTGGCAGAGTGGTCGAATGCGGCGAACTCGAAATTCGTTGAAGGGTGACTTTCCGTGGGTTCGAATCCCACCCTCTCCGTTTTAGTTGAATTTATGGGCTTGATATCACATCCGTTTATTCGGTATAAAAAAATGCGTGCTGGTGCATTGCATTATTTTTGTTAGGAGGTACGGCAGTGGGAACATCTTGCTCCTGTGCCAAGCTTCCCTTCTTCCTTGTATACCATTAGTATGCAGGACTACCAAAAAATGTTCTCTTCACGAGCGCCATTACCGAATAATTAAGGTTTAAAGCCTCTCCTTTAAAGGAGAAAAAAGCGGTCGAGGGATGGCGCAATTCGGAGCGGCTCTGATAAGAGCGGGTCTCGGAGCCATATCCATGAGACCAAGAGAAGAAAAAATTATCCTTTTTAGTCAATCCTCTTCTTTTCAAGGAGAGGTAATTATTCATTATTCATTATTCATTATTCATTATTCATTATTCATTGTTGAACAAATCTTTCTTGATATTCCCCTCCTGGGAGCAGTAGGGGTGGGTCTCCACACTCTTTATCTGTAGGAAAATGTAGGAGTTATCCCTATTTTTGTTAAAAGCTATAGCGCTAGACAAATAAGCCTCAGACATTTATAGAACCCCTAAGCGTATCTTTTACATTGATTTTCCTTTCTACAACATTCGCGATCGCCCTCACTATACTATTTTTAGTTGAATAAAAAGTCATGCGTATAGCCGAGCGAACCCTTATAGTTGATAATATATCACAAAAATTTTGAGGATGCAACCAAAATTCCTTTGGCGCGCGATTTTTCAGGAGTCTCATAAAATGAAAATGTTGGTAATTTTCCACTGAAGAGGTATGGATGGAAAGATTCGGTCGGGGAAAAACAAATCTTTTTGAAAGCTTCGCACAATGAAAATATTTCTGGTATTGCTCCTGGAAAAAATTCCTGAATATTTTGATTGTCTCTTAGTTTTGAACTTTAGTTGAATAAAAAGTCATGCGTATAGCCGAGCGAACCCTTATAGTTGATAATATATCACAAAAATTGTAAGGATGCAACCGAAATTCCTTTGACGCGCGATTTTTCAGGAGTCTCATAAAATGAAAATGTTGGTAATTTTCCACTAAGTAGGGTTTGCTGAAAAAGTCTTGTAGCAGGGGGAGGAGAACCGAGTCAGGAGGACCGAGTCAGGAGAAATGGGTCGGGAGCGAGGAGGTAGGAGTAACAATTGTAAGAGTGATTTTTCTGCCATAGTCAGCCCAGAATACTAGCTTTTTGAGCGTTTTTAACTGAAACAGGCGCACTGCAATCAGACCCTAAAAATGCTCAAACCTTTATATATCAAGACTTTTATAATTAATCAGCAAACCCTAAGTAAGGAAGTATAGAGCCATCGGGAAAAATCTGATTTTAATCTTAAAAGTAGAGGTACTGATAACTGATAACTGAAATGACCTCTATTCGACTCCCGACTCGTAACTCAAAAACTTAATCCCAGGCAAAAATACTAAATGTCTATAAATTCGGATGCGACCCCGCGACGACGTTAGCTTTAGCTCCTCTGGAGGAGGCTAGTCGAAAGCGGTCGGAACCTGGGGAAGTTTTGGAGCCATGGGAATGCCGACTCCTTCCTGTGTTTAACTTTTAACTTCTGACTTTTAACTTCTGACTTTTGACTTCTGACTTCTGACTTTTAATTAACCACCTATACCCAACTGACTAGCTAAAGCAGGAGTTAAAGGAAATAAAGTAGCGATCGCCACAAACAAAGCTAACAAACATAAAGTAGCTCGTAGATCGTCAGGTTCGATTAATTCATTTAAACAAGGGCGTTCCAAATTTCGCTGCAATACCAAAATAATAATCGCCCAATATAATGCTAAAGGATTAACCAGAGAAGCAATAACTAAAACCACAAAAGTGAAAAATGTTGCTCTACCTGCTACTTTCCGAGCATAAATTGCCTGAATAATTCTACCGCCATCCAACTGACCCGCAGGCATAAGATTTAGCGCTGTAATTACCAAACCCAGCCAACCGATAATTGCTAGTGGGTGAACATCTACTAGATTTTGATTTACCGCCGAACCTAAAATCACCCGTGCTAAAGTTGCCACTAAAACAGAAGCTCTGAAAAATTCCGATGGCATCTGAAACATACTACCTTCGTGGGAAAGCAACAAACCCACCAATAGCATTGCCAAAGAAAGTATTCCTCCAGCAGCAGGTCCGGCAAAAGCTACATCAAACAGCACTTTCCTATTCGGTATCGCTGACTCGAAACGGTTAACAGACCCAAAACTGCCAATTTGCCAAGCTGGGAGAAAAAATGGCCAACTAAAGCGAACATTGTGACGTTTTGCCAAGACTTGATGGCCGAATTCGTGAATACCTAAAACTGCACATAAACCAAGTGCAATGGGTAATGCTTCTGGATACCGTGCAGGTTCGTTAAAAAAGTCAAACCCTAATAATAAACCACCTGCTTCTAAACTGGTGGCAATAGTAGCGATCGCCAGCACAACTGCCAGAATTTTTTGGGATGTAGTAGCAGGTTGAGGGTCATTTTTGCTTGGTAAAATGATGACTACTGGTTTACCTTCAGGACTTTCTAGTAGAAATAGTCGGTAGCGATCGCCCAGTTTTTCTTTTAAACTGACTGATAACTTAGTATGGACTTTTTCTATATCTCCCCGTAAATTACCTTTGAAAATAGCTCCTTCTTGATAAGGAATAGTTTCAGTGGTGAAGAAAGTATCGATACCAAAAATATCTTTAATTTTCTGGAGGTCTTCACTAGGAATAGGGAGAAATTCTGGAGTTTGTTCTTTTTGTGGTTCAGCGTTTGCTATTTTATCCTGGGTTGGTTGAGCTTCTTCTTGATTGCTAGATAGTTGTGAGGAGTCACCTATAGTTTTGATATTGGGTTGATTTTCTGCATCTTTAGCTGCTATTGTTCGTAGCTGTCGTCCCAAGTATATATATAATCCTGCACAAGCTACGAGCAAAAATAGGACAAATACTAAGTTAAGATAAATTCCGGCAGCAAATAGAGCAAAAAATAGTAGCCAAGGTGCCATTAATACTACTGATTGTAACCAGGCTAGAATGCCTACTCTACCATAAGGTCTTGCTCTGTTGTATCCCCAACCGAGAATTCCTAGAGTTATTAAAGCTACTATTACTGTGGTTATGTTTTCAGATATGTTATACATAATTGTATGTGCAATTCAAAAATCCAAGATGGAATGAAGTAGGTTTTCTATGATATTTTTGCGAACAAAGGAAGGAGTTTTATGATTAAAGTTATTTGTTTTTCATACTTAATTTTTCAGGAATTTAATCAAAAAATTCTAATTACAGTAGTTATTTAAACAGTATTTTATTAATTAAGGTTTAATTTCAACCTAACTAAGTATTGTTAGAAAAAAATCTTTTGACCCGATTAATTTGTTACCCAAAAATTCAGGTATAAAGCCTCTCTTTATAATTAATAATTAATAATTAATAATTAATTATTAATTATTAATAATTATCAATTCAATAGTTTTCATGCTCCACTATCCATTATCAATTGTTAAAGACGTAATTATTCATTATCCATTATCAATTAATGAACCCATCCTCTTAATTTATAAGAAGAGGTAATTCTAAATTCTAAATTCTAAATTCTAAATTCTTATCACTCTTGTATGAATGTTTCTGTAGTTCCTGTATCAACATGAACATAACTGCGATGTTTAGCAGATGTATAATTTGGATTGAGTCTAATTGCTTGATTATAATCAGCGATCGCCCCCCAATTATCCCCTACTTTTCGCAATACATTTCCCCGTCGGTAATAAGCTTTTGGATGAGTTGCATCTAATTTAATTGCCTGATTATAGTCATCAATTGCTCCTTGATAATCTTCTAATTTTTCTTTAACATCACCTCTATAAATATAAGCATCTGAGTGACGTTTATCTATATCTATTGCGCGGTCGAATTCTGTCAAAGCCAATTGATAATTTTGTTGCTCGTATTCTTTTAATCCCTTTTGATAAAAATAATTGAATCCTAGCTTTTCATTGTTATTTTTTATTTCTGTAGTTTCTTCAAATTCAGTTTTTTTTCCTTTGAATTTTCTATTTTTTCTGTCTTTTCTTCAATATTAACTAATACATTTTTGAGAGAATTAGCTACTATCAAGCTTCCAGCAACAGCCTCTTTTCTTGCCCATTTATCTGTAGCTAAAATATCATCTAGAGTTGGATTTTTCTGATAATCTGACTTATGCTTTTCACAGACATATTCAATCAACTTAGGAATATCCAAAAAAGGAATTTTTTCTTCTAAAAATAATGCCACAGCTTGTTCATTTGCCGCATTCAAAGCCGCCGACATCGAACCACCTATACGACCTGCAGCATAAGCCAATTGAATACAAGGGTATTTCAAATTATCAGGTTCCTTAAAAGTCAAACTACCAGCTTTAACTAAATCTAATTGTTTCCAATCAGTATAAATTCTTTCGGGCCAAGATAAAGAATAAAGTAGAGGCAAACGCATATCTGGCCAACCCAACTGAGCTAAAACAGAAGTATCTTGTAACTCAATTAAAGAGTGAATTATGCTCTGAGGATGAATAACTATATCAATATTGTCATAATCCAATCCAAACAAATAATGAGCTTCAATAACTTCCAAACCTTTATTCATCATTGTGGCAGAATCAACCGTAATTTTCCGACCCATTGACCAGTTAGGATGTTTAATAGCATCTGCCACTTTTACACTTGATAATCTCTCAATTGGCCAGTCTCGAAAAGCACCACCAGAAGCAGTTAAAATAATTCTGCGTAAACCCTTTTTAGGTACACCTTGAAGACATTGAAAAATTGCTGAATGTTCTGAGTCAGCAGGCAACAATTTTACTCCATATTCCTCAATTAAGGGATTGACAACTGGGCCTGCGGCGATAAGTGTTTCTTTATTTGCCAAAGCAATATCTTTTCTGGCCTTAATAGCGGCGATAGTAGGTAATAAACCAGCACAACCGACAATACCTGTGACTACAGCTTCTGAGTTACCATATCTAGCAACTTCAATGACACCATCTTGGCCTGCAAGTAATATGGGTTGAGGTGTCAGGTCAGCAATGGCCTCTTTTAACTCTGTAAATTGGGATTCATCGTTAATAGCAACAATTTCAGGGGAGAACTGCCGTACTTGTTGGGCTAACATTTCGACGTTGCGTCCAGCAGCTAACCCAATAACTCGAAATTTGTCTGGGTTTTGAGTAACAATATCTAAGGTTTGAGTACCAATGGAACCTGTAGATCCCAAGATTGTAATTGCTTTCATAATTTTTTTGAGAAATTTGTCCACAATTCCACTATACGATTCATTGGTGATTTTGTGTTAAGAACAAGGTTGCCTGGGCAATAGATTTTAGTTATTCAGATTTTGAATATAGAACCCATTTGACATCTCCAAGGAATCGAAACTGTATCGTGAATTTGCTTATAAGGATTTCCTGGTTTTACCTGTTCTATTGCTGCTAACTGTGCCTTTAAAACTAACTGATAAATAACCTTTTGTTCTGGTATAAATTTTCCACTTATGGGAAAAGTTAGATTCAACAATTAATAATTAATTATTAACAATTACCTCTTCTTTTCAAGGAGAGGATTGACGCAGAGCGTGAAATTTTTCTTGTTTCTCTTTTAAAGGAGAGGATTTTTATCTTAATTATATCATGTCCGGTAGCATCGGTCTTGTATAGAGAAGGTAAGGAAGAAGGAAGAAGCTTTCAGAGAAGGAAAAATTTTACTTATATGGCGGTAGATATTTCCCCAACTTTTACACGGGACTATACCAACGGACATGATATTATTCAGTAATATCAGAATTATAATAATTGTAAGCAGCTCCAGCATCAATTAATAACAAATCATTATCTTGCATTTGCTGATTATTTTCTATGTAATGAAGTTAGCACCAGAAGCAACAATAGAAAGATAAGCAAGAGTAACTCCATGACGAGAAAATATATATAGGACTTATATCATGTCCGGATAATTAGTGATAAAAAAACTTTCTCTTTCAACTCCAGTTATTCTTCTTACTTCTTCCTTCTTCTTTCTTACCTCCTGACTCCTGACTTCCCCTCCACGGTCGGGGTTAGGGGTGGGTTGACTCCTGAGGACTCCGTCGTTATTTATTTATAACTGTTCAACCGGACATGATATTACGCATTACAACATATTTTCGTCATTGCGACCTATAGGGTTTGCGGAGCAGTCCGGAACGGAAAGCAATCTCAAATCCTAGTTTTTCATACCTCATGCGTAAGTTCTGATATACTCCATTTTGGCTTGAATTTGATATTCAAACTGCCCCACTTCAGCAAACTTCATCCCATGATTATGATCATCAACAGCAATATCAGCAGCTTTCTGCATTTATTCTAATTCCGTAGCACTTTTAACAAGACGCATCGGGTGTAAAATTATCCCTGCATCTTGAATAGCTATTGGTGGAAGGTTCTCAATATCAATATATTTCACAGCAAACAAAAGACTCCAGAGCAAAAAACTTAAAACTGTTCATTTTTGTTCATTTGTTTAACTGTTGCCATCATTTCTCCTTAAAAGGGTAAACCAATAATCGCAGGAAGAAAATAACGAGAAGTGCATAATAAACCTAAAGCTGCTCCTGTAGCTTCTCCAAAATAAGGTTGATAAAATAAAATCAAAGCAGCATCACGAGTACCTACTCCAGCAAAAGTAAGTGGCAATAAACCAGCTAAAATTGCCAGAGGAGATAAAGCTAAATTAGTCAAGAAAGGAACATCTGCTTTTAGAGCTAAAATGAATAACCAGATTTGAAATAAATGTAGAAACCAAATAAAAATAGAAGTAGTAGCAACTTTAATTAATTGTCTTTTATCCTCCCAGAAATAATCATGCATTTGCAACCATGATTCTTTTAAATTCTGTAATTTTTTTCCTATTTTTTTAGGTAAAATATTAATCCCAATGTCAAAAAAACTATAGCAATTTTTCTTGAGCCTAAGAGAATTAAACCTAATATTAAACCTGCTCCTACTCCTATAGTCATCAACAAGAAAAGAGAATTTTTTTCAGGATAAACTATTAAGCCAAATACACACCATAAAAGTAGTGATAACAGATCGCAGGCTTTTTCAAAGACTACTAAAGAGAGAGATAGAGTACCACTTAAATGTCCTCTATCTTTCATAAAATAAGCCTTAGCAATATCACCCATTTTTGAAGGTAAAACCATATTCAAAACACTAGCACCTAAAATCAAACGATTTGCTTCCAGAAAATCTAAACCGCTGCCTTTAGGCATTAATTGTTGTAATCGCCATGAGGTAAATAAAGTAATGGGAATTACCATGGCTAAGGATAAAAACATGATTAAACCATCACAATTCGCAAAAACTTTTGCCAAATTTTGTAGGTCAATTTTAGAGTAAATAATTAATAGAATAGCAACGCTTACGGCAATAGAAATATATTTTTCATTGGATTTATTAAATGATTAATTATTGCTATTTAGTTACCGAAAAATTCAGGTATAAAGCCTCTCCATTCATGGAGAAAAAAGCGGTCGAGGGATGGCGGAACGCGTTTGCGATAGCATTCCGTAAGGAAAAGCGATTCTGATAAGAGCGGGTCTCCTCGCTGTACTCCAATCGACCAAGAGAAGAAAAAAATCCTTTGATCCAATCCTCTTATTCATCAGAAGAGGTAATTCTAAATTCGCGCATTCTAAATTCGCGCATTCTAAATTCTAAATTCTTGAATTATAATTTTCTTTCTAATGTTAAATTTTGCTTGGGTTCAAGTTGTTTTATTTGTGGAGTAAGATCGAACCAACGTTGTAGTTGTCCTTCTTGAAAAGTTCGACTCATAACTACATATATAGAAGTTTGATCGCAACCTATTCCCCCTGCAATAACGGAATCCCATGATTCTGCTGTTAATTGATCGTAAACAACCCAATTACCATTATTCCATTGTAAAGAACGATAGAATGCAAAAGGAGCATTTTTCTTACCAGTAATCAGTATTTTTTGCAGAATTTTACGGATTAAATTTGGGAAAAAACGTCCTAATGTAAACATAACTATTCTTAAAACAATTAAATTAAAGCTAGTCATTTGTTTTTGTTTTGCCCAACCTAAAGAACCTTGAATAATAATTTCATTTTCCCCTAGTTCAATTTTGTAACGAGAACTCACTAAATGAGCTACTGCATTTTTGACTTTATTTTTGTCTTGGATTAAAAGAGAAAATTGAGTATCAGAAACAATTAATTTATTGTCACGAAATAGTTTGAATACTCCTCCTTTATTAAGAGCAAGATAAAGTTCAGTATTTTCCCTCCTATCTATTAAAATACCTCCTTCTTTTAAATGAAATCTTCCCTGAGGGCGAGGGGATAAATTAGGTCTAACTTCAACAAAATCACGCCAAGCTAAGAGATAATTCCAAGTATGATGTCCCACTATATGATCGTCCGCATAACAAGGATTTAATCCTTTTTCTAAACCTTTTAAAAAGCGATCGTTAATATTCAATGCTTCTGGCATCCATTTGCCCACTAATTCAAAGCCATAGGGAAAGAAATTATAAGTATTACGACTGGTATATTCTCCACCATAAGAGCCATCTGGATGAACAAAATGACTAGCAAGAGCCACAGATTTCGCTAAAGCTCCTTTTAGATCGATATTAGGATTAAGTTCATAAATCCATGCTAAACAAGAGATAGTTAAAGTATGATAACCAGGGTCGCATCCCTCATACTCTTGAAACCAACCTTCATGGTTTTGCCATGATAAAACTTGTTCTAAACGCTCTTGTTTACTTTGATTCCATTTATCAGTTTTTAATAAATCAGAAAGTAACTCTAAGCATAAAACAATTAATGCTTGATGATTTGTCAGTCTGCCACTTTCTTGATGATGTGCTAACCAATTAGCTCTTTTTTCAAAAAAATGTAAAGCATTTGGATTATCTAATTCCATTAACTTATAACTTTCAATACAAGCTAATAAAGAAAATGCTGCTGCTCCTCCTGCTCTTTCAAAAGGAAAATAATCATCACAAGAACCATCTTTATGAGCGCTTTTAGCAGCAAATAAAATTCCCGCTTCTACCCAATCTCTAATAATTTCTTGACCATAAAAATGATTTTCAGGAATGTTGGTTTTATAAGCTAAAGCGAGAGGAAAAACAAATTCTTGGCTCATTCCACTGGGAAAATCTATAATTTTATACTGCCAAAAATTGCGATCAAAACAGCCATAGTTGTAGCTATGAACATTTCGATCCATTAAAGTTAATATTTTAGGTATTTGAGCGATCGCCTCTTGAGCAAATAAGTTACGATTCATAAATTTTTCTGGCTTTAAATTTGTTTATAGTTCTATATTTTTAACTTGATTATTAAATCTCTTAAGATTAGATAAACGCTTTTCTTCTGTTTTTTTAATTAATTGTTCTATCCCGGCAATTTCTTCTGGAAAATTTTTCTGATAAATTTTTGAATCATTGCGGATTTTA
The DNA here is from genome assembly GCF_014132355.1 of Okeania sp. KiyG1. GTDB lineage: Bacteria > Cyanobacteriota > Cyanobacteriia > Cyanobacteriales > Microcoleaceae > Okeania. The sequence continues at coordinate 15,517 of NZ_BLZO01000174.1, forward strand.
GATAAATGAGTCTCAATATTATCTTGATTAATTAAAACACCAAAATCTTGAGGATATTCATATTCATCACTTTTGGGTAAATTTAAAATTTTCACCAAAATCTTTTCACCAACTATTTTCTTATAATGAGATGACTCTATAAAATATTCCATTTGATTTTCACTATCCAGAGGCGGAACAGTTTCCATGGTTATAGTATTATAGCCACTGAAATCCCATAAATTAATTGGTGGTTTATCCTGATTTTTTCTTGACTGTTCAGCAATAATTCTAACTAAGTCTCCCTTCCAGTCCTCAAATTGAGGATTTAATCCCATCAACCGAATTGTTTCTAGCTGTTTTGCATGAACAGGAGATATAAATAGATATAATTCAATATTATGTTTATAGCAATACTCAATTAAATTATTAAAATCTTTTAATCTTTCATCACTTAATTCAAAACCAGCATATAATGATTGATAAATCATGTTTTGAGATAAGATTCGCCTAAATAATTCTCGATGCTTGAGATTTGGTAATTCCCTATTTCTTGTACCTAGATCGTCGTAATAATTAGCTTTATTTCCTCTATAATTAAATTTTAGAGTATCAATAGATGATTGTAAAGTTTCCAGAGAAAGTAAGTCAGGAATACTGCTAATAAAAACATTTTTATTAGCGAATCTTGATTCATTAAAGTCACCACTAACAGTTATTTTTTATTAAAAGAGAAAAATCTAACCCTAATATCACCGTTTTCAAGCGGGAGTTTTTTCTGGTTCGAGCAAAATCTATAATTTGGTGAAGTTCATAGATTCCTGCTGAAGGTAATCCTGCATTGTATGCTTTCTTAGAACCAAAAACTTGAGAACGAGGATTTAATCCATTCTGTACCCTTGATGTTCCTAATAAGAGAATTTCATAGTTACCTTGTTCAATATCAATACTCTTAACTTTACGCATTCCTTGTTTTTCAATCAAAGGTTTTTCTTGGTTAAAATACTCAATGTTGATAATCCGATAAATTTTATAAGGATCTACTAATAGATTGATAGTAAATACGACTGTTAATTGAGAAAGAACAACTACACCAAATATCTTTAAAAAACGAGAATAAGCTTTCATTGAACTATCACCTTCAAATTATGAATAAAATAATAACTTTCTGTAGATAATTTTCATTATTAATTGTCTTTACTTTTTAATTGATTTCTATCTATATTGATAATACAATCATTACTTAAGTTTTGAAAATTAGAGTTAGAATCTTTCTTGACTAATATTTGAGATTCATTTTCCACATTTATATGTTGAATTTGTTTAGAGTAATTTTCATTTAATAAAACTAATAAAGGATACTCAAAAGAAGAATTTTGAAAAGTCAACCCTATATTTTTGCATTGATTTGATTCTACTCTCACAACTTCATCTAAATAAAATTTTTGATATTTTCGTTGAGTGTTAAAATACTGTTCTATTCTTGAGCTTTGAAAAATATTGTTCTCCCCAATTAATGGTCTGACTGAATTAAATAGAACCCATTTGTAAGAAAGAAATAAAACAAGTATCGCCAATAAATAGCTTACTTGTTTCGGTAAAGATTTAGAAAATACAAGAGCTACAAAAGGAGAAAATAATATAAATAGAGGTAAATGTAATCGACAACGATAAGGAGACCATGTTATCAGACTTGCGAATAAAACAAAACCTAAAACTAGAACTATCCCATATTTAATCAAAAGTTTATTTGTCCATATTTTTTTATTCAAAGTTAATACAAACAGAGACCCTATTATTAACAATAAATGCAAAGGATTACCAGCAGTATCTTCATAAGTAGATAAGCCAGGAACATAAAATTTTCTGGCCTTAGGGCTAATTAAAGCTGGATCGTTTAAGTCTATTCCTAAGAATCCGTGAATAATTTCTAATAGTTTATTAGTTAAACCCGTAGTAGGAGAAATGATTTTTCTAATTGTAGATTCCTGACAATATCAGCATGCAATGATAAATTTTTTAATATTCCTGAAATAGAAATCAATACACCGAACTCTTTATTTTTTTCTCCCGTCGCCGCCAATCCTAATACCGAGTCAAAAAGAGCATAATTCCTTAAATAATGTCCTAAATTAATGGCTAATACTATTAATAAAATAATAACTATAGGTTTAATAGCTTGCCACTTTAAATTCTTAATCCCCCACAACAATAACCAAATACAAAATGGGAAAGCATAAATATAAGCCGTACCTTTTGTTAAAATAGCTAAACCTAAACTAAACCCTAAAAACAGAATATTACTTTTAGATATACCGTTTTCCAGGGTTGTAAATGTAAAATAAACAAAACAAATTAACCAAAAAGTAACTACAAGATCGTTATTAGTACCAGAAGCTTGTAGAATTCCCATAGGAATAGTTACAGCAAAAACACTAGCCAGAATTTGAGCGCGAATATTACCACCTAACTGCTTGGCCAGAATAGAAACACCTAAGACACTCATTACCATGCTACACCACTGAATCATATTCACAAAGCGATCGCTTTTGTTGAGAATTTGAAAGTGAGCCATGGCAAATTCTGACCAAGGATTTTGATAGAGATGAAATAAATTATAGGTAGGATAATGAGCGACAGTATGATTTTGAATCCAATAATATATACGAGGTAAATGATACTCCATTGAATCGGAGTGATTGGGTGCAGCAATTATTGCATTTATACCAATTAAGAACACAATAATTGTTATACAGGTGAGCAAAAGTATTAACATTGGTGATAATCCCAGTAAACTTTTGCTCCATGTTTTGAGATTATTTATATGTTTTTAAGGAAGATTTTGTTAATAAAAATACATATAAACAATTTATTAATAGCCAAGCTGCTATTACCCAAAAATACTGAAATAAACCAAATAAACTAAGTAATTCAGTTATTATTGTTAAAATTATTCCCCATAAAACAATTGCTTTAAAGAAACTATCACCCCAATCATTTTTTTGAGTCAATAATTGAGCAAAAATTAAAACGAAGGATAAGATAGGAAGAACGATCATTTTTAATATTTCAATATTCAAGAAGGAAGAAGGAAGAAGGAAGAAGGCAGAAGGGAAAATTGTTTGAGGTGATAATTCCCATACAATTTTAAGCACCCCCGTTGACGGTAGGGTATTAAACCCATAAGAGATAAAGATAAATATTTTTGAAAAATTCATCTATTTTTTACCAGTAAAAGCTAATCAAAATTAGAACTTTTAGGGTTATTTTCTAATGAATTATCCAAAAAATTACGACGTAATTTTAACTGAATATCTTCTAAAAGCTTACGATTAACTGACATCAAATCAGCAATTAGACCAAAAATAAATAGCTGAAATCCTATTAAAATTAAAATTGCAGCTAAGACTAAACTAGGGACATGAGACCTCGTAGTTCCACTCAAGTATAGAATTAACCAACGTACACATAAAAGGAAACCAAAACTAAAGGGAATAGTCCCTAAAATTGTGAAAAACTTTAGAGGCTGATAAGTCATAAAAATCCGAACGATTGTAAAAATCGATCTTTGGATATAAGCTGGAATACTTTTAACTAATCTAGATGGTCGTAAATAACCATTAGTTCTAATTGGAACAGAAATAATTGTCATTCCTTTTTGCCCAGCTTGGATAATAGTTTCTAGTGTGTAAGTATATTCATTAAAAACATTTAATTGTAGTGCTGCATTACGACTAATAGCACGGAAACCACTAGGAGCATCAGCAATATTTGTTTTACTAGCAATACGGACAACTAAACTACCTATTTTTTGTAAAAATTTCTTCATTGGTGAAAAATGTTTAATCTCTTGAATTGCTCTAGCACCAATTACTATTTCTGCTCTTCCATCTAAAATTGGTTCAATTAGTTTAGGTATATCTGCTGCACAATATTGATTATCAGCATCCGTATTGACAATAATATCAGCTCCATGTTCCAAACAGGCTTCTATTCCTGCCATAAAACCTTTTGCTAATCCTTGATTGTATTCAAAATTAACAATATGATCGACTCCAGACGCTTTAGCTACTTCTACGGTTTTGTCAATACTACCATCATTAATAATCAACCATTCTATCTGATCTATACCAGCAAGTTGTCGAGGTAATTCAATCAGAGTCATTCCTAAAGTAGCTTCTTCGTTATAACAGGGGATTTGTATAATTAGTTTAGTCATTAATCTTTTTGCTGTTTTTTTTCAAGTTCTTTAATTTGAGTGCGAGGTCATTTCAGTTATCAGTTATCAGTTATCAGTTATCAGTTATCAGTACCGACCACTAAAGCTGGAGGCTTGAAAATACTGAATTGAAAATTTTTCATCCCCTTAAAAGGGGACGCTTTAGACCTCATTTTGTAGTAATTTGATAAATAGGCTGGGGAGATGAGGAAATGGAACATTTTTTTATACCGAACCCGAGCGGATTTGATATTAACAGAACTTACGCAAAGACGATATATATATAGCGCATAGTAAATAGAGCGATTGCTAGTTAAATTTTGATGCGATCGCTCCCAATTTTAGTAGCTAAAGTTTCCTTTGAAGATGTTTTCTGATTAACCATAGGTAGATAATTATCCCTCCTACTATCGCGACTAACACGACTAAAGCTTTTTTAAATAAACTTTGATAGACATATAAAACTAACCGAATATTGCTGAGAAAATTTAGTTCTCCCATTGACTCAGTATTTTGAATAGCTAAAGTTTCTTTGGTCTTTCCATTATCTGTTGTTAACTTGAATATTTCCAAACTGGCTGAACCAAAGCTGTAGATAGTCCTATCATTAACATAGTTTGGTGAAAAAACAATTGGCTTTCCTGATGAAGGCACATTGCCTATTCTTGATACGGGTAATGAACCATCTGCAATTTGTTTAAATGATTGCCCTCCATCTTCACTTTTGTATAACCCAAGACCTAGCACACCCAACACAAGTGTTTGATCGTTTTCATAGTTTGGTGAAATAGCAATAGCTTCCAACTCAGGGGAGTCAGTACCTAATCCAGGTATAGTGAGTTGCTGGTTCCAAGTTTTTCCTCCGTCTTGTGATTGAAAAAGACCTCGACCCCTGGTACTAACAAATAAAGTTTGATCCTGTGCAAAGCCTGGAGAAATAACTATCTGCATTTTTCCTGCTTCTGCTAAAGCTGTATTTTCACTTATTGCTTCCCAGTTTTTCCCCGCGTCGGTACTCTTGTAGATTCCCTTCTCTCCAGTGACATAGATAGTACGATCGCTAGCAAAATTAGGGGACAAAGCAATAGACGGACCAGTGTTGCCTTGAAGAGATGGAACCTCACCAACTTTCTGATAGTCTTTACCTCCATTTTGAGACCGATAGACATTACCCTTCTGAGCTAGGATGTAAACAGTCTTATCGTTCGAGAAGTCTGGAGAAACACCTATTGTAAGTCCACGTTCTTCTTTAGGCATAGAAGTAATTGACCAGGAGATACCCCCATCCTGACTTCTTGCTACCTTTGTCCAGAGTAGTGATGCCCATATTGTTTGATCTCGATCGTAGTTTGGAGAAAAAGCCACATCAAAGTAGCGACGAGGATCGTAGTTTGGTGGTAGTGATTCCCACTTTCTAGTAAACCAAGGTTCTTGGAGACCTCTTTCAGCAATCTTCCAAGTTTGACCGCCATCGCTACTGATATTAATGTGGCCAACGTAGTCTACAGTTACCAAAGTTGAATCATTAGAAACTGCCATTGCAACCACTGTACTCCTAAGTATGGTTTCTAAGTCTTGCCAATTTTCCCCCCGGTCTTCAGACTTGAAGAGACCATCAAAACCTGCCAGGAAACTCACGCTGCCATCTGTAGAGAACTCCAGTTCAGTAAAGCTAGGTTGCTTCATATCTTCAGCTTGAGGATCAATTATGAGTCCCTGAGTTTTTCCTTGCCATTCTTGGCCATCCCAGTAAAATAACCCAGTATTTGCCGTGGAAACGAACAGTTGTGGTTCATTTTGGGAGTCTGGAATAATTTTGATATCTTTAATAAGCTCATTGGCAATCGGAGTTACCTGTTTTGTCCAAGTTTTGCTTTGGTCAGTGGTTTGAAAAATACCCTGGGTTTCAGTCCCAAGCCACATTGAACCGACTGGTCCACCTAGCATAGGCTCAATAGCAACAATTGGACTATCTAGTGGTAGGCCAGATGCAGAGCGATCGCTAGCTTGCCAAGTTGCTCCACTGTCGCGAGAGACTAAGAGTTCCTTTGTATTGGCAGCAATAACTAATTTGCCATCATTAGAAAAACCCAGAGCTTCAATAGGATTTTTACTTTGGAAGACCTGTTGCCAACTATCCCCAGAATTTTGAGTTAAGTAGAGTCGATCGGATATACTTGCTAGGACAATTTTTGATGAAGTTGGTGAAACAATTATATGGTCTATAGTAAGTTCATCTAAACCTTTACTGGTATTTTGCCAGGTAAGTCCTTTGTCTGATGAGCGATAGATTCCATCTCCAAGTGTTCCCAGAAATGCAAAACCATCATTTTGCTGACTCAACTCCAGATCTGTGATAAACAAACTAGAATAATCTAAACCCTTAGTAATACGCTGCCATGAAACGCCTCCATCAGATGAACGATACAGGTTATTTCTAACAACAATTAATACTGTCTGGTCTTGTTGATAATTTGGTGATACTTCAACGTGTGTGACAACATCATGTGGACGATGCGCCACTGAGATACCCATATTCACAAGTATTGCCATTAGGAAGGCAACTAATACTAATCTGACAAATTGTGTGATTCGGGAAAGGCTTTGAGTCATAAAAATTATCTCCTAACTAATTGGACTTACACAAGTTATAGAACATAACAGTGGGACAATTGCCTCCTCATAGTCTTCTAATTTATTTTTAACATCACCTCAAATATAAGCATTTGCATGACCAGGGTCTATCTCTTGGGAAAAATCATATCATTATGTCATTTATGATCTTAAAAACTTAGTAAACCTTACTAGCATTTTCTAAATAAGATATTATATAAAAAATTTTGATTTCTGTGAAATATGAATAATTTAATCCAGAAAATACGTCAATCTATCCGAGTTCTTAAAAATGACATGATTTATAAGTATTATGACTTGAGAATCAATCAAGTTGAAGATCCATACCGAGCAATGTTCAGAACTGAACCATACAAGTTCGTTTTTATTCTCAGCCATATGCGTTCTGGTTCTTCATTACTAGCTAATATATTAAGTTCTCATACAGAAATCTTAGGATATGGTGAAACTCACATTCAATATGCCTCTGAATTGGATTTGAATAAATTAGTATTTAAAGTGTATCGTAAAACCCAAAATATTCGCAGGTTACAAGACTTAAAGAATTTGAGAATGAATCATAAATATATTCTGGATAAAGCTTTACATAACAAAAACTTTTTATATGAAGAATTGTTAAATTCGGAAAATTTATATAGTATATTTCTGATCAGAGATCCAGAGAGAACAATAGCTAGTATTCTCGATCTCAAGCCACACTGGAGTGAAGAAAAAGCATTAACTTATTATTTAAATCGCTTATCCACTTTAGAAAAATATGCAAAGTTAATTAATAATAAAGAACGTACTTTGATAATTTCCTACGATCAACTTCTGAATCAGACGGACTTAGTTTTTGATGCTTTAAAAAAAGTTCTTGGAACACAATCAGAATTTTCGGAGGAATACAAAGTAACGAATAAAACAGGAAGACCCGGAATAGGTGATTCTAAAGAGAATATCAAAGCAGGTCGTATTGTCAGAAACCCTAGAAAATTAGAACAAAAAATAACTCCGACATCAATTGCAGAAGGGATTAAACAGTTTGAAAATTGTGCTTTAACACTTTCTGAGTATTGTAGCTTTGTGAAAAATCTCAACTAATACCGTTTCTCAAACTTGAGTAGGGGAGTAGGGAGTGGGGGAGTGGGGGAGTGGGGGAGAAGCAAAAATAAGAATAATTAACATTAACTTAGCTGAAATTAGCATGCAAAGTGATTTTGTTTGTACCGATAAGTTGACAACTGAAGTACTGCCCAAGTATAGCAATAATGCATGGGAATTGGTATGAAAACATCAATAATTAACACGCTCCTAGCTAATAATTATCAAAAAGGTTATTCAACCTGTGTTAATTAATTGCTTAATAATTGAAGTTTTTATAGCATTAATGCCTGGTCATTTCAGTTATCAGTTATCAGTTATCAGTTATCAGTATAAGCTCTTCAGAACATGAGTAAAAAAAATTATGGGAATACTTGTTGAAAAAGAGGCAAAAAATAAGATTTAACTTACATTCCGCACTTCAAAACCTAGTATATAAAAATAAATAGTCAAATACGAAAGCTGTCGAATTGACGACGTACAGTCAGGAGGGAGTAGTGGTCGCCAATAGCTCGAAATAAATTAATTATTTGTACTTAATATTTTCCTGATAATTTGACTCTTACCGAATAATTAATAATTAATAATTAATAATTAATAATTAAATAATTCGCGCCTTGAAGCCTCCCCTTGATCGGGGAAATAAGCGGTTGAGGGATGGCGAGGTCCCCTCGCCATATCCAATCAACCAAGAGAAGAAATAATATTTCCTTATATTCAATTCCGTAACGGTTAAAACCCGAGGTAATTATCAATTATCCATTATCAATTATCAATTAATGAAAAAGGCCAATAAAGATAATTTACGCGATATAAATACTTAGAGAATAGCCAGTTTTTGTGCTTTGTGCTACTTTTTTTGTTACAAATTGACTTGCGGAATGTGGGATTTAAAAATATGACGCTTTTTCCACCACCTGTTGTGAGTAGGATAATAATTGTTGCAGCCTTGATTTTCTTTCTCTGTAGTAGTTTACGCCACGCCTTATTTTATTCTACTGGTTTTGACTTAGGCATTTATGACCAAGTTACATACTTGATTAGTCAAGGAGAATCTCCCATTTCTTCTTTTTTGGGCTATCACCATCTGGGAAATCATGCTGCTTGGGCAGTCTATCCTCTGGGATTATTTTATCTGATTTATCCTAATGTACACTGGCTACTTTTGGCACAAGCTATATGTTTGGCCTTGGGAGCTTGGCCTACTTGGTGTTTGGCCAAACAGGCGGGTTTAAATCAAGGACAAGCAGTAGCGATCGCTATTTCCTATCTCTTTTACCCAGTTGTTTTCAATATTAATTTATTTGATTTTCACCCAGAAGTTATGGCATTGCCTGCTATTTTAGCTGCTATTTTAGCTGCTAGACTGCAACGTATTTTCTGGTTTTGTCTGGCAATTATTTGGGTGTTAGGTTGCAAGGCAGTTTTATCATTAACTGTAGTTTTTATGGGTGTTTGGTTACTAACTTTTGAAAGGCGAAAGTTTTGTGGTTTAGTTGCTTTTTGTTTAGGTATTTTTTGGTTTGTGCTTGTCACTCAAGGAATTATTCCTTTTTTCAGTGGTGAAGAGGTAGCTGGAGTAGGACGTTATAGTTATCTGGGAGATTCTGTTGTGGGAATTATGATTAATATTTTGCTACAACCAGGGGTAGTGTTAGGGAAGATATTATCTTTTGAGACTATCAAATATATTTGTCTGTTATTTTTACCTGTAATTTGGGGAATATTTCCTCTACTTCAGACAAACCAGGTTATTTTGCCTCATCTTATCCCTCTTATTCCAACTATTCCCACAATTATTTTGAATGTGTTGTCTGAAGTATCGTTTCAAAGAAGTTTAAATTATCAATATTCGTTGCCAGCGATCGCTTTTTTATTATTAGCAGTAATTTCTTGTTTAGCAGCAGCTTCAAAAACTGAAGAAAATAACATTTCATTAGATTTATCTTGGAAAAGAGAGTTAGAAATTCCCAAATTTAATCTGAGATTATCAGTACCAAATTTTCAAGCTCCTAAAATGATTGTTTTGTGGTCTGTTTTAATGTTTTTATTGCTTGGCAATGTAGCAGATTTATTTTTATATTGGCAGAGTTTGGATACTTGGCAAGCAACAAAAAATGCAATTACTTATGTCAAAACTGAAGGAGGAGTACTTACAGATAATAGATTAGCACCCCATTTTACTCATCGTTCAACAGTAAAATTATTAAATCAAACAGAGCCAGATAATTTAGATGAATTTGATTATGTAGTTCTGAATTTACGTCATCCCTGGCCGGATACTGAGGAAGCTGGTATTATTCTTTCTCAAAATCTCCAAAATAACCAAGAATGGGAATTAAGTTATCAGGAGAATGATGTATTGGTATTTGGAAGAAGAAAGAAGGAATTAAGAATTGATAATTGATAACTAGGGGTTGCTGATTAAATATCACAGCTCTTTCAGGTAAATATTTTAGTTTTTTTAGGTCGAAACTAAAGTGCAAGCTTTGAAGTCTCTCAGGTTAAAAAAAATTAGCATTTTGAGTTGACTATGACAGAAAAATAGCTCATACAATTATTCCTACTACCTCCTCTGTAATTCCTATTTATCCTGATCAAGAAATAAGGTCTCAAGCTTCCCCTTTCAAGGGAAAAAAAATATCTGATTCAGTATTTTAAGCCTCCTACTTAAGTAGGAGGTACTGATAACTGAAATGACCCCTACCCTTACGAAAAGACTTGATTCAGCAAACCCTAATTAGAGATAGTTTTCATTATTCATTATCCATTATCAATTATCAATTATTTCTTTGGCTTTTCTAAATTCAATAATTTTTTGATACAAGCTTTCGTGGGTTTCATGTTCAAATAGTTTATCTTTGAATTCAAGATAATCTCCTGCCCCTAAATTACAAGCCGCAACAAATTGGAAAAATTTTAAGGGTTCTAAATGATCTTTAAGAATTAAAAGTGCTTCTTGAATCACTTCTTTTTCGTTAGTTGTTCTAGTTGTCATAAGATACCTCAGTGATAAAATCAATAGGATCAACAGTTTTAATGGTTGATAAAGTTTGACAGCGGTTAATCAATCTTCGGTCGCAAGTTATAAAGTAATCACTTTGTGAAGCTTCAGCACAAGCCACATGATAAGAATCAAGTAATTTAATTCCCTGATTTTGTAGTTGTTTAGCTCGTTTTTCTTCTGATTGTTCCATTTTTTGATAAATGGTTGCTAAAGTCAAAAAGTTTGTGATTTTTTCTTGTCTGGTTAGATCGGAATTAAATATATTTTCATATTCTATCGGTTCTGAGTTAACTAATTCAATCTCTCGATTTTTAATCATCCCTAAAATTAACAAAACTGCTTCAGTTTCTAAGGCTATTTTATTCTGTGTTTGGTCATCAAAAGGACGATTATAAACACTGGTATCTAAATAAACCCTAATCACATCATGCTACCTCCTGAATTAAGTTAGCATTTATTTTTTCTTATTTATGCTAACATTATCTAAAATTTTTGGGGTTAGATTAGTCATTTGGTCAGTAAAGGAGGTTTAACACTAGAATAACTGGCTGTGTTGATGGAGTTTAGGCTAGTTGGGATATGGTCAACTGGTTTTTGTCAATTTTAGCTATTTTGTAAAGTTTTAATAAAGTAATTAGTTATAAAAAATATAAATATAGTATATACTTAAGCTCGTAATTTATCGTTAAGTTCTTTATCAAGAAGGAGACTTTTATATTATGAGTAAACTGAGAAATTTATTGGTTGGATTTTTGCTAGCAGCCGGGACTATTGTTTTTTTTCACGGTGCTGCTTCTGCTCAAACTATGACTTGCAAAGAAGCTGTTGATTACATACAAAATCGCATTTCGTCGCTACAAAGTTTAATTTTTACTCAGGACTCAAGTCAGTTGGGTGGAGGATCCAGGTTTACAAGAGGGCAACTAAGTGATTTTTTGCAGGAAGCTACATAACATATTTTCTTGATAAACATCCTGAATGTAACGAACAAGCAGAGCGAGCATATCTTCGTCAAAAAATTGACAACGCATACTACTTTCTCAAGAATTGATAAATAAATAGGGCGTTGGTAAATCAAGAGATAAAACTTTAAAATTAATCTGTTTCTAATACCTCTAAATATTTAACCAGAGTAAGTGATTGGTATCACCCCTAGTAGAAAATAATCCCACCAATTACCAATTCCATAAATTGCTTTTAGAGACTATTTATACATTTATAAAGTCTTTAGGAGAACGCGATATACTGCCCGCTAAAAATGATAATTCTCAAACGATTAAAATCTGATATTCTACTTCAAATAACTATCATTGCTGCCATAATTTTATTTATTTCTAGCAGTGTCCGTCATTTATTATTTCAATCTAGCGCTTTTGAAATGGGAATTTATGACCAAGTTACTTATTTAATAAGTCAAGGTTTACCCCCTATTTCTTCCTTCTTAGAAGTACATCATTTAGGAAATCATGCTGCTTGGTCAATGTATCCTGTGGCATTACTTTATAAAATTTATCCTTCCGTCTATTGGTTATTACTAATACAAGCCATTTGTTTAGCAATAGGAACAATTCCTACCTGGAGTTTAGCACGTCATGCTGGCTTAAATAAAAAACTTGCTTTTGCTATGGCAATAGTTTATTTATCATACCCAGTAGTATTCAATCTCAATTTATTTGATTTTCATCCAGAAGTAATGGCATTGCCAGCAATGTTAGGAGCAATTTTAGCAGCAAAATTAGATAAAACTCTTTGGTTTTGTGTGGCTATTATTTGGGTTTTAGGTTGCAAAGGTGCTTTATCTTTACCTGTAGCAGGAATGGGTTTTTGGTTATATTTCTATGAAAAAAAGCGACTGTGCGGAGCAATAGCTTTGTTTGCTGGTACAGTTTGGTTTATTATTGCTACTCAAGCACTGATACCTTATTTTAGAGATGGTCAACCACCAGGAGGAGTCGGACGTTATCGATATTTAGGAAGCTCCATACAAGAAATTTTACTGAATATGTTTTTAAGACCCGAACTGGTGCTTGGCAAATTAATTTCACTGAAAACTCTAGAATATTTACTATTACTAAATCTGCCTGTAATTTGGTGGCTTGCTCCTAAATATTTAACTCCTTTAATAGCAGCATCTCCCGTTTTTGCGATGAATATTCTCTCTAAAATTGATGCTCAACGAGACTTAATTCATCAGTATTCTTTGCCAATATTACCTTTCTTATTAATGGCTGTAATTTATACTATTGCTGATGGAAAATGTGGTTTATGGTATTGGCTGTGGAATTTACGCCGACCTCAAACAGATAAAGCTGAAAATATATCTACAATAGTTGGCGATCGCTTACCAAAATTTATTATTATTTGGTCTTGCATTGGATTTTTAGCTTTGGCTAAATATGGGTATTTTTGGTCTATTTATTTAGATTATCTAGATACTTGGCAAGCAGCACGAGAAGCAGTTGCTTTAGTTGATACAAAAGGTGGTGTTTTTACTACTTCTGAAATTACGCCTCATTTAACTCATCGTCAGTTCATTAAGTTAATTGTTGAAGAAGATGAATTACCAAAAACTGAAGCATTAGTTGAGTATGATTATATTTTGGTAAATGTACGTCATCCAGGGTGGAAAAGTAGTCAAGAATATTCACAGAAATTAGTAGATAAACTCAAAGTTAATTCAGAATTTCAGCTTAGTTACGAACGGGATGATGTCTATTTATTTGAAATTAAATAATCAATCATCAATATTTGAAAAGCAGGTCTGGCGTAAGCATTCAGCGGTCAGCATTCAGCTATGAGTTATTAACTCACGACCGCATCGAAGGAGGAATGAGTCTCCAAGGAGTGAAATATGTTTGCTTCCGCATTCGGACTGAAAGAAAAAAGCGATCAGCTAACCTGAGTAAGTTATTACATTCATACATCTGAATGCGAGCGCATGACAAACGGAAATGCTGTTTGCGGAGAATTCCGTAGGAAATCCTAATAGCTGTTTGCGCAGAATTCCACAGGAAACGCTTACGGTCTGGCAACAAGAAAATTAGTGATCGTTATCAACACCATTAGTCATGTTTGAATCAGTTATACCATTTTGAAAAAAGAATGTTACGAATAATAAGCGTGATTAAAAGACTTTAAAGGGAGATGTCCCTTTGATAAAAAAGAGTATTTCCTAGCTCAAAAATGGTATTGAAGCCATTCCCATACGACTCCTGACTCCTGAATTCCCCTCCTGGGAGCAGGGCTAATTATTTGTCGTCAGAGAATATTTACAACCCTATATTTTTTTGAGATCCTGTGCTTCCCACACTCCCCACCTCCTCCTTTTTTCTCTGGTGAAAATAAATTGACCTCCACCGGAGGGGTTAGGGGTGAGTCCCCATCTCCCCACCTATATATATATATCAGGACTTACGCAAATTCACCTTGAAAACGCTATATGTAGAGGCGAATGGCATTAGTCCTGTATATAACAAGTATTCAACCAGATTTGAGATCAAACCCGCCATCAAATTCACCAGTAATTTTCTAGATCAGCGTGGGAGTCTCAAACCCCATATGAAAAATAGGACTTAGGCAAAAGCACTAGATATAGTAGATAAAAACTATAGCACTATGGTATATATGACATTTTTATCGAAAAAATGCGTAAGTCCTGAAAAATCAAAACACAGATCACAATTTGGTTACAACAGTGTTGCCAAATTTTTTATATAATCAGTATTACTCAGGATAGCTACATTAGGTAGGGTACAAACTCCAGTTTACTGAAAGCAGTTTTAACTTAAGTAGACGACAAAATTCTTTTGGGTGAGGGAATAGGGGGCAGGAGAATACTTTGGCCACTGTAGTCTATCTATATTGAAAACCGCTATCAGGATTTTTTATATCAAAGACAAAAGAAATTTATATTAATCTCATAGACATCTGGCGAGCATCAAAAATCAAATCAACTACCCCACAAAAATTATCAATTCTTTCCCCCTACTCCCTATGGGTGGAGCAGATGTCTCATCAATATTAATATCATCTCCCCTTGAATAATTATCAAATCAGGGAATAGGAAGCACCGTAACTGGGATAATAGGGATATAAGAGGATAGGTTTTTTCCAAATTGCTATGCTCCAAACTTAATATCAGTACTAACACCAGTTTTATGAAGCAAATATAAAGCAAAAAGTTCCGTATTTTCTACCTAGTAACGTCATAAGTCTTCAGTAATAATAAGGATGTCAAAACAAACAAAGCTTGTTAAGACAACAACCAATAACTTACTCAGGAGATATCAACAATGACTACTAACTACCTCAAGCAAATTACACTCGCTACTATCGGAACTGGTTGTATTGCTCTGGGTGTCGCCACTGAAGCTCAAGCTGCTGCACTTTCAGGTACTTTAGAAGTTTCTGGTCTTCAGTTTAATGGAGATGAAATCAGAATCGAGCTTGAGGATATGATGTATCTAGGAACAGGAGATTTTCTAGCTCCGGCCTTCTCTATGGGTACTGTTAGTACTGAGAGTTTCTCAAATGTTTCTACTATGAATCCCATCGATCATTTTTTCACTTCTGAATCAGGAGATGATGAATACAGTTTCACCCTCACATCAGCAATAAAAGTAGATGACCCAACAAACGTCGAATATAACTTTGCTGGAACTGTTGAAGATGAAGAAGGGCATATTACCCACTGGACAGGTTTGTTCCTAGCTGCACATGGAGATCAAGCTTCTTGGTCAGTTTCCCTAGAGACAAAAAGAGTACCAGAACCTTCCACAATGATTGGTTTACTAGGAATAACTACATTAGGTCTAACTACTTTACGCAAAGCAAAACGAGGATAATTAACTCTGAAGCGACTTTCTACAATTGAGTGCACAACTCCAGAAATTCAGGAACGAGAATAGGGGGAAAAGGTAGAAACATGATCCAATCTCCCCATATCTCTATCTATAACTTTAACTATATAAATAACTATCAAATGGGTTCTATATCTATACATGGTGAATCTATTGATTATTTCTACTCCCTGGCGTTGCTAATTTATAATTATTCAATCGGACATGATATTACCACTCCAACGAGGTTTGTTTAGAACTTCGAGCTGCAGCTGCTTTAGTGATTGACCGTATCGCTGGAAAATTATCAGAAAAAAATACCACAGTGTTTGTTGAGAGCGGAGGAGTTCAACAAATATGATGGGAGTAATTGGAGACGAGTTGCTAGTTTGATTTACGCCCATCCTATTCCCTGGAGTAAACTTCTTCAAGGTAACAAAGCCCCTTTAGGGAACCCTCATTCATTTAATTTTTCTACAGTTTTTTTCCTACGCCAAAATATTTGCTACATATCCCTTCGCTATTTGAATTGCACTAGCTCCTATTTGATGTTCTCCACCATACATATACATATAGAACCCATTTAGTATCAAAATTGAGGCGATACTGCTGAGGCGAAGCTGCGCGAACGCCAGTCTCTGAAGCATGAGCCGTACAAAACAAAGATTGATCAGAAAATTAGGTCTCAAGCCTCCCATTGGCGGAGCCGCGAGCTACCGCTCTACAAGGGGATGAAAAAGCGGTCGTAGCGCAGCTTCCCGGAGGGTGGGATGGCTCCGAAACCTCGCCATATCCATCAGACCAAGAGAAAATCAACTTCAATATTTCAATTCACTTTACTTTAGGCAGAGGTACTGATAACTGATAACTGTTAACGCAGTTCTGACCATAGGAGGCGTGCCTGATAACTGATAACTGATAACTGATAACTGAAATGACCTTGGCCGTGGCATTTTCGAGAGTTCTTTTTCTGCGGAATGCTGCCAGGGTCATGTTTATTTATTGGAAATTCAAAAGCGTTTCAGTCCCGAATAATCAGCTTTTTTCCTTTGCCATGCTGCTGTAATATCATCTCCCCTTGAATAATTATGAAATCAGGGAATAGGAACACCGTAACTGGGATAATAGGGATATAATCAGGATAGGGGACTTGCAAATCCAGACTTGATATCAGTACTAACACCAGTTTTATGAAGCAAATATAAAGTAAAAAGTTCCGTATTTTCTACCTAGTAACGTCATAAGTATTCAGTAATAATAAGGATGTCAAAACAAACAAAGCTTGTTAAGACAACAACCAATAACTTACTCAGGAGATATCAACAATGACTACTAACTACCTCAAGCAAATTACACTCGCTACTATCGGAACTGGTTGTATTGCTCTGGGTGTCGCCACTGAAGCTCAAGCTGCTGCACTTTCAGGTACTTTAGAAGTTTCTGGTCTTCAGTTTAATGGAGATGAAATCAGAATCGAACTTGAGGATATGATGTATGGAGGAACAGGAAGTTTTAACGCTCCGGCCTTCTCTATGGGTACTGTTAGTACTGAGAGTTTCTCAAGTGTTTCTACTATGAATCCCATCGATCATTTTTTCACTTCTGAATCAGGAGGTATAGACTACAGTTTCACCCTCACATCAGCAATAGAAGTAGATGACCCAACAAACGTAGAATATAACTTTGCTGGAACTGTTGAAGATGAAGAAGGGCATATTACCCACTGGACAGGTTTGTTCCTAGCTGCACATGGAGATCAAGCTTCTTGGTCAGTTTCCCTAGAGACAAAAAGAGTACCAGAACCTTCCACAATGATTGGTTTACTAGGAATAACTACATTAGGTCTAACTACTTTACGCAAAGCAAAACGAGGATAATTAACTCTGAAGCGACTTTCTACAATTGAGTGCACAACTCCAGAAATTCAGGAACGAGAATAGGGGGAAAAGGTAGAAACATGATCCAATCTCCCCATATCTCTATCTATAACTTTAACTATATAAATAACTATCAAATGGGTTCTATATCTATACATGGTGAATCTATTGATTCTGTCTACTCCCTGGCGTTGCTAATTTATAATTATTCAATCGGAGATGATATTACCACTCCAACGAAGTTTATTTAGAACTTCGAGCTGCAGCTGCTTTAGTGATTGACCGTATCGCTGGAAAATTATCAGAAAAAAATACCACAGTGTTTGTTGAGAGCGGAGGAGTTCAACAAATATGATGGGAGTAATTGGAGACGAGTTGCTAGTTTGATTTACGCCCATCCTATTCCCTGGAGTAAACTTCTTCAAGGTAACAAAGCCCCTTTAGGGAACCCTCATTCATTTAATTTTTCTACAGTTTTTTTCCTACGCCAAAATATTTGCTACATATCCCTTCGCTATTTGAATTGCACTAGCTCCTATTTGATGTTCTCCACCATACATATACATATAGAACCCATTTAGTATCAAAATTGAGGCGATACTGCTGAGGCGAAGCTGCGCGAACGCCAATCTCTGAAGCATGAGCCGTACAAAACAAAGATTGACCAAAAAATTAGGTCTCAAGCCTCCCATTGGCGGAGCGACGAGCTACCGCTCTACAAGGGGATGAAAAAAAATCAACTTCAATACTTCAATCCCAATACTTTAGGCAGAGGTACTGATAACTGATAACTGTTAACGCAGTTCTGACCATAGGAGGCGTGCCTGATAACTGATAACTGATAACTGATAACTGAAATGACCTTGGCCGTGGCATTTTCGAGAGTTCTTTTTCTGCGGAATGCTGCCGGGGTCATGTTTATTTATTGGAAATTCAAAAGCGTTTCAGTCCCGAATAATCAGCTTTTTTCCTTTGCCATGCTGCTGTAATATCATCTCCCCTTGAATAATTATGAAATCAGGGAATAGGGAACACCGTAACTGGGATAATAGGGATATAATCAGGATAGGGGGCTTGCAAATCCAGACTTAATATCAGTACTAACACCAGTTTTATGAAGCAAATATAAAGTAAAAAGTTCCGTATTTTCTACCTAGTAACGTCATAAGTATTCAGTAATAATAAGGATGTCAAAACAAACAAAGCTTGTTAAGACAACAACCAATAACTTACTCAGGAGATATCAACAATGACTACTAACTACCTCAAGCAAATTACACTCGCTACTATCGGAACTGGTTGTATTGCTCTGGGTGTCGCCACTGAAGCTCAAGCTGCTGCACTTTCAGGTACTTTAGAAGTTTCTGGTCTTCAGTTTAATGGAGATGAAATCAGAATCGAGCTTGAGGATATGATGTATCTAGGAACAGGAGATTTTCTAGCTCCGGCCTTCTCTATGGGTACTGTTAGTACTGAGAGTTTCTCAAGTGTTTCTACTATGAATCCCATCGATCATTTTTTCACTTCTGAATCAGGAGGTATAGACTACAGTTTCACCCTCACATCAGCAATAGAAGTAGATGACCCAACAAACGTAGAATATAACTTTGCTGGAACTGTTGAAGATGAAGAAGGGCATATTACCCACTGGACAGGTTTGTTCCTAGCTGCACATGGAGATCAAGCTTCTTGGTCAGTTTCCCTAGAGACAAAAAGAGTACCAGAACCTTCCACAATGATTGGTTTACTAGGAATAACTACATTAGGTCTAACTACTTTACGCAAAGCAAAACGAGGATAATTAACTCTGAAGCGACTTTCTACAATTGAGTGCACAACTCCAGAAATTCAGGAACGAGAATAGGGGGAAAAGGTAGAAACATGATCCAATCTCCCCATATCTCCATCTATAACTTTAACTTTAACTATATAAATAACTATCAAAAGGGTTCTATATCTATACATGGTGAATCTATTGATTCTGTCTACTCCCTGGCGTTGCTAATTTATAATTATTCAATCGGAGATGATATTACCAGTTCAATGAGGTTTGTTTAGAACTTCGAGTGGTAAAGTAATTAATATCGATACCAATAACAGTCTTCAAATTATTAGCAATAAATTCCCATAGGTATTTACTGCCGTTTGTGTAGGATGACCTAGGATGAGTTTGTACCAATTCACTTTAAGGATGTCACAAATAGTTTCAAACTACATAAGTGAAACAATTTCTTGAAATTACTGTAGTGTCAAAGTTTTGAGCCTATAAAATCTAATTTTTTACTTTTAACTGTCTTGAGTGCGTCTTATATTCTGGAGGGGCTGTGTGCGGAATTACTTCCGCACTTTATACGCCCCGTAGGAAACCTCAGAATTACGCACTCGCTTTTGACTTTTAACTTCCGCGAAATACTTTGGAAACTAAACCCCTACCATTTAATTCAGCAATTCGATCGCTCGTCCCTTCAACGCCTCAGCCGTGATACCATTAAAAGCCATCACCTGACCAGCACTAGAAGCAGTCTCACCCCGACGCCAAGCAAAAGTATCCCGCTTAACCTGACTCCGTAACATAATTGGTTCCAACATCAAACTCGCGCCACCAGTCACCCCGATCAACGCATCACCACCGAATAACTTTTCAAAGCCAGCATCATCTAAAAATCCGCCATCAGCTTCAGAGCAACTATCCCAACCTGTATCCTGGGGACGATACAAACGCCGGGGGTTAATTACAGAAACTATCCGCACGCCAACACCTCCAGCTTCCAGAGCAGCAGCAGCCTCAAATACTGGAATTAATGGCATATCTCCCACCACTGCAAACACAACAGTTTTATCCCCGGCAACCTCAGACAAAACAACAGCACCATCCTGCAACCCTTGTCTTGTCTGTTCAAAAGTAGTCCGAATAGGTAACGGTGACTTACTCGCAGTAATAGTCACACCCTTATTCTTAGTAGTCAAAGCCCAATCATAACAAACTTGAATACTATTAGCATCGGGCGGAAACAGTGCGAATACATTACCATTGCGCATCATCGCTGCAAAGTAAGCCTCAATTTCCGGGCGTTGATGCGTCCAACCATTGCGCCCCTGCTCCAATGCACCCGCAGTAAATAATGTAATTGTTGAAGGAGTGACGTGACGTAACTCTGCCATTGCTTGAGTAACAGTCTGCCAAATAGGTACGCCGTTAATAGCAAAAGATTCATAAGAACACCAAACTGTACGCGCTCCCATTAATGCCAGACCTGCAGCCATACCAGCACAAGCATCTTCGCTCAAAGGTTCATAAACCTGACCTTTCGGACCTTGGAAATAAAGGTCGTCAGAGGTGGGGTGAATAATTTTCAACGCCTGATTGACATTATTAATACCCGATGCAGCATTACCGTCAGCATTTGTGAGCAAGAAATTAGGGTCTTTTTGCCCGACGTGAGCTATTAATGCTCCCATTGCAGTTGTGGCAACTTTCTTTTCTCCATCAACAGCAAATTCTTCTAAAGGTAGTTTTCCTAAATCTGACAATGGGTATTCAAATTCAGTCACAACTGTTTTAGAAGCAGGACCCCCACCAGCACGTTCGCAATTTTTCCGGACTAATTCCCAACCTGCTACTGGTAAAGCACGTTCTTTGAGAGCATCGATCATGTGGGGACTGTCGAGAGTATCTTTAGGATAGAGGTTATGAGATTTTGAACCTCTAGCATGAACCCCTGTACCCTTAAGTTGTTTGATAATAAAAATGGTGAGTTTGCCACCGAGAGCAGATTTTGCAGCTTTATCCACATTTTCTAATACAGCTTTTGTGAATTCTAGACGCTTTTCAAAAGAGAAAGCACTGCTATCTATATAATCTCCTGCTTGGTTTTTGTCGTCGAAGTCTTTAGCATCTACCAGTATTACTTCCGCGAAACCGTTGCCTTTCCAATAGGCAATCATTTCTTCATTGGTTTTGGTAGATACCATACTGTGGTGTTCTTGACTGTAGCCATTCCACACTAATACTGGTAAAAAGTTGGTAACATCAGGATAAGCAGTATTGAAATGTGCCATGCTACTGACAGGATAAGGTTCTCCCATACCACCATCTCCCATAGTAAATGGAAATAGAGTGTCGCGGTGTAATAATGCTGCTGCCATGGCGAAGTGTTGCCCTTGACCCAGTGGCCCGGCAGGGTTTAAAAGTCCTGGGATGCAGCCAGATAAGTGTCCGAGAAGTCCATGCATTTCCCGGAAGCGATCGCGCATTTGCTGTACTGTGGAAATTTCCATGTCTTCTAGGGAGCGGTCTAGAAATGCAGCGCTATAAAAACCGGGGGCATGGTGCCCGACTTCTGTCATAATATTTTTGTAGCCTAACATTACCAGTGCTGCATAAGCTTCAGCTTGACTAGCAAAACCACCTGGGTGTCCTGATGCTTTGCTGCCTGTAACTTGTAGCATGAGGTAACGGAGAGCATCAGCATAGAGGAGGGTTTGATATACGCCAGCAGGGTCGCTTGGTGAGGCGATCGCTTTACTTCCTTCTGCTATTGCTGGAGTATTACCGTGGGTCTCAAAATCAGGCCAAGCTTCTCCAAAATATTGGATACCTTCGCAAAAATCTGGAACTGTTGTTGGTTTTGGCGTTGTTGCAGTCATAGAAATTTATCTGTAATTTTATCTCTCTAATTTTCAGTTAACAATAATTTAACATCTACGGGGATCGATGTTAATTTCTTTACTTTGCATAGTAATAAGCTCTAGCAATGTTTATCAACTTATATCTAAATTGAAAAAACTTAACAGTTCAAGTCATTAGAAAATCAAAAAGATAACTAGATAAGAATATGACTACAACTCAACTATCAATGCCAAAAGCTCCTACTCTCATTCAACTCCTACAATGGGTGGTTCACTTATTGACATTTTTTTATAAATGTGGTTAAGAATATGACTATGTATTTCAGGTTCAGCTTGATGGTTTGTCAGTATTCTTGAGTCAATCCCAGGCCATTATTAATTGTTTAAAAATAGTCTCTAAAAGAAAATTGCTTTTCAAGGATTTTTGGCCTCAACAACAAAATTGCGAGATATAGCACTACATAATTAGGGCGCGGACAATATTAAATGCTGAAAGTAAGTCAGAGATGACTTTTGACTTTTGACTTTTGACTTCTAACTTGCCCGTAGCGAGATACACCGTTCTTAGAAACCTATGATTATCTATATAAATCTATGATTATCTATAAATAATCTGTTCTATTCCTGTTTCTACCTGGCAACGTCGGCGTTATCCAGTCCACAGGCTGTCACGGGCAAACTGCCCGCCATAGCTAAATTTAATGCGGCATTCAAGTCTCGGTCGCAGCTAAAATTGCAGTGTTCGCAATTGAATACTCTTTCAGATAAAGACAGAGACTCTTTAATCTGACCACACCTACTGCAAGTCTTAGAGCTAGGAAACCATCTATCAACAACGATTAACTTAGAGCCGTATAGTTGACACTTATACTGTAACTGTCTTCTGAACTCATAAAAACCCATGTCAGCAACAGCCTTGTAGGGGCGAACGGCCGTTCGCCCCTACTTGTGATTGGCCATCATTCCTGATACATTAAGGTCTTCTATTACTATAATGCCGTGGTTTTTGGCTAAGTAAGTAGTTAGTTTATGCAATGTATCTTTCCTAATGTCAGCTATTCTGTTGTGTAGTCTCGCTATTTTTAGCTGTGCTTTTTTCCAGTTATTAGAAAACTTGACTTTATGTCGATTCAAGTATTGTAACCTAGAAAGTTTAGCTTCTAACTTTCTATAGGATTTAGCTCCTGGAAATACTTCACCAGTGGATAATGTAGCTAGAGATTTTATACCTAAATCTACACCAACTACATCTACAGATTTCTCAGTAATTTGAGTTTCTTTCTCTCTAGAATTGAAACTGATAAACCATCTATCAGATACCCTACTAATAGTTACTGACTTGGGATTAATATTGTCTGGCAATATTTCATAAGTTTTAATCCATCCAATTCTTGGTAATTTAATTTGATTAAAACCTACTGATATGGAACCATCTAGAGTAAAACTATCATCTTTACCTTTTTTCTTAAATCTAGGTTGACCAGACACTTTGGTAAAACAACGTTTCCAAGCTAGAGATAAATATCTCAAAGCATATTGAGGCGATGTTTTAGACACTTCATAGTACCAAAAGTTTTTAGGTTTAACCATTGCTACTAAAAGTTTATGCAGGTCAATTGCAGTAGGAAATTTAAGTTTACTATCAGGATTATGAGAATTGTGAGCAAGGATATTTCTAGTCAGCCATAATCCCCAATTCCAGGCGTGACGGGCTACACCAGCGTGTTTAGCTAGTAATGTTTTTTGTTTGTTTGTGGGGTGTAGTTCACTTTTGAATCCAAGTAACATAAAACAGATAATCCCAGATTTTAAGAGATAATACCATATTTTAGCCAACAGTTACAAACCTAATACTTTTATATTATTTTTGGGTGCATTTCCTCACAAACAAATATCCGAAGGATATAATGAATTTAGGTTTTAAAATTGACGTAGGTTTGCCAGAAATTAGACCTGTGAACCTACACTTTTTCTTTATGCTTACGTTTCAGGAAAGTTGTGCCTAAAGCACTTAGGGCTAATAAACCAAGTATAGAAGCAGGTTCAGGAACTGAAGTTACTACCTTCCCATCTCTTACCGAAAACTTATACCTTCCTAACACATTACTATTAAGGCTGTTACTAACTAATGCACTACTCCCTCCATCAATGAAAGCTCCATTAACTCCAGATCCAGGTAACTCAAAAATGTCCCTGGGTCGCCAGTACC
>NZ_BLZO01000175.1 GCF_014132355.1 Okeania sp. KiyG1
TTTGCTCAACTCAAAAAATGGGAAGAAGCTATAGCTGAATATCGTGAGGTTCTCAAAATTAATCCTAATTCAGCAGTTGTACATGACCAGTTAGGAGAAGCATTAACAGAAATGCAAAAGTGGGAAGAAGCAATAAATTGTTATCAAAAAGCTGTCGAAATTAAACCAGATAATCAAAAGTTTAATCAGCATCTACAAGAAGCATTAGCGAGAAGACAAGAACAGAATAAAACCGTCATAGATTCCCATTTAAAATTAGCAGAAATGATGGAAAAACAAGGGTTTATTGAGGAGGCTATTTCTGCTTATCGTCGAGTGGTAAATCTTAATCCCACTGCTGCCGATCTTCACCATAAATTAGGATATGCTTTGGCAAGTTTGGAAAAGTGGAATGAAGCGATCGCTTCTTATAATAAGGCAATTGAACTTCATCCAAATTCGGGTATTGTACATTATCATTTGGGCGAAGCTTTGACTAATTTAGGCTTAGATGAACAAGCAATATCTTCCTTAGAAAAAGCTATTGAACTTGCACCAAATTTATCTAGCGCTCATCAAGCTTTAGAAAATTTACAGGCAAAATAGGGAATAGGGAATAGGGAGTAGGGAGTAGGGAGTAGGGAGTAGGGGAGTAGGGAGTAGGGGAGTGAGGGAGTAGGGGAGTGAGGGAGTAGTAAACATAAGAATAATTAACATTAATTTGGGTAAAACTAGCAAAAAAATTCCATGGCCATAAGTTAATTACTTAATAATTAAGGTAAAAATCCTCTCCTTTAAAGGAGAAAGGAGAAACAAGAAAAAATTTTCACGCTCCGCGTCAATCCTCTTCTTTTCAAGGAGAGGTAATCATGAATTATTAATTAGGGTTTGCTGAAAAAGTCTTATGGGTAAGAGTAGGAGACAACCCACCCCTAACCCTCCCAACCCACCCCTAACCCCGACCGTGGAGGGGAGGGGAATACAGGAGAAATGGGAATTATAGAGGAGGTAGGAGGAAGAATAATCCCTTGATTATTCTGCGCAACTATAAGCCTAAAATGCTAATTTTTTGAACCATTACGACCTAAAAGCTTGGATTTTTTTTTACTAAAAAATGCGCTCAACCTTTATATGTAAATGCTTTTAGATTTAATCAGCAGACCCTAATTATTAATTGTTGAACATCTCACTACTCCCTACCTCCCCATTTCCCTATGTCCTCAGTTACAAAGATATATGGCTATATGGCAAACTTTTTGAGATTTGGTATTATCCGATGTCTACAAGTCAGGAAGTTCAACCAAAGCTGAAAACTATTAGTTAACTGCTAGTTAAATAAATAGGGAAAATTATTTGCATATCTACTACTAAGATATATTTTCTGATATCTGAATCTCCCCTTTTCCCTATCTCTAACAAATGTGAAATTACAGCATTTTTTCAGATAGTGAAATACAGTTTAATCTTAATTTATGTTCATTTCTGTTCCCTGTACCTTCTTCCCTACTTCCTAAAACATATAATTTTTTCCTCACATTTTTTAGGCATTACTACAACCTACATTCCGCACTTCAAAATCTAGTATAAAAAAGGAGTCAGAATTTCCTAGTTATTTGTAGCAAACATTTAGATTAAGTATCAATGATTTTTAGATTAAGTATCAACGCAAAATATAAGTTTTTCACTTGTTGAATAAAAAGTCATGTATATGGGCGAGTAACCCCCAATGATTACATACTATCACGATTTGTCAGATGTGTGTCTTTCATTCCGAGGTCTCCTCGGAATTACACACTCGCTTTTTGGGGATGCAAGAGGAAATACCTTGCCGTTTTTTTTTTGAGCTTCACAGGATGATAATTTTCTGGATTTTTGAATATAGCGTTGGCGGAGCAAGTGCGGTAGCTACATCACTTCTACATGAATAATATCGATACTGTTGATGGGGCGGGCAAATTTGGTGATCGTTATTTCTTTATCTGAGTGCTTCACAGGATGATGATTTTTTCTGCTTTGATGGTGTGAGTATCTTTTCTATATGTATTCAGTGACGATATGCTGTTTTTGCGTTGAATAAAAAGTCATGCATAGGGGCGAGTTAAACCCAATGATTACATACTATCACGATTTGTCAGATGTGTGTCTTTCATTCCGAGGAGACCTCGGAATTACACACTCGCTTTTTGGGGATGCAAGAGGAAATACCTTGCCGTTTTTTTGGAAGCTTCACAGGATGATGATTTTTCTTTGGTTGTGAATATAGTTTTGGCGGAGCAAGTGCGGTAGCTACATTGCTTCTGCATGAGTAAATATATAGATGTGTTGATAGGGTGAAAATTTTTCGGTGTCGCCATTCTCCCCACTTCTTTATTGAAGTGCTTCACAGGATAATAATTTTTCTCTGCTTTGATGGTGTGAGTATCCCTTCCATAAGTATTCAATGGCAATATGCTGTTTTATAGTTGAATAAAAAGTCATGTATAGGGGCGAGTAACACCCAATGGTTAAATTGTATCACGATTTTTTTGAGGATGCAAGAGGAAATACCTTGCTGTTTTTTTTGAGCTTCACAGGATGATGATTTTTCTTTGGTTGTGAATATAGTTTTGGCGGAGCAAGTGCGGTAGCTACATTGCTTCTGCATGAGTAAATATATAGATGTGTTGATAGGGTGAAAATTTTTCGGTGTCGCCATTCTCCCCACTTCTTTATTGAAGTGCTTCACAGGATAATAATTTTTCTCTGCTTTGATGGTGTGAGTATCCCTTCCATAAGTATTCAATGGCAATATGCTGTTTTTGCGTTGAATAAAAAGTCATGCGTAGGGGCGAGTTAAACCCAATGGTTAAATTGTATCACGATTTTTTTGAGGATGCAAGAGGAAATACCTTGCCGTTTTTTTTGAGCTTCACAGGATGATGATTTTTCTTTGGTTGTGAATATAGTATTGGCGGAGCAAGTGCGACAGCTACATCGCTTCTACATGAGTAAATATATAGATGTGTTGATGGGGTGAAAATTTTTCGGTGTCGCCACTTCTTTATTGAAGTGCTTCATGGGATGATAATTTTCTCTGCTTTGATGGTGTGAGTATCCCTTCTATATGTATTCAGTAGCGAAATGCTGTTTTTGGGTTGAATAAAAAGTCATGCGTATGGGCGAGTGACACACAATGGTTAAATTGTATCACGATTTGTCTTAAGTGTGTCTTTCATTCCGAGGTCTCCTCGGAATTACACACTCGCTTTTTGGGGATGCAAGGGGAAATACCTTGCCGTTTTTTTGAAGCTTCACAGGATGATAATTTTCTGGATTTGTGAATATATTTTTGGCGGAGCAAGTGCGGTAGCTACATCGCTTCTAGATGAATAAATATATGGCGTTGCATAGAGTGCGGGATAAATTTTAGGCTCTCGAACACAGTCCGTATAAAAAACAAAACATGGAATTTACCGAAAAATCCTGGTCTAAAGCCTTCCCTTTGACAAAAAAGATAATTTACGCCCTAAAAAATGGTATTGAAGCCATTCCCATAGGACTCGGTCCTCCTGACTTCCCCTCCTGGGAGGTTCACTCCTAAGAAATACCCTAGATATTTGTAGCAAACATCTATAAATTTGGTATTACTTAAAAATTACTTTTTAATCAAACTTATTTTATTTTTGTATGGAGCATATCGCCAACTTAAATCCAACCATAAACCCTTTTTCAACACACTTTTGTAATGGGAAAAAGTGTTAAAACTAGCCTTGCCATGATAACGACCAATACCACTATTTCCTACACCGCCAAATGGTAAAGATACTACTCCAAATTGCATCACAGTATCATTAATACAAACATTTCCAGAAGAAGTTTCTGTTAAAACTTGCTCTTGCTTTTGTTTGTTTCGAGAAAAGAAATAAAGTGCTAGAGGTTTAGGACGAGAATTAACAATAGCGATCGCCTCTTCTAAATTACTGTATTCTAAGACAGGCAAAATAGGTCCAAAAATTTCCTCTTGCATAATTAAGGAATTCCAAGAAACCTCTTCAATAATTGTTGGAGCAATGTAGCGGTCTTCTGAGTTAGTTTCACCGCCAATAACTATTTTTCCATCTTGCAGTAAGTTAGTTAATCTACTAAATTGTTTTTGATTAATAATCCGACAATAATCTGGACTATTAGCAGGATTTTTACCATAAAATTCAAGGAGATATTTTTTGATTTTATCTAATAAATCCGATTTAACTGCTTGATTTACTAACAAATAATCAGGAGCAACACAAGTTTGACCAGCGTTAATAAACTTTCCCCAAGCAATACGTTTTGCCGTATATTCTAACTGAATATCAGAATCAACAATACAAGGACTTTTTCCACCTAATTCTAAAGTAACAGGTGTGAGATTTTTAGCAGCAGCTTCCATAACTATTTTGCCGACTTTTGTACCTCCAGTAAAGAAAATATGGTCAAATTTTTCTACTAATAACTGTTGAGTTATTTCTATTCCTCCTGTAACTGTAGAAATATAAATAGGGTCAAAAGTATTAGCAATTAAATTAGCTATAACTTCAGATGTATTAGCAGCTACTTCTGAAGGTTTAATAATTGCACAATTTCCTGCTGCAATAGCACCTAATAAGGGAGATATTACTAATTGAAAAGGATAATTCCAAGGACCAATAATTAAAACTACCCCTAAAGGTTCTGGATAAATTTTTGCTCCGGCGGGAAACTGTTCAATTGGGGTAGAAACTTTTCGAGGTTTTGTCCAATATTTTAGTTTTTAATTGCATTATTTATCTCTTTGACAAAAGCAAGTTCAAAATAACTTTCAAAAGTTGGTCGATTCAAATCTGCTTTAATAGCAGTAATTATTTGTTCTTGATAATCTAAAACAGCCTGCTTTAAAAGTTTAAGTTGTTCTATTCTAAATTCAACATTTCTAGTTTTTCCTGTGGCAAAAAATTGACGTTGTTTATTTAATATCTTACTGATTGATGATTGGTCTAATACCATAGTTTTTCTCCTAAATCAATCTGAGGATAAAAATTTTCCATAATATTTTTATGCTTCACTCATTATCTAGCATTTACTTAAGAAAAAATAGAGCAAATATCGAAGTTAAGAGGTAAGCATTTCCTGCGGAATGCTGCGCAAACAGCCGTCAGGTATCAGCTATTAATTCATTGCCTTGAGAGCAGGGATTAGTATTAAAAAATTTAAGGATAATTATAAAGTATTGGAAAAAAACTAACCTTGACCAAGAGAGTGTATATACATTATCTATGAAACAGCTAAAAGCTGACCGCTAATAGCTGAATGCTTATGTTAAGAGTTAACTTTAAATCTTTTCTTATTCCGTTCAGTTATACAGCAGTTTTTGAATTGATAAGGTACAAATTTTTATGCTTTTAGAGAACACCAGAACAGGGAAAAAGGAATGAAGAAAAATTATAGATTAGTCTCATAGCATAAGAAAGAAGAAGGAAGAAGGAAAAATGAAAAATATTGCGTTTTTTTTACTTCATTCATTAAAAAAAGATGAGAGCTGACCGCTAATAACCCAATGCTTACCCTAAGAAAGAATTGGTGTTTGACTTATGCCGATGATAAATCTTAGACTAGGAAATGTTTTTCCAACTGTTCCCTGTTCCCTGCTATACATCTCAAATAAAAATACTATATTATACCAAGGGTGAAAAAAGAATGCTTAACTTAGGTAAACTTCAACTATTAAGTAATTAACACAGACTGAATAACTTTTTTGATAATTAGCACCCAAGTTATTGTTAATTATTCTGATGTTTACTTCTCCCTCTCGGACATTACATACAACTACTCCCCCACTCAAGAAAATCTAGCAAACATTTATCACGCTTGGTATTAGTAGTTCTCAATTAAAAAGGGTTGAAATTTTCTGAAAAATTGACCTTCATTGTCAGCATTTCCTGCAGAATGCTTACCCTTCTTCCTTCACCTTTCTTCTTCCTTCAAAAAAACTATTCAACTTGACTAAGACGACGTAAATTCAAAATATCACTCATATTTTTAATTTGAGTACAAGTCTTTTCAAATTGTTGGCGATCGCTCACTTCAATACATAGATTAATAATTGCTGGGTGACCGGGATTTGTTTTAACTTGAGCATTTTGAACATTAACATTATTATCCATCAAACGAGACAAAATATCTTTCAAAACTCCCACTCTATCCATCACTTCTATGCAAATATTAACTGGATAAGTTTGAGGTCGTCCTTGATTTTTATTAGTAGAATTCCAACTAACAGGAACCAACCTTTCCCCGGGTACATTTTCCACATTAGAACAACCTTGACGATGAATAGAAATACCATTAATGCGAGTTACACTACCAATAATAGGTTCGCCTGGAATTGGATTACAACAACCAGCCAAATGATACATTAAACCTTCAACTCCAGCAATGGGATGAGATTTATCTGAAGATGAAGTTTGAGTTGGACGAGGCAACATTAAAGAAGATTTTTGCTCAAAAAATTCTTCACAAATATCTGAATTTTGCTCAACTTGTGTAACTTCCCTAGTTGCATCTCGTAATCGATTAACTACTAAATTTAAAGTTATTTCACCGTAACCCAAAGCTGCTAGTAAATCTTCCACATTATGGTAATTAAACCTCTCAGCAACAAGTCGCATTTGCTCAGACTTGAGTAAAGATTCAAAACCTTTTTTACCCAATTCTTTTTCTAATAATTCTTTCCCTCTAGATACATTTTCTTCCCGATGAGAGCGTTTATACCACTGACGAATCCGGTTTCGTGCCGCACCAGTTACAACAAAATTCAGCCAATCTAGACTTGGATGCCCATTTTTTTGAGTTAATATTTCGACAATATCACCATTTTTTAATGGAGTATCTAAATTAACAATTTTATCGTTGACTTTAGCCCCTGTACAATGATTTCCCACTTCTGTATGAATACGATAAGCAAAGTCTACTGAAGTCGAACCTTGTTTGAGAGAAATTACATCACCTTTTGGTGTAAATACATAGACATCTTCATAGAATAGATCGCCTTTTATAGTCTCCAAATATTCCCGATCGTCTATCAGGTCGCTTTGCCATTCTAATAACTGTCTTAACCAAGTAAATTTTTCATCTTCAGCCGTCATTTTAGTATTACTAGAACTGGTTTCTTTATACTTCCAATGAGCAGCAATTCCATATTCAGCAATATGGTGCATTTCTACAGTTCTAATTTGCACTTCTACAGGGCGAGCTGTATTACCTATTACGCCTGTATGTAATGATTGATAACGATTAGGTTTTGGCAGACCAATATAGTCTTTAAATCTTCCAGGAATGGGTCGGTAAGAGTCATGAACAATGGCTAAAGTTCGATAACAATCTTCCCTTTTATTCACAATAATTCTTAGTCCGGCAATATCATAAACTTCGTGAAATGCTTTTTGCTTTAAATGCATTTTCCGATAAATTCCATACAGATGTTTAGGGCGACCACTAATGTCGTAGCATTCTATTCCTGCTTGGTCTAATTTTTGTCGTAAATTTTCTGTCATTTCTAACAATTTAGCCTCTCGGTCAGCTCTTTTATCTGCTACTAATTCTTGAACTTCTCGATAAGCTTCTGGTTCTATATATTTAAAAGATAAATCTTCTAACTCCCATTTGATTCTACCAATGCCCAAACGATTTGCTAAAGGTGCAAATATTTCCCGTGTTTCTAATGCCTTACTTAACTGTTTATGACGTGGCAAATGTTGCAAAGTTCTCATATTATGTAATCTGTCTGCCAACTTAACAACAATTACTCTAATATCCTTTGCCATTGCCAAAAACATCCGACGAAAATTCTCAGCTTGTAGCTCTGTTTTGCTAGAAAAATTAAACTTAGAAAGCTTAGTTACACCTTCAACTAATAAAGCTATTTCCGAGCCAAATTTTTGTTCTATTTCTTCAATAGTTACATCAGTATCTTCAACAATATCATGTAGAAAACCAGCAGCAATCATCGCACTATCACCACCGAGATATTTCAACAATCCCGCAACAGCTATAGGATGACATATATAAGGTTCTCCTGATTTACGATATTGTCCTTCATGCAACTTATAAGCCAGTTCAAACGCTTGACAGATTAAAGCTGTATCCAGCGAACAGCTAGTTAAATTATCGCTGTTATTTCTGCTATTTATGCATTCTTGTAACCAGTCAGGAATTACACATGAAAGTGCAGGTTTAGATGCTAGAGTTTTTGTATTCATAGTATTTAGTTTATAAATCAGGTTAATTGGTTGTTTGTTTCGCTAACTTATACTAGAAATGCCAGAGTTATATTTCGGTCTTTTATCAACCGAAATTATCAATTTATAGTTGATGAGAAAGCGGTCTTAATTTCAATTAGCTTTGTACTTTATACTTACAGCTTTTTTGAAATTATCTGTTGTTTTTATACTTTAATTCTTATAAAAAATATGGAAAGCTATGTATAATCATTGCGATAAGGTTATATTATCAAATCGGGGTAGATGTCTACGGATATCTACAATATAACTTAATAATTAAGTAAGTAAACAGTAGTCAGCTAATAGCTATTCTATCGGCACTCCGTAGGAAATGCTTACTGAAAAATTCAGGTATAAAGCCTCTCCTTTAAAGGAGAAAAAAAAATCTTTGATCCAATCCTCTTATTTATAAGAAGAGGTAATTATAAATTCTTAATTCTTAATTCTAAATTATTGAAATTATGACTCTAAAAAGTATCAAAAATATTCATAAAATCAGTAATCGTAGAGTGACATTAATTTCAAAGATAAATTCAAACTGATTCTGTGACTTTACTGAATAATTAAAGCTTAAAGCCTCTCCTTTAAAGGAGAAAAAAACGATCAAGGGATGGCGATCTTCGGAGCGGCTCTGATAAGAGCGGGTCTCCTCGCCATATCCAATTGACCAAGAGAAGAAAAATTTTTCCCTTTTACGTCAATCCTCTCCTTAAAAATAAGAGGTAATAATTAATTATTAATTATTAATTATTAATTATTAATTGTTAAATGAGCCTCTGAATATCCTATATTATTACCTTATATATACAAATTTTAATTGATTTATATTATGTTACCAAAGGAGCATAATCAGCAATATCAAAAATTCAGTCAAATGCTGAATCAGTTGCAGCAACTTATGGCCCTAGAAAATCTAGAGCTAGAAAAAATTTCGGCCATGAGTAAAGAAGTCCAACAGTTTTTCCAGATTCAGATTATGAGTCTAGATAACTTAGAACTAGATCGATCTATCGCATTTCAGGTAAAGTCTTACCTAACAGAGATGCATAAGGAACTTCGACTGTTATATGTAGATTTAACCTTTTTGCAAGCATCTCGAAACCCTCAAACAACACAAACGCGATTGGCCACTATCAAAGACCGCCTAAAAACCCTCATAGGCTATTGCGGGAATATACTTAGTAAAACAAAATTAACATAGGATCAGGAGCATATACGATGAAAAGTCCCAAGTACGATGTAGATTTAGAAGATGCCGTTTTGAATGATGTTATCCCGGTAAAATACTGCCCAGAATCTGAAGGTTTTTGGATTTCGGGAAAAAATTATGAAGCTTGGTTAGAAAGTTTACCCTCATGGTATGTCCCAGAAGAAATCTTACCTTATAATCAATTTGAAGATTTTGTACCCTCCCCTTTTGATAGTAAAGCAGGGTTATGTCCAGAATGTGGTACTTATTTATCACGCATCAAAATAAATATTAAAACACCTTTCTATATAGAACGTTGTTTACATGATGGTGGTATTTGGTTTGATGATGCTGAAGAGTGGAAAATTTTAGAATCTCTTGGACTGCATACAAAAATACATGAGATGTTTTCTAGTCAATGGCAAACTAAGGTGCGTCTGCATCAACAAGAAATGATTAATCGTCAGACTGTTATTGATAAATTGGGAGAAGAAATAGCTGAGTATGTTTTTCAATTAGCAGATATATTAGAGGATAATTCTCATGGAGATTGTGCTGCTACTTATATGTTACGCAGATTTGAAAATAAAAGAAAGGATCTGAATGGGAAATTTAGTGTAGGTAGTCAAAGTTAATATTTTATGAAAGGAAGAAGGAAGAAGGAAGAAGGAAGAAGGAAGAAGGAAGAAGGAAGAAGGAAGAAGGAAGAGGAAAGAATGAAAAAATAATTCTGCGCCACCTCACGTAAAGAAGTCAAAAGTCAAAAGTCAAAATTTAAAAGTAATGTTTTGAGGACTTAAAACTTTGAAATTACAGTAATTTAATTGAAATTATTTCACATCTATATAAGAAGCGAAACTAGAAATTAAAAGTAAAAATTTAAAATTTAAAAGTAATATTTCTAGGACTCAAAACTTTGAGAATACAGTAATTTAACTGAAATTATTTCACATTTAAAGGAGCGAAACTAGAAGTTAAAAGTCAAAAGTCAAAAGTCAAAATTTAAAAGTAATATTTTGAGTACTTAAAACTTTGAAATTACAGTAATTTAATTGAAATTATTTCACATCTATATAAGAAGTGAAACTAGAACTCAAAAGTCAAAAGTCAAAAGTTAAAAGTAATATTTTGAGGACTTAAAACTTTGAGAATACAGTAATTTAACTGAAATTATTTCATATATAAAGGAGGGAAACTAGAAGCTAAAAGTCAAAAGTCAAAAGTCAAAATTTAAAAGTAATATTTTGAGGACTTAAAACTTTGAAATTACAGTAATTTAATTGAAATTATTTCACATCTATATAAGAAGTGAAACTAGAACTCAAAAGTCAAAAGTCAAAAGTTAAAAGTAATATTTTGAGGACTTAAAACTTTGAGAATACAGTAATTTAACTGAAATTATTTCATATATAAAGGAGGAAACTAGAAGCTAAAAGTCAAAAGTCAAAAGTCAAAATTTAAAAGTAATATTTTGAGTACTTAAAACTTTGAAATTACAGTAATTTAATTGAAATTATTTCACATCTATATAAGAAGTGAAACTAGAACTCAAAAGTCAAAAGTCAAAAGTCAAAAGTAATATTTTGAGGACTTAAAACTTTGAGAATACAGTAATTTAACTGAAATTATTTCATATATAAAGGAGGGAAACTAGAAGTAAAAATTTAAAATTTAAAAGTAATATTTTGAGGACTTAAAACTTTGAGAGTACAGTGATTTAACTGAAATTATTTCACATCTATAAGAAGCGAAACTAGAAGTAAAAAATAAAAATTCAAAATTTAAAAGTTAAAAGTAATATTTTGAGTACTTAAAACTTTGAGAATACAGTAATTTAACTGAAATTATTTCATATATAAAGGAGGGAAACTAGAACTCAAAAGTAAAAAGTTAAAAGTTAAAAGTAATATTTTGAGGACTCAAAACTTTGAGAATACAGTAATTTAATTGAAATTATTTCACATCTATAAGAAGCGAAACTAGAAGTAAAAAGTCAAAAGTAAAAAGTCAAAAGTCAAAAGTAATATTTTGAGGACTCAAAACTTTGAGAATACAGTGATTTAACTGAAATTATTTAACATCTATAAGAAGCGAAACTAGAAGTAAAAAGTCAAAAGTAAAAAGTCAAAATTTAAAAGTAATATTTTGAGGACTCAAAACTTTGAGAATACAGTAATTTAATTGAAATTATTTCACATCTATAAGAAGCGAAACTAGAAGTAAAAAGTCAAAAGTAAAAAGTCAAAATTTAAAAGTAATATTTTGAGGACTTAAAACTTTGAGAATACAGTAATTTAACCAAAATTATTTAACATCTATAAGAAGCGAAACTAGAAGTAAAAAATAAAAATTTAAAAGTAATATTTTGAGGACTTAAAACTTTGAGAATACAGTAATTTAACCAAAATTATTTAACATCTATAAGAAGCAAAACTAGAAGTAAAAAATAAAAATTTAAAAGTAATATTTTGAGGATTAAAAACTTTGAGAATACAGTAATTTAACCAAAATTATTTAACATCTATAAGAAGCGAAACTAGAAGTAAAAATAAAAATTTAAAAGTAATATTTTGAGGATTAAAAACTTTGAGAATACAGTAATTTAACCAAAATTATTTCACATCTAAAGAAGCGAAACTATTAGTAACATCCTTTTTTTAAGCTGTCATAATACCACTTTGAAAAAAGAATGCTACAAAAGGGTAGAGTTTTATCGAATATGCTTAAAAATAGCTGCTCCAGTTTATTTTAGATATTTATACCTATCGTTTTTACCTTTTTCTCAATATTTTTCCCCTCTTCCTTCTTCCTTCTTCCTTCTTTCGTACGGACTATGCAACGTCCCTACCATTTGTAACAAACATTTATCAAAATGGTATAACACCTAAAACCTAAAACCTACGACCTAAAACCTACGACCTACCACCTAGTAATGAATTCCTTACTTGATATAAAAAATCTACGAGTAGCTTATCCCGAAAAACGTGGAAAATCTCATTGGGCAGTAAATAATGTCTCCCTCACACTTCAACCAGGTGAAAAATTAGGATTAGTGGGAGAATCTGGATGTGGTAAATCTACTCTTGGACGTGCTGCTATGAGATTATTACCCAAGTCAGTACAAGTTGAGGGGTCCATAACATTTGGGGGAGAATACATATTTGGGATGAACCCCTCTCGACTGAGAAAATTTCGTGGAGAAGCAGTAGCATTAGTTTTCCAAGACCCCATGACTCGTCTCGATCCATTAATGACTATTGGGGATCATTGTGTAGAAACAATTCAAGCTCATCAACCCAATATATCTAAATCTCAGGCACAACAAAAATCTATAGAAACTCTCGAAGCAGTAAATATTCCTGCAAGTCGTTGGTCTCAATATCCCCATGAATTTAGTGGGGGGATGCGACAAAGGGTGGCGATCGCTCTAGCTTTATTACTGGACCCTAAGTTAATTGTTGCGGATGAACCTACTACTAGCTTGGATGTAACTATAGCGTCTCAGATTTTAGGGGAACTTACCAGACTTTGCCAAGAACGTCAGACTTCCTTGTTATTAATTTCCCACGATTTAGCAATGGTGGCAGAATATTGTGACCGTATTGCTGTGATGTATGGAGGTGAAATTGTAGAAACAGGTTCAATTAAACAAGTTCTCCACAATCCTCAACATGAATATACTAAATCTCTATTTCAAGCTGCTTTACATATTCAAGTAGTTGAATCTACTCCTGCTCAAATTCAACCAGAAAAATCTGAATTAACAGAAGCTCCCAAAATCCTCAAACCAATTTTGCAGGTCAAAAATTTACAGAAGCACTACACCTTAGAAAGTAATTTTATAGAGCAATTATTATTTTCTGGAAAAAGTAAACTTATCAAAGCAGTGGATGGAGTTAACCTAGACCTCTATCCAGGGAAATAGTGGGATTAGTAGGAGAATCTGGATGTGGCAAAAGTACCTTATCTCGGACTATTTTACAGTTAATTAAATCTACTTCTGGCTCAGTCGAATTTCAAGGCAAAGACTTAACAACTCTCTCGCACTCTGCATTGCAACCTTACCGTCGGGAAATGCAAATGATATTTCAAGACCCCCTTGCTTGTCTCAACCCCATGATGACTGTTGACCAAATAGTAGCTGACCCCCTATTTATCCATAATTTGGCTAATGTAGAGGAAGCTAAAATTCAAGTGGAGCAAATGTTGGAAAAGGTAGGTTTGACTCCAGTAGTAGAATATGGCAAAAGATACCCCTCAGAATTATCTGGAGGACAACAACAGAGAGTCGCTATTGCCAGAGCATTAATTACTAATCCAAAACTGATTATTTGTGATGAACCTGTGAGTATGTTAGACGCTACTATTCAGACTCAAGTTTTGGAATTGATGTTGGAGTTAAAGAAAGAATTAAATTTAACCTATTTATTTATTACTCACGATTTATGGGTGGCTAGATTTATTTGTGACAGAATTGCTGTTATGAATGGTGGAAAAATTGTGGAGGAAGGAGAAACAGAAAAGATATTTAATCATCCCCAACATTCTTATACTCAGACATTGTTAAATGCTGCGCCGTTATTATCAAATGTTTAATTCTGTCAAAGCTAGGTTTTGAGCTATAAAATTTTATCTTCTTTTTTGGGTTTAGCTCACACTCTTAATTATGATTATTGTAGAAGTAATTTATGAATTTGTCCTACTGGCTTATTCTTCAAAAACTAGCTCTTAATTTTCAAGTTTAATGGCTGCACAAAATGATGAAGAAGCATCAAATAACATTAATTTTACTAATCAAGATAACTCCATAAATTATGGAACCCAATATGGTATTGGTATTCAAAATAATGTTATTGTCAATCTCAATTTTTATTTAGAAAAAGGTGATGTTAATTGTCCCTATAAGGAATCTAGTTTTCTTCCACAGGATGCTGAATATTTCTTCGGTAGAGATGAATTTTTAAAAAACTTATTACAGCCATTGAAAAGAATAATTTTATTCCAGTTTTAGGCGAATCAAAAAGTGGTAAATCTTCAGTGATTTTAGCATGGTTAATTCCGCGATTAGCAAAAGCAAAAAATTGGCTATTTACATTTTTTCGTCCTAGAGAAGACCCTTTTTATAATCTTGCTCAAGCTTTAGTTCCACTCTATATTCCAGAAATTGATCAAACAGAATTAGAGGCTGAAACAAAGAAACTAAAATCTTCACTTGAAAATAAAACTACTTCGTTATCAAAAATTATTGATAAAATACAGCAAAAATCCAGGGAATCGTATCTTAATTATTGCAGATCAATTTGAACAACTCTACACTTTTTGTACTGATGGTGAAACCCGATACAAGTTTATTAATGCTCTCTTACAAACGTTTCAAAACTCCACAGAAAAATCCTTTTTGTCAACAAAGTTAATTACTGCAATAGGAACAAATTTTTTAGAAAATGCTGAGTTCCATAAACCTTTAGCAGATGTCTTGAAAAAAGATGGAATTACGTTAGAACAAATGAAGTCAAACCAACTAAGAGAAGTCATAGAAAAACCCACTCAAAAATTGGGAATTGAAGTTGAAAAAAGATTGGTTTAACGCCTCATTGAAGATGTCATTGAAAAACAGGAACGTCTAGCTTTATTAGCATTTTCCCTAATTGAATTATGGGAAAAACAAAATGGTAAACAACTAACATATAGAGCTTACGAAGAAATTACTGAAAATGAATATATAGCCGAGGTTTACAAGAGAGAACAAAAAAGCGGGCAGAGCAAAAAAGCGTGCTGAACAAAATAACTTAATAAAAAAACTAGCAAAATAATACAATTGGTAAAACACCAATAGTATATAGAATTGTAATTTTATTATTTTTGTTTTTTGTTGGAATGCCTGTAGTTTTAGAATTTTTTCCAATTATTTTTGATAGTCCAGTTAGGATTATATGCAAGCTCAAAGATAAGTGCTAAAGCTGGAAATAGTTTTCACATAAATATTTCTTTTAAGAAAAAAACAAAACACAAGCTTTTTTGAATAGGTTAAACTAAAAATTAGTCAAGGTTAAGTTCACAAAGGAAATCTAAGTTATGCCAGATAACACAATCAATTTCACTAATCAAGGAAACGCTTCTATTTATGGAAAACAAGTTGGTATTGGCCAACAAAATAACAATAATCTTGTACCGCCTGAATTTATCGCAGAAGTTGAAAATTCACTGGGCGAAATTATAAAAAAATATCCTAATGAGGATCAAGCTTTAGAGGAGGCAAAAAAAGATCCGAAAATCAAGAAGCTATTGGATAGTGCAACAGCGCTTGTTGCCCCAATTGTTCTCAAGGAAACTGTTTCTCCTCTAGTTCGTCCTATAACTGAAAAGTTGCTTAATTGTTGGAACTTATTATAAAGTTTGCTGTTTCTAGAGTTTACTTTAGAATAATCTTTAGCAAGTCATTAATTTACAAAGAGTTGACACAATAAATACTTTAGAAATAATTCCACTGGTCAAATATTAAGATTACCAACATCATAAACTAAATCTCTCCGCCCTATACTGACATTTCATGTTTGCAGTATGGGGCATATTCTTTATTTGGTATGGTTACAACTTTAAAATAAATAGTTACTCAAACTATTATTTAAAAATTTTTTGATTCTCTACTCCCTTTTTCCTGCTCCCTGGACGAAAAGTTTAGGTACTTTACTCTGCAAATATATTCCTACCTTTGATGAGAATAAATTTCCACCTACTATCATTCTCTCAAAATTCTCCGAAGGCTCCACCGAGAGAAAATCCATAACTTATCGCAAATGAGAAACTAAAAATTATTCATTACTATTTGCCTATACGCAATAGTAGTCTCAAACCTTATTTAGAAAAAGAGGCGTTGGTGAATCAAGCAAGCTATGAAACCTAAATTTGGCAAAAGAAAAATACTTTGAGTTAATAGTTAGGCAATAGCCATTAAAGCACAATCATAGCCAAAATAATCAACGCCGAAAAAGAGAAAAGAGATTCTCATCAAACAGAGGAAAATATTAATTCTCTCTATCTAGGTTCGTATAGTTTTATTCCAGAGAATGCTAAATACTTTTGTAGTAGAGATAAATTTGTAAAAAATTGGTTAAAGGATGTTAAAGTCAAGAATCTTATTCCAATTTTAGGCACATCAAAAAGTGGTAAATCTTCAGTGGTTTTAGCAGAATTAGTGCCTAAATTAGCAAAAGCAAAAAATTGTTTATTTGCATATTTTAGCCCTGGAAAAAATCCTTTTTATGCTATTGCTAAAGCTTTATTCATACTCTATATTCCAGAAATAAATGAAAAAAAATGAGATAATAAAGCCAAGAAGCTAATTTTTTTACTTGAAAATAAAACTACTTCATTATCAGAAATTATTGATCAAATACAGCATAATAATCCACCGAATAGTATTTGAATTATTGCAGATTAATTTGAACAAATATACACCCTATGTGATGATAATAAAGTAGTATACAAATTTATTAATGCTATCTTACAAACATTTCACAACACTACAGAAAAATTCTATTTTTGACCCTCTATTCCCTTTTTCCTGTTCCCTACGCGAAAGGTTTGGGTACTTTACTCTCCAGTATGTATTCCTATACAATCGGAATTTAATGACTAGCTTTTTAGGACTCAAAAATTAGATAGATTATTTGCTCTTAATTTCAGGTAAAATTTAGCAAAACCTTTCCCTAACAAACAAAACCTCAATAGGGCAACTTGAGTTTTAATTTTATTGAAAAACTCAGTTTCTAAATCTTAAACTTATCAAGAGGAGTTTTACTCAATGGATGCTTTAGAAGTAATTTATCAACGTCGCGCTGTAAAACATTATGATCCTAACCATAAAATAACACCCCAAGAAGAACAAAAACTTTTAGAAGCAACAATTCAAGCTCCCACTAGCTTTAACATTCAACATTGGCGTTTTGTTATTCTTAGAGACCCAGAATTACGACAAAAGATCCGAGAACTTGGTTTCGATCAAGCTCAAATGACAGAAGCTTCTTTGCTCATTCTCTTTACAGCAGATATTAAAGCTTGGGAAAAAGAACCTCATCGCTATTGGCACAATGCTCCAGAGCAAGTCGCCAAACAACTTGTAGGTATGATAGAACCTTTCCATCAAGGGCGTGAATGGCTTCAGCGAGATGAAGCTCAACGTTCCATTGGTATGGCAATGCAAACCTTAATGTTAACAGCAAAAGCGATGGGTTATGATTCCTGCCCAATGATTGGTTTTGATATTCAAAAAGTAGCAGAATTAATTAATTTACCTGAAGATTATGTAATGGGTCCCATGGTAGCCATTGGTAAAAAAGTTAAAGACTCTTGGCCAAAACCCGGACAATTACCATTAAGTGAGTTAGTTGTCGAAAACAAATTCTAAAAGGGAATTAACCATAGTTCCACTAATATAAACTCAATCCCTCCGCCCCAC
Organism: Okeania sp. KiyG1; assembly: GCF_014132355.1. Classification (GTDB taxonomy): domain Bacteria; phylum Cyanobacteriota; class Cyanobacteriia; order Cyanobacteriales; family Microcoleaceae; genus Okeania. The sequence goes on from NZ_BLZO01000175.1 coordinate 17,900, forward strand.
ACTGAAAACCATAAGTGCCAGTGTGGGGCATATAATTTAATAATGTAGTAATGTAACCTCAAAAAATAATAGATATGATTAACGCTAACTTTCTTGCCGATACTGACCCCCTAGTCGCCGAACTAATTCAAAAAGAATACGGACGGCAACAAGACCACCTAGAACTAATTGCTAGTGAAAACTTTACCTCTGCAGCAGTAATGGCCGCCCAAGGTTCCGTACTCACCAACAAATATGCCGAAGGTCTTCCAGGTAAACGATACTACGGCGGCTGTGAATTTA